>NZ_JBALCE010000107.1:0-31218 GCF_036919815.1 Nostoc sp.
AACGACGTGTCATGATAACACTCCTCACTCTTCTGAATTTTCCATCAGCCACTAATTCTAAAATAGATTGATGCCTATTTGATGACACACCCTAATATACTGATCACAAGGTACGGAGTGGCTGAGGCTGTTCCCATAAATAAATATCTATCGTCCTTGCAGGTAGAAAAGACACTCGCAGTTTTGGAAAAAGCTAGTAATTTTATTACCACAGGGAGTTCTTTTATTCCAGATATTTCTATTTTAAGGGCAACTTTAGCTCCTACTTTCGCGCCAACTTTCGCACCAACTATTGCTCCTACTCTATCTTTAATTGGCAGAGTAGATTTCTTTTTTGAAGCTCAAGAGCTTAACTTAATTAAGATTAATATAGGTGATAAAAAAGATTCTTTTGTATTTCCTGCTCTAGAATCTTATAAATTAGGAGTCGAAAAGGCTCAACAAAAAGCAGATTATAAGGGTGCTGTTAAGCATTATAGCGATGCTTTAAGTAAAGATGGCAAATTTGCAGAAGCTCATGTAAGCCGAGGTCGTGCGTATTCAGAGTTAGGAGATCAGGAAAGAGCTATTGCAGATTATACTAAAGCAATGAATGTTAGTCCCAAATTTGCTGAAGACAAAGATATATATGTTGAACCATTACTAGGACGAGGTACTGTTTACATCAAACTTGGCAATTATCAGTTAGCACTTGATGATTTTAATCTAGCAGTTAAACTAAATCCTGACTTTTATGATGCTTATTTAGGCAGAGCTATTATCTATATTGAACAAAAAGATTACCAACAAGCGATTAAGGATTTAACAGAAGCATTAAAGTTAACTGCTGACTATTATCCTGCTGCTTTTCTGAAACGTGGTTCTGTTTGGGCTGAATTGGGCGAATATGAAAAAGCCATTGAAGACTTTACTCACGCTATTGAGAATCAGGCAGACGATGCTAGTACATATTATCCAGATGCCTACTATAAACGCGGACTTATTAATTTAAATTTAGGGGAACCAGAAAAAGCAATCAAGGATTTCAATAATGCTATTAAGCTGGATTCTAAGTATTATGAAGCATATTATAAACGTGCGATCGCTTACGAAAAACTTGGAGAATACGAAGCAGCAAATAAAGATTACATCAGTGCAGATTATAGTAAAGCGTTATTAATATATAATCTTACAGGACATTCAGGAATTTATGCTGCGGTTCGGTCAGTAGCTATCAGCCCTGATGGAACAACTTTAGCCAGTGGGAGTGATGACTCAACTATCAAACTATGGAACTTAAAGACAGGACAACAAATTAAGACACTTTCTGTAAATTCAGTTTTTGTTTTTGCTGTGAGTTTTAGCCCTGATGGTCAAACTATTGCTAGTTCCGGTACTGAAAAAACTATTGAACTTTGGAATGTCAGCACAGGAGAAAAAATCCTTACTATATCAGCACATTCTGATAGGATTCGCTCCCTTGCTTTTAGTCCAGACGGACAGACCATAGCTAGTGGAAGTGATGACAAAACCATTAAATTTTGGAATGTAGGAACTGGAGAAGAAATTCACAGCTTCTTTGGACACTCAGACTATATTAAGTCTTTGAGTTTTAGTCCAAATAATAACATTATCGCCAGTGGAAGCTGCGACAAAACTATCAAACTATGGGATGTGCAAACTGGTAAAGAAATTAATACCCTAGAAGGACATCAACAGTGTGTTCGTGCTATTGCTTTTAGCCCAAATGGTCAGACTTTGGCTAGTGGTAGTCAAGACAATAACATCATACTTTGGGATTGGCAAAATAATAGGCAGATACGAACTTTTAAAGGTCACTCTAATGCAGTAACATCCTTGGCTTTTAGCCCTGATGGTCTAAGCATTGTGAGTGGCAGTGATGACAAAACCATTAAACTATGGAATGTGCAAACTGGACTACCAATTATCACTCTTTTTGGGCATGAATCTTATGTAGAATCAGTAGCTTTTAGTCCCGATGGTAAAAATGTTGTTAGTGGTGGTTATGACAAAACAATTAAACTATGGGATGTGCCTTGGCAGTAAAATGTACAGATATTAAGCGCCATCAAATTCAACTTACAGCCAAGAATTGCCAAGACAACTCCCTCACTTGTCTCATGCGCTCAAAATCACTATCCTGTGAAATAATCGTCAAATTATGACGCAAAGCGATCGCATACACCACCAAAAACCACATAATTAGCCCCCTCCTCGCTTGCGGGGAGGGGGTTGGGGGTGGGGTTCATCTCTGCAACCAAGTAGCAATATCCTGCAACACCTCCTCTATCCTCTCCAGAACATCCTCATTTCTAAATCGCACAATCTGCAACCCCAAACTCTCCAAAAATTCTTGACGTATCGCATCTTCCTGTTGGGTGTAGTCGTGAATTTCGCCATCCACTTCCACTACTAACCGCGCTTCATTACAGTAAAAATCGACGATAAAACGGTCAATTGTTTGCTGAGGGCGGAACTTGAAACCCAAAATTTGCTTGTGTCTCAACTTCTGCCAAAGTAGCTTTTCTGCTGGAGTTGGTTCACACCGCATCTGTCGCACTAATGGCTTAAGTTTTTTCCAAAGTTCGTGTGGGGTTTGCCAAGGGTATCCTGGAACCCCACCCCCTAACCCCCTAAGAGCAAGCGAGGAGGGGGAACTGGAGTTGGTGAGAGGCTTGGGGTTGTGATTTTGGGTCATTTGCACTCTTGGTGGTTAGCTAATTAATATTTCATGTATTATTAAGAGTGATCGCACTCTCCAAACTCCTCAAAACTCTGGCATAATCAGACATGGCCGCACCTTCAAAACTCATGTAAATCTTGCCAATGTCTAACGATGAATATGACAGCCCTTGGAAAAACGACTCTACGAAAAAGCCTATCAACGCCAAGATATCATCAACCTATTTCGATTTATCGACTCTAAAAAGCAGCCATGTCTGAGATAGGGCGCTATGTTTTAATACACTCCCTTTAATCCAATCTCATTCTTTGCCAATTGTGATATATTAAATTAAATTAATAATTATTACAAAATAGTAAGCAATTTTTGGGAATATCACCCAAGCTAATTAAAAGGTTTACGCCGAATGGATATTTTAATAGAATGATCTCATCAAAAGATTCGCAGAAATATAAATGGACTGGATTACACTACTGCGATCGCTACAGTCTGATTTTATTAAAAGGTTAACATCTGGTTGTCTGCTTCATTGTGAAACAGAAGGTCAATATAGTGAATTAACTATAATCTCTGGAGAGAGGTTAAAGGCACTACGGGAATTTTGCTGGCTGATGGCTGAGAAATATAAGCGTGTTTCGCCAGTGCGTGACGTTTTTATCAGTTATCTCAAAGGGAAGTTGGGTGAGGAAGTTGTCAAAGAACGTTTAGCTGATTTTATTACAGAAGTCGATTATGAAAAGCGATTCGGCGGCGATGGCAATATAGATTTTACCTTGACTTCTGACCCATCTATTGGTATTGAGGTTAAATCTCGTCACGGTAGTATTGATAGAGTTAGATGGTCAATTAGTTCTGAAGAGGTTGAAAAAAATGCAGTTGTAGTTTGCATTTTGATTCAAGAAGATGTGAGTGAAGCACAATCTGAGTATCACCTTTTCTTGGCTGGCTTTCTGCCAACCCGGATGATTAAGTTGAAGACTGGGAAAATTTCATTTGGGATAGAACAATTACTGTATGGTGGTGGTTTATGGTGCTATCTAGAACAGTTACAATCTTCTCTAAATAATTCTTCTAGGCAACAATCATCAATTTACAAATATCTCCCAAAGCAGGAAATTCCATCTAAGCCAACTAATAATAAGTTGATAAAATCTTCTTTTCAACCTGAATATCGTGATGAAGATTTAAATCTACTTTATGTAAAAATGGGTGATGAATGTTTTGATAAAGGAGAATATACGAATGCAATTACCAATTATAATCAAGCTTTAGAACTTAATAATGGCGATGCTGATTTATATTATAAACGAGGTTTAGCTCACTATCAAATAGGAGATTATGAAGCTGCGATCGCAGATTATTCTCAGGCAATCCAGATGAATCTTCATGATGCTAAATCTTACAATAAACGAGGTTTAGCTCTGTGTCAACTGGGGCGATTAGAAGAAGCAATTAATGATTATAGTCAGGCGATCAGAATTAATCCTCATGTTGCCGTAGCTTATAAAAATCGGGCTGAGGCTCGTTCTCATCTAGGAGATAATCAGGGTGCGATCGAAGATTATACCCAGGCTATTAAAATTAACCCCCATTATGCTGATGCTTATAAAAACCGTGGGATTGCTCGTTATTTATTAGGCTCTCAATCTGGATTTCCTCAAGCAATCAAGATTAATCCTCAAGATGCCATAGCTTATAAAAAACGTGGTAATGCTCGTTCAGATTTAGGAGATTTGGAAGGAGCAATTGAAGATTATACTCAAGCAATACAGATTAATCCTAATTATGTCGATGCTTATTACAACCGTGGTAATGCTCGTTCAGATTTAGGAGATTTTGAAAGAGCAATTGAAGATTATACTCAAGCAATACAGATTAATTCAAATTATGCAGATGCTTATTACAATCGTGGCAATATCCGTTTAGAAATAGCAGATAAACAAGGAGCAATTGAAGATTTTCACAAAGCGGCAGACATCTATCGTCAAGAAGGCAAGCTAGAAGCACTCAAAGATACACGAGAAAGAATATTAGATTTAGAAATAGAAGAATCATTAGATATTTTAAACTTCTAGAAAGTCGATGAATTGCGATAAATAGCAATTTTTAGCCACCCTAAACTCATAGTATCATTAATTTACCAACAGTATCTTAGAAATCCTTAGGTATATTCCTCTATATTCCCGATCTAAAATTATTTTTCCCTATACCCTCCAGCGTAATCAATTACACAAATTGTTCTATATGATTTGTGAGTTCCATAAGCAACACCAGACACCTTAAAAGCACCATTAAAAATGTTTTTTCTATGACCGCGATCGCGCACACCATCATCTATAATTAACTGCATGATGATATCTTGGGCAGTGTTTGGCCCATAACTGATATTTTCTCCTGCGGTTGTTTGCCATTTACCATAACGGTTGATGCGAGTAAAGGGGTTGCTACCATCGCTACCATCATGACCTGTAGCACCTTTTGTCCCTTGGTCTTTAACGTGGTCTTTTGCACCTAAAGACATACCCTTAGATGCACTCAACCCTCCCACAGGATGTGCTGATTTCAGAAATGCGATCGCTTCATCGACTGCTTTAATTCCTTCTTGAGTTCGCAAATACGTATTATTAGAAATTTTGACTCGGTTCCCCTCAAAGCGCTTTCTATAATTTTTTAGAATCGGGAGGTATGCCTTGGGATTTGTTCGTACTTTATTTGTTTCAATTATTACCTGTTGTTCCAGCGATGAAAGGTAACTCGCCTTTGCTAATAAAATCGGACTGGCTGGTTGAACTACTGCTGGGCTAGATTGAAACAGGTGATTTGAGCAGCCAAATATCAGGAGAAGTGGCAAAAATAACCAAAATCTAATGCGACGCATTCATTACCTCACAATTATTTATATGGATTAATTTAGTGAATTAGAATAAATAAGAATTTTCTACACACAGAGAAGTTTGTAGACGCTTCTTTATATCAATACAGTTCAGTTAAACATTTCTTCCTTCTCTTCCTTTGCGTCCTTTGCGTCCTTTGCGGTTCGTTAAAAAAATTGATTTTGACAAAGAGTTAAGCGTTAAATAAACCAGATTGCTTCTTTATATCTGTTGTAACCTAGCGAACACTCAAACGTAAAGGAGAAAAAAGATTACACAAATAAAAACTCTGCATATTTGCATTTGACAGAAAAACGCAGAGTTTATATCATGTTCGCTCAAATAACTGTCATTGCGATCGCGCAGGGTAGGGAAACAAGCCCAAAAAAACCTTGCGATCGCGTCGTTTGACTCGCAATGACATATTCTCGTATTAGACTTTGAGAAACCAACGTTGTCGATACATCAGAACACCAACAGCCCACCACAATAACACGGTGACTATGGCAAACAACAGGGAACCATTCAGCACTCCCGCCCAAGATACGAAATAATTCTGGTAAATCCAATTGTAGGTACTAGGAGCATCTTTGCCTGTGCCGATAGTGGTTTTCACTAAGATTTTAATCAACAAAACGGATGGAACGAAAAGAGCGATCGCATTTAAGCCCATAATTTCAAAAGGTTTACTCCAGCGACGATTCAGCCGGACTTCGATCAGTTCATAACAAGCTGCTAGCAAAAGTAACGCCCAACCGCTAGTGAAGACTACATAGGAACTTGTCCACAGCTTTTTGTTGATGGGGAATGTCCACCCCCACGCCCAACCGATAATTAAACAACCAACTCCAAATAATCCTAACCCGATACTTGTGCGTGACTCTACAGGTTGGCTGCGTATCCATTCTCCAGTGAAGTAGCCAGCGAGAACACTTACGATCGCCGGAATAGTACCGAAAAGTCCCTCTGGATCTCCCATAAAGTTGAAACCATCACCTTTGTATAAATGTGCTTTGGGAATAATCAGGCGGTCAATATAAGCGCCAAAGTTACCTTCCCGCGTCAAAACTCCGGCACCATAATCCGGCACTGGTAGATACATCATCGTTAGCCAGTAGCCGATGAGTAGCACTGCTGCCAGTATCCATTGACCTTTACGTGGCAGATTGAGAACAGCTAGGGAAGTCAGCAGATAGGTAATGCTGATGCGTTGCAACACTCCCATAATGCGGATACTACTCAAATCAAAAGTCCAAACACCCTGATTCCAAAAGCCATTTAGTAGCAATCCTAAGGCAAAGAGAATGGCGGCGCGGCGTAAGATACGCGAGTAAATAGCTGAGGTTGGTTTATTACCTTCGGTGTACTTTGACAGCGAGAAAGTCATTGCTACACCGACAATGAAGAGAAAGAAGGGAAACACCAAGTCAGTTGGTGTGCAGCCGTGCCAATCGGCGTGGGCTAAGGGAGGATATACATCATCTGCGACACCCGCCATATTGACGAGAATCATTCCAGCGATCGTAATGCCGCGAAAAACATCTAGTGAAGTCAGGCGCATAAACGGAATTTTATGTTAGATGAGTATCTAAGTTACTCCGCTTGATGCAGGTAATCAAGGAAAATTTATAGACTTCGATACAAGGTAAAATTTTGTTCAGTCATTACCACCACTCGCCATGTCAATCAAAGTTGGAGATACCGCTCCTAATTTAAGTCTACCCGCCCAAAACGGCTCAACAGTTAGCCTCCAAGATTTTCGCGGCAAAAAAGCTGTTGTCCTATATTTTTATCCCAAGGACGACACACCCGGATGTACGGCTGAATCTTGCGCCTTTCGCGATCAATATGAAGTTTTTAAAACTGCTGGCGCTGAAGTTGTCGGCGTAAGTGCTGACTCCAGTGAATCTCATCAGCGATTTGCTGCAAAGTACAATCTACCTTTTACTCTGTTAACTGACAAAGGCGACCAAGTACGGAAGCTATATGGCGCAACAGCAGCTTTTGGCTTATTCCCTGGTCGCGTTACTTACGTCATTGACCAACAGGGAGTTGTGCAATACGTGTTTGATTCAATGTTTAACTTTAAAGGTCATGTTGAGGAAGCGCTGAAAACTTTGCAACAACTTGCGAAATAAGGGAATGGGGAGTGGGGGAGTGGGAATGAGGAGTTAGGAGTTATTTCTCCCACCCTGCGGGAAGCTAAAGCTACATCTCCCTCATCTCCCCTATCTCCCTACTCCCTATTTATTCGAGTGCGACTTTTCCGGCATGACAATATTAGCGTGAGCTGATTTGCCATTTTTACCGTTGGTATGAGCGTTACCATTGCGGGGATGGATCAGACCATAACCGCCGTGGTTGCGTTCGTAAAGCACGTTAATTTCTCCAGTTTCCGAATTGCGGAACATATAAAAGTCGTGTCCCACGAGTTGCAGTTGTTCTAAGGCTTCTGCAAGGGTCATCGGCGGCATGGAAAAATATTTGGTGCGGACGACTTCGTTGGGCAATTCGGGAGTGCGATCGCCGATTAAATCTGTGACTACCGACTCTGCAACAACTACTTCTGTTGGTGGGGACTGAGTTTTCTTGTCTTGACGCCGTTCTTTGTATTTCCGCAGTTGACGGGCAATTTTATCTGCAACTAAGTCAATGCTGGCATAGAGGCTTTCGCTGCTTTCCTCGGCACGGATAACACTACCATTAGCATAAATAGTTACTTCAGCCGCTTGTCTAGTACTAATTCGGGGATTACGGGCTACGCTAAGATGCACATCCACTTCATTTGTAATGCTCTGAAAGTGACTAACTGATTTTTCAATTTTTTGATGTACATACTCACGAATTGCATCGGTGATTTCAATATTTTTGCTGTGGATGACAAGCTTCATGTAAACTCTCCCGCTGAATATTTGAATTTGTGAATTTGCTTTGTATGAAAAGAAGTTGCGGTAAGGTATATTACTCCCGCCAAAACAAATTGTGAACTATATTGTATGTACTGCTAGCTGTCTCTAAGCCTGCTGCATCTAAGTTCTTGTTAAGTACACCCTTAATTTCCCTCGTCATCTCTGCGCTGATATCCAATTGGATATCCAGATAAAACTCTTGGGTGAGGAAATCTCAGTGGTAGCTCCCGTGACTACCTTCTCTTTTAAAGCAACGCTTACAGAACTGTTGATAGTTGCTCCTTCTGTGTTCGATTGAGGTTTGCTTGCTGTTGTTCAAAAATACAAGTCTTTGTGGAAGTTTGATTGTGTTTGAAATGCAAACAATATGATTAGAGTCATCAGCCAGTACATTCGTCTTTATTGTCTTGGCATGATGCTTATTGCAGAAAATTCCTCCTAAAACCTATTGAGGCTATATTTTCAACCTAGCACTTTGTGTTTTCTAATGCAGCTTCCCTTGACTTTCCTTTAAAATCCTTTGCAAAACTTAACATTTTTTGACTCCAATCCTGTAGCTTGAAAGATATTTCGTTCCCAATACAGTTGATTTTTGGCATGATTCATAGTACTAAACCACAGAAAAACCGTTGTTTGCTGTATAACCAAGGATTAATTCCTTACTTAGAAGCTCATGGATGGCAGCGATCGCTCCTGACTGAGCGCATCCATGACCCCAGTCTAGATGATGTGTTAATTTTGCTAGAACATCCACCTGTTTACACTCTGGGGCAAGGAAGCAACTCAGATTTTCTCAAATTTGATATTGACAAAGGTGAGTATGATGTGCATAGAGTAGAACGAGGCGGCGAGGTTACTTACCATTGTCCCGGTCAACTGGTAGGATATCCTATTTTAAATCTGCAAAGTTATCGTAAAGACCTTCATTGGTACTTACGGCAACTCGAAGAAGTAATAATTCGCGTATTGGCAGTTTATGGGTTGCAGGGAGAAAGAGTTCCGGCTTTTACTGGTGTTTGGTTAGAAGGGCGAAAAGTTGCGGCTATTGGGATTAAAGTCAGCCGTTGGATTACTATGCACGGCTTTGCATTAAATGTTTGTCCAGACATGACAGGCTTTGAGCGCATTGTACCCTGCGGTATTTCCGATAAACCTGTAGGCAGTTTAGCCGAATGGATTCCAGGCATTACCTGTCAAGAAGTGCGCTTTTATGTAGCACAGTCTTTTGCAGAAGTCTTTGGAGTGGAATTAGTCGAGTCACAGCCTCAAGGATTTTTCCAGTCTGAGTAAATTCAGCTTGTCATTATGTAATAAATACTATAGCAATCCTATTTAAATTGTGAGACACTAATGAGAGTACTCAATCTTTGATAGTTATTAAAATAACTATAGTTGTTAAAGCTAAAGTCTAATTATTTACAAATATCTATACTAACTTTTTATGGCTGTCAAGCACAACTTTGCGCGTGAACTACTCAAATAATCTCCAGATATATGCCCCATCATTAACGTTTCTGAGAGAACGTGATTGGACAGCTTTGATAGAACTATTTGACAGAGATGACGGTGATGAAATTGAAACCGACATCCACAGGAGTTTGTTTTGGCTGATACCTGAACCTTGTTGGGAAGATGATCCCTTTGATTTCTTGCGCGAGTACCTTTGAAGAGTTATGAGTGAAGAGTTATGAGTTATGAGTTATGAAAAAACCTTTAATTGACAACTCCTAATTCCTAACTCCTAACTATTCATAAGTCCTAACTATCTAACGTTAAGGCGACTGAGGAAAATACGTAGGCGATCGCTTTGGGGATTGGTCAAAACTTCATAGGCTGAACCTTGTTCTGTGACAATACCTTGATCTAAAAATATCACCTGATGGGCTACTTCCCGCGCAAATTGCATTTCATGGGTGACAACCACCATTGTCATCCCTTCTGCTGCCAATTGCTGCATCACTTGCAAAACTTCGCCGACGAGTTCGGGATCTAGGGCGCTGGTGGGTTCGTCAAATAGCATGATTTGGGGATTCATACATAAGCTACGGGCGATCGCTACTCGTTGCTTTTGTCCGCCAGAAAGTTGTTCGGGATAAGCAGATGCTTTGTCAAATAAGCCGACTTTTTCGAGATATAATCTCGCTAGTTGGGTGCTTTCCTTTGGTGTTTTACCCAGTACTTTACGCGGCGCAAGTGTCATATTTTCTAAGACGCTGAGATGGGGAAACAGGTTGAACTGTTGAAAAACCATACCTACTTGTGTTCGTAGTTGCCGCAGTTGGTTATAGTTGACAGTGGGTCGGGATAAGTTGATCCCGTTGATTATTAAACGCCCGTTGTCAATGGTTTCTAGGCGGTTGAAGCAACGTAGGAGTGTACTTTTTCCACAGCCGGAGGAACCGATAACTGCAACGACTTCTCCCTGGTTGATTTCGCCGGTGATTCCTTTGAGGACTTTTAGGGAACCAAAGTTTTTTTCTATATTGTCAAAAATAATCGCGGGGATGATATTGTTCATTACTTATGTCAAGCTGTTCTACAGTTGATTGTAAGGTTTTTAATGTAGACGCGCAGTAGTCCTAAAAAACGCCTGAGAATTCATTCTGAGGCTAATAGCTAAAGTCTTCTAAAGAAGACTTAGTAAGGGTTTTAGTCTACTGAAGTAGACTAGCCAAGAAATTTATTTCTTGGCGGGAGATTGGACAGTTGCAAGATATAACTTGAACGAACCGCAGAGGCGCAGAGGGCGCAGAGAGGGAGAGAAAATAATATGGCTAAATTTGATCTTGGGCGTTGGCTGCGCTGGTGTGTGGTTATAAGTTTTAGCTGTTTGTTACTGGTTGGCTGTGCTGTGAATCCTAGCGCGGGGAAAACTCTGCGGATTGCTACGGAACCTGCGTTTCCACCTTTTGAGTTTCAAAGACAAGGTGGTGAGTTGCAAGGTTTTTCCATTGATTTGATGAATGCAATCGCTTCCTCAGCTAACTTTAAAGTGGATTTTCAAAGTCTGCCTTTTGATGGCATTATCCCAGCTTTAAAAGGCAAAACGGTAGATGCGGCGATTAGTTCGATCACGATTACAGAGGAGAGGGCGAAGACGATTGATTTTTCCCGTCCCTATTTTAAGGCTGGGTTAGCGATCGCCATCCGTGCAGATAATCAAAATATTACTGGCTTTGACAGTCTCAAAAATAAAAAAATTGCAGTACAAATTGGTACAACTGGGGCTGCAAAAGCTAAGAGTATTCCTGGAGTGCAAATTCGCAGTTTTGATTCAGCACCTCTAGCCCTGCAAGAATTGTTCAATGGTAATGTGGATGCGGTAATCAATGATGCACCAGTGACTTTATATGCCATTAATACGGGCAATCTTCAGGGAATTAAAATAGTACAGCAATTGCTGACGGAGGAATTTTACGGGATTGCTACAGCTAAAAATTCGCCAAATTTGGCATTAATAAATGAGGGTTTGGATCGGGTGCTGAAAAATGGCACTTATTCCCAAATTTATCGGAAATGGTTTAAAACTGAACCGCCATCATTACCAGTTAAATCACCATTTGAGAATAAAACTAACGCTGGCACACCTAAAATATTAACTTCAATTGGCGTGATTTTGCAGGCTTTTCCGACTTTATTACAGGGAGCATTAGTAACGTTGCAATTGACGATACTTTCTGTAGTGTTTGGTTTAATTGGGGGTTCCCTAATTGGAATTATACGACTTTCTCATATTGCACCTGTGCGTTGGGTGGCGAGAGCGTATGTGGATTTTTTTCGGGGAACACCTTTGTTGGTGCAAATTTTTATGATTTACTTTGGATTACCTGCAATTTTGCAAGAACTTGGTTTGACATTTAGTTTTGATCGCCTAACTGCTGGGGTAATTGCCTTAAGTTTGAATAGCGCCGCATACATTGCCGAAGTTGTCCGTGGTGGGATTCAATCGATTGAATCAGGACAAGCAGAAGCAGCACAGTCATTAGGCTTGAGTTCTGTGCAAATAATGAGTTATGTAATTTTTCCCCAAGCTTTCCGACGGATGATTCCACCTTTAGGTAATGAATTTATCAGTTTGTTGAAAGATACAAGCTTAGTTGCAGTGATTGGTTTTGAAGAATTGTTTCGCAAAGGACAGCTAATTGTCGCCGATAACTATCGTGCTTTTGAAATTTACGCGGCTGTGGCGGTGGTTTATTTATGTTTGACGTTACTTTTTTCACAAGCGTTTAGTCGCTTAGAAGTGTGGATGAATCCGGTTAAACGGCGGAACAAATACGATACCTAATAATTTTTCAGTGATTTTTCCAACTTACTTTAAACTCCTATATAACAGTCCTAAATCATTCGTGAGAATTTGAGATAGTTACAACCCCCCTGTAGTCCTCCCTTGGGGGGGAAGGGGTTAGCCGGGGGGTGAATTTTCTCCCTATTCAATTCGGATTGCTATAGCAGATCCTAATGAATTACACGTTTGGCAAAAGGTTAACCGCTACGGTAATATCTATTGGTAAGCTTACGACCCTACAACTGGAAAATCTTTTTCTTCAAGTTCTCAAGCTGATGTGTGTATGTACATTGAACAGTTTGACAGGTATTAAAAATATGACGCAACTCACTTTAGTAATTGGAAATAAGAATTATTCATCTTGGTCACTCCGTCCTTGGCTAGTGATGAAACAATTTGGTTTGGAATTCAATGAAATTCGGATTCCTCTTTATGACAACCTAGATTATTCCTCAAAAATTCGGCAATACTCTCCATCAGGAAAAGTACCTGTGTTATTGCATGATACGCAAACTGTGTGGGATTCTCTTGCTATTTGTGAATATCTAGCTGAAACGTTTCCGACTCTGCAATGGTGGCCAGAGGATAAGGCTGCAAGGGCACTAGCCCGTTGCATCACTGCCGAAATGCACTCAGGTTTTCAAAATCTGCGTCAGAATATGCCGATGAACTGCCGTACTAAATATCCTGGTAAAGGTTTAGCATCTGGCGTACAACAAGACATTGACCGCATCACCAGTATCTGGGAAGAATCACGCCAAAAATTTGGGGCTGGAGGCAATTTTTTGTTTGGTAATTTTGCGATTGCTGATGCATTCTTTGCTCCAGTTGTCCTGCGGTTTCTAGCCTATGATGTTTTGTTAGATCCTATTTCTAGAGATTATGTAGAGACAGTTTTGGCGCTTCCAGCAATGCAAGAGTGGATAAATGCAGCAAATAGTGAGACAGAAATTCTCTCCCAATACGAGTTTTAGGTAAAGGGAAAATAAGAACATGAACAGCAAGAATATTTCAATTCGAGATACAAACCAAATGAATATTCCTGCCATTATAAAATTGATTTATTTGAAAGTCGAACTTGGTGGTTAGCCAGGCGCAGGTATCATAACTGCCTATCCTATCACCTGCCTGCCTTCAGAATCGTAGACAATTTTCAATCTGCCACAGCAGAAGTCGATATAGGAATCCTGAATCATTCGTGCGAAACAAGATCCCCGAGTTCTTAAAGGAGTCAGCGATCTGCGGGTTGCAATTCTCATGAATCAAATAGGATTGCTGTATATAAATGTCTTGTTAGCCAAAAGTTAAATAATTGTAACTATTAATAGTACTTATACAAATTTAATTAACAAATATGTATTTATATCCATAAAAAAATATCCAGTTGTTTGGTATTATTTTATGGGTATTATAATATTGGCAAAAATCTCTCTCTTGTCAAAAAAATACCTAAATTTAGCCATTTCGGGAATAATAATTATATTTTCTGAGTATCAACACACCGAGGAATAATAGAGATAAACTAGATAAATTAAAAATTAACCTTGAGGAAAGGAATTTTTGATAACTGTCATAACAACTTAAACAGTTTTTTATAGTCAACTTGAAGCAGAATACATGGATGCGGATTATTGGACATATCAACTACAAAAGGTACTACCCATGAGTTCCCGCGCACTGCTGTTAGTAAATCGTCATGCCCGCCAAGGGCAAAAGGGTCTGTCAAAAGCGATTCAATATCTGAAGACACTCGGCTTTGATTTAATTGAGGAGTCTACAGAAGACCCCAAACATCTTGCTGAAGTTATATTTCGCTATCAACATCAAGTTGAGTTGGTAATCATTGGTGGAGGAGATGGGACTCTCAATGCCGCAGTAGATGCTTTAGTTGATACTCAATTGCCTTTAGGAATCTTGCCTCTGGGAACTGCCAACGATTTAGCGAGAACTTTGGAAATCCCCAATTCCCTCAGCGAAGCTTGCAAAATTATTGCCTATGGAAATTTACACCGCATTGACTTGGGTTGCGTGAATGGCAAACACTTTTTTAATGTTGCCAGTCTGGGATTAAGTGTAAAAATTACCGAACGACTTACCAAAGAAGTTAAACGCCGTTGGGGACTATTTGCTTATGCTGCCACTGCCTTGCAAGTGATTTGGGAAGCTAGACCTTTTACTGCGGAGATTGTGATTAATGGTGAATCAGTTCGCGTGAAAACAGTGCAAATTGCTGTGGGTAACGGCCGCTATTACGGCGGTGGTATGGCAGTGGCTGAGGATGCCACAATAGATGATCAAAGGCTAGACCTTTATAGCTTGGAGCTTAAACACTGGTGGCAAATTATACTATTAATTCCGGCGATGCGACAAGGGCGACATATACATTGGCAGAGTGTACGTTCTCTTCAAGGTCAACAAATAGAGGTGTATACTAGCAAGCCGCGTCCGATCAATACAGATGGTGAAATCACTACTTATACACCTGCTCATTTTCGGGTTATATTTAAAGCAATAGCTGTTTTAGTACCCCCAGAAATCAGGAGTTAGGAATTATTCTTCCACGCTGTGGTCAGCGAAAGCTACATCTAGACCAGTCTTTTTCAGGAATTATGCAACTGGCACAAGGCGATCGCCATCTTTAGTACACAAGTCTTAATAAGTGGAATGCACCAAGAGGCTTCTGCTGTCCCGTACAACAGTGATTGATAGTAGTGAAGCACTATTCAACTTTTTCTCTTGAAAATTTAGACAACGTAACTCAAATAAATGCTGGCATATCTCAACGAACTTAACCGCGATCGCTAGTTATAATAGCTTGGCTTATATTTTATCTGTTTATTTTAGGCAACACAGAGCAGGAATCATTGACAACCTAAGTATATACGCAATACAATTATTGTTATAGAACCTAACGATAGAGTTAATTAAAAGAATTTGCCCAGAGAATAAATCCAAGCAATATTAAAGATAATTTGGATAAAACAAATGAACACCAAAATTATTGCTTTCTTGGGAATTACGGCAGCCTTTGCAAGCTTAGGAAGCCAAGTGTACGCACAGTCACCAGCATCAAGCTTAAATCGAGGAGAATACAGATTAACTGGTGATTCTCTAGTTGGAATTGATCATAGAACAGCCCAAAATGACTTTAGAAGCTTTTTTGAGCAAACTAATCCCGCAAGCATCTCCAACAACAATAGAAGAAACAATAAAACTCCACTCAAAATCCGCTTTAACGAATCATTATCACTGCCAGACACTTCTGTTTTCTTAACACCGGCTCAGTCGGGGAATGAGAATGATGGATTGCAAGTGCAGTTAGATATAGAGAGAGAATAATCAGGTATAAAGATTAACGCTGTAGTTCTGACCGTAGATGCCTGATTATCAAAACAGCTTTGTTAAGAAACATTGTCAACACAACGCTGTTTTTGCGGCTCATCCTGTCTCCCCTACGAGAATAAAGTTTCGCACCTGACTAAATCCGCATTCCTGAGTCGATAATTCTGCAATCATTTTGCAGTAGAATTAATCGTCTAGATAGAGGAGGGCTTTGCGATGACTCGTGTCATTATTGTGCGCCACGGTCAAAGCGGTTATAACACCGAACGGCGTATTCAAGGGCGCACTGATGCGTCAACATTAACCGAAAAAGGTCGTAACGATGCTAGTAAAGTAGGCAAAGCCCTCAGCAATATTTTATTTAATGGGATTTACAGCAGTCCCTTGCAACGAGCCAAACACACAGCAGATATTATCCATAGTGAGTTAGCTACTCATTCTGAACAGTCTGCTGTAGTCCAAGTTTCTGATTTGCTGCTGGAAATTGACTTGCCTTTATGGGAAGCACTGTTAACTGCTGAAGTTAAGCAGAAATTTGCCGAAGACTACCGCACTTGGCACGAACGCCCCCACGAACTGCGGATGTTGCTTAATGATGCACAAGGGACAAGAGAACATTTTCCCGTTCTTGCTTTATACGAACAAGCACGGCAGTTTTGGCAAGAAATTTTGTCTTACCATCAAGGCGAAACTATTCTGATAGTGGGACATAACGGAATTAATCGCGCCCTGATTAGCACAGCGCTATCCATCCCTGCAAGTCGCTACCATTCAATACAGCAATCTAACTGTGGCATCACCGTACTAAATTTTGCCGGGGGATTGGGCGAATCAGTCCAACTAGAATCCTTAAATCAGACGCAACACACCGGAGAGATTCTACCCTCATTGCGACCTGATGATCAAGGAATACGGTTGTTACTGGTGCGTCATGGGGAAACTGAATGGAATCGCCAAACTAGGTTTCAAGGGCAAATTGATGTCCCCCTCAACGACAACGGTAGACAACAGTCGCAAAAAGCAGGCGAATTTCTTCAACAGGTAGCGATCGATTTTGCTGTAAGTAGCTCAATGTTGCGCCCTAAAGAAACAGCAGAGATTATCTTAAAACAACATCCTAATGTAAAGTTAGAATTGCAAGATGGTTTAAGGGAAATCAGCCACGGACTCTGGGAAGGAAAATTAGAAACAGAGATAGAGCAAGAGTTTCCGGGAGAATTACAGCGTTGGCGGCTAGTACCAGCCCAAGTGCAAATGCCTGAAGGGGAGAATTTGCAACAAGTTTGGGAGCGCAGCGTTGCAGCTTGGCAATCAATTGTGCAATCAGCATCAACTAATCAATTTAAAACTGTTTTAGTAGTAGCTCATGACGCTACTAACAAAACGTTGCTTTGTCACATTCTGGGTTTATCGCTGGAAAATTTCTGGAATTTTCGCCAGGGTAATGGCGCAGTCAGTGTTATCGATTACCCTTCTGGAATAGATGGTTTACCAGTATTGCAAGCGATGAACATCACCACTTACTTGGGTGCAGGGGTACTAGATAAAACAGCAGCAGGAGCATTGTAATTGAGTGCTGAGTGCTGAGTGAGGAGTTGGGAGTGAGGAGTTAGGAGTTATGAATAAACTTAGGAGTTAGGAATAAAGTTAAGAGTGAAAAATTATGACTGATGAATAAAGTTAGAAATGATGAGCAAGGAACAAATAACTCATAATTCCTAACTTATAACTCCTAACTCCTGTACAGACGCGATTAATCGCGTCTCTCCAAACCCTTAACTCCTAACTAAAAACTTTTATGACTGAACTGCTGCAACAAGTACGGGTAATTGACCCAGTTTCTGAAATCGACGGACTTTTTGATGTGCTGATTGCTGATGGTTATATCCAAGCAGTAGCTTCGCGCATTTGTGATATCAGTTCCGATACTAAAATCAGAGATTGTCAGGGATTAGTCCTCGGTATTGGGTTAGTAGATTTGTACAGCCACTCTGGTGAACCTGGCTTTGAAGAACGGGAAACCCTTTTGTCTCTTTTACAAGCTGCTGCTGCTGGCGGCTTTAGCAGAGTTAGCATTTTACCCGATACATCCCCAGCTATTGATAACCCTGCGCTTGTGGCACAGTTGCAGCAAAAGAGACGTGGGCAGATAAGGGAAATGAGGGAGAAGGAGAAAATTAATTTGGCTTCCCCTGCTTCTCCTTTCCCCCTGCTTCATATCTGGGGTGCTATTACTTTAGATGTTGCTGGGAAGCAAATGACGGAATTGGCAGATTTAGCGTCGGCTGGAGTTGTTGGTTTTACGGATGGTAAACCTTTAGAAAATTTGGCGCTGGTGCGGCGAGTGTTAGAGTATCTTCAGCCGTTGGGTAAACCAGTAGCTTTTTGGCCTAGCGATCGCCAACTAACAGCAAATGGTGTAATGAGAGAAGGGTCCGATGCTCTGCGTTTCGGTTTACCCCCAATCCCCGCCAGCGCTGAAACTACTGCGATCGCAGCAATGCTTGAATTGGTTGCAACCATAGGCACACCAGTCCATATCATGCGTGTCTCTACATCTCGCAGTGTGGAATTAATCGCTTCAGCCAAGGCTGCTGGTTTACCCATCACCGCCAGCACCACCTGGATGCACCTTTTACTTGATACAAAAGCAGTTAAGAGTTATAACACCAGCTTGCATTTAGACCCGCCTTTAGGTAATCTTCGTGATGTGGCAGCGTTGCGTGCTGGGGTGCGTGCGGGTGTGATAGATGCGATCGCTATTGACCACGCACCCTACAGCTACGAAGAAAAAGTCCAAGCTTTTGCCGAAGCACCAGCCGGAGCAATTGGTTTAGAATTAGCATTACCTTTACTGTGGCAATATCTCGTTGAAACTGGAGAATTTACAGCTTTAGAATTATGGCGGGCATTGAGTAGCAGTCCAGCCGAGTGTTTGGGGCAAAAAGTCAGTGCGATCGCACCTGATCAACCAGCAGAACTTACTTTATTTGATCCCCAGCAAACCTGGAAAGTCGAACGTAAAAGTCTTTATACACTTTCACAAAATACACCTTGGTTAGGACAACAATTAAAAGGTCATGTTGTGCAAACCTGGTGTTGAAAAATGCAAAAAAGTCCGAGATTCATGACTTTTTATAGAGGTATCAATACATTGGTATTTCAAACTTATATAGCCCTACTTAATCATTCGTGAACAACGAGATACCTGACTTGTTAGACAAGTCGGGTATCTGAGTCTTGTGAATCTGAATTTAATTAGGGACTTCCAAATAAAAAAATACTCAAAAAACTGACGAAAAAACTCTCTCCTCCTTATTCCTCTGTGTTCTCTGTGTCTCTGTGGTAGCCTGCGGCAAGCCCTCCGCGTCTACGTTTATTTGGATAATTTATTTCTTGGAAGTCCCTTATCTATGAGCCTTTTCGGTACTGTACTTCGTGGTTAAATTCATCTTGGTTAGACTCAATATTTTTAAAAGATATCGCGCGGACAAATCCCAGATTATGCAATAAAGCAATAGAACGGTGATTTTGGATATTAACATCAGCGCAAAAATCCAGATTTTGGTATGTCTCAACTAAATAATTAATCATACACTTAACCGCTTCGCGTGCATAACCTTTTCCCCATAAATTAGGAAAAAACACATATCCCAGGATTGCACTATTATCTACAGTAATTGTTGCTTGAACATATCCAACGTAGCATTTTTCTACAAAAGACCAGACAGCCCAATTCAACCATATCTCTGTTCCATCTGGTGATTGACGACGTGCCAACACTATGTAGCAATCGCGAAGCGATTCAACGCTTTGTGGTGGTATATCTTCGATAAAGTCGTATATACTCGTACTCTGTAATCCATCAAAAAGCAGTTCGGCATGATCCGGTTTTAGTGGTTCTAAACACAGTCGTTGAGAGTACATTTTCATCTTGTGAACTAGCGCTGCACTAACATTGTTAAACTTCTCTATCGCCTGTATGTGAGGAAGTTAACGTCAATAGATAGCCGTCCGGTGCAGTCAAAGTAAATGAACTGTGGATTCTGCCTGGTTCGATCTCAGAAACAGTCAGATCCCACTTCTTAAAAGTATCTCTGGTGGCAAAAATATCATCTACCATTAGATCAAAAGGCGCATTAATTCCAGGTGCGATCGCCTCTAAACTTTTTCTCAAAACTAAGTGCGTTCCTCCCCGTAATTCTAAAACAGCTAATTGTTCTGATTTGGTAATCAGCCGCAGCCCTATCTTGACAAAAAAATCGCTAGCCTCTGGTATATTACTCACATATAATCTCACATGACCAATCGCCACAGGAGGACGGGTATCCTTTTCTTTTGCAATAGTTTCTGGTGACATAGCTTTAATCCAAAAATATTTAGTTACCGTTTAACTCTGTTGACTTCAGCAGGTTTGCTATCTGCCAAATCAGCTTTACTAAACTCCGCAGTTTTGGGCAAATTTATCTCAACGTTTGATAAACTATCAAGTTCTACTTTAGCATTTCTGAATTGTCCATCTAAAATATGTCCTCCAGTTTTTCGATTTGCAGTTATGAAATGAAAGTGATAGCCATTAACATTTACTCCTTGCATATATTCGGGTGTCCGAAAACCCACTAAAGTACCATTGACGTTCCTTAACTCAAAAATTGATTGTTCTTTGACTACATCTACTAAAGGACGATTGGGTAGGGTTTGTTTGGGAACACTTCTAAATTTGAGATAAGGAAAATTACCTTTAATCCGAATAGCATAAGGATAATTTTTACTCGGTAAGCGCTGATCTAACGATTGCTGCAATTGTTTATAATTAATCTGCCCTTCTAGATTAATTAATGTTTGTGGTTTAAAAAAGGTGACTGTAGCAAAAGGGCTTGTCATCGAATCAGGAATAACAGAGGCAACTCCATCAGATTTTACCTGATAAAATTTGCCATCTAATCCAATCATTTCTCCATCCAGATAATTTACTGTTCCCAAACCAAAATTACCGGATTTTTTCAATTCCTTAAAATTAGTGTTTCCCTCATAAATACCTATTGACAAAGCACTAATTGTAGATGTTTGAAATAGGGTATTGGATGACGTATATTCCTGAGTTCTCCCTGGAAGAATGATACCTAATAATACAGTTATGGTTAAAATACTTATCCATAAATAACGCTTAAGTTTCATAAGATAAAAATTATTACTTTTGAATACTGGTGTACTACGTAGTAAAATGCCTAGACTGCCAATACGGTTCGGTTAAGGTTATTTGATGAAAATAATACATCCCAAAGACGCGATAAATCGCCGTCTCTACGAAGGACTGATTATTGTAAAGACGGCGATTTATCGCGTCTCTTGCCTTAACCGAACAGTATTGCCTAGACGCCTGGAAGGCCGCTTCTCGTAGAGCAGGAGGTTGACAGCGACTAGCTTACTACGTAGCAATAGATGCAAGCATTGATGAAACAAATCTTTTTGCGGGGTACTTGATTATTTTGTCTGTATTGTGATAGTTTTCTTTCTACGCCCTAAAATTACTATAAACCTATCGAGTTACCGTAGATTGTTAAATATCATTAACCTAGTTGTAGGGATTTGGGGTTAAGAAGGACTAGCTAAATCTATCGAGTTTATTATTGTAGGCAGTATATCGTGAAACACCAATCTAGAAATTCATCTCTAAGCCAGGGCATTCTCTATGAGTAAAATACGTGCTGTAATTGTTGATCCTAATGTGGTTGGACGTTTAGCACTGAGTGAAGTGACTGCACCAAAGCCTACCCCAGATGAAGCTCTAGTGCGGGTAGCCGCGATTTCTCTCAATCGGGGAGAGGTGAAACGTTCAACAACTGCTGAGGCTGGTTGGCAGCCTGGTTGGGACTTGGCAGGTGTAGTGGAAACCCCGGCTGCCGATGGTTCAGGGCTTCCCCAAGGGACGCGTGTAGTTGGCTTGCGCCGCGCCGGTGCTTGGGCAGAACTAGTGTCTGTTCCCACCACCGCCTTAGCAGAAGTGCCGCCATCGGTATCCTTTGCTCAAGCTGCCACACTGCCTGTAGCGGGTTTAACCGCGTATCATGCAGTACTAAAAGGTGGTTCGCTGTTAGGTCGTCGAGTTCTAGTTACAGGTGCATCAGGAGGTGTTGGTTACTTTGCTATCCAATTGGCGCAACTGTCAGGGGCGCACGTCGTAGCATATATTCGTCAAGCTAGCTATGAAACTTTGGTTAGAGAAGCAGGAGCAGAATCAGTGGTGATTGGCGAAGACCTCTCACCCGCAAGCGAATATGGCCTCTACGATCTAATTATAGAGTCGGTAGGTGGCAAGACTTTGGGGGTAGCTCTTAGCTTACTGGCACAGGATGGAAAAACTGTGCTGTATGGAGTATCTGGGGGAGCAGAAGTAACATTCAACGCCGCTCAATTTTTTGGGACTGGTAGCGTAAGCCTGTATGGTTTACGTCTGTTCGATGAATTGAGATTTGAATCAGCCGCAGTCGGTCTAAAACGGCTTTTGAGTTTAGTACAAGCAGGTCATTTACATCCTCACATTGATTTAGAAGCTTCTTGGACACAAATAGCTGATGTAGCACAACAACTACTCGACAGGCGTTTTCCTGGCAAGGCTGTTTTACACATTTCCAATTGAGTATTAGCTGATGGCATGGGAGATAGTACTGACTTCTGGTTCAAACTAGATCAACTTGTAGCTGCTAGTAATCTCAAGATAGATCGTCCAAAAGGGACATCACATCCACGTTATCCATCCTTCGTTTATCCACTGGACTATGGATACTTGGAAAACACTCGCTCTGGAGATGGAAATGATATTGATGTCTGGATAGGTAGCTTGTCTAGTCAAACAGTAACTGCCGTTATTTTCAGTGTTGATTTGGAAAAGCGAGATACAGAAATCAAGATACTTCTGGGTTGTACATCAGGGGAAAATCAAGCCATCTTGGATATCCACAATACAGGCTCTCAATCAGCAATATTATTGGTTCGCAAGTAAATTACATTTTTGAGGGTAGCTTTGTATGAGCTTAGAACTAAAACTATCAGGTAAAACAGCGATCATTACCGGAGGAAGTGCGGGAATTGGTTTAGCCACCGCCAAAGGACTTTATAGTGAAGGTGTGAATGTTGCGATCGCAGCCCGCAATCAAGAAAGACTAGAAAATGCAGTAGCTGACATCCAATCCTTACCCACGCCAGGGGCGAAAGTGATTGCCATCAGTGCTGATTTAACAAAAGCAGAGGATGTTGAGAAAGTTGTTTCAACCACCTTAGCCCAGTTTGGTCAGATTGATATCTTGATTAATAACGCTGGTTCAGCCCGTGCTGGGTCTTTCCTGGAATCCACCGATGATTTATTTTTGGATGCTTGGAACTTAAAATTATTGGGCTATATCCGTCTAGTTAGAGCCGTCGTCCCCCATCAAAAAAGTCGCGGTGATGGTCGGATTGTCAATATAGTCGGCGGTGCAGGACGTACACCTCGTCCTAACTTCCTAGCTGGTGGTACAAGCAATGCGGCTTTGCTGAACTTTACAAAGGGCATTTCTAAAGAGTTAGCCGAGTACAAGATTCGGATTAATGCCATATCGCCCGGTGCTACAGCTACTGAGCGTGCTGAACGTTTAGCCCAGCAGAACGCCCAAGCGCAAGGGATCACCGTTGAGCAAGTAAAGGCACAAAACATTCAAAATATTCCTTTAAAAAGAATCGCCCAGCCAGAAGAAATTGCTGCGCTGGCGTTATTTCTGGTATCTGATCTTGCTGCATCGATTACAGGAACAGAGATTATCGTTGATGGCGGCTCTACCCCTGGTGTTTAGCAGACGCGATGAATCTGTTTAGCAGACTACATTGTAAAAACATAAACTTCTTGGAGATAAAAAACATGGGTTCTCAACACTTTGACATCAAACCAGTTGCAGGACGTATCGGTGCTGAAATCATCGGTGTTAATCTGAGTTCTAACCTCAGCGATGACATTATCAGCGATATTCGCAAGACTCTAGTCAAACATAAAGTGATCTTTTTCCGTGGTCAGCAACAGCTTGATGCTGATGGACAAGTCGCCTTCGCTCGTCGTTTTGGTGAAGTCACTACAGCCCACCCCACTGTACCATCGCTGCCAGAAAACCCAGAAGTCTTAGACCTGAATTATGGTCGCACTACTTCCCGCGCCAATAGCTGGCATACCGATGTGACATTCATAGACCGTCCTCCTCTCGGCTCTATCTTACGAGCGCTTGACATTCCCCCAACCGGAGGCGATACAATCTGGGCAAACTCGGTGACTGCCTACCAAGATTTACCTACCCATCTGCGTAATCTTGCAGATCAACTTTGGGCAGTACACAGCAACAAATACGACTACGCAACTGGATTCGATCTACCCGAAGATGTCAAGGCTTACCGGGCTGTCTTCACCTCGACTGTATACGAGACTCTGCACCCAGTTGTACGCATCCATCCCGAATCCGGCGAACATGGGCTATTTATCGGCGGATTTGTGCGCCAGTTCCGTGGCTTATCAACGACTGAATCAGATGACATTCTCAGACTGTTACAAGCTTATGTAACACGTCCTGAGAACACAGTCCGTTGGCGTTGGCAAGTTGGTGACGTAGCCTTTTGGGATAACCGGGCTACTCAACATTATGCGATCGCAGATTACGGCGACCAGCCACGCCACGTTCAACGAGTCACAATTGTCGGCGATCTGCCAGTTGGTATCGATGGTAAACAAAGTGAGGCCATCAAGGGAGACGCTTCTGAGTACAATCGGCGTGAGGCGGTGACTGCGTAATATTTCGGCAAACAGGCAGAAGATTTAGAGGAGCGATGCATGAGTAATACACGTGCTACTGTTTTAGAAACAATAGCAGATACTTTAGTCGAGCGTGCTGAGGCTCTGCCTTCTCGTGTTCTGCAAGTAGCGGTGACAGGCATTACTGCTAGTGGAAAATCCACTTTGGCCCAGGAGCTAGCGCAGACTTTAACCAGACGTGGAAGAAGTTCTTTTCACATTGCAGTGGATGATTTCCATAACCCACGTTACCTGCGCCATCGCCGAGGTCGTGAGTCGGCTGAAGGCTACTATTTTGATGCCTACAACTATCCGCTCCTCAAAAAGCTTGTGCTTGAACCACTCGGGCCTGGGGGTAATTTAATCTACCAGGCACGTGGGTTCGAGTTGGAAACAGATGCTCCAGTGGAAGAGGCACTTAATAAAGCCAATCCTGGAGATATTTTTCTTTTTGCTGCGAGTTTTCTGCTACGACCAGAGATTGTCTCTTACTTTGACTATCGTATCTATATAGATACAGATTTTGAGGTGGCCGAGCAGCGTGGCGTAGACAGGGATGCAGCACGGCTTGGGTCTTGGGAAAACGCAGTTCGTCTATATCGTCAGCGATACCATGCTGCACAACGAATCTACTTTGCGGAATCTAATCCTGTGCAGTATGCCGATGCTTTATTGAAAAACAATAATTTGGCAGAACCGATTCTCTTCTTCAGAGCAAATCATCCTAATTCGTAATTGTTAAAACGATAGACATTTGAACCCAGTATCTAATGATGATCGCGCTTTTTATGAAACTCTTCTATACACCTAACTCGCCCTATGCACGTATTGCACGGATAGCAACACTAGAACTGAATCTGTGCGATCGCATCGAAATGGAAAAAGTCACTGTACGAGATCCAAACAGCGACCTACTGAATTACAACCCTACAGGTAAAGTTCCAACGCTAGCGACTGACGACGGATTTATCTTGAGTGAAACACGCATAATATGCGTTTATCTGAATCACTTAAATCCTGAAATCAAACTAGTTGCTGAGATTTCTAATGGCTTTTTACAGCAACTTGAAGGTATGACTGGTGGGTTCATAGATGGCATTAGTGTCTGGGTACGGGAGTTAAGGCGTCCAATCAGTGAGCAGTCTTCTGGGGTGAGCGAGTTAGAACAAATACGGGCGTTGAGAATTTTGGACTACTTCGAGAAGATATCAGATAAACTCGACCAAACTCCTAAACTTGCTCATATAACTCTCGCCTCTGCACTTGGACTAGAGATCCGTCTTCCTGATTTGCAATGGCGACAGAAATATCCAAAACTTGCCTATTGGTACGATGAATTCTCTAAACGATCCTCCATACAAGCAACAATACCAGAGTCCTAATAACTAACACTTTCTTGTTGCAAACAAGAGAAGGAAAAAAGCAAGAGTACGCCCTCGCAGATAGAAATATGAGTACGAAAAAACAACTTAAACTCGGAGCATTTTTACCCGGTTCCGGTCATCACGTCGCAGCATGGCGGCATCCCAATGCCCAGGCTGATGGAGGTCTGAACTTCCAGCATTACAAGCAGCTGGCACAGACGGCTGAACGGGGTAAATTTGACATGCTTTTCCTCGCAGATGGTTTGGCCGTCTGGGATAGAGGGCAAGGGGCTGAGGCTTTTAGCCGTTCGGGACAATTCAGTGTCCACTTTGAACCTTTAACTTTGTTGTCGGCTCTATCTGCGGTGACAGAACATATCGGCTTGGTGGCGACATCATCAACGACCTACGATGAACCTTTTCATCTCGCTCGCAAGTTTGCGTCACTGGATTATCTGAGCGGTGGTCGGGCCGGATGGAATCTTGTAACCTCTGCTGCTGAAGCCGCAGCGCAGAATTTCAGCCAAGAAAACCACCTAGAACACTTGCTACGCTATGAACGGGCGAAGGAATTTGTGGATGTTGTCACCAAACTTTGGGACAGTTGGGAAGACGATGCTTTCCTCCACAATAAGGAGTCAGGTATTTACTTCGATCCAGAAAAGTTGCATATTCCCCACCACAAGGGTAAATATTTCTCGGTGCGGGGGCCGCTGAATGTGGCGCGTCCACCGCAGGGGTATCCAGTAATCGTACAAGCTGGATCTTCTGAGGCTGGCCAGGATTTGGCTGCCCAAACAGCAGAGGTGATCTTCACTGCACAGCAGACACTTGCAGAAGCTCAAGCGTTCTATGCCAGCGTCAAGGGGAGATTGGCTAAATACGGACGTTCCCCTGATCATCTCAAGATTATGCCAGGGGTATTCCCGGTAATTGGTAAGACTGAGCAGGAAGCTAAGGATAAATATGAGCAACTTCAGGAGTTGATCCATCCCCTGGTAGGATTAGGGCTACTCTCTGGGCTAGTGGGTGGCCATGATTTATCTAAGTATCCCATAGACGGGCCTCTGCCTGATCTGCCAGATACCAACGGTGGTAAAAGCCGCTTGCAGCTGATCACCGATCTGGCCCGCAGAGAGAATTTAACAATCCGACAACTGTATTTGTGGATTGCAGGAGCGCGGGGACATCGAACGATTCTCGGAACACCAGAACACATTGCCGATCAGTTAGAAGATTGGTTCGTCAATGGTGGGGCTGATGGATTCAACATCATGCCGCCCTGGTTGCCTGGAGGTTTAGATGAATTCGTGGACTTGGTAATTCCCGAATTGCAACGCCGAGGAATATTTCGTACTGAGTATGAAGGCCAAACCCTGCGCGAAAATCTCGGTTTACCCCGTCCGGGAAACCAGTTCATCACAAATGCGGCTGCTCCTGAACCTGTGGGCGTCGGTTCCTTTGGATAGTTTTGATTAGACTTCTTGCATAAATCAAAAATTAAGAACCCCACCCCGGATTTACTGACGCAAACGCTCCCCTCCCCACAAGCGAGGAGGGGATTAAGGCTGGGGTGTTTGGGACTTTTGCAAGAGGTCTATTGAATAACTGGCAGTGTTTTTGAAGCGACGGCTTTGATTTCCTCAAACTTCATCTGGTTTGTTAGGTTTTAGCAATACAATCAGGTCGTCTCTAAGGAAACTTTTTATCGTGTTGGGCATCTTAACGGTTCTACTATCCTCGTTTGTTTTGACGTTTCACAACGTTACTGTCCGAGTTTTGTTTTCAGAACATCTCGTACTCGGTTTATTTTTACTCGGTGGATACGTTAAACCGGATTTGCAGAATTCCTTCTTGCTGATGTTCATGCGAATGCTGCTGGTGGTTCCACTGATGGCATCTCTATCATTTAAGCTATATCCATCTGCTTGGACAGAATTTCAAGACTTGTTCACCCGCAAGCGTAGGGATGTTCTGATTCAAGCTCTTGGCTGTGGAGTGCTGATGTTTGTATATATTGCCTCACTCTACATTGCTATTGGCTTGATTCCCACAGGAATTGCCTTGACCCTCTTCTTCACCTATCCCGTATTTACAGCACTGCTATCTTGGAGGTTTTTTGGCGATCGCCCCACCCGCTTTCGTTGGCTGGTGATGGGTATTATCCTAGTAGGAAGCGCTCTCACCATTCCCCAATCTTCTGCCACCTACAGCAGTCATACCATTGCGATCGGTATTTTCGCTAGTTTTGGCGCTGGCATCGTTTACGCCTTTTATTGCATCATTGCTCAAAAATGTTTAGAAAAATTTCATCCAATTCCCTTTACCTGGATCAGTTTTGCCTCCACTTTACTGCTCTCCGGTTTTAGCTTACTATTCTGGCCAGCTGCGATCGCCCAACTTGACTGGACACCCTTATGGATTGGCAGCATATTTTCAGGTCTGGTCAGCTTTCTCGGACACACTCTAAACAATGTGGGGATTCGGATGGTTGGCGCATCTACCGCCTCCATAATTGGCTCTAGCAGTCCAGCATTGACGGCGCTAGTTGCATGGATAACTATTAGCGAAACTTTAAACGTAATTCAGAGCGTGGGGATTGGTGTTGTCACATTGGGGATCGCGTTACTTAGTGGAGAAGGCTTTTTTAAATCGCTCAAAATTAGAAGTTAAATTGGGCATGGGGAATTTTAGAATAGCTTACAGCGCTTCTCACTTGAGTCGAATACAGACCTAACCCCCAGCCCCTTCCCTTGTAGGGAAGGGGAGTAAGATTAAAAGCCTCTCTCCTTTTAGGAGAGAGGTTTGGAGAGAGGTAAAAATCTATTGCATATAAACGAAAACCCCTTTATGTAATACCAATTATCCCAAATCAAGCTAGAACTACAGACCTATAAATCCCGATTAAAATTGACTTTATTAATTACGAATTACGAATTAATAGTAAGATATGCCTTTCTCCGCTATCCTTTTTGATTTAGACGGCACGTTGACAGATCCTAAACTTGGTATCACTCGCTGCATTCAGTATGCGCTATCTGAACTCGGTTACAGACCACCGAATGCTGATGAATTACATTGGTGTATTGGCCCACCATTGAAAGGCAGCTTTTCGCAATTACTCAATACCTTGGATGACACAGTAATTGAACAAGCTATTTCATTGTATCGTCGTCGCTTTGCCACTATTGGATTATTTGAAAACTGCCTTTATCCTCAGATTCCAGAAATCTTAAAAGCGATTCGTTTTGCTGGTTATAAAACTTTTGTTGCAACTTCCAAACCCTACATTTATGCTACGCAGATTATTGAATTTTTTGGATTATCGTTGCTTTTTGATGGTGTTTATGGTAGTGAACTTGACGGAACGCGAAGCATAAAAGGCGACTTAATCCAACATATTTTACTAACAGAAAAACTTTTAGCCTCTACTGTGGTGATGGTAGGCGATCGCTCACATGACATGATTGGAGCAAAGCACCATCACATTGCTTCAATTGGTGTTACCTATGGCTATGGAACTGAGGAGGAATTGAAAGCTCATGGTGCTGACTTGATTGCCCATTCGCCAAGTGAGATTCACAGATTAATAAGCTAAATCACATCTAGTTTCTAGTTTGCATAATCTGAAATTGTACATTTCTTGTGGGGTGGGCGTCTCGCCCGCCCAATATATGCAAGTTAAATGTGGAACAACTTAATTCGTAATTCGTAATTAAAAATAATGCCGCCATCATTAACATTTATCCATAGCTTACTTCTCTTTAGTACCGCTTTCATTGCAGGCGGGTTAAATGCTGTAGCGGGTGGTGGAAGCTTTATTACATTTCCAACTCTCATTTTTACAGGTGTACCGCCGATCGCAGCTAATGCCACGAATAATACTGCGATGTGGGTGGCGGCTCTAGCAAGTGCTGGAGCATATCGTCAAGATTTAGGCATCGAGCGGCGAGATTTTTTGCTTCTATGTGGTGTCAGTTTAGTTGGTGGCATGATTGGCTCCATCGCTTTGTTATATACATCCCCAGATGTCTTTCAAAAGCTGATTCCCTATCTGTTGCTGCTAGCAACTCTGGTATTTACCTTTGGCGAACCTTTCAAAAAGTGGTTGCAGCGTCAAAACCAGGATAAATCACCGAAATCTGCACCCTTGTTTAATTTGGTACTGGCTCAACTAGCGATCGCAATCTACGGCGGTTTCTTCGGCGCAGGTTTAGGAATTTTAATGCTGGCAACTCTGACATTTTTAGGTATCAAAAGTATTCACACAATGAATGCTTTTAAGACATTTTTAGGGAGCTGTATCAATGGTATTGCGATCGTTCCTTTTATTTTTGCAGGTGTGATTGCTTGGCATCAAGCGATTTTGATGGCCGTGGGTGGTTCCCTTGGTGGTTATTTAAGCGCCCACTATGCTCGTAAACTTGAACCCCACTTAATTCGGAAATTTGTCATGATTGTTGCCTTCACTATGACTGCCTACTTTTTTATTCACGGTTAACGACTGGGAACTATTTAGGGTTGATGTATGGAAGCATCAAGAAAATCGCAAGTCATGCTGCGTGCTTTTAGTTCCAGAAATTTTCGCTTGTACATTGTCTTTGCCCTATCCCGCGTGTTCTGGCTTTCGTTGCTTTCATTATTGGCGGCTGGTTTCGGCTTTATTTTGCAGATAATTGCCGGACGTACTTTGCTTCAGTTGTTGGTGAGCGATCGCAATCGTGGGCAAATTACTGGTCTTTACCAGAAAAATGGGTTTAAAGCCCTGAAAGAGCTTAAAAGAAAAATAGCTCTGACTATTTGAAAGAGTGCATAATCAGCCATAATACTAAAAATTGGTAACAACAATGAATACTATAAATGATCCTGCTGTTGTAACTGAAGTAACTAATTTGTACCTCAAGTATGAAGAAGCCCTTGGTAATAACAATTTTTAGTATTATGGCTGAT
>NZ_JBALCE010000108.1:0-30881 GCF_036919815.1 Nostoc sp.
ACGAAACAGGCGGTGGCGGCTAGCAGGGTGGGGATCATGATTACGCCGAACCAACCGATGTAGATCCGGTTGTTGGTGCTGGTGATCCACTCGCAAAACCGATCCCATACGTTGGCGCTTTCGCGACGTTGTAAGGTTGTTGTCATTGTTTTATAAATGCGATTATTTGTGAATGAATTAGGTAGGTTTGGCTACCTGTTACACATCTTAAATAATTTATTGCGTTTTGTAAAGTACTTTCAGAAAAAATTTTCTCTTGGGATTTACGCACCCCCAACAGAAAATCCCCAATCCTTTGAAAAAGGGGACTTTGCCCACAACAGCGATGTCTACGACGGTCACTGAGCTTGCCGTACCACTTCTCTACGAGACGCTCCGCGAACGTGGAAGCAAGCTACGCGCAGCGTCTCGTAGAGAAGTGCGGGCTACGACTATGCACTTTATTCTTCTTTATTCTTTAATAGGACTTAAGCACACTCTGCGGATTCTTCTCTACCAGAGGCTGCGCGTAGCTTACTTCCACTGTAGGGGTACGCGGACTAGCTAGCGCTACGCTAACGTAATTAAGTTTTGTAACGGGGATTTAGCGCAAAGTCGAGTCAGTGCGTTGGGCGGGTTTGCCGACTTGTTCGCGCGGCTTCTCCCAAGGCGAGACAACTGGCGTCGGAGCGCCACTTTGTAAGGAATAGGACTTACGCATTTATAGATCCCCCCCTCTCCTTTATAAGGAGAGGGAAGCTAGAGACAGGATGAAGTTTTGCATTTTATTTAATCCACGTTCCTAAGATAGACCCCGCCTAACATATTTGCTACCATCAAAAATGACCTTGAAATGCTAGACGAAATTCAGAGAAGGATTTTGACGCCTCAACTTGAGAATGATGAAGCCAAGAAATGTTTAAATCGTGCCTATAGTGGCATAGCATGAAAGGAGCCTTTTCTTGAAGGCGAACAACAGACCCACCAGCCCGGAGCCGAGAACACCAAGTAATGAGTCAGGTTCTGGGACTTCCCGTGGCTTCGGATCGCAGACGTTGGAGACACTGTTGGTATCCAGCGTTACTGCACCATTTTGCGCCAAGGCTCTACCGCACTCAATGTTTGCGCCAGTAGTCAGGGTGATGCTGCGCGAACGGTGGAAATCAGAGTTTGAGAGATATTTTGCGTAAGTCCTAGTAACTAAAAAATAAGTGTTTCAGCGCCGAAAAACTTTTGTAGTACTCATGTAATGTCGCCTATCCCAGTTTTCTGTTGCGATGATACTTATAACGCCAATTTTGACTCATTGCGTTGGCGCAGCCCGTCGTAGACATCGCAAAGAATGAAGAGTGCTGAGTTCCTCGGCTTAGAGTGCTGAGTTAAAAGACCACCCGCTTTCTTGTGGGGTATCAACCTACCTCTTGAGTCAAGAAGATTCCGCCACGCCACAAGCTCTACTTGGCTACAAGCCAAGTAGAGCTTGTGGCACCACTTGCAGGCGGGGCTTATACCAAGTACATAATTGCTGAGTAGTTTTTCTACTTGACTCAACTCAGCACTCAGGACTGAGTGTTGTCAACAAATCAAAAAAGACCTTGAAATGTTGCAGCAAATTGACAGAAGAATTTTGACCCATTAACCTGAGAATAATCCGCAAAATGTTTGAATCGTGCCTATAGTGGCATAGCACAAGCAATTGAGTCATGTTATCGGCAGAGGAGACAAGCGACTTTATTAGAAGCTCAAGCAACTTAAACCCCCAGAATTTGTTAAGCTTTTTGGCAATTTTTGCGTAAGTCCTGTTCAATTGACTGCTGGCTGCTTGGGTATTAACTCTACACCCACTTCTTCTAATTGTGGACGCACAGATAAATAAATCAATGGGCCAAATAGCGGTATCAACGCTATTAACCAGAACAACTGCGGATTCCAACTGCGACGCGCCATATCATCCCCTAGTAATGCCGGAAATAATAGGCAAAGTAGGCAGAAATCTAAACTCATCACATTAATGAAGCGGTTGGTTTGCCACTGTTGCACAAAACTGTCCCAATCTCCTGTTGTTAAACCGTAGGCAACTAGAATAACCGTGGCTACAGTCAAGACAACCCCAGTCACACGAGAATCTAGTAGCTTGATCAAGGCATTCTTTTTACCGACAAACTGATTATTTGGTTCCCTAAGGGCTAAGTAGGGTAACAAGGCAAAAGCACCAACTGCGAAAGAGGCGATCGCAAATAGCCAAGCAGGTATTTTTTGTCCTCTGCCATCAATAAACACTACTGCGCTGTATATAAGAGGCCAGATGCCCATGAGGTTGAATAGTGCTATAATTAACGCGTTAATGCCTTGCCACTGGCCAATAGAAAGGTTTTTAATTAACTCGAATGTACTGGGTTGCTCAGGAGGAGCGAGGAAAAAAGCATAGGCAGTGAATCCCAGCCACAATAGTCCAAAGGCAATTTTTCTAACCATAAAAGATTTAAGTAGTATTAATTATTGATTTTGCCGCTACAAATTGGGCTATCTGCTTGCTATTGTATTATTGACTGCCTAAACCCGTAGCGACTTTTTGCTAAATATCATACTGATCCGATTAATCTCTATTTAAAGATTGAAATAACTGAAAGCTTCTGAGAGATAATCAGCAGCAGATGCTACGACTGCGATCGCACTTTCATAATCTAGACGTGTTGGGCCCAAAACTCCCACACTTCCTACTGGTATTGAACCTCGGCGATAGTTGGAAGAAATCAAGGTGCAGGTGCGTATCGGTTCTAGAGGATTTTCCGCGCCAATGCGAACCGTTACCTTTGGCTTACCCACATCCTCAAACTCTGGTTCCTCAAATATTAATCGCCATAGTTGGTCTTGTTCTTCTTCCAGCAGGTGGATAATCGTTTGTACTTGCTGTAACTGGGAAAATTCTGGCTGGCGCAAAACTTCTGACACACCCCGAACCATAATTTGGGTTGCAGTCGGCGCAAGAGTGCGACGAGTCAATTCGGCAACAGAATTTTTTAAGAATTCCCCATAGCGTTGAAATTCCTGATCTAATTCGCTCCAGTCGAGATAGGCTAATTCCAACAGACTTCGCCCCCGTAAGTGGCTATTCAAAAAGTTAGAAACAATCTGCAACTCGCGATCAATTACCTCTGAATCGCGTTGTCTTTCCTCTGGTACTGGCGACAAATCCATCAATTTGGAATGTGTCTCATAACCATCTGTCACCACAATCAGCATGATTCTTCCCGCTTCTATTTGCACTAATTGCAGATGTCGCACTAGCGCTGTAGTGGTTTGCGGCATGGTAATCAAGCTAATGCAACCACTCAAGGTTGCTAAAATTTGTGCAGCTCCTTGCAGTAGGGTTTCTAAACTCCAATCTTCCCATTGGAGACCCTTTTGCAGTGCTACCTCTACTTCTCGCCCTAAAGTTTCCGTACCATTTCCCTGCGGGACGCGCAAGGGACGTGGAAGCAAGCTACGCGTTGCGTCTGTCTGCGACACGCTGCGCGAACGCAGAGAAGGTGTAATTAGCTGGTCAACATAAATGCGATAGCCTGAGTCTGATGGTACTCGTCCGGCGGAGGCGTGTGGTTGGTAGAGTAATCCAGACTTTTCTAAAACGCCCATCACATTGCGAATTGTAGCTGAACTTACTCCGAGGTCGTACTCATCAACCAAAGCTTTTGAACCAACCGGCTCTGCTGTAGCAATATAGTGACGTATCGTTGCCCAAAGTATATGCTGTTGTCGATTTGTCAACTGGACTTCCATATGGCATGTTTTACTGAAGGCAAATTTTAATCAAACTCTGAAAAAATTTCTAGATTTGATCGCAAACAAAGATTATTAATAATTAATTAAGTTACCAAATTATCCAGTTCTCTAATGATAAGTATTTTTAAAGTTTAGGTTCAGCATTTTTTGAAAGTGCGCTTGAAATACAAGTGAGACTTTTACTGCAAAAGCTGCCTTTACTCACAACAGTATTTTTGCATCATTTTAAACTTATAACAGTATTATTGAATACGTATTTTCCCGGAATAGCTGATATATTGGGGTCGAAAAGCTCTGTGAATATATACTCACTAGCAAAAGGTGTAAAGTTTCCCCTGAAAACCCTAAGTTGATCCAGTCCTATTTTTACAATAGCAGAAGCCAGCTGGAAGAGTAAGTCCCAGCTGAGTCATCGATTATTAATATTGGGGAATTGAAGGGTCAACTAATAGGGAGTAAGCATCAATACCACCGGAAATATTTTGCACATTTGTAAAACCTTGAGCAATTAACCACTGACACATTTGGGCAGAGCGGATGCCGTGGTGACATAGCACAAAAGTTTCAGCTTGGGCATTGAAGAGAGTGGGTACTTTATCTCCCCATTCGGCAAATTGACTTAAAGGTAGGTTGACAAAGCCCTCAATGCTAGCGATCGCCAATTCTTCTGGTTCACGCACATCTACTAGCTGAATACTTACATCACTAGAAGATAGACGTTGTGCCAGTTTTTTTACACTAATATGGTTCATGGGTTGACTAAAAGTGTTCCCGGTCATGAGGTTTCTGTAAACAATCCTAATACTATTTATGGTGACAGAAAATCTCTGCCTTGGCATGAGCATCCATTCTCAAGAGTGCTGATTGATTCTGGCAAGCTTTCTGCTTAAATGGCTGTAAACCGTCTTTATTAATAGGTTTAATGTGAATAAGCAACGTTCATTTATTGGTTTTATCGTCGCTGGTGCGATCGCACTACTACTAATTGCGATCGCTGGCTTTTACTGGTTTTTCGGCAAAAGTCCGGCTAAACTCATTGGTTCTACCTCTGGGGCTAGTGCAGCCATCTTCGTGTCCAAACTTTCCCCTGTAATGGTATCATTCTTGGCGAATCCTGACCGTTTGCAGGCGTTGGAGCGGGAAGAGGAATTATCTAAACTCAAAACCAGTTTATTCGCCAAGAGTGGCATAGATTACAAACAAGACATTCAACCCTGGTTAGGGGACGAAATTACATTAGCTATCACCACTTTAGATATTGATCGCGACGGAGAAAACGGACAGCAGCCAGGGTATCTATTGGCACTAGCAACCAAGCAACCGGAAAAAAGCCGCGAGTTTGTTGAGTTGTTGTTTTCCAAACGGGCATTAGGTGGAGCCAACTTAGCTGTTGAACAATACAAAGGCGTAAAGCTGATTTATGACAATCAGGAAGTAATCACAGAAGAGAAAATCCAAAATTATCTAGCTGGTGCTGTTGTCGGCGAAGGCTTTGTGTTGTTTGCCAATGATCCGAAAGTGCTGCGAGATGCGATCAATAACGTCCAAGCGCCCGATCTGAATTTGACTAGCTCTCCCGAATACCAAAAAGCTACCAAAGAACTTCTCAAAGGGGGTTTAGCTGTAGCTTTCTTGAATCTTCCCATTGTGGCAAAATGGCAAGGGTTAGAGCTACCAGAAGAACTTTATAACAGCCAAATCATCTCCTTGGCGTTAAACCCCAAAGGATTGCTAGCAGAAACCACCTTTCTAACTTCATCGGAAATTGTCTCTCCATCTGCACCACTATCTAAACCTGTGGGAGCATTGCAGTATATTCCAGCATCCGCAGGTTTGGCAATTTCTGGCTCAAATTTGAGTAATTTGGCTAACAGTGATTTAGCCAAACTCTGGAGACAAGCGACAGCAACTATATATGGTTCTGAGGAAGATGTAGTTTCTCGATTAGCAAAACCTTTGGCGGATGTTCAAAAACGCTGGGGGATAAACTTACCAGAGGATATTTTTAGCTGGGTACAAGGAGAATATGCCATAGCGTTGTTACCTGAAAAAGAGCAAACAACCCCCCATTGGATTTTTGTAGTGGAAAAATCTGAGAGAGTAGAAGAAGGCGTTGCTCGTTTGGATGCGATCGCTTCATCCAAAGGACTCAGCATCAGTCCCTTAACTATAAACAAGCAAAAAATCTCCGCTTGGACAGAGTTAACTACGGCTACAAAAAAAAGTGATGTCAAAGAGGGAGCATCTTTCAGCATTGAAACAAAAGTGCAGGGATTACATACAACTTTAGGAAATTACGAAATTTTCACGTCTGACTTAGAAACTATGGATGAAATTCTCACAACTAAGGATAATTCCATAATTGACAATCCCAATTTCAAAGATAGTATCGCGGCAATTCCCCGACCAAACCAAGGCTATATATATCTTGACTGGAGAAAGAGCCAGAATTTGTTAGAGCGTCAAGTACCGATTCTCAAACTAGTGGAAGTTTTAGGTAAACCATTTTTTAACAACCTGCGATCGCTCACAGTTAGTAGTTATGGAACTGAGGCGCGATCGCTTAAAGGCGGCGTTTTCTTCAAACTTCATAATTCGTGAGATTTTCATAGAAAGTCAAAGTGCAGAAGGTAAAAAGTTCTTTTACCTTCTGCCTTTTTTTCAAGATATTTACGTAGATTTTTTATAGTATTTGCTATTGGTATTGGTATTTGTAATCTAGCATTCACTTTCTAAAATTTAGCATATCTTGATTTAAGGTTTTCCTTTGTCTGAACATCCCAATTCCAGGAATCTATAGACTCCTTATTCATCTTTCTAATAAAAAAAGATTCTGGCTCTGACATATTTATGTCTATTAAAGTAAGTATACTAATAATCAATTTATTCACTCTAGGTTTCAAAAGACTGTATGCTATAGTATGATTCCTGATATCTAACAATAAAAACTCATAATTAGTGTAATTATGTCTTACATAAGATATAAAAGCATTAAAAGAAAGATTTTTCCAGATCCCATCGTCATCAGACTGTATTATATAATAGTCATTTGCTTCTTGACAAATCCGTTCAGAGAACCTAACAAATTCTATTTTTGAAACTTTAGCAAAATCCAATTTACTCATTTTTAGAGGGCGAACTATTAGTAAATTTTTAGCATTTACTTCTAGTTCTACAATGGCATTTTGTTTCTTAATTTCCTGTTGATATATTCTTCTAGCACTTGCTTCTGCCGATTGAGCTTCAAATAATCTGTTAGCAGCTATTTTCTCTTCTTCCTTTTGCTTTTTCTCTTCTAGTTTACGTTCCTCTTGTTCTAGTTTATGTTACTCTTCTTCATGTTGTTTTTGAAGCAATCTTTCTTGGTTTCTCTTTTCGGATTCAATTTTCCATTTAGCTAATTTTTGTTCTTCTTGATATCGTTGAATATGCCATAAAATAGATAGAAAAAGGAACACAAATATTAATAAATTTGCAATAAAAGTTAATTTTACAAATGAAGCACTGAAAATTAGAATAACACATAAGAATCCAGCCTTTTCAAGTCTTTCGGTAGTTAGCATAGAATCTTGCAGTTTAGTTTATTTAGAATTTAGATTTATCATAATGCATTTTTAATTTTCGCGTAGTAGTAGAATCACTGATTAAAAATTGAGAAGTACTGTGTGACGGCTTCAAGTTTTAATGCTAAAGATTGGAACGAAGCAAGCCGGGGATCAAAGTCGCCTTTTTTAAGGGGGATTTAGGGAGATATAGAACGTTTTACTACCGACAATAGGACTTTTAAAACATTCCCTAAGCTCGATTTTATCCAAAATAAAGAACTCGGTTTTCTTTATCGGTAAAAACCCTGGCTTTATGGAAATACTTTTTCCACTTCACAGATTATCGATGAAGTTAAAAAAGTAAAACTCCCGTCCTACAGACGTTTCAGCTTAGTCGATCACGTTGCCACGTTGCGAAAAAATGGATAAAATAGAGCTAAGGTTTCATATAAGGAATTGCTTGCTGGTTAATTTTTTTCACTATGAGAATAAAGCTTTTGAAGTTTTTAATAATAACCATAATTTGGATGAAATTAAATGATTTATTAAAAGGATTGCTATACAATTTTTGATAATCTTCCATTTGAGTAAAGTGAGCAATTTCAGCATAAAGCAAAGCTTCTAAAATCTCATTATTTGTATAATGCGTAGTATGATGATGTTCACGCTCATTAATCCCAATTATAGATTCTATTGAAAATAATGATTCTTTCTTAAGGAAATCATTAAAGTTATTTCTAGACTCTACAAAAGCATCTTTTAATTCCTTGGCTATCTGTGGGTTGCTATCATAAATATTACTTATATTTTTAATAGAAATATGGTCTTTGTCTTGCATAAATAATCTTAATGTAATTAAAGGAGCTTCTATCAACTCATCATCAGGGAGATTATTTGATATTGTCCCCCCAGATACTTTATAAGTGGATTGATTATTTTCTATATATTTCCAAAGCTGATATTGCTCTAGTCTTTCTGCTTTTCTATTAAATAACTGTAATTTTTCTATATCAGACAATTTTTTGGGTAGTCGCTTTAGCCGATGATTCCTTAGTAGCTCGGTTATATATTCATTTTCATCGACATAGCCACCTTCTGCTATTGCCTGTTTTATAAAATCATTTAAACTGTCAGAAAGTGAAATAGTATAGTTATTCATAGCTTTAAATTGCTTTAAACCGTTATTTTACTTAATATACCAAACAATTACTAAATTGGAACGAAGCAAGCGGGGGGAACATCATCCCGGTTGTTGTATTAAACAGGGAAACATTTATATTTTTCAATAATCGAAAAATATAAAACAATACTTAATATATCAAAGTCACACATCGAGTATTGAATCTACATTTTCTGACGACAACGCCCTCATTACCGCCTGATATCGTGCCTCAACATCCTCTCGATCCAATTCCTCCAATAAGTCTTGGCTGCCGCGTCTAATCATGTTGGCATGACGCAGCAACGCCGCACGGTTCTTTTTGTTATCAGTGTACTTAGCAATAGTGGCGATCGCCTCCAACAAGCGGATTGTGACAGCCACATCTTGTCGCCCGTACTGTCGAATCTGGTGAAAGGCATCATCAACTAGTCCTGCAAACGTCACCTGATTAGTAATTAGGCGGAGATTCTGATCGTCATCGTAGCAATAGGGTGACGGAAAATCTTTTGCAGCTAGACGGCACAGCGCTACACTAAGTTGGTCAATACACCGAATTGCTGTGAACGGGTCATTGACGGCAGGAGAAATCGCACGAATAGCAATCTCGACTAGCTGCTTAGTAGAAAACTCCACATCCTGAAACGGAGTGCGTTCTCTACCCAAAATGAATGCATAATTGATCTGCTGAGTCAGCCTTCGATTTAGACGTTCAGGGGGCGAAACACTGACTAACTCTCTACCTCGCACGATAAACTTGCCTGGACGCTGCTTTAAATGCAACAGAAGGTTTTTCGACTTGGCGATGTTAAGCAAGCGGTTGTAATCAATTGCTCTAATATAACCGTTGCTAGTTGCTAGGATTGGATAGGCTTTTTGGTTGAAACCCGTTGCGATTTCCTCAATAAATTGCCGCTTGTCTTCCGGGTGACGATTTCCAACGTTTTCAGATAATAGCCCATCAATATTAGATTCCAGTTCATCACTAATCTCCCTGATGATGTGCCACGCATGAATCGAGGTTGAGGCGTGGTGGATGAAGTAGATTAGGACAATGATACTAGCGATCGCCAGCAGGATGGCGACTGTGATTGAAATCTTTGGCACAAACGGTTGCTCTCTACCAACATTAACACTCCGTAACACCAGCAAAGAGTAAATAAATGTCGCCAGGAACGTGCCGAGTACGAACTGATATTTCATGTCTTGCATAAAATTTCGCAGTACTCGTGAGCCAAACTGTTGGGAAGCCAGAGTCAGGGCAACGAGCGTGACGGAGAAAACAGTACCCGCGACGGTAATCATTGAACCAGCGATGGTTGAAAGCACAGTCAGCCCACTTTCCAGTCCACCAGTGAAAGGCTTCAAGCCGAATATTTCCATTAATTCTGACTTGCCTGCTAAATCTAAATTTAGCATCAAGAAAGCCAGTGCGATCGCTGCACCCGTCATCAGTGTCGGTACAAACCAATAGCTAGAGCGTAGCGTTTCTCGAAGTTTAATCCGGTTATAGTTTTTCATCTGTCATAGTTTGCGTAGGTTCTTGCGGGGTTTGTTGGGTTTCGCTATCACTCAACCCAACCTACGAATATTCTTAACCGAGCAGTATTGCCACCAATACCACAAGCGATGTATAGAATATTTTCCACTGCTTTTACCCCTGCCCAATTGACTAATTGTGCAATTAAATCAATTTCAGGCTGACGGCGGTCTTTTTTTCGCTACTAACTAGCCCATAATAGCTGTGGTGCATATATTCCCCCCAAATCTGCTCCCACAGAGCAAAGGATACATCATAAAATTGCTGAATTTGCTGCTAAAGTGTTGCATTAATGAAAAAAGCAGTATTTAAGACAAATGCCCTTACTTGAATTTATATATCCTATTTAGCTGAGATATCTAGCACAATGAAGTAAATTACTTATGACTGTTTCTCGCACAATTTGTTTAGGATTTCTGGCACTCATCGCTCTTGGAACTATCTTGCTGATGATGCCTTTTTCTAGTAGTAGTGGCACATGGAATGACCCAATTGTGGCACTATTCACATCAACTTCAGCAGTTTGTGTCTCAGGTCTATCTGTGGTGGATGTTGGTAGTTATTTTTCCTTTTGGGGTCAATTTATGATTCTAGTTCTAGTCCAAGTTGGAGGACTGGGATATATGACAGCTACAACCTTTCTTTTGCTGTTGTTAGGACGCAAGTTTGGTTTACAAGATAAAATTATCTTGCAACAAGCTTTAGATAACTCTCAAATCCAGAGTAGTTTACAATTAGTTCGCTCGATTGTTACCACTACACTAATTTTTAAAACTATCGGAGCTTTTTTACTATTACCTATTTTTGTCGCTGATTATGGTGGATATAGTGGTTTAGGTCTAGCAATTTTTTATAGCATTAATTCTTGGACTAATGCTAGTTTTAACTTATTTAATGATAGTTTAATTAGATATCAATCATCGATATTGCTAAATATTGTAATTACTGGATTAATTATTTTCGGTGGACTAGGATATCAAGTTATTTTAGAAATGTATCTTTGGCTAGACAATCGTTTGAGAGGAAAAACAGTCAAAAATACACTGTCTCTTAATTTTAAAGTAGTAACCAGCACAACACTAGTCCTTTTAATCACTGGATCTATTGCTTTTTATCTAACTGAATTCCAAAATCCAGAAACTCTTGGCTCTCTAAGTTTATCAAGTAAACTGATGGGCGCATTTTTTTTATCTGTTACTACTAGAAGTGGTGGTTTTAACACTATTGATATCAGCAAAATGAGTACTGCGGCGTTATTTATTGCCATCGTATTGATGTTTATTGGTGCTAGTCCTGGCAGTATGGGTGGTGGCATTAAAACAACGACACTCACAATTTTAACCAGTTGCAGCAAGGCAATCTTGCAAGGTAAAGAAGAAGTTTTGGTGTATCAGCGCCAAGTACCGATTTCTTCTATTTTGAAAGCAGTAGGTGTTACAGTTGGTTCTTTGATAACTGTTGTAAGCGCAACGATTTTAATCGCAATTCTTGAGCCATCTTTGAATTTTATGCAAATTTTATTTGAAGTTGTATCAGCTTTTGCAACTGTTGGACTTTCAACAGATATTACTGCCGCGATCGCAGCACCGGCTAAACTGATTTTAGTGACAATAATGTACATTGGAAGAGTTGGAGTTTTAATTCTCATGTCAGCCTTACTAGGAGATTCTCGCCCTAGTGTTATCCAGTATCCAGAGGAGAATATGCTAGTAGGTTAACTAAAGATCAGCAAACTCATTTCCCCTCATCAGTAAATCGGTAGTATTTCCAAATCTACCAAGCCAATTTTATTTGTAATCATGAACTTGAAACGAGTTGGCGTTTTACTAATGATATCTTCTCTGTAAATATTCTTTTAAGTAGTTGAATATCAGAGAAAAAACTGCTAGAAAAAATTATCGCCTGATGAAACCAAAGGTAGAAAGTGTGAATTTGTCGTCTTTAAATTTTTTTCGCGGTTTGCAGCGAAATAATCAACAGTTTGCAATTATCGGCTTGGGACGATTTGGACGAGCAGTATGTAGTACACTCTACAATTTAGGATACGAAGTACTGGGGACTGACATTGATAAAAAACGTGTTAACCAAATTTTAAATGATAAGTTAGCTACTCATGCTTTACAGATGGACTCTACTGAACCGGGGGCGCTCAAACAAGCCGGAATTTTTGAGTTTGAGACGGTAGTTGTGGCTATTGGCAATTATGTCCAAGAAAGTATTATTACAACACTGAATTTGAAGGAGGCGGGTGTTCCCTATATTGTTGCTAAAGCTTCTTCGGAAATTCACAGTAAGCTGTTACACAAAGTTGGGGCAGACTACGTTGTTTATCCAGAATATGAAGCAGGTTGTGCCCTAGCGCGATCGCTTACCAAGCAATCAATACTAGACCGATTTGACCTTGACCCCGATCATAGTATTGTAGAAATAATTGTACCTGATCAATTTCACGGCAAAACCATCGCCGAACTTCAAATCCGTAACCGTTTTGGTTTAAATTTACTAGCGATCATTCAGGATGGTAAATTTGAAATTAATCCTGAACCCACTAGGTATTTAGAGCAAGGTTCAGTAATGGTGGTTGTTGGCTGCAATAAAGATATTAATCGCTTGCCAACTTAACAGCCTAGCAATTAGCTGTATGCTTTCCCAGCCATTACTTGTGCCACATTTTAATGTGCCACAAGTAACTGAAATTTCACTGGATTTTTTTCAGTAGAATATGTATATATCACTACTAATTTAAAAGCCTGTTGGAGGGCTACTATGAAATACTGTCGCCCCCGACTTCAGTTTAAAAGCGGCTGGCTGTTGGCTATACTTACTGCGATCACAGCTACCCCTGCAATAGCAGAGCAAGCAAATTTTGGTACTTTCACACTGTCAACAAACTTTAATGCAGCACAAGGAACAGTGCAGGGATTTACAGGTGGTTCTTACTCATTGTCTGCCATAACTAACCGCGATCGCGATCAAAAAGCCTGTATCGGTTTTGCCGATCCCAATCCCGATCATATTATGGTTTTGGAAAAGGACTTTTCGCAGCTAACAATACAAGTCGATAGCAACAACAACGACACCACTTTACTGATCCAAGGCCCAGATAAAACGACGATTCATTGCGGCGATGACACTGGCAAAAGTAAAGATGCTAGCGTTACCGATCGCAACTGGAAAAGTGGCACCTATCGGATTTGGGTGGGTACATTTAATCCTGGAGTCAAGCACGATTATACTCTGATGGTGGAGCAGAGGTGAAGTAGGGAGTGGGGAGTAGGGAGATGAACCAACCAATGCCCAATGCCCAATGCCCAATGCCCACCTTTTACGTGTAACACCTGAGAGGATAATATGGGAGGGTAGCTTGTTGTGCTTTCCGAGGGTGCTATCTCGTGCTATCTATACTGCGTGCTGACTTTCGTATCATATTTGAACGTGACCCAGCTGCCCGTAACTGGTTGGAAGTTTTATTTTGTTACCCTGGTTTGCAAGCCCTGCTATTCCATAGGCTGGCTCACTGGCTGTATACTCTTGATCTTCCCTTTATTCCCCGCCTGATTTCTCACTTGGCTCGGTTTTTGACTGGAATTGAAATCCACCCGGGTGCAGCAATTGGGCAAAGTGTGTTTATTGACCACGGAATGGGTGTAGTAATTGGTGAAACTGCGATCGTGGGAAATTATGCCCTAATTTATCAAGGTGTCACCCTTGGAGGTACTGGTAAAGAATGTGGTAAGCGCCATCCGACTGTGGGTGAAAATGTCGTATTCGGAGCTGGAGCGAAGGTGCTGGGCAATATTGAAATTGGCAATAATGTCCGTATTGGCGCTGGGTCTGTTGTTCTAAGAGATGTGCCTTCAGATTGTACTGTGGTAGGCGTGCCTGGGCGGATCATATATCGTTCTGGAGTCCGGGTTGCACCTCTTGAACACAATAACTTACCAGATTCGGAAGCTGAAGTAATTCGTGCTTTAGTAGACAGGATTGAGGCGCTGGAAGAACAAATACAAACTCTTCAGCGCACTAACTCTTCTGCAAAAACTCCTGTATTGGCGGGTTGTGTAGCTTCTAGCCAAGCTGATTTCTCACAAAATGCTCCTGTATGCAGCCTTAAAGATAAGGCAATACAGGAGTTTCTAGATGGTGCTGGGATTTAAATAAAGTTAGGAGTTAGAAGTTTGGAGTTTGGAGTTAGGGGTTAGGAATAAAAATCATAAGTAGTCGAACATAATTAATTACACAATAGACATCTGGTGAAAAAGAATTGTTTTGACGTAGCAGTGCTACGTCTCTACAAGGGTTCTGGGTAACGCATATTTAATTTCTAGAGATGTCTAATGTTATTGCGTTTGTTCATCTACTTAAATCAGGGCTTAGGCCGAAACCCTTATTTTCAGGTAGGGGCAATACCCTGCGGTCAGCTAAAGCTACATGAATTGCCCCAGAGTGCGTGTACTTTTGCGTAACTCCTAACTGACAAAATTAAGGATTAATTTCTTCACAAAACCATTCTTGATTTTCATCACGGTGATAAAAGGTTCGATTTTGTGGTTCGCCGCGTAATTCTAAGTGATCTACCTGTACTGGTTCGAGTAGCAGTAGGCAAAAATTAGGTACTGGCTGCATGGGGTTGGGTGCTGGTGGTGCAAAAGCTTCTGGGGTTTCGAATCTGGGTTTACCAGGATGGGGCCAAAGAAACTGTAAACGCGCTGCATCACTCAATTCTTGCCACATAATCATCCGGGCTGGCTGTAAATCCTGGTGAGAATCATCACTGCTTACCAGGGTCAAACAACCTGTGATTCGGAATTGTTCTCGTGTATCGGGGAAGTACCAGCAAACTTCTGCCCAAGGTTGTTGCTGTATCTGGTCGGCTTTAGCGCTACGAGTATCGGTGATAAACTTTAGCTGGTTTGTATCTTCCAGAAAGCCGCGAAAGACTAAGGTACGATTAGCGGGGCGACCGTTGGCTTGCACGGTCGCTAGTTGGAGGTAACGGGCATAAACAAGGCTGCGGTTGCGATCGAGCGCATGGGCGATCGCACTTCGCCAAGGAGCAAGAGTCATTGTAAACTTCCGTACCTAAGTATTGAGTATACTACTGTTAATAAAACACAAAATTTCTAATTATATAAGTAGTCAGGCAAAATTATTTACACATTTATTTAACCTAGAATCACGGTTTTACAAGCATTTCAGGCGATGTTAGTATCAATTAATTTTGCACAGGTACTTAAATGGTTACAATTCCAGTAATAGATTTAACTGCCTTTACCAATGGCAACACAATAACTCGGCAAACTGTTATCAAACAAATCTATCAAGCTGGCCATGAAATTGGCTTCATCTATTTACAGAATTCAGGAATATCAAAAGACCTAATAAGTCAAGTGTTCACTCACAGCAAATCTTTCTTCAATTTACCTTTAGAAGTTAAGCAAAAGCAAGCTTGGAGTGATGACTTTAGTAACACTGGTTATGTTGGTTTTGAGAGAGAACGTCTTAACCCCAATGATCCAGGCGACCTAAAAGAAGCATTGAATTTAGGCAAACAAGAGGCTGTAGACATGGATGCTTCTATTCTCGCCTTTTATGATAGTTGTACAGAACTTGCTAACACGGTACTACAAGCATTTGCTTTGGCGTTGTCATTGCCAGAAGATTTTTTTATAATAAGACACAATCAACAAAATCATACCTTGCGATTGCTTCACTATCCTCCATTACAGACACTACCCAAACCAGGACAAGTACGAGCTGGTAAGCATTCCGATTATGGCAGTATTACTTTACTTTTCCAAGATGACGTTGGGGGGTTGGAAGTACAGACAACATCTGGAGAGTGGATTGCCGCGCCTGCAATTCCTGATACTGTAGTAGTCAATACTGGCGATTTAATGCAACGGTGGACAAATGATATGTTTTGCTCAACCAAGCATCGGGTAATCATTCCCAGTGATAACAGGCTGAAACAGTCCCGATATTCTATCGCTTTTTTCTGTCATCCTAATGATCATACAGAAATTGCTTGTTTGGAGAGTTGCCAAAAAGAACAATCGCCTATTTATCCCCCCATTCTTGCGGGAGAATATCTTTTACAACGTTTACAAGCAACTTATGGTAATTCGTAATGACGCTCGAATACTCGCTAACGCTACGCTAACGTAATTCGTAATTCAGAAAGACATTTAATATGAAAACCTACGACTGGATTGTAGTTGGCGGTGGAATTACTGGTGCTGCACTCGCTTATGAACTTGTAAAAACTGGCTTTTCTGTACTTTTGTTGGAGCAATATAGCAGACCACAGAATGCAACTCGCTATAGTTATGGTGGGCTTGCCTATTGGTCGGCTACTACAACATTAACTCGGCAATTGTGCGAAGATGCGATCGCGCGTTACCATATCCTATCTCAAGAGTTAGACGCTGATATCCAATTTCGGGAATTAGATTTATTACTTACTATTTCAGCCGATTGTGATCCAGAAGCAACTGCTGCATCATATAATGATTGTGCCATTCCACCCCGGTTACTGAGTGTGCAAGAAGCTTGTGAGTTGGAACCGCAGCTAAATCGAGAGGCGATATCTGGTGCTTTAATTGTTAAACACGGTCATATTCACCCAGAAAAAACAGCACAAGCCTACATCCAAGCCTTTCTGCGGGCTGGGGGTGAAATGCAGATTACCCAAGTATTACAAGTATTGCAAGATGGCGTAAAAACAACTACTGCAACTTTCCACAGTGCTAATGTTGTCATTTGTGCGGGTGGACTCAGCCGCCAGCTTCTAAAATCTGTTGGTATTCCCATTAAGCTGTATTTTACCCACACAGAAATAATTGAAACCCCACCTGTAGATGTGCAGTTACGCACCTTAGTTATGCCGGCTAATGTGCAACGGTTTCAACTAGAAGCTGAATCTAGTCAACTTGATGAATTGTGGGATGAACTTGGTAATGAGTTAGTACCACCGATTTTAGATGCGGGTGCAATTCAGTTTCAAGATGGCAGTTTCCGCATCGGTCAAATTAGCCGTGCGATCGCAGATCCTCATGCCAAGGTAAACTCAGAGGTAAGTGAAAAATGGTTGCGAAAAAGCATAAACCAAATTTTGCCAACTTTAGAGAATTTACCAGGAACTTGGTATCATTGCTTGGTGGCATTTAGTAGCGACAGACTCGCCTTAATTGGTGCTATTCCCAAATTTGATCGCGTTCATGTTTTTGCTGGGTTTAGTAATCCTTTGGTGATTGTACCACCCTTAGCGGAGCGTTTTGCTAACTTTGCTGCTGGCAAGGAAGATGAAATTATTGCCCAGCTATCTCTTTAACCGTAACAAGAACTTTTGATTACACAAACTCAAAAATATGTATAAAGTTAACTTTTTATTAGTAACCTATCGTACTAATATCACATTTTAAAGGTTGATATGGAACAAAAGCAAGAAGGAAAAACTCGATGGCACTTTCTATTCGCCTGGGAATTCTGGTCGGTTTGCGCTCTTAAACACCTGTTCTACTGTTAGCGCCCAATCAGTAATTACCACTGATTCCATGCAAGTCGCACCTGTAAATACCTTATCCTCATACTGCCCCTCCACCCACTGGCAAATCGTAATTTGTTGCATCTGTGGGTCAACAATCCAATACTCCAATATTTCCCTAGCGGCATACTCTGTCCGCTTATAGCGATAATCACGAACGCGGTTCGCCGTTTCCGGTGAAACAATTTCAATCACTACGGCAGGCGGCGGCATATCACGGGTGAGGGTGGCACGAGTAGCACCGATAAGGGCTGCATAAGATTCTTCTGTGTGAACCATTAAGTCAGGTAAACGACATCTCGCCCGTCGCCCCGCCACGTCAATTTCTGTATCCTTGTGAGCAATTAAATAAAAGGGGAAATGTTTTAGTAGTTCAACGAATATAAATCTTGCCAGATTGGTATTTTCCTGACTTTCAGGTGGCATCTCGACTAGTTCTCCATCCACCAAGTCATAGCGCGTGTCTGTACCATCATCATAGGTAAGATACTCCTCAAAGGTCAGCAGTTTTTGGGTTTTCGTCGTTTGGGTCATTTGCTTTGCCTTCTTACCCTACATAGACTAGCACTGAATACTACTAAATTAATGTATTTCTTTTAACTACATTTTAATATATTATTACTGTTTTTAAGTATATGTAGAAAAATTATAAGTTGTTTTTCTGGTAATGCAAAAAGGCGGTATTGTCGCCTCTGATTCAACAGCCGAACTCAGCCAAGATGTGATTCAAAGCTTTTTGGCAATTTAATTTCTGATATTTCTATATCAATTTTGTCGCAAGTAATCAAGTCTGCTGCTTCTTGTAAAAGCTCATTTTGTTCCTTCTGAATTGCTTCTAAACGATGAGAAATTTCTGCTAATCGCTGTTGTTTATTTGGTTGAAAATTTTCAGGCAGTAAAACTGGTAAATTATCAATTTTTTTAGTAGCTGTCATTCTTTGGATAGTAAAAGTGCCAACTTTAGTTAAGGAAAGAAAGCTAACTTTAATCAAAGCCTGAAGAAATTTTATCGGAACTTGGAGTATTGACCAACTAGCTGTTTCAATTAAGCGGACAATTGCTTTGATGATGCTCCAAACTATAGCAAGTGCAAACAGCAGAATTATAACACTAATAATTGGGTGATTTGCACCCCAAGCTAATATTTGAACTAACCTAAAAAATAGTGGGTGTTGTGTCAGCCAATCACTTACAGAAGATGCGATCGCTGTTTTTACCGCTCCCGATGTTGTACTCTTAAATTGCTCGGCTGTTTGCCAACTTTGTTCTAAGTTTGTCGTAACTGTATCAATTGCTTTATCAGTTGTTGTAGTGGCTGTTGCCTTCAAAGACTCCCCAGCTTGTTGTGCTGAATTACTTAGAGAGTTCACCCTTTGGCCTACAAAATCTTTCACATTTTGCAAGCGTTGTAATATTCCGTTAGGCAAATGTATGTCTATTTGAGATGGCATAATATTTCACCGAGGTTGAAATCGAACCCGTAACCCATCTTTGTTTAAACTCTTGCAACCAAGTAAACTCCTGTTTTTCCTCCCACTTTTGGAGATAGCCGCGTCTAATATCTTCGTTAGATGTTTATTAAATTGGCATTTTAATTATTAATTTAGCATAATAAGTACTAAAAACCCAAGTTTTTCAGGAGTATTTGATTTAGCAAAGTAGTCTGATGAGTAAACAGTCTTTCTCCACTCCCTACTCCCCAGTCTCCGAAATACTAATTTTTCGCCAGTACTTCCTTGGGAGTAATTTCGGCATATTGTTCTGGAGTCAAGAAGCCATCTCTTACATTTACCTTCTTAGGTATGAGTCCTAAGCTATACCATTTGTCAGCAACTTCTTGTTGTTTATTAATGATTGCTTCGGTAATTGGTATAAGCGTGAAATCATACTTTTTGTGCATAATCTCTAATGTATGTGGATCAAGTTGAGTTGTTGCAGAGAGCAATTTGGCAATTTCTTTAGGGTTATTTTTAGACCAATCTTGGGCTTTTTGTACTTCTTCTAGAAAGACTTTGATGACTTCTCGATTTTCTTCATAAAATTTGCGGTTTGTGGATATAAAATTGTTAGTATCTCGCAAACCATTACCACCATCTACCAGGACTCTTCCTGTACCATTTTGGACATTTCTTGTGACAAATGGTTCCCAGATAAACCAAGCATCTACTTTACCTTGACTAAATGCCACATTAGCATCTGGAGGTGGTAGGGAGACTGATTCTATATCACTAAGCTTTAAACCTTCTTTTTCTAAGGCTCTAAGTATAAGATAATGACCGATTGATGCTTTTTGAAAAGCTACTTTTTTCCCTTTTAAATCTTTGACACTTTTAATAGGAGAGTTTTTAGGAACTAACAATGAAACTGATTGACCATCAGAAGAATTAGCCGCTAAATATACAAGAGGTGTGCCGGCTGCTTGAGAGAAAACAGGAGGAGATTCTGCTGTCAAGGCAATATCAAGTGCACCTGCATTTAAAGCTTCTAATTGTTGTGGACCGGCAGCAAATTCTGGCCACTCTACCCTATATCCTAAAGCTTTTAATCGTTCTGCTAGACTACCTTTTCGTTCTAAGACAGCTAGGGCAGTAAGTTGTTTAGAGCGAACAATTCTAATTACTTTATCAACAGTAGTATTACTACTACTAGCTGCTTTAGAAGCCGATGAAGCTGCTTGTTGCTGAGAATTATCTGGTGAATTACTGCAACTAAACAGTGTAGTAGATAATACTACACTGTAGCCAAAAGCAAATAAAGCGTGACGACGAGTGATGCGTTGGTTTTTCCAGAATGCAAATTGTTTTTTGAAATTTTTCATGAATTAATTCACCTCTAATTATCAAACAAGTTGTCAAACAAAAGATTTAAACTGTGATTTTCGTTCCATCAAATTTTGTGAATATGAAGCCATTGAATTTTTCGTTGTAACCCAACCTCTCATCTTTCAGGATGCTAATAGCAATATCTTCACCCAAAGCTATGCCAGCAGAACTATCTGTGCCCCACCAAGAAGTAAGAGTTTTAGAGAGTCTTTGCCTAAGTCCTATGAGTTTATGGGAAACACCTGTAGTCTGTGTGCCCAAATTTGCGTAGGCGTAGCCCGTGCTAGCAGTTTGTAGTGCGGACTTTAGTCCCTAAAACCAAGACTAAAGTCCTGACTACAAACAAACATTTTTTATTCAGCTTGATTAACCGGACATGATATGACTACCAAAAAGCAGTGCTAGGCAGCAACATGAGTAGTAAATCTAGCATATCGCTCTATGTATAACTCCTTACTATTAGCGATCGCCACCACAGAATCAGGTTGTTTCAAAGCCTTTTTCCACTGACGTAGACGAGTAAATTCCTCTGGTATTGCAAAGCCTCGATGGTGCTTTAATGCAGGCCAACGCTCAAACCAGGGGTAAAAGGTGAAATCAACCAGACTAATGGATTCACCAAACCAGTAAGGTCCGTCTCCTGATAACTTCCCAAAAGCTTCATTCTTGATAAATTCCAGATGTTTATATAGTTCTTGTTTAGCTGCTTCTTGCTGTTGAATATCGGGACTACGCAAGAGAGCAGAAAAAGCCGGAACGAATCGAGTATTAGCAAAATCAATCCAGATGCGAGCCTGGGCTTTAGCAATGGGACTACTGGGTAAAAGCGGCGGATTTGGAAATACCTCATTGAGATATTCGTTAATTACTGCCGATTCCCAAACTCGGTGATGATTATGTGCGATCGCAGGCACTTTTCCATAAAGAGAAATATCTTTAAATCCCTCTGGCTTGTTTTGCAAATCAATCTCAATCAAATCAAAGTCGATGCCTTTTTCTTGCAATACCAAGCGCGAACGGTGAGCATAAGGGCAAACCACTGCGCTATATATCTTGATTTCAGCCATGTTGATGTTCCTGTATAAATATGATTGGTTTATTAGCTTTGGCAATTAATTCAATCCAAAATCCAAAATCTAAAATCTAAAATTGAACTAGAGCCAAGGCACTTCTTCAGGTGCATAACGAAAGGCGCGGAAGACTGAATTTTGTTCCCCACTAGCTACTACTGACTTCTCACCAAGATTCCGAACCGCAAAGTGGGGATTAACATATTCCCAAACAATCTCTTTTGTAACTGTCACCTCAAATATGCGGCCGTAAGCACCTTCTGTAATTAAAGTATTGCCATTCGCTAGACGCTGTGCGCCTGATATATACGAACTGAAGAAATTTTGAGGTGGGTTGTCACCGTACTCCCAAACTATTTCTTTAGTTTGACGGCTTACTTCAATCACACGAGAGAAATTGAGCGCAGTGTGACGACGATGTGCGCCATTATCAAAAATTAGGATATTGCCGTTAGCTAATTCGTTAGGAAAGTGCTGCTGTGCTAATACGTCATCTCCAAGTGTCCAGATAATCTCTCCTGTTTGGTGATCAATAATTACGACGGTAGAGATGTTACGAAAGCTGATTATAATATTGCCGTCAGCGAGTTCGCCTACAGTATTACCATGAGTCCATTCGTGTCGTTGATCTTGGGGAGTGATAGTAAAAATATCTGGATCTAAGTGTTTGTGGGCGTGCCAAGTCCAAACAATCTCACCCCCAGGAGTAACTTCGTAAAGTACATCAGCATAGATATCACCGTCTGCTTCCGTTCCTGGTACACCGCCTTTGATCCGGGGAATCAAGGACGCGGTAGTTGGCGCAGTTTATGAGCCGTATCCAATTCACTATTGTTTTTTCTGCCATATCCCCAACCCAAGAGGCGACGATATTCACCCATGATGTCACTTTCAATTAAATCATCCTCATTGACTGCAACATTGGTATGAGATTCAGGCGCAACGTAGAGCGCATCCGCAGGACAATATGCCTCACACATGAAACAAGTTTGACAGTCTTCCTTGCGGGCGATCGCAGGTGGTTGGTTAGGTACGGAATCAAAGACATTGGTAGGACAAACTTGAACGCACAAATTACAATTGATACAGAGTTTATGGCTGACAAGCTCAATCATGATCCTGCTCCTGTTACAACTTTGATACAGTAGGTGTGGTTTGAGTGGTGATTACTGGTGGTGTAGCGTAGACGCTTTGTGGTGAGGGGGTCGCAGTCTTCTCCCAAGGGGAGACGCTAAGAGCGATAGCGTAGCGTTAGCGAGTCATCGAGCGTCTGGCGGTTTCCGTCGATTGCGATAGCGCAGCGTTAGCGACGTTAGGAGCATCACCCCCGAACCCGTTGGCGCAGCCTCTCGTAGAGAAGGGCTTGTCGCCAGACATCGCATCCGTAATCCAATCACGCCTCACCCAAAGCTTATCTAAGCCGCCTGTCGCTTGGTAATAACGCTGATTTGGATCAGTTTCGGGATAGTCCAGGCGAATATGTTCGCTGCGCGTTTCCGTGCGATGTAACGCGCTAAAATATGCCCATCGTGCTACAGCAGTCAGAGCAGCCGCTCGACGAGAAAATTCCACATCGCGCACTGTATCTTGTTTCGGGTTCCCTTGTACTTGCTGCCACAGCGTGTCTAATTTGGCGAGAGAATCCAAAAGTCCCTGCTCAGAACGCAAGTAATTCTTCTCTAACGGGAACATCTGGGCTTGTACACCGCGCACGATCGCCTCACTATCGAATGTTTCAGAAGTGGGTGAGGGTGACGATGGGCTACGCCCCGCCAAAGGCGATGGCGTTCCGCCCACCGTAGGTGATCGCAATCCCGCTTGACCAGTAGGACGCGCAACCCGTTCATTTGCATGATCCCCCAGACTCTTGGCAAAGGCTGCTGCACCAACTCCAGCCCATTGCCCTGTGGAGATTGCCCAGGCAGCATTGGGGCCACCACCCCCAGAAGCTAAACCGGCTAAAAACTCCCGCGATGCAGCATCACCGGCAGCGTAGAGGCCAGGAACCTTTGTAGCGCAATCATCATTCACAATCCGAATCCCACCTGTACCACGGACTGTACCCTCTAAAACAAGTGTCACAGGCACTCGTTCTGTATAGGGGTCAATACCAGCTTTTGTATAGGGTAGAAAAGCGATGAAATGAGACTTTTCAATCACTGCTTTAACTTCCGGTGTGGCTCGATCCAAACGAGCATAAACCGGGCCTTTCAGGAGGGCATTAGGGAGAAACGATGGATCGCGACGACCATTGATATAGCCACCCAGATCATTGCCTGCTTCATCCGTATAACTAGCCCAGCCAAAGGGAACACCCCTGGTTACAGTCGCATTGAAAGCCGTCGAAATGGCATAGTGATTAGAAGCTTCCATACTAGAAAGTTCCCCACCAGCTTCCACTGCCATCAACAGTCCATCCCCTGTATTGGTATTGCAACCTAATGCTTTACTCAAGAATGCACAACCACCATTCGCTAAAACTACTGCACCAGCACGAACGGTATAAGTACGATGATCTTGCCTCTGCACACCTCTTGCTCCAGCTACTGAGCCATCCTCAGCCAATAAAAGCTCTAGAGCCGGACTTTGATCAAGAATCTGCACACCAACACGCAAAAGATTTTTGCGAAGTACCCGCATATATTCCGGGCCATAATAACTCTGACGCACAGATTCCCCATCTTTTTTAGGGAAACGATAGCCCCAACTTTCTACTAGGGGCAAACTCAGCCAAGTTTTTTCGATAACACGCTCGATCCAACGTGAGTTAGCGAGGTTTTTTCCTGCGCGATAACGCTCCGATAAAACTTTGTCCCAATTCTCTGGAGACGGAGCCATGATGCCATTGCCACTAGCAGCAGCAGCACCGCTTGTACCCAGAAAACCTTTATCAACAATGATGACTTTGACTCCTTGGGATGCGGCTGCCCAGGCTGCCCATGCTGCGGCAGGGCCACCACCAATTACCAGTACATCAGCATTTAATTGTAGTTCATTTTCACTATGGACTGTTAGCAATTCCCTTTCCTCAATAAAGTCTCCAAAGTACAGTAGAATTCAGGAGTCAGAAGTGCTCCAACTTTTCGCTGCGTTTCTGTATGAGGCAAATTCATACATTCAATCAGCAACGCCTACAAAATCAATAAACAGAAGTCAATAATTTATCGATCGCTGCTCGAAACGCGGTTGCTGCACCAGCACTCATATCACGGGGGGCGCAGATGCGATTTCTCAAATATGCGAAAGCGATCGCCCCCACAGCAGCGAAGATAGGATCAACACTGCTATTTTTACCACCCGTCCGACCACCCGGTAAAGTTTCGCCATTGCCATGAATGAGATAATCAGCTAGTTGTCGCAGGTGAAAATCAACAGCGTCCTTAACTGTGGTAAAATCACCATCTGCGGCTATTGCTTGGACTCCAGAGTTTTTGATAATATCTGCGATCGCAACTTCCCGATTATCGCTCAATCTCTCAGCTGCTTCGGCGCGATATTGAATTTTCTCACTATCTGCCACATCTAGAGGTAAAGGATTGCCAATCGGTTCTACACCCCATCTGCGACGCAACAGTAAATTATTGGTAATATTATCCGACTTTACCCTGTGATAAGCAGGACGCTGATTAAGTGCGTCAAACCAAGCATTAATGCGAGGAAAGCGAGGATTTCCTTTAAGGTGATATCCCCGATACACAGGTAAATTAGCCGCCAATCTATCCAGATGGGGACTATACAAAATGTCAACTAAGCTAAATGTACTGACAAAGTAAGCGCCGGGATATTTAGCCAAAGTTTGCTCAAGTTCATCTAACTTCGCCTCAAATGCTGCTTGTAAGTTTGCCAACTCATCAGCATCTACAAATGCTTCTCTCAGGAATTTGTAAGCAATCTCTCTAAAACCCTTAGTCTCAGCCTCTTCAACCAACTGTCTAGCAACAGCGTTTTCCTCTGGATTTTCCGGCAATAATGCAGGAGTAGGAAACCTTTCTTCTAAAGCCAAGAGAATGTCTTTGGATTCAAATACTAAGTTACCCTCAATTTTTGCTGCTGGGACAAGGGTTGTGGGAACTATGTCAGTGTACCATTTGGGTTTATTACTTAAATCAATAAACTCCGTTGCAAAGGGAATTTCCTTTTCTTCCAGAGCAAACCAAACTCGCTCGCAGAAAGGACACCAGGAATTAGTATCTCGATAAAGCAAGACTGGCGGTTCTGTATTTGGGGGAAGTTTATGCAAACTGCTGGGTATTGGTGCAGTAGAAGGAGATTGTCCCGGCCTCTTTACCCTACGCGCAGGGGTATTTTTTCTAGCAGTTTCTAAAACTTCTTCCCAAGTTGACACTGTGTTTTGAATAGACATTTTTTACCTCGCTTTACTAGGAATGCCGGAAAACACAAATAACTGTTGCTCTTTGGGTGCAGCGAAGTTTTCACCAAGGTAACGATGAAGTCCTACACCCATATCTCCCGTGTCCGTAAGCTTGAAGTTAACTTCCTCAAATCCAGATGCACTTAAAATTTTTCGCACATTGTCAGAGTAGGCAATACCGTTAGAGTGTCCGCGAGTCAAGATGACAAAAGCACCTGGTTTACTCAAAAAACTCAGGTTATCTAGTAGGCGATTGAGTTCAGCTTCCTGTGCCAGATTGCCAAAGACACCACACACAATTACGATATCTGCTGGTACTGCTCCTACATAGTTAGCGGCAAGAGTTGCATCACCATTGATAAACTCAATCTGCTTGGCTAAACCCAAAAACTCTATAGTTGCTCGTCCACGCTCAACTAAATTTGAATTTATTTCAACCAGTCGTGCAGAAACATCTTTCGCACGAGGGTGATTTTTTAAAGTTCCTAATAAATCTCGTCCATCACCCGCGCAAACACTCACTATTCGGATAGCGCCATCTGGTGAGGTATTCAAGCTGTAAGCAATATATTCCTGCACGATTTCTAGACGCTGCTGCAATTTTGGCTCAGTGTCGTATAGGTCGTGCCATTCATACCAATCTTTTGGCATAATGCGTGATTCCCGTTTGATGCACACTGTGAACTCATAAACTACGGTTATTTTATCAAGTAACTGTAGTTTATGGATGAAGGTAGAGTATCACAAATATTTATATAAAATCAAGCCTTATTGAATAAAAACCGGCATTATTTGCTTGGTTATACGTAAAAATTATGTATAATAATGCTGCGTAAGTGCTTGTATAAAAAAATTAAAAATCTGTTGCTAAGAGGTTCCTGATTTGTCAAATACAGTAAGATGATTTTGAGTAGAAAAAATTTTTAAGCGTTTTTAAAAGTGATGGCGTTTGATTATGCGGTTTTGGGAAGAAAGCTCAAGGATGCGCGGGAAAGTCTTTTAATTGCTCCGCAAGATCCTGCCTCACGCCTTCAAATAAGCTTCCAGGAGTATCTAAATATTGAAGAGGGTAGGAACAGAATTACAGGTGATCAGTTAGTATTATTAGCTGTTCTATACCGTCGTGATTTTAGATACTTCGTTACAGGTGACTATCCATCAGCAGAGTCACAAGTTCAAGAGATGTTTCGACGAAATGCTGCCCTTTCCCAGAGCGATCGTGTCGCTATTCAGGAATTTGTTCGGCTCTGTGAATACGAAGATTTCCTGGAGAGAGAAATATTTCAGCGTCAGTCTATACCGATTCCCAATTATGGACAATTTTCCTTTGGTCACAGACACTTCAAAAGACAAGGCGAAGAAGCTGCCTCTTTTGAGAGAGAACGTTTAGTTGTGGGAAAACAACCAATAGAAAATATATTTGAGTTGATCAGAAATCAAAGTATTCATATTTTTAAACGTCAATTAGAAGATAAAAATATTTCTGCCTTATACATCAATCATCCGGTTGCGGGACATTGTATTCTTGTCAACTACCTTGATGACTTGTAACGGTACATTCAAATGCCTCCAGGTAGTGTCACTAAATTGGTTGAGGTTTTAATAGAAGCTTACCTGGAAAATCACTTAGGAGATCATGAACTTAGACTAATACAAAAAATGCTAGCAGACCATAAGTTTGTTATCAAGATTGATTTAGCTAATGAGGCAGCGAAAAGAAGATGGATGTTGGGTGGCTACAGTTGATTAACTTTTAACGCATTCAAAAAGCGAAACAACCGCACAGTCGAAAAGCCTGATAGCTTTCCGTTCATCAAATTTGGTTGATCAATCCCTAAAAGTTCTGCTGCTTTAGTCTGGGTCATTTGTTGCAACAAGTTCAGCTTTCACAAGCAATTCATCAGAGTTTTCTAAGCCCAAATCGGCAAATATATTACCGTTAATCGCTTGTATTTTTATTTCCTTAGTCATTCTTATTCCCCCTGCTGCTGGCTGTAGTTTTCTGCATAATGCTCGTTTTGCTCGTTTAAGTCTTTTCTCAATCCTTTCATAACAATCTTTTGGCACAAGGGATGATTATTATGTAATCCCAAACTACGGTTAGTTTATCAATTAAATGTATTTAATGCCTGAAATCAGGTATTATAAAAATTTATAACAAATCAAGTCTTAATTCTTTTAGCTGGGTTGGAAAAGTACTTAGTTCCAGTAAAGAGACTTGATGAAATCAGCGTAACTATTGATTTTAACTAAGACCGCCATGAACCCTAGTTTTTTAACTGCCCATACTCCAACCACGATCGCTATTGTTGGCGGAGGTTTTAGTGGTTCTCTAGTCGCTACCCATCTATTGAAGACTGCCAGTCAACCTCTCACCATTAAGCTAATTGAGCGTAGCGATCAAATCGGCAAAGGAATTGCCTATAGCACAGATACCAACTGTCATTTGCTAAATGTATCGGCAGGCAACATGAGTGCATTTGCCCACGATCCAGGGCATTTGTTACGTTGGCTTAAGCACAACCGCGATGAGTTAATAGCATTTTTTTCAGAAGAAGTCAATGCCAGTACCTTCATACCTCGTAAGGTCTATGGTTTATACATTCAATCGGTTTTGGCAGAAGCAGAAGCCACAACACCTAGTGATGTGCGACTAGAACGCTTGCTCGATGAAGTGGTAGGAGTACAGCCTGAAGAAAAAAGCGCAATGATTTCTCTACGTAGTGGTCGCTGTTTTGCCGCAGACAGAGTTGTGTTGGCATTAGGAAACTCACCCTCTGCACCCCCCGCCATTCAAAACGCAAACAGTAATGATGAAAATTATTTACGGAATGCTTGGTCAGCCGATGCCCTAGCAGACCTTGATGCTGATGCACCTGTGTTGCTAATTGGTACGGGACTGACGATGGTGGATATGGTTTTATCTCTGAGCGATCGCCACCATCGGGGCAAAATTTATGCTGTGTCCCGACGAGGATTATTTCCCCTCAAACATCAAGCGGCTCAACCTTATCCCTCCTTCTTGACCCCAGAAAATTCACCAAAAAGTGTGCGGGGCTGGTTACGTCGGCTGCGTGCTGAGGTGGAAATTGCTACTGCCCTAGGCTACGACTGGCGGGCAGTAATTGATTCTCTGCGTCCCATGAATCAGAAAATCTGGCAACAACTACCGACCGAGGAACAGCAACGTTTTTTGCGTCATCTGACACCCTATTGGGACGTGCATCGTCACCGCATTGCCCCAAGAGTGGCGGATGTTGTAACCCAAATGCTGGATTCGGCTCAACTCACCATTGCCGCAGGGCGGATTCGAGAATATCAAGCTTTGCCGGACGGTGTGGCAGTAACCGTATGCCAGCGCAAAACCCAAACTAATAATATCTTGCACGTCCGCCGGGTGGTGAATTGTACAGGGGTAGCAGCAGATTATCGCCGATCGCCTCATCCTCTGATTACTAATTTGCGATCGCACGGTTTAATTCGCCCCAATGCCATCGGTTTAGGACTAGATACAGATACCTACGGTGCTTTATATGCAGCAGATGGTAACGTTTCGACGCTGCTTTATACCTTGGGAACCCCTCGCAAGGGTGACTTGTGGGAAACAATCGCTGTACCAGAATTACGGGGACAGGCGCAGGAATTATCTAAGGCGTTGTTGCAGTCGCTACCAGTGCGTGTGCGGACTATTGCGACGATGCCTTTGTTAAGCGTAAGCGATGTCTACGACGGGCTACGCCGGAGCAGTGCAGAGATACCCCAGTCAACTTTCCTATTTCGGCAATTTTTTGACCCTGAAACTAGTAGTTACACTTATTTAATTGCCGACAAGCAGACAGGAGATGCTGTTCTAGTTGATCCTGTATTAGAGCAAGTTGACCGCGATTTGCAATCATTAGCTGAACTGGGATTAAAGCTACGCTACTGTCTAGAAACTCACCTTCATGCCGATCACATCACAGGGGCAGGCAAACTCAGGCAACAAACAGGCGCTCAAGTGATCGTTCCCCAGAATACTGCTGTGACCAAAGCCGATCGCTCCCTTGTCGGTGGCGAAATCCTAGAGGTGGGATCGGTAATCATTGAAACGATTTTCACACCAGGTCACACCGCCAGTCACATAGCATATTTGGTGAACAAAACCCATCTCTTAACTGGTGATGCCTTATTTATTCGTGGTTGTGGACGCACAGATTTTCAGGGAGGTGATCCTGGAACTCTATATGATGTGGTGACACAACGCTTATTCACCTTGCCAGATGATACCTTGGTATATCCTGCCCATGACTATAAAGGACGTACTGTTTCTACCATTGGCGAAGAAAAGCGGCTTAATCCCAGATTTAGCGATTCCTACGGAGCGCTTCTCTGCGAGACGCTCCGCGAACGCTATCGCAGCCGTAGTCAATTTATTACAATGATGAATAATCTCAAATTGAGTTATCCCCAAAAGATGAATGCAGCAGTACCAGCGAATGAATACTGTGGTGATTTTATCCCTCAAGAAAGCTTAGACTCAGCTACAAGTTCGGCAACAGATGAAGAACAGAAACAAATAGAACTTACAGTCATGACTAATACAGAAATTTATAATGATTACTTTGCTATGTATATCTAGAGCAGAATGAAGAGTGCTGAGTAAAAAGACCACGCCACTTGCGGGTGGGGTATCAACCCAAGTTCAAAAGTAGTGAGTACTTCTTAATTTACTCAGCACTCAGGACTCAGCACTCAGTACTGAGTCGGTAAAATAAGTAGTGATTGCAAAATTATTTACACATTTATTTAACCTATAATCAGGGTTTTACAAGCATTTCAGGCGATGTGACTATGAAATTAATTTTGCACAGGTACTTACCTTTATTCAGCGATCGCATAACACTGAAAATTAATTTAACGAGTCGCGGAAGTCCCCACCTTCTCTGCGAGACGCTACGCGAACAATGTACTCATAAGGTGGGGATTGTGAGCGGGGGATAAGGATTACATCTGGAATTGATTTAAAACATCAGTAAAAACTCTCTTCTGGATGTATGACGAATCCCCAGAATTTTCTGGTAAGATA
>NZ_JBALCE010000109.1:0-69806 GCF_036919815.1 Nostoc sp.
TCGTTCACGAAGCTCTGAGGTTGATCAACGGAGTTCAAAGACTCGTTCACGAAGCTCTGAGGTTGATCAACGGAGTTCAAAGACTCGTTCACGAATATTTATCAAAAATTATTCCGGTTTTTAGCGATTTTCGGGTAAGTCCTGATAAAATCAACTGACGCATGAGCATGATTATGCACAACCGTATATTTACTACTTTATTTTTAACTCTATCTCTGGCTACCACACCCCTATTTGTAGTTGCTCAAAACAATATTGAACAGCTATTTAAACGAGGCGATGCTGCCGAAACAGTTGGTAATAACTCCCAAGCAGAGACAATTTGGCGTAAAGTTTTACAAGTTGAACCCAATAATGGCAAAGCTTATAACAATTTGGGGAATGCTTTGCGGCGACAGGGGAAACTAGATGCAGCATTAGCAGCTCACCAGAAAGCGTTACAACTCAATCCTAATGATGCTGATGCTTATGTTGGTATAGGGAATGTGCTAAATGCTCAAGGGAAACTAGAGGAGGCGATCGCATCTCACCAAAGAGCCTTGCAAATCAACCCTAACTTGGCTACTGCTTACAATGGTCTAGGTAATGCCCTGAGTAACCAGAAGAAATTAGATGCTGCGATCGCTGCGTATCAAAAAGCAATTCAACTCAATCCTAACTATGCTTTTGCTTACTACAATCTCGGCATTGCCCTGAAAGAGCAGAAGAAATTAGATGCCGCAGTCACCGCCTTGCAGAAAGCGATCCAACTTAACCCTAACTTTGCTTTTGCTTACTACAAGCTGTGTGATGTGTTGGATGACCAGAACAAACTTGATGAAGCAATAACAGCTTGTCAAAAATCTGTTCAACTAAACTCACAAGATGCAAAAACTCACAATCTTCTTGGCTACATTTTTAAGAGACAGAAGAAATTAGATGCAGCAGTTGCCGCCTACCAAAAAGCAATTCAACTCAACCCTAACTATGCTCTTGCTTACAACAATCTCGGCATTGCCCTGAGAGAGCAGAAGAAATTAGATGCAGCAGTTGCCGCCTACCAAAAAGCAATTCAACTCAACCCCAAGGATGCTGATGCTTACTACAATCTCGGCAATGCCCTGAGTGACCAGAAGAAATTAGATGCAGCAGTTGCCGCCTACCAAAAAGCAATTCAACTCAACCCTAACTATGCTCTTGCTTACAACAATCTCGGCATTGCCCTGAGTGACCAGAAGAAATTAGATGCAGCAGTTGCCGCCTACCAAAAAGCAATTCAACTCAACCCTAACTATGCTCTTGCTTACTACAATCTCGGCATTGCCCTGAGAGAGCAGAAGAAATTAGATGCAGCAGTTGCCGCCTACCAAAAAGCAATTCAACTCAACCCTAACTATGCTCTTGCTTACTACAATCTTGGCAATGCCCTGAGTGACCAGAAGAAATTAGATGCAGCAGTTGCCGCCTACCAAAAAGCAATTCAACTCAACCCCAAGGATGCTGATGCTTATAACAATCTCGGTCTTGCCCTGAGACAGCAGAAGAAATTAGATGCAGCAGTTGCCGCCTACCAAAAAGCAATTCAACTCAACCCTAGCTTGGCTCTTGCTTACAACAATTTCGGCAATGCCCTGAGAGAGCAGAAGAAATTAGATGCAGCAGTTGCCGCTTATAAGAAAGCCCTAACATTACCAGATACGCCTGGGCCACCAGCCAGCGACTATACTCTTGCTCATAATGGCTTGGGTTTAGTGTTCCAAGAGCAAGAGAAACTAAAAGAAGCCATTGAACAGTTTGACAAAGCAGAAGAGATTGACCCCAATTATGTCTATGCCAGTAACAACAATGTAGAAGCAAGGCAGTTATGGAAAACGAAAGACGATACCCAAGCTAAGGGCATAGAAGACGATCGCCAATGGTTGCCTAAAGATGATCCAACTGTACCCATTAAGCGTTCTGTGGTACGCATCACTGCCGAGTTTTCTAGCCGTGAACGCCAGGGAACTGAGATTGGCACTGGTGTAATAATTAAGCGAGAAGGCAACCGAACATTAATCCTCACTAATCGTCATGTCATTTTTGATGGCTATGAAAAAGGTAAAAATATTCAAATTGAATTTTTCAGTTCACCACCACCAAACCGAGTGCGAATGCGGCGAGATGCCAAGCTGTTCAAAATGACTACAGACAAAGAACTCGATTTAGCCGTTTTGGAAGTTAGCGGTAATCTACCAGAAGATATCCAGCCTTTACCCATCTCCTCAACTGCGATCACCCCAAAAATCCCCATTCGGATTATTGGTCATTCTGCTGAAAGAGGTGAAGATAAATCTTGGTCTATGGAATCAGGACAAATCAGCTATCAAAACCAGCGATTAGAAATATCTCAAGCCGCACTCAAACCCGGTTATTCTGGCAGTCCTGTAATTGACTCACAGAATCAACTTTTAGGTATCGTCGTTGCAACAAAAGATAAAGAAGATTTGGCTTATCCCATGTCTAAGATTCAAAAACAACTGCTTACCTGGAGCATTACTTTAAACAAGCCATGAATTATAAAACTATTCTTGCCAGCCTATTAATCCTTAGCCTCAGTCATCTTCCTGCTGCTGCTTCTTGCCCAGAAGGGAACCCCAAATCTACCGATTATATCCACCGCAAACCACCCAATCGCTGTGAAGGCATCAAAGAACAACAATTAAGCGGCAATAGCTTAAACTTGATTTCTATTGCTACCCGCAACCTAACCAATTTTGGCAACACCTTGACGGTGCAAATTCCCCGCCTCAGTGGTGGTAACAATCCTCAAGTACTTGTGCAATCCTTGGGAGATAATTATCACTATCAAATGGATGACTTGTTATTGTCTAACAAGGATTCGCGTTTCAGCTTTAGCTGGGATACTTACGTTCTCAGGCAAGCAAAAATACCAGCTAACAGCCTTCGCGCTGTGGCATTCTATAACCTTGGTTCCCAACCTGTGTATGTTCCAGTCATTCTGGGGCAAACTTCGGGTAAGTATGAATTTGTCTTTTATTCCGAAGACAGAGTGAGATTTACCAACTTTGAAATCCTCTCCCAAGGTGAAAAATCAATCTATAGCGATTCCCGCAAGAATCCGAAAAAGGGTGAAACTATTTTTACCTGGGATGGACGCAATGCCCCAGCAGGGCGTTATGAACTGCGCTACGTTGCTAATATTGACCGAAGAAATCAACCTAGCGATCGCATTGAAAGGCGAATTGTATTTGAACATAACCCAAATTGGTTGAAATAAATCATGGCATCTCGGCAAAAAGCCAAACAAAAGTTTCCCGACTTCATCAAAATTCGCCAATGGTTGAATTTTCTGAAAACATCTCTAGTTGCTTTGTTTGTAGTAAGCACTTCAGTGCTAAAGCGCTTACTAAGAACTCTTTCAAACCATCAAAATTCATTGTTGGTGTTGCTGTTACTTTTATTATTGACTATCGTCACCTTTGCCGCTATTGTACCTGGGACTCATACATTTGAAGGTAATATCATTGCTCAAGAAATGATTTTTACCTATAACGGAGAAGAATCAAAACTCTTTCTTCAAAATATTAGCAGCATTAAAGAACTAGAAAATTATGGCAGACAAACCCTGACTTTCACAGGCGATTTTCAATGTGAAACTTGGCCAGAACTTAATCAGTTACACTCTTTAATAATCGACCTTAAAGATAACGATAGTAGATGGATTATTGCTCCAAATAATCTGCAAGCAACAAGTGATAAAAACAATCTAATAACCCTAAAAGAACTCCGGCTGCAACCCAATACAAAAGTAGCTGGATTAAGTTATGATTTTTTACGCACTCAACTTGCTTTTTCCCTGCAATCTAACTCTAAATTAGACTTAAAAAACAACCAAAATACATTAGAACTAGATTTAGGTAAACAACCAATCAGGGTCATATTAGAAGGATATGAATTACCACCAGATTTAAAATTACCAAATCAACCAGATAAGCAAACACCACTAGAATTTATTGTTAATCCAGATAATCAACAACTTAACCTAAACATTGCGCCAAATACCAAGTTTTATATTACCCTAGCCAAAGCTCCCAAATATGAATCAGAAGAATGGTTTAGAGGAAAGATAGAAACCAAAGATGTGAAATTTATAAATTTAGATATACCTGGTAAAGATGCCAGAGACGATTTAAAAAATTCTACTATTGTAGAAGGTAAAATCCGCATGGTAGGACAGGAACAGGAGATTAAAAAAAATCAGTTTCTCATGGGTGACAAACCTGATCCTATTAAAACTCCTTTAAACATTAAAGAAATACACCATCTGGAAATTGTTCCCAAAAAGGGCATAGAAGCCCGCTTTTCTGGGAAAACTAAAGAGATTCAAATCGGTCTAGATCCAGATTTTCCAGTTTCGAGAATACAGGGTAGCTGGTTAGATGGCGTTTTACCTCGTGATGCAATTATTGCGCTGTTCTCTTTTGGGGCTGCTACGGTTGCTAATCTTTTATCTTGGTTATTTAGTAACGCTTCTAAATCAGAGTCAAAACCATAGCGATCGCGTTGTTGAATAATTCGGGGTGAAGCGATCGCCAAAAAGGGGATTTTGCGGTAATTCGTTCGGTGTTGGTAAGCGATCGCATTCTCGGACTTTTGACTAAATTACCTCTTCAAAGTCGCATTTGCACAAACTCCCCCTTTTGGAAGACTTACCAGGATAGTTTGCAATGGTGAAAGACGAATCTCGCAAGTCTCCTTACCAAGTACCAGCAGGGACTTTGGAAACTTATCGTTGTCTATCCCTGCTTTGACAGATTTGTTAATTCCTAAAGAAGAACTTCCCCCAGACTCTTGTAGGCTAGGGTAGCGGCTGGCTTTTGCCGCCTCATTCTCAGAGGAAAATCCCAAATCCCCGACATTTTCTTCTTTCTTGGGAACAGGTAACAGGGAGATATCAATCAAAGGTATGGTAATCTTCAGTGTCGTACCTTGATGAAGTCCCGCACTCTCAAGAGAAATGCTGCCTCCCATGAGTTCGATTAAGTTTCGTGAAATTGCTAATCCCAGTCCAGTACCTTCAAATTGGCGCGTAGTTGTGCCATTCACCATTACAAAGGGGCGAAATAGTTTGTGCTGTTGAGTTGGATCAATGCCTATACCTGTATCTGTGACAGCCACTACCACCTGAGATTTACCATTACTATGTTGAAGTTCTGTACTAATAGTGATGCTTCCGGTGTCGGTGAACTTAGTGGCATTACCGATAACATTAATTAGCACCTGCTTCAGTTTGGCTGCATCTGCCTTAATTGGTATCGCTTGGGGATCTAACTCACATTTCAACTGCAAGCCTTTTTGTTGAACATTAACTGATTGTAAATTAATCACCTCTAACAATATTTGTCGGAGGTCAACAGGTGTATTGACGACTGAAAGCTTACCTGCTTCGATTTTAGAAATGTCGAGTAAATCATTAATAATACCTAGCAAGTGAATCGTTGTTTCATCGGCACGTTTGAGGAAATCCATTTCTTCTTCCCGGTCATCACATAAGCCATCTTCAACCAGGCGAATACAGTTAATAATAATATTTAATGGATTTCTCAATTCATGAGAAGTCGTAGCCAAAAACTGGCTTTTAATCTGGTTAGCAGTTTTTGCTTCTTTCCAAGCTATTTCCAGTTCTTCTGCTCCAGCTTTGAGCCGTTCTACCATTTGGTCTAATGCTTGGGCTAGTTGATTGAATTCCCGGATTTGAAAATTGTGCGGAACTGGTTGTGCAGCGTGGTGAGAGTGAATATTGAGAGCGTAGTCTCGCAATTCTTCTACAGGACGTGCCAAGTAAGGAGCGAGATATAGGGATGCTAACAAACTTGCACCAATCAAACCAACTGTCAAAACTATGAGAATTAGTTTGATTTCCTGTAAACCAAAAAGCGCATTCTCGACACTAGTAACAGCTAAGACTATCCATTTTTCCTGCTGCTGTTGGCTGACTGGATTTGCAATAGCTGTATAGCCAGCTACTAATTCTTTCCCATCTGTAAAAGAGAAATTTATCGAATCGTTTTGTCCCGCAATGGCATTTTTAATTATGCTCTGGAGTTGGGAAGCATTTGGATGCTGATTGATATTAGTTCCCACCCAGTCTGTGAATGGGTGCGCCAAAATTGTGCCATCTTCAGCAATCACTACCATAGCGCCTGTCAGCGATCCCGGCGGATTTCTGGTTGGTTGGTACAATGCAGACTGAATACTTAAGCTGTAAACTAAATTTCTTCGGCTATCAGAGACTGGTGCAGATAACACTAATCGCAATTGATTTTGGGTGTTTCTTTTACCAGTTATTCCTGCCTTTGGTGGAAAGATTGCTTTAACATCAATTCCGTCACTAGGCAAAGGTAATCTCAATTCTCCAATTGGTTGATCCCCACAGCTACTGGCAACTATCTTCTGGTTTCGCAGATTCGTTAATTGGATGCACTCAATAGTGGCTGGAAGTTGTTGCTTTAACTGCGTGAGAATTTCTTGCTCTTGTATCGGCAAACCCGACGGAATCACCGTTGTTTTACTAACACTCAGCAAATTAGCTTTTAAGATAGCGATCGCATCGACAATTCTCTCCCCTTTACTGATAGCGCTTTCTGTTAAATTTTGACGTGCAGTTCCCAATATGCTAGAACGTGCCTTATTCAAGGCAACAATTTCGCCTACAAGTAAAACTGGAACGAACACCAGCAATATTCTCGTTACTAAAATTCTACGAAAGGATGATTGACGGGAATTAGTCATCAAGTGTCTCACTTTGCATCTGCAAACTACAACAGCAAAGATATGCAATTAGACCAGCTAGATGAGACATTTTATTAAAATATCACAACTTTATTTTCAATGTTTCAAAATAACAAATTGCTATAATTCAAAAAGAAACGTGGTATACCAAAAGTCATATATGCTAGATGGAAAAGCGATTTATGTTGCATACGAATACAGTGGTAAAATTTGGAAATAGTAGCTTGCAGGCATGGATTTTTTTGAGAATCTACACACTAGCAAATAAAATAATAAAACTATCAAACCAATTTAATGTTCCCACATCGTCCTCATACTACAGTTGTTTTAGCAATGAGTGTAGATGGCAAGATAGCAGATTTTAGGCGATCGCCTGCTCGGTTTGGCTCAAGGGTTGATAAAGCACACTTAGAAAAACAAATCGCTGCTGCTGATGCCGTTTTATTCGGTGCTGGTACTCTGGCCGCTTACGGAACAACACTTACCGTAACAGATCCAACTCTAGTCAAACTTCGGGCACAAGGAGGGAAGCCTCCGCAGCCAGTTCATATACTGACTACACACTCTGCAAACCTGAATCCGGAAATTAAGTTTTTTAAGCAACCAGTTAGACGCTGGTTACTCACGACAACACAAGGAGCATTTTCCTGGAAAGGACGCTCAGAATTTCAGCAGATTCTGGTTTTTGAAACACCAACGCGAGAAATTGACATTCCCGCAGCTTTAAAGCATCTAGCCACTCTACATATAACACGCTTGGTAGTCTTGGGTGGAGGTGAATTAGTCGCTTCCTTGCTGGGATTAGATTTAATCGATGAATTATGGCTGACTGTCTGCCCGCTGATTTTAGGTGGCAATAACGCACCCACACCCGTAGAAGGGAAAGGATTTTTATCAGATTTAGCCCCCAAGTTGCAACTTCTAGAAGTTCATACAGTTGAGCAAGAAGTGTTTTTGCACTATCGACTGCAACGACCAGCAGATTAGATTACGCTAAGTTAAGTTATGGGGCATTGGGCATGGGTTATTCTCCTTGTCCCCCACTCCCCACTCCCCACTCCCCACTCCCTACTCCCTAAAAAGTGGAACAACTTAAGCCTCGCTATTCTGTCGTTTGGACGAACAAAATCGCTGAAGTACCCCAAAATGCCTGGAATGCTTTGGCAATGCCACTCAAAACACCGTTTTTAGAATGGGAGTGGCTGAACAATCTCGAAACCTCCCAGAGTGTTACGGCTAAAACTGGTTGGTTGCCAAATCACTTGACATTGTGGCGAGATAGAACGCTGATTGCTGCTGCACCACTTTATCTCAAAGGACATAGTTCTGGTGAATTTATTTTCGATCATCAATGGGCAGAGTTAGCCGATCGCATCGGAGTCCAATATTACCCAAAATTGCTGGGAATGACACCATTTACTCCTGCTGAAGGCTATCGGTTTTTAATCGCCCCAGGAGAAGATGAAGATGAAATCACAGCCATAATGCTGCATGAAATTGACATTTTTTGCTCCAAAAATCGGATTTCTGGGTGTCACTTTCTTTACGTTGATCCCCAATGGCGTCCGATGCTGGAACGGCATGGCTTTACAACTTGGCTGCACCACAGCTATGTTTGGGAAAATGCTGGCTTTAAAACTTTTGATGATTACTTGAAAGTGTTTAACGCCAATCAGCGCCGCAATATCAAGCGGGAACGCAAAGCTGTGGAGAAAGCAGGTTTACGATTGCAACCGCTAAGTGGTGATCAAATTCCTCAGTCTTTATTTCCTTTAATGCACCAGTTCTATGCAGACACCTGTGATAAGTTTGGCTGGTGGGGTAGCAAGTATCTTACACAACGGTTTTTTGAGCAACTACATACCGATTATCGCCATCGAGTCTTGTTTGTTGCTGCATATAGTGAGGAAGATAACTCTCATCCTTTAGGAATGTCCTTTTGTTTGTTTAAAGATGACAAACTCTATGGACGCTATTGGGGGAGTTTTCAAGAGATAGATTGCTTACATTTTGATGCTTGCTATTATGCACCAATTGAGTGGGCGATCGCTAACGGCATCCAAATTTTTGACCCTGGCGCGGGCGGGCGTCACAAAAAACGGCGCGGTTTCCCTGCTATGCCCAATCACAGTCTGCACCGCTTTTACAATAATCGTTTAGGACAAATTATCCGTCCCTATATTAAGGAAGTGAATCAACTCGAACAGCAGGAGATTGAGGCAATTAATGCAGAGTTGCCATTTAGTGAGAAAAATGATTGAGGAAAAGGAATTACTTTCATAGCAGAGTTTGCCGAATAATTCAGTTTTATTCGGCAAACAGATGCAAATTTTCCTTATTTTCAAAATTGTGAAATTAAACTGTTGGCGATCAAGACGGTATTTGTGCTACCATTTATCAAAATTCACCCTCTTGAATGCCTCGCCGAATAATTTCTTCGTGTTGGTGTACTGCCTGTGCCCTTTATGATTCTCCTCTTGAAGTGAAAATAGCAGCAGCTTTCTGGAAATCTTCAATTCCCTTTTGTGGTTGTCCTTCTAAAGCCAGAGTATTACCTCTATAAAAATAAGCCTCGGCATAGTTAGGATCAAGCTCGATTGCACGCGTATATTCACCAATCGCTTCTTGATGCTGACCTTGTTTGGCCAATTTACGCCCACTTTGGAAAAATTCTTGTGCGATCGCCATAGTTCCTGAATTTTGCCCTTGACTTTTCTAAATTCTTCCAGGGGTTCCAGAACCACCATAGTCTGTTGGAACCCTTCCAGTATTGATGTATACGATGGGATTTGATAATTCAGCTTTACCCATCTGAAGATTACCAGACAGTGGTGCAATTTCGCATCCGATAGAATGCCAGACTGCAATCCTCCTACTGTTAGCTTCAGTATTTTTTTTTATAACTATGGCTTCAGTAAATTCACTTACTGATATGATTGCAGATAATTTGATGATTAAAGTGTAATTTATAGCAACTTCTCTGATTTGCTTTTAAGTAAAAGGAATCAAAAATATCTGAAAGATATCAATAAGACTAAGGAAGATAGGAATTACACTTGATGTAGAGTGTAAAAACCCTCAAGAAAGAAAATTTCTTTTTATAATGCTTATGGATTTAATAGTTGAAGATTTAGCCGCAATTGATGATAAACTTTCCCAGCGTCATATTGACCTTGATCCCGGTGGATATTTCATTATTTACTTAGATCGAGACGCAGGGTTAATTTATGCCAAGCATTTTACAAATGTAATTGACGATCGCGGTTTAGCTATCGATCCAGAAACGGGAAAGGTAATTCCGGCGCGAAAAAAGGTAGAACGAACTCACACAACTGTTTTTAGCGCGAGGACGGCGAAAGAACTTTGCGTGAAGATTTTTGAAGAAACTCAGCCCCCTCCAATAACTCTATTAGATCATGCAGCTTATTTGGGTCGAGAATTTGTTCGGGCTGAGGTGGCTTTACTCACAAAGCAAGAGTATGTTCAGGATTAAAGTTAGGAGTGAGGAGTTAAAAGTTAAGAGTTAAGAGTTAAAATTCCTAACTCCCCACTCCCATTCGGCTACGCTCACGGCAAGCCCACTCCCGCATTACCCATTAGATGATGGCTGATTTATCTGATAGATATAGTAAGTCGCCATTGGGATAACGGTGGCGGCAATTAACAATCCTACTACCCAAGCAGTGGCGTTACCTTGGTTAGTTTCTTCTGCTTTCTTGAAAGTGCCTCCTACTTGTACATTGTCAATTATTTTAGGTGGACCTGGATCGGCTTTGCCAGAGAGGACGGCGACAAAGCGATCGCTTGCATCTAAAAATGCCTGATTGTATTTGTTACCATTGCGTAACGGCACACTGACTGTTTCAGTAGCTACACTCTCGGCAATAGAGTCAGTGAGTAAAGGCTTGACTTGATCCCCAGTCATAATGGCAGTACCATTGGTAACTGTATCAATAACTAATAAGGTTTGATTAGCTTGGGCTTCTTTTGTGGGAAACCATTTTTTAAACAGTTCCTTGGTGAAGCTTTGCGGTGTTTCCCCGTAGTCGAGGCGGCGAACAGTCACAATTCTGACTTCTTTATCAGTTTGCTTTGCCAAATCCTCGAAAGCGCTGCTAATCTTACCTTCATTTAGACGGCTGATGACTTCAGCTTGATCTAAAACCCAGGTGTCATTCCCTGCTTTGAGGTTGGGCATTTGATACACACCTGTAGCTAAAGCAGGTGCGGCAAACAGCGAAGCTGCTAAAATAACCGTCACCAAAGGTAGAATTAGCCGAATGAGGTGTTTTTGACTGCTAAATACTTGTTTGAGGAGCTGTTTCATCGTATAAACCCTAAGACAGACTTGCACCAAAAATACTACAGAACTACTGTAAAAATCACCTCGTTCTCGGTTTTCTCCAGTATGAAGTTTCTGCTACTGCCAATCTGTAAGTAGCTTTTCCTGCTGTAGCCATTGATGCGTGATATCTGCATTTTTATGATATTTTAACTAAATCTATATCAATATAATATATAGATGACCATAATTTTAACTAACGACGACGGCATTGATGCCCCCGGTATCCGAGCGCTGCTCAAAGCTGTAAACGGCAAAAATGCTATTATCGCTGCTCCTGTCGATCCTCACTCTGGCTGTGGACATCAAGTTACTACCACTCGTGCGATCAATCTCCAGCGACGTTCTCAGACTGAGTATGCGATCGCAGGTACTCCCGCCGATTGTGTGAGAATTGCTATTACACAAATTAGCACAGATGTCAAATTTGTACTTTCAGGTATCAATGCTGGAGGCAACTTGGGAGTCGATGTCTATATTTCTGGCACAGTGGCCGCTGTGCGCGAAGCCGCAATGCACGGTATTCCTGGAGTTGCCATTTCCCACTATCGCAAAGCCAAGCAAAATTTTGATTGGGATTTGGCCGCCAAATTCACAGTTGAAGTTTTAGCAGACTTACTCAAGCGTCCCCTAGAACCGGGAAGCTTCTGGAATGTGAATCTGCCGCATCTGCAACCAGGAGAATCACATCCTGAGATGGTGTTTTGCCAACCCTGTACTAAACCTTTGCCCGTGAACTATCGAATTGAAGGCGATAATTTCTATTATGTAGGGGAATATGGCAAACGCGATCGGACTTCTGGTAGCGATGTGGATGTATGTTTTTCCGGCAATATAGCAGTAACTCAGTTAAAGGTTTAACCGAATAATTAGTAATTCATAATTAAAGAATGGGTACGTAATTATGAATTATTTTGACATTCAGTTAACAATGACAATTGAATCCAAAATCCAAAATTGCTACTAGTCATCTAATGCTTGAATTACGGACATAAACCGATCTAGAGTTTGTGTCAGTTGGTTGAGTTTTTGCAGTGAATCATGCTGAGATTCAGCAAGAGTCTGTACCGTATCACACAACGCAACAATTTGATAGCCTTGCTGTTGTACCTGCTGTCCCTGTGCTTCGACTTGGATGCTGAGAGTGTCCAATCTTTCTGCAAGACGTTCAATTGTCTCAGTCGTAGAGAGTACTGCTTCCCCAATTTGTTCAACAATAGATTCCAAGCGATTTATTTTTACTTCGACTCCTGCTGAAATCATTTCTTTACATCCTAATTTTAAGAGAGCATCTTAGTAAAATTCCTAATACCAATTGAAATAATTAATCCCAGTAAAAACATTAGATAACACTGTCATTCTAATAATATGTGTGATTTTGTTATTTGATGCTTCTACTCAATGTTGTGTTTAGCTACTTATATAGCAGTCTATGGATGCAACAGATAGTAGGGGCAATTCATGTAGCTTTAGCTGACCGCAGGGTATTGCCCCTACGAGTGGTTTGTATCCCATACAATTGAGAACCGCTATAGGTAATTAATTGATTGCAATTTTTAATCAAGATTCTTCACCAGATATTACATATCTAAAATGATTAGTCACCCCTCCTAAGATATAGTTAAGGAAAATTAGCTTGAATTTATCCAAAGTTGTATTTCCTAAAAACTTAACCAAAATTAAGTAAATGTATAGTTAGAATTGATACTTTTAATTAAGCTAAGTTTCTAGTCTAATTAAGTCCGAGTAATTATATCCTTGTTGCTTAAGATTTGGCTCGACAACTCACTAAACACCACCAAGAAACTTTTCCCTAAGTGTGATTTACCCAAAGTAGGAATTGCAATTTACCTCTTGCACTTCAGTACAGGCTAAATTTAAGCATTACTTGGACATTCGGGAGAACTTGTAGCACTATTTATCTTATGGCTATTGTTTGCGGCGATTGCGATCGTAATTTTTAAGGTTTTCAAGTCTGGTAAAATTTCAGTAGAGGTGAACAATAATTTTCAAGAAAGCAGAAAAATATGCATGCAGTTTCTCAAAATTGTTCCAAGCAGATATCGATGTGCAAATTTCCACCCCACAACTCATTGACTAATATCATCTAGATAATTCAACTTTTGTAAAGTTTCAGCATAAAAGTTGAACTAAAGCAATAGGATATGTAAAGGAAAAATTTCAACCATTGAACAATCAACTTTTAATTAAGGAAAAATTACAAGCCAAGCTTGAGAAGATTCAAACTAAAAGTGATGGCTCTCCCGTTACCGATTTGCAGCTAGACAAAACTTTAGCCGAAGAAATTGAACAATTGACGACGGAACTGGAGAGTGTCAATCCCAATCTCTATCCTCTTCTCCACGCTACTTCTTTGCTGCAGGGGGCTTGGCAACTGCAATACTCCACTGCCAGAGAAATCCGTTCTTTAGTTTCTCTCCCATTGGGATTAAAGCTGGGTAAAGTTTATCAAGTGATTGATGTTGCAAATAAATTGTTTTTTAATCTAGCTAAAGTTAAACATTCTTTGGGGCTAGTATCGGGATATGTGAAAGTGACAGCTAGCTTTGAGCCAGCCAAAGAAGATTTAGAGCCTCTACTGCACAAACGCATCAACGTTTATTTTGACAAACGCTACCTATCAATTGAGAAGATTCTTAGCATTAATACTCCCCAACTCAACCCATTTAAGGTTGTGCCAGCTAATAATCCTACTAGCCGAACTGCCACACTAGACATTACTTACTTAGATGAAACCTTAAGAATTGGACGTGGAGGAGATGGAAGTTTATTTATTCTTAGTAAATCCCATGATTTACCTGACTTTACCTTCTAAAATTGAAATTGAAATTGAACGCGCCACCGAATGAATATGGCTCTCTCAATAATGCATCTTTTCACCAAGGTAAAACCAGCTTCTATGATGGTAGAGCTTAAAACATTAAATTTAAAGATAGGTTATGGTATAGAAGGAGATATAAATGCCTATTCTATAAGTCCAAGGCAAGTTTTAATTGTTAGGCATGAAGATATTTTAAACTTATCAATTAAACCAGGAGAATTGCGAGAAAATATTGTGGTAACAGGTATAGAATTTGATAATTTTATTCCTGGCTCTCTGCTAACCTTTGAAAGTGGTGCCGAAATTCGTCTAACTTTTCACTGCGAACCGTGTAAGCGAATAGCCCACTTGGTAAAATCATTAAAGAGCATCCAAGGTAAAAGAGGAATTTTAGGTGTAGTTATTAAATCAGGTAAAATCCAGGTTAATAATAATTTTCAGGTTCAAGCTCATAAATTTCCAGCATTATCTGAAAATCCCTATCAACGATTCCTAAATTTTATGATCAAAATCCCAAGTGGGAAAGTAGTTACATATAAACAGATAATCAAAGGCATGGGAGTAGATAATAGCTATCTAAGAGCTATTCCTACATACCTGAAAAAAACCTCGGCTGCTGATTATCCGCTACATAGAATTTTAGACTCTAAGGGTTATTTGATAACTTATGTAAACCAACAAAAAAATAAGTTGGAAACTGAAGGAGTTAAAGTTTTATCTGAGACAAATTTAGTGGGCAACTTAAACAAAAATTTTGTAGATATTAAAGATTATCTATGGGAAGATAACACTATATATTTAAAATAGATATTAATCATGTAATTTTCATAGATATTTGCAATATTATCTTGTATTTTACAAGGAAAAATACTTCGTATGATCAAGATAATCACTGACTTTTTATTTGTTTAGATGTAGCTTGCATAAAGTCGATAAAAACTTTTATGAGCTTATGGATTCCCTCACTACCTCCGGCAATTAAACCTCCTGTCAGGAATGCATCTAAACAACGGAAAATAACTACTTGTATGGGATTATCTAAATCAATAACTACAAGTGGCTCGATTGAGCGAATGCCTATTGCACTAATTAAAAGACCGAATAAAAGAGATGTCCATAGAGCAATTGTTCGCGTATCAGATTTATAAGCTGTTCTTTGGCGCTCTTTATAATTTATATTATCAGTTTGTGGCTTGAAGATTTTTAATGAGTCTTGTTGATTTTGTGTAAAATTTTGGATAATTTGCTGTTCTAAACTCATTCCTTCAGCCGGGAGTCCACTGACTTGATTCGATTCCAAAGAAGCAAACTGTTTATTTTGGGTTTCCATAAGTTTTATCTGATCAGATATGAGAGCCTTTTCTTGCTGAATACTAATATCTAATTGCTCGATAAATGGACCTCGCCAAGTAGTTATAAAAACTTCTAAAGAACGCTCTAACAACAAAGATATAAATAAAAGTAATGTGAGTACCTGGATAATATCATTAACCCCAAATGGTTTTAAAACGAATGGTTTAGATGATAACCAAGTTGACAAAGTTACTACTAGAAAACTAATAATGATTAACAGAATAAATAGAGGAGATTCTGGAGAAAGCTTTCGCAACGTATCTATACTCCTGTTTCGCGTCACAACACAGCCTGAAGGTGAAAACTACACCTGCTGAGTAACTTAACAACGTTAATTTGATAGAACAGTAAATAATTTATTACCCAACCCTTTTTTATAGCAGTGTGATCAGCTACGCCATCGGGGAAGCGATCGCACTGATGGTTGGTGACACCAGAGCCACACTAGCCTAAAAGTCTTGCTATACAAGCATTACAGCAGTAAACTGAGCGAAACTACTGTCTATCAGCCAGGGCAAGTATTCATCTATCATTGTGATATTGGCATAGTTTATAATATATGTACAGATTTATGTACATCAAGTAATGTTGCCTTACAAAATCACATCTCCAACCGATGCAAGAAATTGCTTTTTTAAGTTGTTAGAACTGGTAGTCGAAAATCATCAAGTGTATATGATCAATCGTCGTGATGGTGAAAATGTAGCCTTGATTGCTGAGTCAGATTTGGTAAGTTTGCTAGAGACGGTGTATCTTTTGCGATCGCCTGCTAATGCGCGTCGTTTATTAGATGCAATAGAGGAGTCGAAAACTGGCAATATCCAACCTCAAGCGATCGCAGAACTTCAGCAGGAGTTGGGAATTGAGCAAGAAGAAGAAAAAGAAAGCTGAATCTAGTGAAATTAAGCCAGTTGTTGTTAATCGAAGTCCTGGTTTTAGTTGTAAATTTAAAGAAGATTTAGCTTGGTGGTTCAAGCAAGATTTTCAGAAAGCATCAAAAATATTAGATTTGGTTACAGCTGTAATGCAACACCCGTTTGAGGGTATTGGTAAACCAGAAGTATTAAAATATATGGATGCAGATATTTGGTCGCGGCGAATTGATTTAGAACATCGGCTTGTATATCGAGTGGGAAGCACTCAGATTGATTTTCTCACTTGTCGATATCACTACGAATAATCAATTTAAAGCTGAGTAATATATTAATATCAATGACAGTTTGGTGTTATGTAAACACTAGCGATTATCTTACAAGGTTTATCTAGCATAATATACTTTTAGCTAGCGATGCCTGCACCAACGTCTTCCAATGAAGTTTGGGATAAGAGTAATTTAATATCTATGCAGAAAATTCGGTTTGTGGATTTATTTTCAGGAATAGGGGGAATTAGATTAGCCTTTGAACAGGCGGCTGATTCTTTAAATATAGAAAGTGAATGTGTTTTCAGTAGTGAAATCAATTCAGATGCTCAATTAGTTTATGAAAAAAACTTTGGTCAAAAAGCTTTAGGTGATATTCGATTAATTGATCAACTCCCAAAACATGAATTTTTATTAGCTGGGTTTCCTTGTCAGTCTTTTTCTCATGCTGGCAAAAAAGAAGGGTTTCTTGATACACGAGGCACGCTATTTTTTGAAATCACAAGATTACTTGATACCTATAAACCACAAGCTTTTATTTTTGAGAATGTTCGAGGGCTTTATAGTCATGATCAAGGGCAAACCTTAGCAACAATTAAGCATGAAATTCAAAAAAGAGGTTATAGTTTTCATGCTTTTTTACTTAACAGTGCAAACTTTGGCTTACCGCAAAATCGTGTCCGCATTTATGTGATAGGAATTTTAGATGCTTCTCCCACTTTTGAATTGATTTCTGATGTGGGGCCTAAAGACTCCCATTCATATAATCCTCAGCAGTTATCTTTGTTTTATCCACCAACAAAATCTGTAACTGTTGCCGATATTTTGGAAAGTAATCCAGATGAAAAGTATAATTGCTCACCAAAGTTTGTTAATGCTTTGAAACGAATATTTAATAATGATTTAAATCGCTTACATGGGATCAGGTTGATTGATTATCGGGGTGGAAACTCTGTTCATTCGTGGGATTTAGGATTGCGTGGCGAGTGTAGTGCTGAGGAAATTGAACTAATGAACCGTTTCATATTAAAGAGACGGAATAAAGAATTTGGAGAAGAACAAGATGGGAAACTATTAACTCAGGAGCAAATAGCTAGCTTTTTTGTACATCCAAATTTAGGGAGAGTTTTGAATTCACTAGTTACAAAAAAATATCTAAAACTTATTAATGATAAATATAAACCTTTATCGGGTAACTTTTCATTTGAAGTTTATAAGTTTGTAGATCCAAATAAAATTTCGGTAACGTTGGTTGCTAGTGATGCTAATAGATTGGGTGTTTATCACAATCAGAGAGTGCGGCGATTAACTCCGCGAGAAGCTGCAAGGCTGCAAGGTTTTCCTGATAGCTTTATACTTCATCCCAATGATGATAAAGCTTATTACCAACTGGGAAATTCTGTGAGTATTAATGTAGTTAAAGCTGTGGCTCAGGAAGTGATTATAAAAAGCTTATATTCTACTCAAGAAATAATAGATAAATCTAAGCTCACACTTGCTCAATCTTTTAATTATGTTCCTTAACTGATAATCAGCGCAAGACCTTGGTCTTAAGTAAGTGCTATTTTATTGTAGGGTGTGTTAGGCGAAGCCATAACGCACCAAAAGAGCCAACTAGATGCGTTACCCTGACGCTAACATATACTACAGTAATTTTATATTTAATGGATTATGAATTAAGTTAATACCATCTCCAGCAACGCTATCCCATGTAGCAATTTCAGCTTGATACTCTGGATCTTCTGTATCCTGCTTGAGGGCTGCAATCATTTCTGTAGCTAAAATTCGGCGGCGGTGTTCTGCTAGCAGCGTATTGATGTATGCGCTACGATTTCCTTGTGCATACTGATCTACGAATTGTAGAATATCTTCTTCTAAGCTAATTGTGACTTTGAGCATCTGTATGAATTTTTAGTATTACTATTTAGTATGATTTTATCATCATATAATTTACCAAGTCTATATTTCGGGAAAGGATACATCTTCATAAATATCCGCTAGGGAACAGGCAAAGTTTAGGCTGATTAATTGTAATTCTTGATTTCCTTTATAACTATATAAAACCCATCTTCCCTCAGCATTGCGACGAAAACAATCAACACGCTGGCGAGTTTGACTTATTAAGACATATTCTTGAAATATTTCTAATTCTTGATAGTCAATAAATTTATCGCCTCTATCAAAAGCTTCTGTGGATGGAGAAAGAACCTCAATAATTAAACAGGGGTAACGTTTAAAATATTCAAATTTTATATCTCTTTGGTCACAAGTAACTAGGATATCAGGATAATAGAAAATATTTAGTGATTCAATACGAGCTTTCATATCTGTAGCGTAAAGGCGACATCCTGTACCGCGAACATGATTTCTCAAGAGGGCAATGAGATTAGTAGTAATTGTCACATGGGCATCACTTGCCCCTGACATCGCATAGATTTGCCCTTGAATATATTCGTGTTTATTCAGGCTGGATTTTTCAGCTTCTAGGTATGCTTCTGGAGAAAGATCGGGGTGAAATTGGCTAATAGTCATAAGCAATTAAAAATTAAAAATGTTCGCGTAGTGTCTCGTAGGGAAGAAAGTCTATTTAGCCAAGTGCTTTGATTACTTTACTTATGAAAATTAAATGTGGAACTGCTGATTAACAAAGTAAGTAAAGAGCCAAGAATAAACAGAACAATATTTTTGGCAATTAATATCAATCTTCTGTCCGCAACAACCAAAAGCCGCTATAAGTCATCCCAGAATCGTCTGGTTGAACTAACAAAAAATGCAATCCTCGGCTTTGCTGTTTACGTTGTTCAAATGCTTGGGCTGCTGTTGTAACTTCTGGATCTTCAAAAGTCGCAACAATCCACCTATCCACTAAACCAGCTTCTAATATTAAGCCATCCGGTGCGCCAGATATGTAGTTTAACGCTACTGGGCGCGCTTGCTGCAACCACCGTGCTAGACGCATTGATTGCCGTCCACCATAAATTATTACACCAGGGACGGGCATTGTTGACGCCAAACCCAAATTGATGGGTTTTATAAATTCTGGGATGTGCAAAATGGGAATGGGGCGATCGCTAAATCTCGTTTCTACATCACTAGCAGCTAGAGTCGCAAAACGCCATTGTTCTCCCCAGAGGTTTTCTGGTAATGGTACTGGGGGCGGTTTATCCAGTGTTGAAGGATATTGCTTTTCTTGTAACCACTGCTTCAATGCCAAGGTGTCGCGGGTAGGTTCGACATTAATACCTAAATTGCGTCCAGCCGCCTCAATTAAACTTAGTGACTGAGGACGAAATACCTGAATCACATCTGGCAATTTTTCACCAGAGGCTAACTCAAGTTGAGCAGCAACCCAATTAGAATTTGCTGCTGACTGGAGACAGCTAGCTTCATATTGAAAGCTGCGAGTTGCGTCACAAATCAACAACTCCCATAAAATTTGTCCAGATGCATCTGGTAACGGACGACGATAAAAATCAGCCTGCCAAATTTTCATAGGTGGAGAGTGGGGGGATGGGGAGAGTTAAAACTGAAAGTTTCAAGCTCAAAGGTTCAACGTTTATGCTCAAAGGTTCAACGTTTATGCTCAAAGGTTCAACGTTTATGCTCAAAGGCTCAAGTTTCATGCTCTGAGGTTCAACGTTTATGCTCAAAGGTTCAACGTTTATGCTCTGAGGCTCAAGTTTCATGCTCAAAGGTTCAACGTTTATGCTCATTTCCCTCATCTTCCCATCCCAATGCCCAATTTAAAAAGCCTGAATCCATTCTTTAACAGAATATTCAGTCCAGATGCCATTTTTCCAGTAGGGGTCATTTTCAATTAACTGGCGCACAGTGGCTTCGTCTTCGGCTTCGTAAATCCCAAAAACTTTTGTAACATCTTTGGTGGGGCCAATAGTAATCAGCACACCCGATTCTTTTTGTTTTGCTAATCCGTCTAAATGAGCTTGACGGTGGGGGGTACGTTTTTCGAGAACGTCTTCGCAGTAACTTCCCCAGACTACATATTTAGGCATGGTTAATCAATTAAAAATTTAAAAAAATGAACGGGAGTGGGGAGTAGGCTTGCCGTGAGCGTAGCCAAATGGGAGTGGGGAGTGGGGGAAGCAGGGGGAAATGAGAGAGATGAACCAACCAATGGCCAATGCCCAATGCCCAATGCCCAATGACTAACTTCTGAGGTTGACGCCGAATTTTTCCACCAAGGCTTCACGAACTTTATTGTGTACTGGTTCGACTTCTGCCTCAGTCAGAGTGCGATCGCTAGCCCGATAAACTAAACGAAATGCTAAACTCCGCTGCCCTTCTTTGACATTTTCACCACGATATTCATCAAATAATTCTACCGATTCGAGCAAATCTTTACCCGCTTTGGTAATTACTTTTTGAATTTCGGCAACTGAGATTTTCACGGGTGCGAAAAAGGCGATATCGCGATCGCTAGCTGGATAGGTAGAATAGGAACCGAATGTTGGAACGAGAATTTCATCTTGTCCTAGAGAATCTAAAAGCACATCTAGATCCAACTGGAAAACATAAACGGAATCTGGTAAGCCTTTTTCTCGTCGTAATTGGGGATGGAGTTGCCCAAAAATACCCAGCCTGTTACCCCGAATCCACAGAGAAGCGGTGCGCCCTGGATGTAAGCGATCGTCGCGGCGATCGGGTTGAAATTCTACCTCCAAGGCAAGTTGCCGAAATACACTTTCTAAAATGCCTTTGGCTTCAAACCAGGTGATCGGTTGTTCGCGTCCACTTTTTGCCCATTTGCCAAGGGTGCGATCGCCTCCCACAATCCCCGCAAGGGCTTCTGTTTCTTGCAAACCGTCTTCTTCTCGCCAGAAAATTTGCCCGATTTCAAAACCGTTAAGGGGACCATTACCCTGCTCTAAATTATATCGAAAGGCATCAATTAACCCAGACATCAAATCAGTTCGCAGTGCCGAATATTCGACAAACAAGGGGTTTGTTAATACTATCCCTCTGTCTTCTCCTGGTTTGACTAAAGAATAGTGGATTAATTCTGTCAATCCTTCAGCCCGCAGAAAAGCTCGTAACTTGCGAATCAGTTCCTCATCTAAAGGCAGATAGCCAGCTTCCGCTTTTTCTGGCAAGGTATCACAAAATTTGTTATACCCATAGAGACGGGCAATTTCTTCAATTAAATCAATTTCTCGCTCTAAGTCGCGGTAACGATAGGGTGGTACGGAAACTGACCATGTAGGTTGATGTGTACTATCTTCTCCTGAAGGAGTCAACTGACATCCCAATGCAGTCAGGATGCGCTCAACATCTTGTTCTTGGAGTTCACCTGTGTCCTCTCCCAAATCGATTGGCCCCAGTATTTGATTAACTCGATCTAAACGCAGTGCGATGGAATGACTCCACGTAGATTTATCGGGGCGGGTGTCGGCAATTTCCTGCTGTACAAGAATTCCACTAGCCAATTCGCTAATTAAGGATAAGGCGCGGCGATTAGCAATTTCCAACTCAGCCCGGTTAACTCCCCGTTCATATCTACCAGAAGCCTCACTTCTTAAGCCTGCACTCCGGGAAGAACGACGAATTGCCACGGAATCAAATAACGCCGCTTCTAAAACGAGCCTTTGAGTACCTTCATAGACTTCCGTTTCTTCGCCACCCATAACTCCCGCCAGTGCAACGGGTTTTTCGTTGGCGGTAATTAACAAATTTTGGGTTGATAAGGTGCGGGTTTGTCCATCTAGGGTTTTGAGGGATTCTCCCGCAGTGGGGAAGCGGACGCCGATGGTTAAATTTTCACTACTTGCAAGAGATTGTAGGCGATCGCAATCAAAGGCGTGCAGTGGTTGTCCCCATTCCAACAAAACGTAGTTAGTAATATCTACTACATTACTGATGGGACGTACCCCAGCCGCCCGTAAACGCTGTTGCAACCATTCGGGAGATGGAGCAATTTTTACCTGTTCAATTACCGTACCAATGTATGCAGGACAAGCTTGGGTATCGGCGATTTTTAAAGCTAAATTTCCGGCATTTTTGGGAATAGAGATTTCATCAGGTTCAGAAATGCTCAACTTTCCACCTGTCAAAGCTGCTACTTCCCGTGCTACGCCTACCATACTCAGAGCATCAGCGCGATTAGCAGTTGCAGTTAAGTCTAAAATTACATCATCTAAACCCAACAAAGGGCGGACATCACTACCCAATGGTAAATTTTCCTGAGTAAAAATATGAATTCCCTCTACATCGGTGGGCAAACCGAGTTCTTTTAAAGAACAAATCATGCCTTGAGAAGGGACACCACGCAGTTTTGCAGGTTTAATTTTTAAATCGATCTTGGGTAAGTAAGTACCCGTAGTTGCCACTGGCACATAGATATCTGCCTTCACATTCGCAGCACCACAGACAATATTTAAAGTCTCACCTGTACCGATATCCACTTGGCAAACACTCAATTTATCGGCGTTCGGATGGGGTTGACGCTCAAGCACTTTCCCGATAACCACGCCATTTGCCCAAGTGCGGCGGTCTTCAATCTCTTCAACCTCAAACCCCGCCATTGTCAGGGTTTCGGCTAATTCTTCTGGACTAAGTTTTATCTCTACTAGTTCGCGTAGCCAATTTAGAGAAATACGCATGGAGTGTGCTTGTTTTAGGAATTGTCTTTTGCTCTAATTTTAGGGTGTTTACTAGCGATCGATGGCTACTCGTCCCGCAAGACGTACCCTTTCACTTGAACAATCCTACTACGTTAGACTGGCAGAACAATATACTACACACAATTTAGCTAACTAGGTAGGATGTGCGATCGTAAAGAATAGTAGTGCTAACCCAAAAGCTATAAATGCCAACCCAAAAGCTATAAATGCCAACCCAAAAGCTATAAATGCCAATCCAAAAGCTATAAATGCCAATCCAAAAGCTATAATACCTAGAAAGCTTTTTTACCACTCTACCGACTTTTCAAACATCCTCTTAGACTGGCAGAATAATCTCTTATGCTAAACAATATATAAAAATGCAACAATGACAATCCTATCAAACGAAAAACCAATTGTTCTTGTTTGCGCTGCTGATGATAACTACTCTATGCCTATAGCATCGGCTACCCGGTCAGTTATTGCCAATTTCCAAAGTGAACACAAGTTGGTTCTATATATTATTGATGGGGGAATTAGTCAACTCAACAAACACAGAATTATCAAAAACTTAAAATCTGAGCAAGTCAGTATCAATTGGCTCAAGCCTAGAAAACAGCACTTCAAAAATGCCCAAACTTCATCTACTATTACAACTGCTGCTTACTATCGGCTTTTAATTCCTCAACTGTTGCCAAAGCAATTTAATAAGGCAATTTACATTGATAGCGATGTGATTGTAAAAGGAAATATAGAGGGATTATGGAATATTGATATTGGAGAATATTATCTCTTGGCAGCACAAGATATGGGAGCGCCTTATGTATCTTCGCCAAGAGGACTGATCAATTATCAAGAGCTTGGCATTCCTCCAGAATCTAAGTACTTTAATTCCGGGGTTCTAGTAATGAATCTCAAAAAATGGCGGGAAGATAAAATTTTTGAAAAAGTAATGGAGTATTTAACAATAAATAAACAATATGTGCGGTGGCATGATCAAGATGCTTTGAATGCTATTCTTGCCGGAAAATGGGGAGAACTTGAACCCAGATGGAATCAAATGCCATATTTATTTCAAGATTCATCTTGGCAAGATAGTCCGTTTACAGAAGATGTATTTAATCAGCTAATTAATAATCCTGAGATTATTCATTTTTCAACTGGGGATAAGCCTTGGCACAATAGTTGCAACCATCCTGACAAAGATTTATTTTTTCAATACCTTGATAATTCAATTTGGTCTAATTGGCCTGCTGAACAAGCTGTCAAAAAAGAAAGGCAAAGGCGGATGGCTTTTTTACACAACATTTATCACATGGTGAAGCAGCGAATTAAATCACTGTTGAAAGCATAATACCTTGAATACCGTTGCTTCGGCAAGTATTATAAAACTCAGAAGCAAGTTCATAGTCTTCCATATCTAACTCAAGATTGGGAAATGCACGGAGATAATTTTTCAGCCGATTGTATTGGTTGGTGTCACGAATCCCTGAGAGTATCTCTTGCCGAACAGCACCTAACAAAGCAACTCGACCATCAGCAACTAATTCTCGAAACACTGCAACATGGGGTGAGTCGTCAACTTTATAATTGCGTCTGAGAGGATGTTTGAAAAGTCATGATTGATGTATCAAATATTTTTTACCCCACCCTAACCCTCCCCTTATAAAGGGGAGCCACTGCGTTGGGCGGCAATGCCCGACTTGAAGCAAGTGGCGTGAGGGAACCGAATTTTTCTTGTTTCCCCCCTTTACAAGGGGGGATTAAGGGGGGTAACAATTCGATTAAAATCACAACATATCACTTTTCAAACAACCTCTGAGAGCTAAAGACCAAATTGAAGTAGCAACAATGACTTTCATCGACTCCAACGCTGTTGCTTGTAGTCATAATCATCGTCGTATTCAATCGTACCAAATAGCTCCAGAATTTTCAGTTGCTTTCGACGTTGCACATACTCTCGTAATGCCTCTTCAACAACAGCATCCTTAGTTGGATGACCACCAAGTTCGAGAAGCTCTCCTTAATTAAGTTTTCGTCAATTTCTAGATTAGTAGCCATGTAGAAATTCTTCTAATTACGAATTACGAAAGATTTTGTGGTTAATTTAAGTCAAATGCATGAAGACTATTTTCAGTAATTCTGTACGAGAAAACGGTTTAGTCAGATATCCAGATGCCCCTACTAATCTCGCTTTTACTTGGTCTACAATTCCTTTATTCCCAGTGACAAAAATGATCGGAGTCCTCTTAAATATGGAATTATTTCGTATAATTCGACACAACTCATAACCATCGATTCCTACCATGTTTAAATCCAGCAAAATTAAGTCTGGTTTGTGCCTTATAATTGACAAAGCGGCTTTTATTGGATCGTTGATAGTCACTACAGAAAAATTTTCATTTTCTAAGAAATAGCTAATTTCTTTTAGAATTGTGCGGCTATCATCAACAGAAACGATTTTGTGGACTTTTTCTGCCGTTACAGTAGCAGCCGTTACTCTTTGGGAAGCAGGATTTATGTTATTTGATATTGTTGGTTCCTGAAAGTTTGCTTTTGGAGGAGCAGAAATCTCTGGTAATCGCTGAACAGGAACTATATTCTCTTCAGAAATAACTGCGTAAGAGTTGAGGGTGATATTTAGTTTTTCTTTGCTGTGAACTAAGTCTGTAATTGATTTTGAGAAAAGCTCCGGCGTAGCCCGTCGTAGACATCGCTGCTCAAAAATCTTTGGTAATCTATCAAATGGTGGATCAGGTTCATGCAAGATAATCGCACCATTAACGATGTAAGGGTATAAATTGCCAGCCAGTTGAATTTCATCTTGATTCAAAATTACAGCCAGATGACGCAGGCTAAAACCCTTCATCCAATTAGTTAAATGTGGCTGGAGGTTTGGTAAATCTTTTTCCTCAAGTTTGCTGTTAATCAACAGATATGGACGTTGATAGGGAGAAGAAATTTGGGGAACAAAAGCCTGCCAATTCTGTAATCCTATTTGGCAACATTCGAGAATTTTTTCTACATCTAGCCGACAATTTTTTGGCATTCTTTTCAGTGGTTCTGTTAATTGATAAGTACCTTCTTTGATGAGTAAAAATGATTCAATCACCTCTTTAACTAATTCTTGAACCAGCATTGCGGCTTGTGTAGAATGTAGATGTTGTTGACTAACAAGCCAGGATATAGCCTGATATTCAGGAGGGTGGCTGATGGAATTGCTATTATGTTCGATTAACTGATTGTGTAAATCAGGTTCAAACATCAGACGTAATTGAACACGAACCTCGCTAGTAAGCAGTGGAATTTGGTGGCTGAGGCGACGCAAATGACGTTCTAATCGATCAAATGGTTCCACTGAATGAGTAGCGTAGGTTATTTTGCCCTGTTCTAAGTATATCGACCAAGAAACTGAGTTGCTTAATGCTTGTAAACAAGTACTGTCGGAGCAATTGGATAACTGTCTTAATAAACTTAGAGGACGTAGTTTGGTGAATGCACCTGAATTATTCATATTTTTCAAGTTTTTTACGGAATCAACAACCGAACATTTGTAAATTGAAAATATCAGCGATGAAACATTTTCTTCTTTGTCATATTTCTATACACACAAATCATCTATTTTAAAATATGTATAACTATATTAAAAATTATAAGTTTTAGAATATATTTGTTACATTTGGCACATTATACCTAATTTATCTCAAAAAACAAGTAGGTGGGTATGAATAAAGGTAAACACTGATTATGGCTAGACTATCAGTAGATATTGGTTGCTTCCAAGCTTTACTCACTACCGACAACGCTTGGCTGAAGACCTTAATAATGACGTTTATTTATGCCCACTCTCTTAAAGAGGCAAATTTGATTCTAAGTTTCCGTAGTTACACTGGTATACTTCTAGAGCTAATGATCTTAATTATGGTTAATCACCTTTCTCTAAAGAACCGATTCTCCTACATAAAATCTTTAAAAACTTATCTAGGAAAGTTTACGTATTTATTGTACTGTAGGTTTAATGGATATAAATTTTTGGTAGATATATTACAACAGGTAATGGTCGGTTTTGATAAACTAAGCTATGCTCAAGTTCATCTTAATATAGAGAACTTCATGAAAATAATTTGTTTAATAAAGATTAGACGATCTACGACTAGATACTATATTCTGTAGTGGCTTCGGCAACTTTCAATATATACTCTGACAAAAGGAAAATAAAGCGTTGAACTTTAACATAACACAAAAAGTTATGCATGATACATTAAGGCTTGATGAAGTAGTAGAATTTGCTGAGAACCCAGAACCACGTTGTCCTTGTGTGCTGTTGCTAGACACATCTGGATCGATGCAGGGAGATCCAATTGAGGCTTTAAATCAGGGTTTACTAAGTCTAAAGGATGAATTAGTCAAAAATTCCTTAGCTGCCAGACGCGTGGAAGTGGCGATCGTCACTTTTGATAGTAATATCAATGTAATACAAGATTTTGTGACTGCCGATCAATTCAATCCGCCGATTTTGACAGCACAGGGCTTGACTACGATGGGTGCAGGAATTCATAAAGCTTTAGACATAATTCAAGAGCGGAAATCTCAGTATCGTGCCAATGGAATTGCTTACTATCGTCCTTGGGTATTCATGATTACCGATGGAGAACCGCAAGGTGAGTTAGAGCATGTGGTAGAGCAAGCATCGCAGCGCTTACAGGGAGATGAAGCAAATAAACGTGTAGCATTTTTTACAGTTGGTGTAGAAAATGCGAATATGACGCGTTTAAATCAAATAACTGTGCGTACCCCCTTAAAACTCAAAGGATTAAATTTTATCGAGATGTTTGTCTGGTTGTCAACTAGTATGGCGGCTGTTTCCCATTCGCAGGTGGACGAACAGGTAGCACTACCGCCGATTGGTTGGGGGACTGTCTAATTAAAAATCGCAGCTTGATGTTTACACAGCTAGCTGCTGGCAAAAAATCTATGAACATATCAAAACAGATTACTCAATGGCGGATTGTGGCTGCCTCTGTATGTGGTACAAGTCACTTAAAAAACAAGCAGTTATGTCAGGATGCTCATCATTGGCAGATATTGTCAGATAATATTCTAGTGGCGGCCGCAGCAGATGGGGCGGGTTCTGCTAGTCTGGGAAAAGTGGGAGCGATGGTTGCTGTGGAGACAGCAATAGAAAACATTTCAACCATTGGAGTGACCCGAAAAATTTTAACTGATGATGCGTTGGTGCGATCGCTCTTAAATGATGCCATACTAGCTGCTAAAAAAGCTGTGGAGGCTGAGGCGGCTACTAGTGACAAACAGCCTCAAGATTTAGCAACCACCTTAATTATGATGATTGCCACACCAGAAGTTGTTGCTGTGGCACAGATAGGTGATGGTTTGGCAGTGGCAAAAGATAGCATGGGCAATCTCCTCGCACTGACTATACCTGATAGCGGCGAATACATTAACGAAACCACTTTTTTAACTTCGCCTAACGCTTTAGATGCAGTGCAGATGAGATTATGGCGCACAGACATCGTAAATGTTGCTATCACAACCGACGGACTACAAATGCTGGCTTTGAATATGGTTGTTGGCGAACCTCACAAACCGTTCTTTTTTCCCCTGTTTGAATTTGTAGCCAATACCAAGGATAAGGCAGAAGCCAAGGAGCAGTTAGTAAAATTTTTACGCTCAGAGCGGATTACACAACGCACTGATGATGATTTGACACTCATTATAGCTGCATTCAACGAGTCATAAGCAATACATCTACAGGTTTCACATCTTACAATAACTTCCGTTAACGGTAATTTCATTATGCAGGTACTACGTTGTTCTCCTAGAAAAGAAATCCTCAGCCTCAATGTCAGTTTGGGGCGTGGCGGTGAAGCTTGTGTTTATGCAGTGCCATCCGATAGCAACTTGGTGGCGAAGATTTATCATAAGCCAACGACTGCCCATGCTGATAAACTCCAGGCGATGCTTGCGAATCCGCCAGAAAACCCGACGGCTAGTTTGGGGCATATCTCTATCGCTTGGCCAGAGGATTTATTACGGGCAGCAGATGGCAAAAATAGCATCCTTGGCTTTTTGATGCCACATATTCAGGGGATGCGTCCAATCATCGACTTTTACAACCCCAGAACCCGTCGCCAACACTGCCCCCTATTCAACTATCAGTACCTGCTCCGCACAGCTCGGAACCTGGCGGCGGCTTTTGCAGCTTTGCACGCTAGTGGATATTGCATTGGTGATGTGAACGAGTCAAATATCCTCGTCAGTGACACCGCACTGGTGACTTTGATAGATACAGACTCTTTCCAAGTACCGGACCGAAATAATAATGTTGTCTATCGTTGCCCAGTAGGTAAACCAGAGTTTACCCCACCAGAACTCCAGAATAAAACTTTTGCCCAACACGATCGCGAAATCTCTCACGATTTATTCGGGTTATCGGTGCTGGTATTTCAACTCTTAATGGAAGGCACCCACCCATTTTCGGGGATTTTTCAAGGCGCTATTGAGCCACCACCCTACGAAGCCCGGATTGCATCGGGTCATTTCACTTACAGCGAAAAGCGGCACGTACCCTACCTACCTACACCGATTGCACCTCCTTGGGAAATTCTCCATCCCGCCTTACAGGAACTATTTCTCCGTTGTTTTGAAGTGGGTCACAATAACCCACTGCTGCGCCCCAGTGCCCAGGCTTGGCTCTCAGCAATAGCTGAAGCCGAAGATTCCCTGATTACCTGCACGACAAATCCCCAGCATCGCTACAACAACCACATGCGTGCCTGTCCGTGGTGTGAACGTACCGTGCGATTAGGCGGACGCGACCCCTTTCCATCACATCGGGCTATAGAAGCTAGAGAACATCTACAACCGCGAATCAAAGCGAAAAAGCACTACACGCAGACACCGCGTTTTCCACAGCGAGCCATGTCATCGCACCTACCTAATTATTGGCAACCAGCAATTACCCCAAGCGGTTCATATTATAAAGCTTCCAAGAAGTCAAAATTGTACCCGATTATTTTTTGCTTGCTGGGTTTTGGTTTATTGGGATATGCGGATGTAATGATTAAATTTACTCAGCCGTTTATTTCCCAAAATGCTTACACCCAACAAGCATTGAATTCTCGCCAGACAAATAACAAACTCAGCGTCGCTGATTACAATCAGCAGGGTGATGCTGCTTACAAAGAGCGAGACTATGAAAAAGCAATTGCCAACTTTACCCAAGTAATTGAACAAGAACCTACATTTGCGATCGCTATTGTAAATCGTGGTAATGCCCGTTATAACCTGAAAGACTACGAAGGAGCAGTTGCAGATTATAGCCAAGCTCTCCAAATCAACCCCAATCAAATCAAAGCTCTTGTAAATCGGGGCAATGCCCGCTATATGCTCGCCGAATATAGCAACGATCCTGATCAACAATATAACCTAGCGATCGCTGACTATAATCGGGCTATCGGTCTGGATAGTAAGGAAATTGAAGCTTATGTCAGACGGGGGATTGTCCGCACCCAAATGGCTAAATATAGCGGTGAATCTCAACAAGGTTACAAAAGAGCGATCGCAGATTTTACTCAGGCAATAAAACTTAATGTATCGAAAGCCGAAGCTTACTTTCAGAGGGGTGTTGTCTATTATCAAATTGCTCAATATAGCAGCAATTATGAGCAAGAATATCAGCTAGCGATCGCTGACTTTAACCAAGCATTAACTATTAGCCCCAAACTAGCTAAAGCATATCTCAAAAGAGGTATGGTTCGCTATGAACTGGCACAATATGGCGGTAGTCAATCTAACAAAAACCAGACGAAAGCTATCCAAGATATACAGGCATCTGCCAAAATCTTTCTTGACCAAGATGATATGGATAATTATCAGCAAGCACTCAGTAATATGTGCGTAGTCGTAGAAAACAAATGTGACCCTTTATTCCAAGGCTCAACTAGCATCCAAAAAACTAACTAAAAACAAGTAAGTTTTGTTACTGACATATTATTAGTTTTGATTTCAGAAATCAAGCCTGACTAGGGTTAGCTGACGCTAATCCTAGTTATTTTATGGGTGGCATTTTTATTTAATTGAGTAATTGATTTCCGTATTTCTAGATATTCATAGAGCTTTTATATAGAAAAGATTTTAATTTATATTTCCTTCATAATTTTGGGGAAAATTACAGTTAGATTGTTGACTGAGAAAGAGAAATCAGAAATAAATTTTTCTCTATCTAAGTGCATCCTCTTCATGTCGATAAAGTCAAATAATAATATCCCTACAAATCTCCGAGGTAATTGCATGAAAGCGGTGATTTTGGCTGGAGGGCTTGGTACACGCCTCAGTGAAGAAACCAGTATCAGACCCAAGCCGATGGTTGAGATTGGTGGTAAGCCAATTCTCTGGCACATAATGAAAACTTACTCTGCCCACGGCATTAATGACTTCATCATTTGTTGTGGTTACAAAGGTTACATAATTAAAGAGTATTTTGCTAACTATTTCTTACACATGTCAGATGTTACATTTGATATGCGATTTAATCAGATGAACGTGCATTCTGGTTATGCTGAACCCTGGCGTGTCACCTTAGTAAATACGGGTGATAATACAATGACAGGCGGACGCTTAAAGCGAATCAGCGAACATCTTGGTAATGAAACTTTTTGCTTTACCTATGGTGATGGTGTAAGTGATATTAATATCACCGAGCTAGTTAAGTTTCATAAACAACAAAATAGTTTAGGAACACTCACAGCCGTTCAACCAGCCGGACGTTTTGGAGCCATTTCCTTAGGAAATGAGCAAACTAAAATCACCAGCTTTCGAGAAAAACCTGAAGGTGATGGAGCTTGGATTAATGGCGGTTATTTTGTGTTAGAACCAGAAGTAATCAATTTGATTGCTGATGACTCTACTGTGTGGGAACAAGAGCCATTAGAAAAGCTAGCTGATATGGAACAGCTATCTGCTTTTAAACATCATGGTTTTTGGCAACCGATGGATACTTTACGCGATAAAAACTATCTCGAAGGGCTATGGAAAAATAGTCAGGCTCCTTGGAAGGTTTGGTAGAAAGAGAGTTAGGAGTTAGGAGTTTGGAGTTAGGAGTCAATACAGTTAAGTTAAGGATTTCTTTCTTCTCTTCCTTTGCGTTCTTTGCGTCCTTGGCGGTTCGTTAAAAAAATTGACTTTGACAAAGAGTTAAGCCTTAATTGAACCGTATTGAGTTAGGAGTTAGGAGTTAGGAGTTATGAATTTTAACTCCCCACTCCCCAGTTCAAAGATTTACTGTAATTTCAACTAGAATAATACTAATGTATGATTTTGCGATTATCGGTGGGGGAATAGTTGGGCTTTCTACAGCGTTGGCTTTAGGAAAACGCTATCCCAATGCGCGTATTTTAGTAGTAGAAAAAGAGAGCCAATGGGCATTTCATCAAACCGGCAATAATAGCGGCGTGATTCATTCTGGTATTTACTACAAGCCAGGGAGTTTCAAAGCTAAATTTTGTCGTGATGGTTCTCGCTCTATGGTAGAGTTTTGTCAAGAGCATGGAATTGAGCATGAAGTTTGTGGTAAAGTAATTGTTGCAACTGAAGAACAAGAACTACCACGCTTAGAAAATCTCTACAAACGCGGCTTAGACAATGGCATAGAAGTCCAGAGAATCAGCCCGGAAGAAGTCAAGGAAATTGAACCTCACGTAAAATGTGTAGGTGGGCTTCGGGTATTCTCAACTGGTATTGTTAATTACAAGCAAGTTTGTTTGAAATACGCCCAGCTAATTGAACAGCAGGGTGGGGATTTACACCTGAATACAAAAGTTTTGAAAATCTCCCCAAGTGGTGAAAATCAGGTATTGGAAACAAACAACGGTAACTTTGCAACACGCTTTGTAATTAATTGTACTGGATTGCATAGCGATCGCACCGCCAAACTAGGTCAAGTTGAACCCCAAGCAAAAATTGTCCCATTCCGGGGAGAATATTACGAACTCACAAGAGAAAAACGCTATCTGGTCAAGACACTAATTTACCCAGTTCCCAATCCAGATTTCCCCTTCCTGGGTGTCCACTTTACCCGGATGATTGATGGTAGCGTCCATGCAGGGCCAAACGCGGTTCTGTCGTTCAAACGCGAAGGCTACAAAAAAACCGACTTTGACTTGCGGGATTTTCTGGAAGTCATCACCTATCCTGGTTTTTGGAAGTTAGCAGCAAAACACGCTGATGAAGGCATCCAAGAAATTATTCGTTCCTTTAGTAAAGCAGCCTTTACCAGAAGTTTGCAAAAACTAATTCCCGAAGTTCAAGCAGAAGACTTAGTTCCCACCCATGCAGGAGTCCGCGCTCAAGCTTTAATGAACGATGGCAAGCTTGTAGATGACTTTTTGATTGTTTCCGGTCAAAACTCCATCCATGTTTGCAATGCTCCTTCTCCTGCTGCCACATCCTCTCTAGAAATTGGCAAAGCACTAGTCACTCAAATTCCCCAACTCTCGCATCTAGATAATGTAGTAACTGCATAGATAGATAGTTGTTATTTCCGGAACTGCTGAATTAAGGGATGAATCTTGTGGGGTGACTTGTTCGCCTGGAAATATAAGGGACGGGCAAGATGTCCATCCCACAAGAAAAAAGTGTAGTGCATCAATTCAGAACCGTTATAGAGTGCTGCTACCCAATGGGTAAGGCTGCAAAAGGTTTTAGTAACTACGTAATGACTGTTAGCAGATTCAGATAGCGGTTCCCTTTTGGATGCATCGCACAGTTAGCTGTGCGACCCTACCAAACGAAGAATTTAACTCATCAATACAAACGCATTAACCACAATGAAAATATTAGTAACTGGCACAGAAGGCTATCTAGGTTCGTTATTACCTTCTCTATTAATTGAACGGGGACATGAAGTTATTGGTCTAGATACTGGTTTCTATAAAGTTGGTTGGCTGTACAACCCTAGTGGTGTAACACCCAAAACCCTCAACAAAGATATCCGCAACATCACCCCTGATGATTTGGAAGGTATTGAAGCAATAGTTCACATGGCGGAACTCTCCAATGACCCAGCCGGACAATTGGCACCAAATATTACCTACGAAATTAATCATGTAGGTTCAGTTCGTCTGGCTAGTCTGGCTAAGGCTATGGGTGTGCGTCGCTTTGTATATATGTCTTCGTGCAGTGTCTACGGTGTTGCTACCGCAGGTGATGTTACAGAAGAATCCCCAATTAATCCCCAAACAGCCTACGCAGAATGCAAAACTCTCGTAGAAAGAGATGTCAGACCACTCGCTGACGATGACTTCTCTCCCACCTTTATGCGGAATGCCACAGCCTTTGGTGCTTCTCCCAGGATGCGCTTTGATATTGTTTTAAACAACTTAGCAGGGTTGGCATGGACTAGCAAACAAATCAAAATGACCAGTGATGGTACACCTTGGCGTCCATTAGTCCACGCATTGGATATTTGCAAAGCAATAGTTTGCGCCTTAGAAGCACCACGGGACATTGTACATAACCAAATCTTCAACGTAGGAGATACAGCAAACAACTATCGCGTCAAAGAAATCGCTGAAATTATTGCTGATATTTTCCCAGATTGTAAATTGTCCTTTGGTGACAACGCCGGAGATAACCGCAGCTATCGGGTATCCTTCGCAAAAATCAACACAATCTTACCCGGATTTAAATGTGATTGGGATGCCCAACTTGGTGCCCAACAGTTATTTGATTTATTCAGTCAAATAGATATGGCTGAAGATACTTTCTTATTTAGAGGATTTACCCGCTTAAAGCAGCTAGAGTATCTGATTCGTACCGAGCAAATTGACAAAGATTTCTTCTGGAATAAAAAGTAGATAGAGTTAGCTGTTAGTGTGTAAATAAATCATTTTTTACACACTAATAACATCAAGAGTTCCGAAATTAATAATATTTATTCGGAATTATTTCATCCATCAAATTATTTATAATCAGTGAGTTGAAAATTATGGCGATCGCAAAATGTCGTTTCAGTGGTCAACCTCTGCGCCAAACCTTTATTGAGCTAGGAATGTCACCTTTAGCCAATGCTTATCTGACAGCAGAACAGCTAAATAATGCCGAAAAATTTTATCCTCTTCATGCTTATGTCTCTGAAGAGACTCTCTTAGTTCAATTAGAACAGTTTGAAACTCCAGATCACATTTTCAGCGACTATGCTTATTTTTCTTCTTACTCGCTAAGTTGGCTAAAACATGCTAAAGCTTACACTGATATGATGGTAGAAAGGTTTGGCTTTAATCATCATAATCAAATTATCGAAATTGCCAGCAACGACGGCTACTTACTACAATATTTTTTAGAAAAGGGAATCCCAGTTTTAGGAATAGAACCAGCAGCAAATATCGCCAAAGTTGCTCAAGGCAGAGGCATTCCTAGTATCAACAAGTTTTTTGGAGTTGAAACTGCTAAAGAACTAGTGATACAAGGAAAATTAGCCGACCTTTTGATAGGCAATAATGTTTTAGCTCATGTACCAGATTTAAACGATTTCATCGCTGGGATGAAACTCATCCTCAAACCCAATGGCATTTTGACGATGGAGTTTCCTCACATTTTACAACTCATTCAAGAAAATCAGTTTGATACGATTTATCATGAGCATTTTTCTTACTTCTCATTCCTGACTATCGAAAAAATTTTTGCAGCGCACAACTTACAACTTTTTGATGTAGAAGAATTATCAACTCATGGCGGTTCCCTAAGAATTTATGCCAAACATGATTACGCTGATAATCCTAGCATTAGCGACCGAGTTAGCCATCTAAAAGGAAAAGAAATCGCTGCTGGACTGCATCAGATAGGGACTTACATTACATTTGCCGAGAAAGTCAAAGAAACAAAGCACAAGCTATTAAATTTTCTTTTGACGGCTAAAGCACAAGGTAAATCAATCGCTGGTTATGGCGCACCAGCCAAAGGCAACACATTGCTCAATTACTGTGGGATTGGGAAAGATTTTATTGATTACACAGTAGATTGCAGTCCCTACAAGCAAGGCTTATTTTTACCTGGAACCCATATTCCTATCTTTGAACCAGACAAAATCCGCGAAACAAAACCAGATTATGTCCTAATTTTACCTTGGAATATCAAGGAGGAAATTATGGAACAAATGGCATTTATTGGCGAATGGGGTGGACAGTTTGTAGTGCCAATTCCTGAAGTAAAAATTTATCCATCTCCTATTGCGGATAGGCTTTTAATAGCATCGTAATGACTAATTATAAGCCAAAAAATGCTTTTTGTTACTAATTGTTAATTGTTTTGACAATAGACAATATTTAAATAGTAATTAAAAGGCGAATTTCTTATAAAGTTTGTGCCGCCAAAGCCCAAAAAATTAGACTGAAAAACAGCTTGCTAATTAGTAAGCTGTTGTTAGTCCTGATTCTTATTAACTACAGAGTTGAGCTTAATATGAATAAATTGCTGACCATCGCCATTCCAACATTCAATCGTGCCCAGCTTTTAGATAAACAACTGACTTGGCTAGCTAAATCTATTAAAGGTTTTGAGTCTGACTGTGAAATCTTTATTTCTGATAATTGCTCTACAGATAATACCCAAGAAGTAATTAAAAAGTGGCAGATAATTCTTAGTAATATCAGATTTACGTCAAACAGAAATAGCCAAAATATCGGCGTAATGGCTAATATCGCTTGTTGTTTGAAAGCCCCAACCAGTAAATATGTTTGGACAATTGGTGATGATGATCCAATTCAGGAGAGAACTATAGATTATGTGTTAACAACACTAAAAAAACATTCAGATTTAGCGCTAATGTTTTTAAACTTCTCCGGTCGCCAAAAACGAACAGGTCAACTTGTTGTAGAACGCTGGTTAAATAGTGATAACGATGAGCTAAGAATTGATGGTAAAGCTGTATTCCAAGGTTATCTGAACGAAAATTTTGGTGGTGTACTTTTTATATCAGCAGCAATTTATCGCACAAATATAGTACAACAAGCTTTACAAAAGTGGCCATCTGCTACTAGTAATTGGGCATCTCAAGCATATTGGACTGCCTTTTGCGCTGCTCATGGAAGTGTCATTATCACTAAAGACACTTATTTAGAATGTACTATGGGTGCTAGTCTTTTAGACCTTGACCCAACATGGAATTTTAGAATGCGATATGCGTACATACCTGAAGTTTATATAAAACTACTAAAGGTAGGATATCCTCAGAAATTTTGTCAGGAAATGATTTGGCAGAATTTCCAACAAAAAACTGACTTAAAAATCTTATTAGGAGCTTTAAAACGTTGGCCTCTCTTGACAATCAAGATATTTATTCCTTACCTACGTTTGTTAAGCATATCAGCTTGGGCAATCCTTTTTCCACCCAAACAGCTAGAGACTAGCCTGTAATTTAGTATGTCAATTGCCAAATTACTGTTAACACTAGTTCTTGGCGATAACCACTCATATACAGATTTTATTAACTCCTATTTATTGCCATGTCTAAATTACTGACCATTGCTATACCGACTTATAATCGTGCTGAGTTACTTGATAAACAGTTAGCATGGCTGGCTCAAGCTATCAAAGGTTTTGAAGATGACTGTGAAATTTTAGTTTCTGATAATTGTTCAACAGATAAGACTCAGGAGGTGATCCAAAAATGGCAAATAATACTTAGCAGCATCACATTTAAATCAAATAAAAATTTAAAGAATTTAGGCGTAGTTAAAAATATTATGTATTGCCTAAAATCTACTACAACAAAATATGTTTGGACAATTGGTGATGATGACCCAATTCAAGATAGAGCCATTGCTTATGTGATTAGCAAACTCAAGCAACATGAAAATTTATCATTATTGTTCCTCAACTTTTCCGGTCGTAACCAAATTACTGGCGAACCAGTTCATCCACCAACAATTGTTGGTAATCGCTGGTTTGATGTTGATACCGAAGATGGTGATGGTGATGGTAAAACTATATTTGAGCATTGTTTCTCAAAAAGTGTCGGTGCAGTTATTTTTCTGACTGCTACAATCTACCGCACTGACCTAGTAAAACGCGCTCTCCAAAATTGGCAAGATGCTGAGAATAACTGGATATCTTTAGCATATTTAGCCGGATATTGTGCTGCTAATGGCAGTGTAATTGTTACTAAAGAAACTTATTTGGAATGTGTTGTTGGTGTGAGTTATTGGCAGAAAGAACCAAAATCTGCACTATTAATGCAATACAAACACATACCCGAAGTGATTTTGAAATTGGAAGAGAATGGATATTCTAAGCAGTTTTGCAGGCGGATGCTTTTGCAGAACGGTAAACAAGTCAACTTGAAAGTTTTCTTAGGTGCTTTAAGAAGATGGCCTATGTCCGCCATCAAAACAGTAGTTCCATTTTTAGCTTTAGTTAGTTTGTGTGCTTTTGACGTGATGGTTTCTAAAGAGTTAGGGTTAGCAGAATCAATTGAAATATCTACTCAGGAAGTGCGGACTTATAAGCCATAAGCTACTAAATTGCTGACAAATATACATCAAATCTACAAGGTATTTACACCATGTTTACCGCGATTAAACGCAAAATATCTACACTGTCTTCTGACTTTAAATATTACGTAGCCCGTTGGCAGCATAGCAGAAATCTGCCAGCATTGGAAGGACGCGATCGCAACATCCTTAATGCACTCAAAAAAGACGGCGTTTGCGTCACAACACTGGCAGATTTAGGGTTAAACTCTAGCTCGGAACTGCTCAAAGCTGCTTACTATCAATTGTCTCAGATGCAAAATTCCAACAACGACCATCTAGATGAAAAGTTACCCCAAATTTCTACAGTTACAGGTCTACCAGAATTTTATGCTTGGGGGATAGAGAAAAGACTTCTCAACATCATCGAAAATTATATTGGTCTTCCTGTTGCTTTTCATGGTGTACATTTACGCAAAGATTTCAAAAGCAAACATCAGTTTGGGACATTGCTATGGCATAGCGATGCAGAAGACCGTCGCATTATCAAAATCTTTATTTACTTGAATGATGTAGAACAAAAAACTGGGCCTTTTGAATATATTCCGCGCTCTTTAACTTCCTTATTTAGTTGGAATTATTTTCAACTTTATTACAAACTTTGGAAGTCAGGCTATATGGGTATTGATGATGAAGAAGTTAAACCAGTCATCCCCAAATCAGCTTGGAAATCCTGCCCAGGGCCAGCAGGTACAGTTGTTCTTGTAGATACAAAAAATGCTTTGCATCACGGCAGAGTCCGCACAGAAGAACGGTCAGCGCTATTCTTTTGTTACACCGCCAATCCTCCCGAAAAACCAGACCTCTGCACCCAATATTGGGATGATACTTATCCCAGAGCAGAGTTACGTTCTGCATCAGATGTAGTTAAAGTTTCGACTTAGTACCCTTTCGTAGGGTGCGTTACCTTCCTAACGCACCCTACAAAGTTGTAGGTGATTAAATCCACGTTCATTACTGTTATTTTCTGGTGCAAACACTAAGCAGTTAACAAGTATTTTCTGTAATCAACATTCATCTCAAAGGAATATATGATTTTCACCGAAACCGCACTCAAAGACGCATTCATTATTGACTTAGAAGAAAAGCTAGACCACCGTGGTTTTTTTGCTCGGTCTTTCTGCGCTCAAGAATTTCAAGCACATGGCTTAAAGCCAATAGTTGCTCAATGTAACCTGTCTTTTAACTACAAAAAAGGCACTATCCGGGGAATGCACTATCAAATTCTGCCAGCAGGAGAAACGAAATTAATTCGCTGTACTAAAGGTGCAATTTATGACGTAATTATTGATATGCGTCCTGAATCTCCCAGCTTTTTATCACACATCGGTGTAGAACTGACTCCAGAAAACCACCGCGCCTTGTATGTTCCAGAAATGTTTGCTCATGGCTACCAAGCACTCACAGATGAGACTGAAGTCGTATATCAAGTAGGTGAATTTTACACGCCGGGGTATGAAAGAGGTTTACGCTATGACGACTCATTCTTTAATATTGATTGGCCTCTAGATGTGACTGAAATATCTGAGAAAGATTTAAATTGGCCTTTGTTGAGAATGATGACTGTTGGCGGTACAGCTTCTAGATAACTATAGGCTCTTTCTCTGCGCGACGCCAGTTGCTACAACGCTCTTAACCCGCGCAACACACTCGCTCCTCTATACGAGGGTAAAATAATTAATTTAGGTAGAAATAAATGCTAAATAGTATTCTATCTCGTGTCGGTAATACTATCTCTTTTGTCTCCAAAAAAGTCCAAGCTCGCATCAATTATGCTAAGAGCTTACAGGTTGTTTCCCTAAAGCCTAAACAGCCTTCCAAAGGTAATGTACTTCTTTCTTATCGGATTGAACCATTTCTTATAAAACCAGGTCAGCCTATCCCTAATGACCAGAGTTGGAACTGGGAATGTCTACTAATCGCCCAAACTTTTTTAGACATGGGCTATAACGTTGATGTCATCCAGTTCCACAATGATAAATTCGTTCCTCAAAAAGACTACGCATTTTTCATTGATATCCGTCATCGTCTAGAAGCGCTTGCACCAAAGCTGAATAAAGATTGCATCAAGATTTTCCACGTTGACATTGCTAACATGATATTTCGCAATGCAGCTGAATGCAATAGACTTCTAGAACTCCAACAGCGCAAAGGAATTAGCCTACGTCCACAGCGATTTGAAACGCCCAATTTGGGAATTGAATATGCCGATTACGCTACTGTATTGGGCAACAATTTCACAGTTGACACATTCAAGTATGCGAACAAACCAATGTATCGTATTCCCATTTCTTCGTCACTCGTTTATCCCTCTCCCGACGAGAAAGACTTTGAAGCGGTAAGAAATAATTTTCTTTGGTTTGGTGGTAGTGCTTTAGTTCTCAAAGGGTTAGACTTAGTTTTAGATGCCTTTGCTCAAATGCCGGAATACCATTTAACAGTTTGTGGCCCGGTAAGTAATGACAAAGAGTTTGAACAAGCTTTCTATAAAGAACTGTATGAAACACCAAACATCCACACCTATGGTTGGATTGATGTTAGCAGCCCTGACTTTTTAAAGGTTACAAATAATTGTTTAGGACTTGTTTATCCTTCGGTTTCTGAGGGACAGGCAGGTGCAGTAATAACTAGCTTGCAAGCCGGATTAATTCCGATTTTAAGCTACGAATCTGGTGTGGATGTTCATGATTTTGGTGTGATTTTTGATAATCTTTCCCTTGAAGAAATTAAGGCGAAAGTTAGAAGTATTTCCAATTTGCCTGTTGAAAACCTAAAGCTAATGTCTCGTCAGGCTTGGGAATATGCAAGAGCAAATCATACCAAAGAAAAATTTGCCCAAGCTTATAGAAATGCTGTGGAGCAAATTATCGAAAATCATAGTCAGAAAAAACAGACTGGTTCGATAGGATCTAGCAAACAGCTAGTTAGTAGCGATCGCTAATCCCAATTTCCCATGAAAATGTACTTAATATTTAGCTGTAACAAATTATTAAGTACAAAATTATCGAGAATTTGTAACACAACAAACAGTTCCAAAAAGGAGTTTAGTTCATGATTATTATCGATCGCGCCTTACAAGCCCGTGCAGCAGCAGGAAATCCTATCAAAGTGGGAATGATTGGTGCTGGTTTTATGGGTCGAGGAATTGCCAACCAAATTGTCAATTCAGTGCCAGGAATGGAGTTAGTTGCTATCTCCAATCGCCAGATTGATGCAGCTAAACAAGCTTATTCGGAAGCCGGAATTGAGGAGATTCAAGTTGTTGCAACTGTCAGCGAATTAGAAGATGCGATCGCTAACGGTAAATATGCAGTCACAGAAGACGCTAAGTTACTGTGTCGGGCTGAGGGTATTGACGCACTAATCGAAGTCACAGGTGCAGTGGAATTTGGCGCTGTGATCGTCATGGAAGCGATCGCCCATTGCAAACATGTGATCATGATGAATGCTGAACTCGACGGCACCATTGGCCCCATCCTGAAAGTCTATGCTGACAAAGCAGGTGTCATTCTCAGCGCCTGTGATGGCGATCAGCCAGGGGTACAAATGAACCTCTACCGCTTTGTGAAAAGCATTGGTTTAACTCCCTTATTGTGCGGTAACATTAAAGGACTCCAAGACCCCTATCGCAATCCCACCACCCAGGAAGGATTTGCTAAACGTTGGGGTCAAAAGCCTCACATGGTGGCTAGCTTCGCCGACGGAACCAAAATTTCCTTTGAGCAAGCGATCGTTGCCAATGCCACAGGGATGAAAGTCGCCAAACGGGGAATGTTGGGATATGACTTCAACGGTTATGTCGATGAAATGACCCAGTTATATGATGTTGAACAACTCAAGGAACTGGGCGGCATTGTCGATTATGTAGTTGGAGCAAAACCTGGCCCAGGCGTATATGTATTTGCCACTCACGACGATCCCAAGCAACGCCACTATCTCAACTTATACAAATTAGGCGAAGGCCCTCTTTACAGCTTCTATACTCCTTATCACCTCTGTCATTTTGAAGTTCCCCTGTCTGTAGCGCGTGCTGTCCTGTTCGGTGATGCCGTTATGTCTCCACTCGCAGGCCCGCTAGTAGATGTTATCACCACTGCCAAAATCGACCTGAAAGCAGGAGAAACCTTAGATGGCATCGGCTACTACATGACCTACGGACAATGTGAGAATTCCGATATCGTCCAACAGCAAAATCTCCTACCAATTGGTTTAGCTGAAGGGTGTCGCCTGAAACGAGATATTTCTAAGGATCAAGTCCTCACATACGAGGATGTAGAATTACCTGAAGGCAGACTTTGTGACCAACTACGAACTGAGCAAAACAGTTATTTCGCCCTAGAAAAAATCTTAGTAGCGGTTGGGTAATATCGGTTTCAAAAACATTTGCAACAAATGAATTGGCTGTAGGGGCATACAGCTGTACGCCCCTAATACGGTTTGGATAAGATCCCCCCGCCTGCGGCGACCCCCTTAAAAAGGGGGTAAAGATCAGATAAAGCCCCCCTTTTTAAGGGGGGTTGGGGGGATCTCCAAGGCATCTAATTTGTAGCAAGAATTTCGTAAAGAGGATAGGAAGCTATACTGCGGGACACTAAAGTTGTTAATAGTAACTTGCTGGGGAGCGTTTAAGCAAACCTGATCGAAACTTTAGGTCAAATTCATGAAAATTGCTCTAGTCCATGATTATTTAACCCAGCGAGGTGGGGCAGAGCGTGTGTTTGAACTGCTTTGTAAACGGTATCCTGAAGCCGATATTTTCACATCTTTGTACGATCCAGAAAAAACTATTGATTTAGGCGATCGCATAGTTAATACAACTTTCTTACAAAAGATTCCGTGTGCGGCAAAATATTTCAGGTCGATGGCTCCTCTATATTTTCCTGCCTTTCGTTCCTTGGATCTGCAAGATTACGATTTAATTATTAGCAGTAGCACCAGCTTCGCCAAAGCAGTGCGAAAAAATCCCAATGCCCACCACATTTGTTTTTGCCATAATGTCACCCGTTTCTTATGGGATACAGCAACTTATTTAAAAGAGTATGGAGACTATAGATATTTTGCTCCTTTAATCGAAGAAGTATTCCAAGTCATGAGAAAGGTAGACCTGAAATATGCACAGGAGCCTGACCTTTACATTGCTAATTCTAGTGTTGTTGCCCGCCGTATTGAAAATATTTATGGCAAAAAGGCAATGATGGTCAACTATCCAATTGATACTAGTAAATTTGTTTTTTCAGATATAAAAGATGAATATTATCTGGCCTCCGCCCGGATGATCAGTTATAAGCGACTTGATATAATAGTCGAAGCTTTTAACTGGTTGGGGTGGCGGTTATTAATATCAGGTGACGGGCCAGAACAAGCACGATTAAAATCCAAAGCATTACAAAATATTGAGTTCTTAGGACATGTAAGTGATAGAAGCCGCAAAGACTTGTTTTCCAAAGCCAAGTCTATTATTGTCGCAGCCCTAGAAGACTACGGATTAGTGCCAGTAGAGGCTAATGCTAGTGGTACACCAGTCATCGCCTATGGAGCAGGTGGAGTATTAGATACTCAAATCCCAGGTCAAACAGGAGTCTTTTTCAAAAGACAAACACCCGAATCTTTACAAATTGCATTACTAGAAGCCAAGGGCATTTCTTGGGATTACGATCGCATCCGTAATCATGCTGTAGCAAACTTTTCAGAAAATGCATTTTTTGGTAAAGTTGAGCAAATTATTAACCAAGCTTGTGGTGTACATCAATTATTCATTTGATTTCTGAATCTCTTTTCACTATAAGATTACCTATTTATTTTCTATTTCCTCGTTGGCGAGTTGTAAAAAAATAGGTATTCTTCGGAGAATCTCTTAGCGTAAGTCTTGAAGACAAGGATAATAAAAGTGGTTCAAAATAGTCTAAATCCTCAGATAAGTCCAGCTTCTGAAAGTGAAGTAGGTTACGGACAATTGTTTGCCGTATTTGTGAGGAGATTTCCTTGGTTCTTAGCAGTATTAATTACTTCTATTGCTCTTGCGGGCTTGGTAACTTTTAAGACTAAGCCTACTTATAAAAGTTCCATGCAACTGCTAGTAGAACCTAACTATCAAGGTAAAACAGAAGGTGCTGGGTTAGACAACCAGTTTACTGACTCTAATGTGGTCATAGATACTGCCACACAGCTTAACTTGATGCAAAGTTCGGGACTTATCCAAAAAGCAGTTGATAAACTTCAGTCTGATTATCCAGATATAAGTTCAACTGAAATTAAAGCTTCTTTGGTCTTAACTCAACTAAGGAGCAAAGAAGATAATGTCGCTACTAAAATATTTCAAGTTGAATACACTGCTGGAGATCCAGAAAAGACACAAAAAGTTCTGGGTGCAATTCGACAAGTTTATGTGGAATATAACAAAGAACAACAGAATTCGCGTTTACAAAAAGGTCTGCAAATTATTAGGGAACAGTTAAGTAAAGCCAGTGAAGAAGTAAACGCATCTGAGACAAATTTACAAAGGTTTCGGAGAAATCAGAACTTAATTGATCCAGAGTCACAGGCGAAAGCAATTGAGACAGCTTTGAACAATATTGCCCAAGAAAGACAGACAACTCGCGCTCAATATGGGGAAGCTTTAGCACGTCAAAAATCTTTAGAAGAACAACTTAATCGTTCTCCCCAAAATGCTCTAGTTGCTTCTCGTCTGAGTCAATCTACTCGCTATCAAGGTTTACTGAACGAAATCCAAAAAAGCGAACTAGCACTAGCACAAGAACGCTTACGCTTTACAGATCAAACTCCGAGTGTGCAAAAGCTCAAAGAACAGCTTCAGAGCCAGAAGGAATTATTGCAACAAGAAGTAGGAAGAACTTTAGGCGAAAAGTCTGCTGGTGGATTCACTTCTGGAGATTCTCTTCTCGAACGAGGGCAGCTTGGTCAAATTGATCTCGGCCTTGCTGGTCAGCTAGTAGAAACGCAGACCACTATCGTTGCTTTAACTGCTCGTGATCAAACTTTAGCTCAGAAAGAAAACGAGCTACGTTTGGAAATTAAACGCTTCCCGCCTCTGTTGGCTTATTACAATCGAATGCTACCGCAGTTGCAATTTAGTCGTGAAAGGTTAGAGCAACTTTTAAGAGCAGAACAGCAATTACGGCAAGAACTTTCCAAGGGTGGATTTAATTGGGAAGTTGTAGAAGAACCCCAAAAAGGCGCACAATTAGGCCCCAATCTCCAGCAGAACTTATTGTTAGGTGCTGTCGTTGGGTTCATGTTAGGAGGTATTGCTGCCTTTATTCGGGAATCGGCTGATGATGCAGTTCACACCACTGCTGAGTTAGAGAAGCAAATGGCCATGCCGTTGTTGGGAACAACTCCCAAATTACCGCCAGCCAAACCTAGAGAATCAATGATTAAGTTGCCTTTTGGTAAACCAGAAGTTCTCGCTCCCTGGACAATTCAGGTATTGCAATCTCCACCGCGTTGGGAATCGCTGGATCTGATTTACAAAAACATTGAACTTTTAAATACTGTTACTAACTTGAAATCTTTGATGATCACCTCGGCTTTAGCCGATGAGGGTAAATCAGCTTTGGCGTTGGGTTTGGCAATGAGTGCTGCCCGTTTACACAAAAAGGTGTTGCTAATTGATGCTAATTTACGTGATCCCAGTCTGCACGTACAACTGAATCTTCCGAATGAACAAGGACTTTCAACTCTATTGGCGAGTGATGCAACTCTACCCAACCAAATTAGTCTTCAATACTCAGGTTCCGCCTACATTGATATTTTGACTGCTGGTCCGAGACCTGCTGATCCAGCTAATCTGTTGAGTTCCCCTCGGATGATGCAATTAATGGCAGCATTTGAGGAAAACTACGATTTGGTACTCATCGATGCTCCCCCAGTTCTCGGCTTAGTGGATGCCATGCTTACCGCATCATCTTGTCGTAGCGTGATCATGGTGGCAAGCATTGGTATTGTAACGCGAAGTCAGTTGACTCAAGCTACAGCCATGTTAAGTAAGTTAAATCTAATTGGGGTTGTAGCTAACGGGGTATCAAACTCTAGCATTAATTACGTACCCAATATCAAACAACAGCAATTAGCGCTGCGACAAGCTGTAGAAAAGTAATTAGTACAGCAATATTATAGATCCCCGATTTCTTAAAGAAGTCGGGGATTTCGCATTTTTCTCGTTCCCAGTCTCCGACTGGAAATGCTGTTCATTGCGGCTCTGCCGCGAGTCAGGGAGGCGGAGCCTCAAAATAGACATTCCCAGTCGGAGACTGGGAACGAGGTCATGATATTGCGATCAGGAAAATTTCAGTATATTTATGCTATCTTTATGGGTTATCAGAGAAATCACTGGCTCTTTAAAGAGTACATAAAGAATTTATTTGAGCGATCGCTATTTCCACATAGTCTTATAATCTAGAGATTAAAGCACCTTCAAAAAGCTAGAAGATAACAGTGGACTGGTTTTGTTAAATCTATCGACACAATGAACACCTCAGCGTAATTAAACGTAGATATAGATTCATGGGTAATTTCCCTCTAGATTTCTCTACTGTCAGTACTTTCCGGAAAATCATGATTTGCCCATGAATATTAATAGTAAAGTTGCTCGTAATTAAGCATAGGGTTTAAGAATCCCAACTCCACAGGTAGCTTTGTTTCAGACTGCGGTTTAGACTACATCTGATATCATGTTCGCTTAAAGACTGATTGTTTAGGCTAACGCGGAGAGTTTTTTAATAAGTGATTATGCGGACATGATATCAAACATAGTTACGTTAGCGAGTCCGCGTACTCCTGCGGAGGACAAGCTAGGCGTAGCCTCTGTCTTTGCTACGCAACGCTACCGCGAACGACACGCTGCGCGTAGCTTGTCCTCCGCCAGGAGTACGCAGAGAACGTCATTACGAATTACTCCAACTTTTTGGACTTACAACAGATTTGGATTTGGGTCTTTGGCATTGATAGCCTTTGATAACTCCTCAGCAATTAACTCCTGTATAATCCCAAAGACATATGACAACTTCAATAATTCCAACTTTAGAGAATTTATATGATGTAACCCAGCAACACCAAGATAATCGTGGGTATTGCACACTGTATTGGCGACGGGGTAAGCTGTTGGTGAAGCCGCTTGGACGAGTTAAACAACCATATCTGCCTTCATTAGATAGTAAGCGATCGCTAGTAGAATGCTTACAACATTCTCCTGTAAGTTTGGTAAGCATAGATCCAAAATTGGGTGAGGCTTTACTCAGCTTTTGGGCAGATGCATGTAAAGAAGCTCAAAAACCAATATTCCTAAGTATACCCGCTAGCAATAAACTACCTAACCATCCCTGGAGACAATTACAGCGACTAATTGATTGGATTGCTGCCTTCATGTTGCTGTTATTAGTAAGTCCAGTCATGTTGGGATTGATTGTATTAATGCAGGTTTACTCGCCAGGGTCACTTTTTTGTCGTGAGTGGCGTGTTGGAGAACGGGGTAAACTCTTTCAGGCGATGATGTTTTGCACAACTACAAAGCACAACATCACACCGCTAGGGCGTTGGATGCGTAAATACGGTTTTGACAATTTGCCCCAGTTATTTAACGTGCTGCGGGGTGACATGAGTTTAACCGGATCTTGTTGTTGGACTTTAGAAGATGCAGTACAGCTAAATAAACTACCAGAAATTACAGCTTCATGGGAAGTAGAAACCCAGCCTCACCTCTTACATCTGGATAGCCAAACACTGTAATTTATCTGTGCGGTAATTGATGATTTGATCTACCGCACTTAAGCTAACAGGACTTACGCAAAAAAGTTCTGAAGTAGCGGTAATACCCTGCGGGTTCGCGTAGCGTTCCGTAGGAAAGCTAAAGCTACATGAATTACCACTACGACAAATCGGCTTTTTGAGACAATTTTGCGTAAGTCCTAGCTAAAACAAAAATTGCTCACGTAGCATCCATAGCGCAATACAGTTTAGTTAAGCATTTATTCCATCTCTTCCTTCTCTTCCTTTGCGTCCTCTGCGTCCTTCTCTAACGAGACGCTGCGCGAAGGCGGTTCGTTAAAAAAATTCACTTTGGCAAAAAGTAAAGCCTTAACTGAACCGTATTGATCTATAGCCGTCTATCTACCCTGCCAAACTATTATTATAAACTCCATGCATTTCAAATTTCCTCAACCACTCAGCAATCTGCTCAAAGCTACCAGCTTTTGGCAAGACAACTATTTGATATTGCGAGAATTTAAACACTTTCGCAAAATTGCAATTTTAGCTCTGATATTCTCAGTTCTGGCGGCAACCTTTGAAGGTGTGAGTATTGGTTTTTTACTTTCATTTTTGCAAAGTTTAACTAGCCCCAGTGCTCAACCTGTCCACACAGGAATAGGCTGGTTTGATATTTGGATTCTGGGTGCTAAAACATCCGCAATTAATCGTCTATACCGCGTATCCTTGCTGATTTTATTCAGTACTTGGTTACGTGCAACCTTTAACTACTTTTCTCAAGTCTATACTGAATTATCTCAACTACATCTTGCCGATCGCTTACGTAAGCAAATTTTTGAACAGTTACAATCTTTATCGCTAAGTTACTTTGCCAAAACTCGTTCTGGTGAACTAATTAACACAATTACTACAGAAATCGAAAGGATCAGACAGGGTTTCAGTGGCGCAGCCTTTTTAGTAACTAGAGGACTCACAACCTTTGTTTACTTAATATCAATGTTTTTGATATCATGGCAACTAACACTGATTTCAGCATTACTATTTACACTTTTAGGTGTGGGGTTGTCAACTCTGAACGCTAGAGTCAGAGAATCAAGTTTTGGGATGACAACTGCTAATGCTAATTTTACATCAACAGCCATAGAATTTATTAATGGCATTCGCACTGTTCATTCCTGTGGTACCCAAGAATTTGAGCGTCAGCGTTACTACAAAGCTAGTGATAAGGTAATAAGTACTACAACAAAAGTTGTGTTTACTTGGACACTTGTTAAACCAATTGCCGAAGGTGTAGCAACTACGGTATTGATCGGAATGATTATTTTGGCGTTTACTAGCCTTGTTACCAATGGAACACTACAAGTTGCTTCTTTGCTAACCTTTTTCTTTGTGCTATTTCGCTTCATACCATTCGTTCAAGATATTAATGGCACGAGAGCATATCTCAGTACTCTACATGGTTCAGCAGACAACATTAAAAATCTGTTGAAAAGTGATGAAAAATATTACTTTAAAAATGGCAAATTTGAGTTTAAAGGTTTAAAAAGGTCAATAGATTTAGTCTCTATAGATTTTGGCTATGATGATGACAATCTAGTGCTGCATAATATTACCCTAACGATTGAAAAGGGAAAAATGACGGCATTAGTCGGAGCATCTGGCGCTGGTAAAACAACTATTGCTGATTTAATTCCTCGATTTTATAATGCTACAGATGGATATCTTTTCATAGATGAAATTGATGTCCAGCAGTTTGAAATTAACTCCCTACGGCGCAAAATAGCTGTCGTCAGTCAGGATACTTTTATCTTCAATACTAATGTTTGGCAGAATATTTCTTACGGTACTCCAGAAGCGACTAATGATGAAATTAAAGAAGCTGCTCAACTAGCGAATGCACTAGAATTTATTTTGGAAATGCCGGAAGGTTTTGATACCCAATTAGGAGATCGGGGTGTGCGGTTATCTGGAGGACAAAGACAGCGAATTGCGATTGCACGAGCTTTACTACGGAACCCAGAAATTTTGATTTTGGATGAAGCAACTAGTGCCTTAGATTCTGTATCTGAGCGGTTAATTCAAGATTCATTAGAAAAGCTATCTGTTGGGAAAACAGTAATTGCGATCGCTCACCGTCTTTCTACCATTTCTAAAGCAGATAAAGTTGTAGTTTTAGAACAGGGACGGATAGTAGAGCAAGGTAAATATCAAGAACTCCTGGAACTCAAAGGTAAGCTTTGGAAATATCATCAAATGCAGTATGAAGTAAGGCCATCAGATTAGAAACCTTATCTAAAACTTCGTTAAAATTAAATCAATTTCCCAAAATATTTGCCACAGATAAATTGGCTGTAGGTGCGTAGAAGTGTACGCCCCTAGCTATTGGGGAAATAGTATCGCTGAACAAGAACACAAAATATGTACCAGAAAATATTTGATAAAGACCTAATTTACCAATGCTCAAATTTTGACGTAGGTGAAGGCGGAGGTGTTGAAACTTATTTAGCTTCTCTGTTTGAACATCGACCACCTGATGTTAGCGATCGCGTGATAAAATCGCTTAAAAATGTTGACCAAAGTCAATTCAAATTGCTGCACATTCACAGCCCAGATTTACTATTACAGGTTACAGGCGAATGTCCGACTATCTTCAGTGTTCATAATCACTCATTCTACTGTCCTAGTGGCACAAAATATTTAGCAGAGCCGCGCACAATCTGCGATCGCAACTTTTCTTACTTAGGATGTATCCGGGGTAAATTAGTAGATAAATGTGGTAGCCGTAGACCCTTAAGAACTTTTAAAGAACTTCAAACTACTCAAAATTTTTTAGATGTATTAAAAAAGATAAAAATTACTTTTATTGCTAATAGTGAATATGTGCGACAAGAGTTGATTAAAAATGGTGTACCCCCTGAGCAAACTGTAACGTTACACTGTGGTATATCTGTACCGCAAACAGCAGATGCACCTCTAAGTTTAGAAGTCCACCAAAATCATAGAATTTTGTTTGCTGGACGGATTGTTTCTGATAAAGGTCTGGAATGGTTACTCAAAACCTTAATACATACAGACCCGCAAATTCAACTTGATATTGCAGGTGAAGGCTGGGAACGACCGCGTTTAGAAAAGTTAGTAAACACCGTCGGATTGAGTAACCGAATCACTTGGCATGGTTGGTGCGATCGCGAGAAATTAAATAAACTTTATCAACAGTCTTTTGCAGTCATCTTTCCCAGTGTTTGGCCTGAACCTGCGGGTCTTGTAACTCTAGAAGCTTATGCTCGTTATCGACCTGTAATTGGTAGTGCAGTCGGAGGTATTCCAGAACATTTACAAGATGGTGAAACGGGTATTCTTGTTGAAAGTAATAATATCAAAAAGCTGGCTGATGCCATTAATGAATTGTATAGAGATCATCAAAAAAGCCGACACATGGGCGAACAAGGTCATGCTTTATTGATGAAGGAATTTACAATGAATGCTCATGTAAAAAGTCTGCGGAGAATTTATACAAAAACAATCGCTGAATTTTCTTCTAGAAGGAAAAGTTTATATACACATAGCATCCCTCAAGCTAAATAAGCTTAGTTTGAGCAAAACATCAAATAGTGCATCTTTTAACTATGAAATATAAAGATAAAAAAATATGTTATTGCATCAAGAATCCCCACAACCTTTAGTTAGCGTTATTATTCCCACATATAATCGACCAGAGTATCTCAAGCAAGCGATCGCTAGTGCTATAAAACAAACTTATCAAAATATTGAGATTATTATTTCTGATAATTGTAGTTCAGACAATCCCCAAGGACTTGTTGCATCTTTTGGTGATTCACGCATCAGATTTTGGCGACATCAGCAAAATGTAGGTATGTTAGCTAATCAGCAGCATGCCTTCAAAATAGCACGAGGTAAATATCTTGCTAGTCTCCATGATGATGATATCTGGAATGAAGACTTTTTAGCAAAGCTTGTACCCCCACTAGAAGCAAATCCTGAGTTAATTATTGCTTTTTGTGACCAATATATCATAGATGCAGATGGCAGAATTAATCATGCTGGAACTGAAGAAAACACACACGGTTACAAGCGAGATAAACTAACACCAGGAATTCATCAACCTTTCTATAAAATTGGGTTAATAGATAAAAGTATACCGACTGCGGCAGCTTGTGTAATTCGCAATATTTTTGTGAATTGGGATAGTATTCCCTCAGAAGTTGGTGGTATGTGGGATTTATATTTAACCTATCTTTGCTGTATATCTGGTTATGGTGCTTACTACTATCCAGAAAGATTGACGCGATATCGTGCCCATGAGCAAACTGATACTATGCTCAGTGGTAGTCGAGATGTGCAAGCGAAAATCCGCAAAGCTAAAAGTGAAATGTTTTGTTATCAAGTCTTTATGGAAGATGCTCGTTTACAGGAATTTAGGACGTATTTTCAACAGAAATGGTTGGAAGCTAATACAACTTTGGGAATTGGTTTACTACGAAGTGAACAAATGGCAGCAGCACGTCCTTATTTTTGGCAGGCATTGAAAAAACAAAAGTTTAATCTGCGAACTATGGCGGCACTTGCTCTTAGTTTTAGTCCCCGATTTTTAGCAACTAAGTTAATGAAAATATCAAAATAATATAACACTATTGTTTGAGTTGTAGAAACTATTTTTTTAACTAACCGCAGAGACGCAGAGGACACAGAGAGAATAAGAATAAGATTATTTTTAATTCTTGCTTTCCGCCTTTGCCTGAGATTTTATTATTAAGGAAGGTAGTGTATGAAACTTTGTATTGTTACCCATAAAATCAAAAAAGGTGATGGTCAGGGGCGGGTAAATTACGAAGTTGCTCAAGAAGCAATTCGTCGTGGGCATAACCTGACATTATTGGCTAGTGAAGTCGCACCAAAACTAGAAGATAATAGCCAAGTTAATTGGGTTAAAATTCCAGTCAAAGGCTATCCTACAGAATTTGTTCGTAATTTCATATTTGCCCAAAAAAGTGCAGATTGGTTATGTAAAAATCGCTCTGGCATTGATTTAGTTAAAATCAATGGAGCAATTAATCTGGCTGCGGCTGATGTGAATGCTGTACATTTTGTCCACAGTTCATGGTTGCGATCGCCTGTTCACATTTCCCGCAACCGCCGCGATTTGTATGGTTTCTACCAATGGCTGTTTACGGCTTTTAATGCCCGTTGGGAAAAACAGGCTTTCCAAAAAGCGCAGGTTGTTGTCGCTGTATCCGAAAAGGTAGCTCAAGAATTAGTCAACATTGGTGTACCGCGTTCTCGGATTCGCGTAATTGTCAATGGCGTAGACTTAGAAGAGTTTGCCCCTGGTGAAAGCGTAGGCGTAGCCCAGTGTAGGCATCGCCAAAAATTAGGTTTGCCAGAGAACGTTACCCTAGCACTGTTCGCCGGAGACATTCGCACACCCAGAAAGAATTTAGATACAGTGTTGCACGCCTTGGTGAAAGTTCCTGATTTACATCTGGCGGTGGTGGGTCATATCGAAGGTAGCCCTTTTCCGCAACTGGCAGCATCATTAGGGTTAAATGAACGCGTGCATTTTGTCGGATATCGACGTGATATCGCCGAAATTATGCGATCAGTAGATTTATTTGTTTTTCCTTCCCGATACGAAGCTTGCACCCTCGTATTGTTAGAAGCACTTTCTTCAGGACTGCCAGTAATTACTGCCACAGCTACCGGAGGTGCAGAGTTAGTGACACCAGAATGTGGCATCGTCTTACCTGACTCAGATGATATCGATGCTTTAGCTCTGGCGTTGATGTCTTTGGTGAGTGTAGACGCCCTGATGCAACAGATGGGTCAAGCTGCTCGCTCTGTGGCAGAACAATATAGCTGGACTAAGATGGCACAAACTTATGTGGATCTATTTGAGGAGTTAAGCAAGAATGCGGAACACCGTTCTCATACCGACTTATCGCCGTCCACAAGACCTCTCACGCTGCCTTTTGGCGCTACAGGAGCAAATTAAACCTGTGGATCAGGTGATAGTGGTTGTCCGCGATACAGATGCAGAAACTTGGCAATTTCTCGCCCAATTCAACGCACACAAACTGCCACTGCATACTGTGAAAGTGACACAACCGGGGGTAGTAGCAGCCCTCAACGCCGGACTAGCAGCAGTGGAGGGCGATATTGTTTCTATTACTGATGATGATGCGGCACCCCACCCGGATTGGTTAGAGCGGATCGCCGCTTACTTTACCTGTGATAGTCGTCTCGGCGGTCTGGGAGGACGTGATTGGATACACCACGGCAGCAAATTAGAAGACGAATCCCGTTTAGTAGTTGGACAGTTGCAGTGGTTTGGGCGAGTGATTGGCAACCATCATCTGGGAGTAGGAGAACCGCGCGAAGTCGATGTTCTCAAAGGTGTAAATATGAGTTTTCGTACCCAAGCAATCGGGCAATTGCGCTTTGATAAGCGGATGCGTGGTGCAGGAGCGCAGGTACACTTTGAAATGGCATTTACTCTGGCATTAAAGCGGGCTGGTTGGAAGATAATTTATGATCCTAACGTTGCTGTAGATCACTATCCGGCACAACGTTTTGATGAAGATCAGCGAAATAACTTTAATGAAATTGCTTTTATTAATTTAGTCCATAATGAAACCTTAGTTTTATTAGAGCATCTGCCATTTATCCGCCGAATTATATTTTTGTTATGGGCAGTATTTGTGGGTACCTGCGATAGTTTAGGTTTAGTACAATGCCTGAGATTTTTACCTAGCCAAGGGCAGTTGGCTGGTAAGAAGTTATTAGCATCCTGGCGTGGGCGTTGGCAAGGATATAAGCAATTCGTAATTCGTAATTCGTAATTCGTAATTGTAGACCGATTATTTCATTGTGAATTATTTTTAAGCCTTCAAATTTACTTATGTGACGCGATGTGCGACTTATCCTTGGAACCCCTCTCCAAACCTCTCCCCGAAAGGTCGATAGGCTTTGATTTTTGCTCCCCTTCCCTTGTAGGGAAGGGTTTGGGGGTTAGGTTTGAGAGAAAGTCGCAGATGGCGTTATCTGTAAATCCAAAATCTCAAATCTCAAATTGAATGAATTCTAAGCAGATACTTTTCAATAGTTTTTTACAAGAAAGCTATTCTCCCCAAGAGCGATCGCTACAGGGTTGGATGGCGATCGCAGGCTTTGTATTACTAACTGTAGTTTGCTATTTTGCTGGTGCTACTGCCGCATTGCGCCTAATTTACCCCGTAACAGCTTTAGTAGTAGCCGTATTTTTATACTTGCGGCATCCCATTCTCTACATCAGCTTTACCTGGTGGATCTGGTTTCTCACACCCTTAGCTACCCGCTTAGTTGACTATCGGGTGGGCTGGGACCCTAGCCGTCAAATGCTCATAGCACCCTACTTAGTGGTGTTTGTCACCATAGCAACATTCTTCCGACACTTTCCCAGCGCCGCTCGTCAAGGGGGCTTGCCATTTGTTTTGGCTTTTATCGGAGTGTTCTATGGCTTTCTAATCGGTCTAATTTACAATCCACCTATCCCTGTAGCACGCGGATTGATGGATTGGCTCAGTCCGATCATTTTCGCTTTTCACTTATTTATAAACTGGCGAGATTATCCCAGCTATCGCCAGAACTTTCAGCGAACATTCCTCTGGTGTGTGTTGATTTTAGGAACTTATGGCGTATATCAATTTGTGGTAGCTCCTGAGTGGGATAGGTACTGGCTCATCCAATCAAAACTATTCATGAGTTCGGGAAACCCTGTGCCTTTCGGGATGCGCGTCTGGAGTACATTGCACTCAGTCGGTCCCTTTGGTTCCGTGATGCAGGCTGGGTTGCTGTTGTTATTTACCAGTTCGGGAAACTTAATTTTTCCGGCTTCAGCTGTTGGTTACTTATCCTTTCTGTTAACACAAGCACGTACTAATTGGGGAGGCTGGTTATTTGGAATAATTATGATTATGGGTTCAGTCAAAGCCCAGATTCAAATGCGCTTAATTATCATAATTTTGGTGATGGCAATTTGTGTTGTACCATTGACAACTATCGAGCCAATTTCTGGGGTTTTAGCAGCCCGATTGGAAACTTTTTCTAATCTTCAAGAAGATGGCAGCTTTAAAGATAGATCAGGAAGTTATGACAAAAATCTTGGTTTAGCCCTTTCTAATGGTTTAGGTAACGGCTTAGGAAATATCTGGAAAGTCAACGAAAAAACTGGTCAAATTGAAGTGGTGGTGATTGATAGTGGGATTTTAGATATGTTTTTCACCCTTGGTTGGTTTGGAGCGATATTTTATATGGGTGGATTAATCTTGTTGATTATTAGTGTTAGCAGCTATGGTGAAGGTCGTTTTGATAGTTTTGTTAGTGCTGCCCGCGCCATTGGTATCAGTTCTTCTGCACAGTTAGTTATTGGTAGTGGGATGTTGAGTGTAGCAGGAATGATTCTTTGGGGGTTTTTAGCTATGGCTATGGCAGGACATAAATACTATAGCAATCCTCAGATTGCCTATAAGAAGTCGGAGTTCTGATTATTACAAATTAAATAGGATAGTTATAGATTATGAAAGTAATTATTGTAATGCCACTAGCCGAGCAACGAGGTGGCGGTGAAATGATGCTTTGGGATTTGGTGCAGCAGGGACGTAATGCCGGTGTTGAGTGGCTGGTGATATTTTTAGAAGACGGCCCGATGGTAGAACAAGTAAAGTCGCTTGGTATTGATGCGCGAGTTGTGGAAAGTGGACGTTTACGCCAAATCCACCGTTTTATTGGCGCTGTTTTTCGGATAGCTGCGATCGCCCGCCGCGAACGTGCAGATATAATTGTAAATTGGATGTGGATCACGCATATATCTGGAGGTGTGGCGGCAATGCTGGCGGGGTTGCCTGCTGTGTGGTATCAATTGGAAGTACCTAGTGATCAGACTTGGTTGGTGCGAATCGCTACTTTAATCCCAGCGCGGGCGATTATCACCCTCTCGCAAGATGGCAAGCAAGCACAGGCAGAGATTTGGCCTCACAGACCAACACCTTTGGTTTATCCTGGTGTTGCACTAGACCGATTTGAGCCTGATGCTTTACCTTCTCCTGAAGAGGCACGGCGGAAGTTGGGCTTACCTTTACACGGACCGTTGATTGGAATTGTTGGGCGATTGCAACGATGGAAAGGAATGCACGTATTGGTGCAAGCAATGCCCAAAATTTTACAGAAGTATCCTGATGCTCATTGTGTAGTGGTTGGCGGTAAACACGATTTGGAACCGGATTATCAGGACTTTTTAAAAGCCGAAATCGCCGCCTTGGGCTTGAAAGAGCAGGTAATTATGGCTGGGCTACAGCGTAATATCCCGGAGTGGGTGCAGGCGATGGATGTATTTGTTCATGCGTCGGATAAAGAGCCGTTTGGAATTGTGATTATTGAGGCGATGGCGCTGGGTAAACCTGTAATTGCTGGCAGTGCAGGCGGCCCGACAGAGATTATTACCGATGGGATGAATGGACTATTAACACCTTACGGCGATGCGGATAAATTAGCGATCGCAATTCTCCGCTATCTTGACGAGCAAGAATTTGCCCAGAGTGCGGGAATGGCTGCACGACAACGCGCCCTCGATTTCTCAACGCAGAATTATGCCCAAAATTTTATTAGTGCAATTCGTTCTGTAATACCAAGCGTTTCATAGGCTGAATGAAGCAATAAGTAAACTTCTTCCAAAAGTCAATTTTATCACAATACGCTTGCGTTAAGGCTTGATCACTCCCTAACCTTCCTTATTAAGCCCCCCTTAAAAAGGGGGGTTGGGGGGATCTTCCAGAGCAAAATATCACCAACCCAAGCGGATTGCATTTTATGAAAATCAAACCACAGATTTACATCGATTAATTATCTATATGCATCTGTGGTTAAAAATAATAAATTATATTCAAAGGAATTAAATTAATGTTGATTGATAGCCGGACATTGCCAATAGATGAAGTTATCACTACTGAAGTTTGTATAGTTGGTGGTGGACCCGCCGGAATTACACTCGCACGAGAATTAATTGGGCAAGACTTTCGAGTTTGCTTACTAGAAAGTGGTGACTTGGAATTTAATCAAGAGACTGCATCTCTTGGTCAGGGTGAAACTGTTGGAGATCCTTTTCCACCACTGCAAGATATGCGTCATCGTCAATTTGGTGGACTGGCTAATGTCTGGAATATTGAAATTAATAAAAATCAACTTGGTCTCAGGCATGTACCGTTAGACGAAATAGATTTTGAAAAACGAGATTGGCTGCCATACAGTGGCTGGCCTTTTAGTAAATCTCACCTGAATCCATTTTATGAACGCGCTCAAGCAGTCTGTAAACTCGGTTCTTTTGCTTATGAAGCTGAGGCTTGGGAAACTGCTCAATCTCCTCGGACACATTTCACAAGTGACCGAGTTACTACCAGTATGTTTCAGTTTGGCCCACGCGATATTTTCACCAATGAATATCGCCACCAAATTAATCAATCTCCTAATATCACGATATTCCTCAACGCCAACGTGGTAGAAATTGAGGCAGACGAAACAGCCCAGACGGTGAAACGTGTACAAGTAGCTTGTTTATCTGGTAATAAATTTTCGGTTGTTGCAAAAGTATTTATATTAGCCACAGGTGGTATTGAGAATGCACGTTTATTGTTGCTATCAAACCGAATTCAAAAGAATGGATTAGGCAATCAAAATGATTTAGTGGGTAGGTTCTTTATGGATCATCCTTTTATCCGTTGTGGAATGCTTGTTCCGCAAAATCGCAAAATCTTTAATTCGATGGCTTTGTATGACTTACGTCGGGTGAATAATGTCACAGTGATGGGAAAATTTGCCCTGACGGAACAAGTTATGCGCCGCGATAAATTACTAAATATGACTGCGTTGTTATATCCCAGAGATGAAAGGTTTAGATCGGCAGCAAAAGCTTCTGCAAAAATTTTGTTCTCTTCAGTTAGACAAGGGCAGTTACCCAAGAATGTTTTTCAACATTTGCAAAATGTAATTACGAATATTGATGATTTAGTAGGTGATTGGTATAAGTATAATGTCAAAAAAGAATATTTGTTCCCTGATTTGAGTCATGGAGGATGGTCTGATCATGAAGGTAATGAACAGAAATATACAAAGTTTGAAGTTCTCAGCCAAACTGAACAAACCCCAAATCCAGATAATCGGGTGACACTCAGTAATCAACTAGATAAACTTGGTTGTCCTCAAGCAAAATTAACTAATCATTGGAGCGAAATAGATATTTGCAGTGTGAAGCGATCGCAGCTAATATTTGCAGAAGAGTTTGCTAGTGCAGGTCTGGGTCAGTTGCAGATTGAATTGGATGGAGATCGTCCAGTTGCTTCTCTTAGTACCCATCATAATATGGGAACAACACGTATGCATCATGACCCAAAACAAGGAGTAGTAGATGCAAATTGTCAAGTTCACAGCATCTCTAATTTATTCATCACAGGTAGCTCTGTTTTCCCTACAGGAGGCTATGCTAATCCGACGCTGACCATTGTCGCTTTGGCAATTCGACTGGCAGACCATCTGAAAGCTGAATTATATCAATAAGTACAACTTTGGGTAAAATATCACAGTTTTAAACGTAGCGATCGCAATTTTACGCTATCTTGATAAACAAGAATTTGCCCAAGGTGCAAGATATAAACAAAGCTACAACACCTTGGTAAAAAAGATTGTTTTTATTTCTTGCACTTAAACATGGTTTAGCGCATCTTCATACAGAATTGGTATAAGGCCAGATATTAAGAGTGGTGTTGTTTAAAGGAGCTAATGTAATCCTTTATTCTGTAATTTATGCTCGATATGGTGCATTTCCTGGATAGTTTCTCCAGTAACGATCGCATAAATTTCGGTGTAGATTTTTCCGTATTTGACCTTCTCTAAAGCCGACAGGATAATCAAGTCCTTGCGATCTAGTTCTGGTTTTAAGGTCACTAAAATTGAATTTAACGTTCCTTCCATGCGGTAGTCACTGGAATATTTAGCTACTTCCTTTCCCAGTCCTAGTAGAGTATTACGTTGCAAGCACAACGGAGTCGAACCATTGACTCGAAAATTAGCGTCGATCATATAAAACTGTCCGTCTTGATCTTCCAGCACGTCGAAGCCAATTACGCCAAAATAACCCTGTTTGTGAGCATACTCACCAATGGCCGCAATCATCTCAAAGAACTTGCTCATGTCAGTGTTGCGGTAGTCAATCAGTCCCCCTAAATAGTTGCCTTCTGGAGTGACGAGTTGGCCAGTAGTGCCGATGAGGGTTATCTCTCCCGCCTTGTTGACATAGAACTGTACGCAATAATTCTGCACCTCATTCTTGACGAACTCCGAGACAATAATCTGATCGAGCAACTTAATATTGAGATATTTCCTAATTTCTTCAAGGCAGTAGTTCAAATCGCTGGGGCTTTTGATGATATAAGTGCCTTCTCCTGAGAGTCCGTGAGACGTTTTAATTAAGTAGGGAAATTCTGGTAACTGAATATCTTCCAGACTACAGGTGTGTAGATTGTAGCTCTCGTATTTTGGACATTGCACCCCCAATTCGGCTAAAGTCACTTTGCTAAGTAAGCGGTAATGGGTGTCTGAATCAATAGCGTGTTTTTCTCTTTTGAGGTGATCAAAGGGAAATAGAGTGATGAGTTTGTCAAAGTGTTCGCTGTGACTGAGGTCATCCAGATAAGTCAAGCGATCCATCATCGATCTATTGGAGTAGCTGAAACCGAAATGCTCTTGCCAATATTCAAGCAGTGACTTTGGCGGCGGAATAGTCACAATTCCGGGAATGCGATCGCCTAACACAGCCAGAATTTTCCAAGGTTCCTTTTGGCAAATCTTGTCAAAGGAGGTTTTGGTGGCTTCACTACTGCCATCTTGAATAAAATATTTTTTCAGGTTGGGATAAGCAGCCCAACTGGCAGTTGCAGGGTAATTTAGGATAAACCCATAAGATGCATCTGTGATATCTTGAGCAAACAGATCAGAAAGAGAACTCCCTTGAAAGTATTGAAAGTTATATTTTGAGTTCATTTAGCCCTCCGAGAAAGCGCATACCCAAAACGTTGCATAGATATATCTTCTGTCTGCACTTCTACCAGCAGCACCCTGTCTTGGTCAGAAACGATTTCTTGAGATAAGAATATTGCCATAAAATTTTTGTATAAAGCTAATATTTGATAATCTGCTTTTTCGCTGTATATATTAGATTTTACTCTCTTAAATTTTAATTAACTCTATCAAACGAAATAAGAAAATTAGTTAATTTCTTGTCTTCAAATAACGTTATTGTTTATATATTGATGATGAAGCCAGAAGCATGAATGTGTAGATGTGTAAATATCCCTGTGGTTAGGATATTTAACCTAATTTTTTCTGCCTGCTAGTGCGATCGCACTTTTAAAATATTCAAGCGGCGATTAGAAACAGGTATAATTATTAGAATCGTCAAAGTTTTTCAGAGCGAGATGTTATTAGCTAACTACATACAGACTCTGATTTAAAAGAAAACCTTAGTTAAGGTATTCCACTTTCCTGTAAGCGATTTTTAATAATGTCTATAACTTCTTTATATGCGATAAGTTGTTCCACATTTAACTTGCATATATTGGGCGGGCGAGACGCCCACCCCACAAGAAATGTACAATTTCAGATTATGCAAACTAGATGTGGTTTATAGCGGTTCTCAGTTGAGTGAGGTACAAGAACCCCACCCCCAACCCCCTCCCCGCAAGCGAGGAGGGGACTATGATGTACCTCATGTGATTAGTAAACGCTATAGCTTACCTTCTTTACAAGCGAATGGAATATCGGTTTTCCATCTTCCATTTAGTGTGAGAGTTAGCATAGCAGGTACTACTAATCTTCTGGCAGAAAAATACTGAGTTACTACAAATCCTTGACCAATCATAACAGAAAATTTTCCAATTATCTAATCAAACCCTATCTTCAAAGACTGAACATAACAGCACGATTAATGTTGCTGCTTACGAGGATTTAAATTCAGGAAACCCCATTTACCCTACAGGACTTCATAAACTCGATAATTTGATAGTGGGATTTGAAAGCGGCACACTCACCATAGTTGCGGGTGGGCCATCAATGGGGAAATCCCAGATCGCCTTGTTTTTGGCTCTCCAAATGATACTATTGCACAATCTACCTGTGGTCATCTTCTCCTTGGAGATGACAAAGAAACAATTGGAGTACAGGCTGTGGAGCTTAATTAGTATTACCAATGCCTATAAGCATTTAGAGTTAACGCCACTAAAAAGCGATCGCATCCGCAGACATTGCTCAGGTAATAAACCTCTAGCAGACTGGGAATTTACAAGCATTGCCAAAATCGTCGGTATTGCCTCAGAACTGCCGCTTTATATGAATGACTCAAGAGGTATTACCGTTTCACAAATTGCGTCAGAATGCCGTCAAATTAAGGCCAAAGAATGCATCAGGATATCAAAACATTCTTGACACAATACTTTTCTATGTCCAATGAATCTCTTTGGAGCGAAAAGCTCTATCCCAATCGTTAGCAATCACTTCCATGATATTGATCATGCCTTCATAGCCAAAATATGGCTTGTCTACATAAGTTTCTCTGTTAGTGGGGCTAAACACATCAAAAGCAATTTTGATTCCCAATTCCTCTGCCATGTATTTTTCCCATGCCGAGCCAATCACAGCATCAACATCAAACTCTTCTAAGGTCTGTTTTACCTGATAGCCATCTGCCGAAAATATTACGCGGGAAGTAAGACCGAGGCTGTGCAGTTCTCGCTCCAGAATTGCACGAGAATCAGGCATCGCTGAACGAAATAATAAGACTTCAGGAATCATCTCCAATTCTTCAAAGAGCATTCTGACTAGTCCAATACCAAGCGTCCCATCCGCAGATACAGCAATTCTACAGTTACGATATCGGGGAATAATCATCAATGCTCGTTTGCGAAGTGTATCTACTACCATTTCTTCGCCTTGTTTGATGATTGGCTCCACTTTTTCATCTATCTTGAAATGTGCCGCCAATGCCTTCAACCACCGAGTAGTGTTGTTTACACCTATTGGTAAAGGTATATCATCAAGGATCAAAGGGATGTCATGGGTCTGTTGCATTTTCCGAGCAAACTTATACCCAACATCATGACTGAGAACAATATTGGCGGTTGCCTCACCAGCTTGCTCTAGTTCTTCAAAGGAAGTATTATGAGAAAAGACCGTCTGTACTTTAATCCTTAAAGATTTTAACATCTGCTTTACCCATTCCAAATCAGCCCACCAAGTAGGATTCAGATTTGCTTGTGGTGCAATGATATTTACAATCCTTGGCTTTCTGCCCCTTCTCTTGGTCTGCCTTTTTTTGATAAAAGGAAGTAAAGCCTCCAAACCCATCTCTAAGCCATCGTAAGCATTGCCCCGAAACCCACCAGCCATTAAAGGAACGAGTTTGGCTTTGATATCTGGCTGAAGCTGGTTGCACAATCCCGCAATATCTTCACCAATAATGTCCGCCGCGCAAGTACCAACGACAAACATCACCTTAGAATCAAAAGATTGATCTGCCTCTTTAATCATCCCTTTGAGTTTCTCAGACGCTCCCATCACAATGTCTGACTCAAAAAGACGAGTACAGCCTACTTTCCGCTTGGTGAAATCAACCTCATGAGCATCATACCCAGCTGCAACAGTAGACGCGCAACCCTGTGGAGACTGAATCACAATACTAACATCTTTAATGCCAGCAACTGTAGTTGCAATACCTTCAAGGGCACAGCCAACTACTGGGTCTTTACTATGGTTACAATTGTCAAAAGTTGTTTCAGCAGACATTTTTTCCTCCTGTTTCTCTAAAGTTTGACTATGGGAAACGCGTTTCATGCAGCTTGTAGCGACTTCTGCCTTGACGTTTTCGTGTTTTGTGAAGCCTGTAGCGACTTCTGCCTTGACGTTTCCGTGTTTCGCGCAGCCTGTAACGACTTCTGCCTTGACGTTTCCGTGTTTCGCGCAGCCTGTAACGACTTCTGCCTTGACGTTTCCGTGTTTCGCGCAGCCTGTAGCGACTTCTGCCTTGACGTTTCCGTGTTTCGCGCAGCCTGTAACGGCTTCTGTCTTGCCTGTAGCGACTTCTGCCTCGACGTTACCGTATTTCGCGCAGCCTGTAACGGCTTCCGCCTTAACATTTTTGGCTTAAGCCTTGCTTGTAAGCTAATAATCATTCAAATTGCAACTCCCGCGTCCCCGCATCTTTCTGAGGCTAAGGATTATGCAACGTGAAGTACTCCAACCTGCTTCACTGAGGTTGGAGCTTCCAACATCATTGAACTCAGGGACGGTCTTATTCGTCTTCAGAGTTTCCCGTCTCAACCGCTGATGCCACGTTAGGGACTCTCATCTCTAAGAGTGCGGGACTAAATCCGATAATGGTCTTACTCAGCGTCCACAGGCAGCCGCCCGTCTACCACAGGCAGTTTGATTTTTTGTTCGTACAACACCGCTTAGATTCACGGCTTTTATCCTACCAGCTAACAGTGTTCTTTCCCCAATCTCTAGCTAACAGTGTTCTTTTCCCAATCTCTGATGTTTCTACGGCAAGTCTGACTACTTTGAAGTTAGCCTTTATGTTCCATACAGTTGGGCGGGTCATCGACCATTTATATAATATGATGTATGTATCTGCGCCTCTGCGTGAGACAAATCCATACTTTATTCAGCGAAATCACATTTCATTTATCACTCGTTACAACATTTGCCCCGTCTCTTCTCTGCATATACGGTACAGTCAGGCAAGTCTTGAGCTAATTTTCCGGTCAGTGATTGAGCAGATGCTAACCCGGAATCTTTAGGGAACACCATTTGCTTGGTTAAGGAACTGCGAGGTCTAAAGCCATATTGGAGTGCTGTTTTAATACACTTTGCGACCTTTAAAGCTCCGCGATAGCCAAATCTGGGACGATTTAAGATGGCATTTAAATCGACGACGGGAATATGGGGGAAACTCAAGGAAGAACCAAAATACACTACTGAATCTGAATCAAGACCACCAATAAAATCCAGTAATTCATCTTCCGTTTGTTTCATTGACTCATACTTGCCAAAGGCTAGCGTCCCCTTAGTAATCAGGATTTCTGGGTCTAACCCTGTTTCCAACAAGTAATCTACACTGGTTTCTCGTGCTTCTGTACTCCAGGGATGGAAGTTATAGATTACCACACGCATCCCAAAATCACGATCCAACATGTGGGCAAGGGACAAGCACTTAATAGCATCATGTCCTTCGATAATCGCTAACTTACCTTCTATATAACTCTTAGCTTCCTCAAATTCAGTCTTAATTGCGGCATATTCCCTTTCCATCAAGGCAGCCGCCTGTTCTTCCATCCCTAAATATTTTGCAGCCCCTTCGAGCCATTTTTCTGTAGCGGTGATTCCATAGGGAAGGATAGTAGAATTTAACGGAGTACCAAACTTGTCTGACATGGCTTTGCCGATAGTATAGCCAAGATCCAAACATAAAGTACAGTTAACTGCCGCACTTGGTGCTTGCTTAAGTTCTTCCAAAGTACAGTCACCAGCGATGACGCTGTGAACTCTTGCCCCGATTCCTTCTATCAATCGTACCAGTTCCTTAACATCAGTTTCGACTTCTGTCCTTTCAGGGCCCATCTTCGCGCCCACAATATTGACAGAATCGGCTAGTTGTGCTTTCCGTTCTGGAGTTGGCGGCTCCATAAAGTCTACAATTTGCCGAAATACGATATCAAATCCACTGCGATACTCCCCTGCGAATCCTTCGCAATGTATCGTCATGATCTCAGACTTGATTTCGGTGCGGGCTTTATTCACTACGTCATCAACACAGTCGCCAATAATACCAGACGCGCAACTAGTAGCAACAACGATCGCATCAGGATGGTATTTTTCATCTACTTCTCGAATCGCGCCTGCTAATTCTTTTTCGCCTCCAAAAATTACCGCTTTCTCGCTCATGTTCGTAGTTACCACGGGTTCATAAGGGGAACCACTATTGCGGCTATTGGTCAGTTTGTATGCCCGCTTGACACCATAAGCACAGCCACTCGGCCCGTGAGAAATGACGATCGCATTTTTAATGCCACTTAAAATCTTCGTTGCAGTCCAGAATTTACAGGGGCGGGTATGACTACCTTGTAAACTGGTCTTGATTTTACCCTCTTTTGCCAAGCGATAAAGTTCGCTTAAATTTCCGTAAAATACGACATTCTGATCTATACTTGCAGTCATGATAACTCTCCAGTCTTTCAATAGCTTTTGTACAGTCTCAGATGAGTCGTAAACCAGGCTACTGAGCCGCCCTCTGAGACTAATCAGTTAAACGGGTGCTGCCTGGTTTACAATTGATGTAGGATTGCTAAGTATCGTAAAAATTCCGATGGAAATACCATCTAATGATTTGGCGAGAGAGTTGGGGGTGGACGATAAAAAATACCACTGTAGATAGATGCCATCCCCCATACACATCACTCTCTTACCAAACGTTTAAGAGCCACTCGCGATCGTGCTTGTTCTCCATATCTGCAAACATGGCATTGGCAATGTTATCTGCTAGCCATTCTGCTCCTTTATAGCCAATAATGGGATATTTCCACAGACCTGCGCGGTCAAAGCTGGGGAAGCCTATCCGAACCATCGGAATTTTGTGATCGATGGAAATATATCGACCCTTTGAATGACCTAGAATCAAGTCGATTTCGAGGGATTTATCTTTGATGCGGCGCTCCAATTCCCAGAGGTCTGCATTCCAGATGACTTCGATATCACAGGCTGCTTGCTTCTCCAACTCGGCAATTCTTGGGTCTTTCGTGCAGGCTCTGTTGTCGTCTCCCAACAACATCAGCACTGGCTCTAACTCAACTTCTAAGCAGAACTCTGCTAGACCAATTACTAAATCGGGATCTCCGTAAATAGCTACCTTCTTGTTGGCGAAGAACATGTGGGCGAGATCGGCGATCGCATCAATAGCTTTACCACGTTCTCTGACTAAAGATTCTGGTATTGCTTTCCCGGTTAGTTTTTGGATGTTTTGCAGCCAAGTGTCGGTATTTTTGATGCCAATTGGTGTTGGGCCAATGATTGCGGGAACCTTAAACTTCTCTTGTAAGAATTCGGCTGCGCTGCCTCCTTCATATTTACATAAGGCAATAGTTCCCAACGCATTGGCAGAATCAGCAATTTCTTCGATGGTGCTATTCCCAAAGGCAAAACTTGTCTTATCGGGCATGGTGGGCGCATCGAAGGTTTCTGTATCCAGTAATATGTTTCCTGGAACGTCCATCTCTTTTAAGATGCGCTTAACTTCGGTGACATCTCCAGGGTTAAGCCACCCTGTGATCATGTTCAACTTGCCAGTTGGTTCGCCTTTTTTTGCTAGGCTAGAAATGATTGCATGTACGCCGACATTATAGCCAGTGACTTGACTGCCTTTGTAACTGGGGGTATGTACAGGAACAAGGATAACCTTGCGATCGGGATAGTCTTTCTTTAACTGGGCGTTGAGCTTGTTAATGGTTCCTTCGATATCGTCCCCAATCGTCTCAGTTGAACAAGTCGTAATAATTGGAATAATCCGTAAATCAGGATATCGTGCTACTAAGGTGTTTACGGCTTCCTCAATGCGTGGCTGTCCTCCAAGGACAGCGCTATTTTCATGGAGTGAAGAAGAAGCAATGTCAAAATTTTCCTTCAAATGCTGGGCAAACAGGAGGCGAACGAACATACTACACCCTTGTCCTCCATGCACCAAGGGAATACAATCTTTGATTCCGATGGAAGCATATTCAGCCCCAGCAGGCTGACAGGTAAATATAGGATTGATGATTCCCTTACGTTCTTTCTGTTTTACGACTAAAGACATTCTCTTGACTCCTAAATAGTGTATAATTCGTGATGCGTGTTTGTTTGGCGTTGCTGAACGAAAATATGAAGTGTCATTTTGAGCTTAAGAAAGTGGAGCGATGTCTGCGGCGAGCTAACGCTGCATCCAACCAAGAAGCAAGCTACCCATAGCATCGATTACAGAAGAAAAGTAGAATTGAATTTCTTGAAAATCTTGAAAGCTAGATGAGATGCTTCTGTAGTCAGACACTATGCTTCTTGGGAATGCTTTTGGTGTAGCCCGTCGGTGACATCGTTCTCTACTCTGTAAGTCTCTACTCTGTAAGAAAATTTTTGCACAAACACTAACAGGATGACTTGACTCTATTTCATACTCCAATTCAACAACGCCGTTCGTTTAGTGAGGCAATCTGGTCTTCTCCCTGAACTCAGGAATGGGAGAAGGGGAGACGCTAAGAGCGATCGCAAATCATAGAGCGTCACCCAGAGGGTTAAATTACCGATCTAATTGCTTTAATAAAGCGAATAATGCAATTCACCATTCTTCGACTTGGTTATTACAATATCGATCAGCATTGCCTTAACAGATTCCAGTACTGCTGTCTTTTGCGAGTTCTCCATGCTATTTAACCATGAAAATCTGATTTCCAGGTCAGCCGAAAGGATCTTCGCATCTGCATAAAAACCTCTCTGGATCAAGGTTTCCAGAACCACCTTTTCTCCAGTCAAGATTTGGGCGGCCATATTGAGAACACCATTGATGTTTTCTTCCCGATCCCATGCACGAGAGTGAAACTGCCACAAACACCGTTCTTGAATTAATTTTGTGACTTCCCCAGCTCGCTCTTGAATGTATGACGCGATTTCCTTAGCTTGCACTTGAACCTGTGGCGCAACCGCAACTTCCTTAGCTTGCACTTGAACTTGTGGTGCAACTTCCTTAGCTGGCTTTTGAACCTGTGGTACAACCGCAACTTCCTTAGCTTGCACTTGAACCTGTGGCGCAACCGCAACTTCCTTAGCTGGCTTTTGAACCTGTGGTGCAACTTCCTTAGCTTGTGGTTGAACTTGTGGTGCAACTTCCTTAGCTTGCACTTGAACTTGTGGTGCAACTTCCTTAGCTTGTGGTTGAACCTGTGGTGCAACTTCCTTAGCTTGTGGTTGAACTTGTGGTGCAACTTCCTTAGCTGGCTTTTGAACCTGTGGTACAACTTCCTTAGCTTGTGGTGCAACTTCCTTAGCTTGTGGTTGAACCTGTGGTACAACTTCCTTAGCTTGTGGTTGAACCTGTGGCGCAGTTTCCTTAGCTGGCTTTTGAACCTGTGTTGCAACTTCCTTAGCTTGTGGTTGAACCTGTGAAGTGGCTTCCTTAACTTGCTGTTGAATTAAAGAAACGACTTCCTCAGATAGCTCTTTGGTTGCTTTACCGTTGCCATTACCATTGGTACTTGGCAGATTTTGCTCACCACGGATATCAGATTTAGCGAGTTTCATCAGAGGGGAATAGATGGCATTGTACATATCCCGCGCCATATTCACCGCACCTTCAAAA
>NZ_JBALCE010000110.1:0-78363 GCF_036919815.1 Nostoc sp.
ACAATCAGTCTTTGTCAATAAAGGAACGCATTGGTAATGTCCAAGGCAAAGCGGCGACGTTGCACTGTCTGGCAATGATCTACGCCAACAAAGGGGAAGTGGATGAAGCGATCGCACTCTACAATCAGTCTTTGTCAATAAAGGAACGCATTGGTAATGTCCAAGGCAAAGCGGCGACGTTGCACTGTCTGGCAATGATCTACGCCAACAAAGGGAAAGTGGATGAAGCGATCGCACTCTACAATCAGTCTTTGGAAATAGATGAACGCATTGTTAATGTCCAAGGCAAAGCGGCGACGTTGCACTGTCTGGCAATGATCTATGCCAAGAAAGGGGAAGTGGATGAAGCGATCGCACTCTACAATCAGTCTTTGTCAATAAATGAACGCATTGGTAATGTCCAGGGTAAAGCAATGACTCTATGGCGCTTAGGAGATTTGGCAGAACAGCAGGGTGAATACACTAAAGCGATATCCTATTTCCAACCAGCTTTAGAGATTTTGCAGCAATTGAAGTCACCGGATGCTGAAAGTGTGAGTGCATGTCTTGATAGGGTAATACTTCTCTACGAGAGGCTGCGCCAACGGCTGCGCTCAGTACAAGTTCGTAATTACTGAAAGGTTTTTGTCTCACACAGAGGCGCAGAGGCGCAGAGAAGAATACAAGAGTGGGATTGAAGTAAATGAAAACTGCTGTAATGAGTCTTTGATACTCGCCGAGGAGTCTTTGAGCTTCATTCTTGAACCTCGGAGCTTCGTTAATGAACCTTTGAGCTTCGTTCGTGAACCTCGGAGCTTCGTTAATGAACCTCGGAGCTTCGTTAATGAACCTCGGAGCTTTGTTAATGAACCTTTGAGCTTCGTTGATGAATCTCAGAGCTTCGTTGATGATATTTATTGTTCTCTCGTTCTCATGCAGAACATGGGAACGAGGAAAGCCTGATCAAACTGGGTTTTTACGAATGCTCATTGGGTATTAGTTTTCCACTTGTTTGAGTTTTTGAAAAATTTCATCAAGTGGTGACTCAGATTCATCAGGACAAAATTCTAAAGCAAGTCTAACTTTTCCTTTTTTCCATCCCTGAGTACTAAACTGCAAAACTTCACAATTTAATCCTTGGGTATACAAATTTACTTCATCTGTCTCTTCTGCTCCGATATATTCCTTAATTGCTGTAATTAAATCACGGACTTTAAAAGTTTTAGCAATATTTAACTTATTAAAAGTGTCTGGTTCTATAGACACAACTTCATCATGATTTAGTCTGTCAAATCCATCTTCCATAAAAATCCCCTCTCACTAAATCTATACTTTCCATAGATTTAGTAGTTCATCCGAAATAAAATGATGATTTTGTAGATTTAGTGCTACTCAATATAAAAATTAGTTATAGCGGTTCCCAAGTGTATGAGCTACATATCAAAACCTCTCCTTAGTAAGGCTACGGTGTATAGACAAGTCAAATTACCCCCCTTAATCCCCCCTTAGAAAGGGGGGAAACAGAAATCTAGTTCCCTCCCCTTTCCAAGGGGAGGGTTAGGGTGGGGTAAAACTGACGCAAAAACCAGGTGAGTAAACTATTTCATACTTGTGTATACACGGTAGCCTTAGTAAGCAGAGGGGAGACGAAGCGCAGCTTTATCGGGGTGAGGTTAAGCTGTACCTGATTCTTATTAGGAAACCCTATATTAAGGTTCTTAGAAAAACCAACCGTAAGAATGCAAACCTTTACCCAAAAGATTCACACCTAGATAACAAACCCAAACGACAACAAAGCCGGTGGAGGCTAAAATTGCGGGACTGCGCCCTTGCCAACCGCGAGTGATCCGGGCGTGAAGGTAGGCGGCGAACACTAACCAAGTGATTAATGCCCAAGTTTCTTTAGGGTCCCAACTCCAGTAGGAACCCCAAGCTTCGTTAGCCCAAACACCACCAGCAATGATCCCAATTGTCAATAGGGGAAATCCTAGTCCGATGATGCGATAGCTTATATTGTCGAGGGTTTCGGCAAGGCTAAGGCGCTGGGGTGAAAGAGGTTCGGCTGATGCTATTTGAGGCTCAGAAGTAGATACTAAATTCAAAACAGCGATGTTAGCGTTCCCGTTGCCGTTGCTACTACTTTCAAAACGAGCAAAGCCGTTATTTTCCACAAAAGGGGCTGGTGGTTGAGAAATTAACTCAGATGCTTTGTGCAAGCGGTAGCCGTTGCTGCGATAGCCACCAGTACCTACAGAACTACCTTGTAGTTGGATGTTTTGACCGCGAGTGACAACTAAAAAAGCGATCGCTAATAACGAACCCACCATTAAAGCCGAATAACTCAACATCATCACACTGACATGCATCATCAGCCAATTTGACTTTAAGGCAGGTACTAGGGGTTCTGAGATTTGCATCTGGGATGGTAATGTCAAGGTAGCAAAAGCAGCGATCAACATTGCCACCGGAGCTGTAACAACTCCTACTAAGCGGCTACGGCTACTATTTTCAGCAATTAGATGGACTGTGGTAATTCCCCAAGTTAAGAAAAATAGAGATTCATAAAGATTACTTAGAGGAAAGTAACCAGCTTCTATCCATCGTGCCCCTAGTAGAGTCGCCATGCACAAATTAGCGATCGCCATCCCAGCTGTCCCCAAAGCGGCTAGATAAGGCAGATTCGGAAAAGCCGCTCCTCCCCAATACACCAGCATTGTCAGGAATAATATGGCAAAAGAGGCATTGTCCAGCCAGTTTTGGAGTACAACCAGATTCATAAAATGTTCTCTCCGTGGATGATTTAAAATATCGATTCTGACTATTCTGATCCTATATGCTTACAGGAAAATTGGGCATTGGGCACTTGTACTGAGCGAACGCAAGAGCGTCTCGTAGAGAAGTCGTTGGCGTAGCCTCTCGTAGAGAAGTATTGGTTATTTCTCCCTCATCTCCCCCACTGCCCTATCTAGCAGAATTGCTCTTATTGATTTTTGGACTAGGCAAAACAGTCGAGTTCGTAACTTTTTTTAGTCCGATAAAAATGTCGTAGATGTTACTGCGATTGTCGCTGACAGCAGATGTCATCCCAATTAAGCGCGTTGCATCTAACAAAGTTTGTTGATTGGGGGTGAGAATTGTTTGGGGAAGATTTTTCACAGTTCGTTCCACATCCAGGAAAAATTGACCATTTGTAGGATTTGGTTCTGTAGGAACTGTTTGTTGGAACGGAAGAGTGCTAGCTAGTGTGTTGTTGGGTTTGGGAACAATTTTATCACTGATGGGAGCGCCCACTACAAGAAAAGCGACATCTCCATCTAACCAGCCGTGGGTGGCCGTTAATGTACCATAAGGTGAAACCCAGTTAACAACGGGTTGACCTGCGACTTTTGCCGGTTGTACTTGGAACTGGTATTGATTTCTCATCACGTCATCAAGCTGTTTTAAGGATGTTTCAGCTGATTGGCGTAGGCTTTGCCCACCCTTGGTATCGCTTGCCTGTACCATGAACACTAAACCCGCACGAAAATCATCTGGTGAACCTTGTTTTGGAGTAGTCGGAATCACTGATAGAGAAAATTCGCCTTTCATCCAACTGAGCAAATCCTTATCTAAATCGAGATTGGTAAAAGATTTTATACTACCTCTGATCTGTTCTGGTGCGATCGGCGAGAGGGGATTTCCCTGAGATGTTAAAACGTAATCTCCCCACAACCTCTGTAAGTTACCGCCAGATAACATCATTAAGGTTTCTGCTGGTAGGCGGTTTTGCATTTCCCCAGCTTTGTTTTCCACCGCCAGCACACGTTGACTATTAGGGTTTAACCAAGAAACGCCCTTGAAGCGGATTCCTTCTGGTTCTAAAGTCATTGTCCCCGCTAAACCTTGGTTATTTTGCAGTTGAGCCAAAACTTGAGCAGGTAAGGGGCGGTTTGGAGAAGCTGCGGCGATTTTGGCTGCTGTTGGCACATTTACGTAAAACTGGGCAAAGGGTTGGTAATTGCCAATTTTCTGAAAATTCTCAGCAAAGCCCCCTGTTGTGGCTAGGGATGTTTTATTTTTGTAGGCGTCGATCGCTCGTTCTGTGGCTTTGAGACTATCAGTTATGACTAAAAAACGCCCATCTAGTAATGCTGCGGAGAAGTTTTCTCCTGCTTGTCCCTGATTTTGTTTGATGGCGATCCCTTGATAAGTCCGGTCAATCCATTTGCCTTGTTTAAGGGTTTTGGGTTGTGCCAAAATGCTTTTGGCGATTTCTGGGTTTTTTACTGGCAATACCATTACCATCGACTGCTGATCACCGCCAGCATCTCCATTGGTGGTAACTGGTTTGGGTGCAGGTTTAGTCGCTGTATCTGGGGCAAGAAATGCGATCGTTACGTCATTACCTACCCAAGGAGCGATATCTTTCTGGAAGTCGTAACCATTATTAGTTAGAAAGCGATCGCGCAATTCTACTAAATTTTTGTCCAGTTCTGTTTGGGTTTCTCTTGTCCCAAACTGCCGCAATTGCTGCCATTGCTGGGGATCTGTTGTCAGAGAAACCGCAAACAGGGCATCACCAGGAATCATATTTGCACCTACTAGCAAATCGCTCCAATATGGTTGTCTTTGGCTTAACAACCAGTATGCTATACTCCCCCCACCAATCAATAACCCAGCCGCCGAGAGCGTCAACACCAAAGACGGTTTCTTATTTTTCTTCATCGGAACAGACACAAGAGGCGGTGCCATTGAAACCTATACCTCATACTTGCAAACTCATTACTTGTTTGATTGGTTAAGTTAACCAAAAAGTTTCTTGTTATCTAGGGCAGTTAACTGCATAAATTTCTCCATCCTAGACAGTGATGATATTTCCGTAATCAACTTCCCTACTGTTTCAAAACCGGTGCTTTAGTAGTTAGTTATCTTTTTTAACACGCTTTGTTGAATTTCGCTGGACGCTTCCTTTGGATGGTTGCCTCTGCGGAAATTTTTCGAGAGTTAAATCCGTCATTTCAAGCACTTTGAGGATATAACTAACTGGGCATTGCTGCAAGTCATCAGCAACCCACACTACCTTGTATTTACAGAACTTGCATCTGTTGTATTGACTTTATCTAACCTAGAAAAATTCAGTATCCGGGATTTCGCATGGATTACCAATCTTACAAATCAGATATATTGCTGAATTATAATTTTTCGGAATTTGTATCATTTTGATGCCAAACAGTTGTTATTTTTGCTGAGGATGAAGTGCTAATTTTTTTAATTAAAAATTAATTGAATTTTGAATTAGAGCGCACTTTTTCAAAAAAGCACGCGGCAGCATCTCAGTGAAAGCAAATATACCAGATGAGAAACAATATTCTTGCTCCCTCTCCTTGCTAAGGAGAGGGTTAGGGTGAGGTTTTACAAAGCTTTTTACGAAAGTGAGATGCTCCCGAAGCACACTATGTGCAGCGTCTGGTAGATAAGCGGTACTAGGCTGGTGCTAGATAAGAACACGTTTGAATTTTTCAATGGTATTATGCCTCAGCATTAACAGCACTCAGCTGCATAGATCCCAAATATTTGGTTAAATAAGGCGAAAAAACTTCATAAATTAAAGTTAGTGGCTGTCCATGATGCCAAAACAAGTAGTGGCGACCCCAAAAAGGCCCAATTACATCAAAACCAGACTCTAGCGCCGATGAGTCACCGTAGTAAATTCCTCGAACATCCCGATACAACTCTGTGCGAAGACGAGCTAAACTCGCCCAAATTGGTAATGAACGATTTTGCAAATACTCATCTACATGACTGGCTTCCCACCAGGAAGTAGCATAGGCTAATCGCTGGCCAGAAGCAGTACGCAGCCACACTTGTCGCCGTAGTCGCGGACTGGGGACGGCTTGGATTAACTCAGGAGCATCATCTAAGTCCATGCCAATCAATGACATATCGATCACATCTACTTCTACAGGCTCACCTGTGAGCAATTCTAAATGACGTGTTGGCGAGCCGTCACCCAAAAGCATTATCTGCCAAGCAGGTGCTAGCTGAGTGTGAGGTAAACTTTGTTGAATTATTTCCTCCCCTCCTTGCCAAATCGGAGTGAGGCGATGCCAAGCTCCTGGCAGTGTTAAGTTGTTTGTCGGCGTAAAAGTAATAGTCAATGCTTTTTACAAAACTTCACCTATTTCTATAAAAGCATAAAAAAGTAGAACTTTAGTAAGGCAACAATGCTTGGTGGCTAGTGAGGAGTGGGGAGTAGCGAAAGGTTTTTTCCTTTTGTCAAATTTTTTAGGTAGGTAATTAGCACTTCAATGCTTCAGATCAGGACTAAAGTCCTTACTACAAACTTATTTACCAAGCATTGTTGCCTTGAGGGGGTACTAAAAGTAGGTTCAGATTTAAGGGTCAATAGTCTGAGGTTTTTTGACCCTTGACTATTGACCCTATAATTAAACAAGCAAAAATGCGGATGGCGAGACTCGAACTCGCAAGGCAAAGCCACACGCACCTCAAGCGTGCGCGTATACCAATTCCGCCACATCCGCATGGTTTGTCTAAATATAGACTATAGCATAAGAAAATAATTATAGTAAGGTGATATCTAAATTCAGTTGCTCAAAAATATAAATTTTCTCAAGGCGGTATCAGACTGACAGAAATCTAGCACCTGCACAAGTGATATTAAAAAGGGTAGAGCTAGTGGTGCGATGGCGTACCCGCCCACCGTAGGCGATGTCTACGATGGTTACTGACTTGTGCCGAGCGCAGCCGAGGTAGCTTGCCGTACCACTTCTCTACGAGACGCTCCGCGTAGCTTGTCCTCCGCAGGAGTACGTGGAAGCAAGCTACGCGCAGCGTCTGGTAGAGAAGTACGGGCTACGCCGGAGCCAAAGCCCAGTTTGGTAAGCTAGCTAAGACTTACAGCAGCAATGTTGTTAGTGTAGTAAGACTGTAGAGGCAGCAACCTGCAATCTTGCGTTTTCTTAGAATCAGGGTGGTGAATCTCCTGTGATAATTTTAAATAGTGCGAAAGCCTCGTTTCAAGTTGGATCAGAGAAAATGTCAATCTACTGGTAATGATATCGAAGCTAAAAAATGAAGTTTGACAAAATATTAATTGCCAATCGGGGAGAAATCGCTCTTCGCATTCTCCGCGCCTGTGAAGAAATGGGGATTGCGACAGTTGCGGTTCACTCCACCGTTGACCGTAATGCTCTCCACGTCCAACTTGCTGATGAAGCGGTTTGCATTGGCGAACCTGCTAGCAGCAAAAGTTATTTGAATATTCCCAATATTATTGCTGCTGCACTGACACGCAATGCTACTGCTATTCATCCAGGTTATGGCTTTTTGGCAGAAAATGCCCGGTTTGCAGAAATCTGTGCCGACCATCATATTGCTTTTATCGGCCCAACTCCAGAAGCTATCAGGCGGATGGGGGATAAATCCACTGCCAAAGAAACCATGCAAAAAGCTGGAGTCCCGACGGTACCAGGTAGTGAAGGGTTAGTAGAATCTGAGGAAGAAGGATTAAGATTCGCTAAGGATATCGGCTATCCTGTGATGATCAAAGCTACAGCCGGTGGTGGTGGACGGGGTATGCGCCTAGTTCGTTCTGAAGATGAATTTGTGAAACTTTTCCTCGCAGCCCAAGGGGAAGCAGGAGCAGCTTTTGGTAATTCTGGCGTTTACATAGAAAAATTTATTGAACGTCCCCGCCACATCGAATTTCAAATTTTGGCGGATAACTATGGTAATGTTATCCATTTGGGCGAACGGGATTGCTCAATCCAGCGCCGGAATCAAAAGCTACTGGAAGAAGCACCAAGTCCGGCTCTCGACCAAGACTTGCGGGAGAAAATGGGACAAGCTGCTGTCAAAGCTGCCCAATTCATTAATTACACTGGGGCGGGTACTATCGAGTTTCTTTTGGATCGATCGGGTAAATTCTATTTTATGGAAATGAACACCCGGATTCAAGTAGAACATCCTGTAACAGAGATGATTACTGGGATAGACTTGGTTGCCGAACAAATTCGGATTGCCCAAGGGGAAAGACTTAAGCTTACCCAAGATGAAGTAGTCTTGCGGGGTCATGCGATCGAATGTCGGATCAACGCCGAAGACCCCGATCATGACTTTCGCCCTTCTCCTGGACGGATAAGTGGCTATCTTCCCCCTGGAGGTCCTGGTGTTCGGATTGATTCTCACGTTTACACAGATTACCAAATCCCACCTTACTACGATTCCTTGATCGGCAAGTTAATTGTTTGGGCACCAGACAGACCCACTGCTATTAACCGCATGAAACGCGCACTCCGGGAATGTGCCATCACTGGACTACCCACCACCATTGGATTTCATCAAAAAATTATGGAGAATCCACAGTTTTTGCAGGGTAATGTCTATACAAATTTTGTGCAGGAAATGAACGGTTAGGAGAGTGCTGAGTGCTGAGTGGGGAATCTCACTTCTTTACTCGGAACTCAGAACTCGGAACTATTTTGCCCAATCCCTAATTCACACGAGATAGCATGGTCAGCAATCCTTGCTGACCTAGCAGGATTTCTCGCAGTAGGCTGAAGATGCCAACCCAAATAATCGGTGTAATGTCTACCCCGCCTATAGGTTGCACCACCTTTCGCAAGGGTATTAAAAATGGCTCAGTAGGCCAAGCTATTAAATTAAAGGGCAAACGATTCAGATCCACTTGTGGATACCAAGTGAGAATGATCCGGAATATAAATAATAATGTCATCAGCCCTAACATAGGGCCGAGAATCCAAGCAGTCAGGTCAACACCAGTCATCGGTTTAAGCTACTATCTATCTGTGAAGAAAGAAAAACTTAGGCAACGGCAAGCCGCACTTTGCTCCGGCGTTGCCCGTCGTAGACATCGCCAGAAAATTTTAAGCTTTGTAAAGCCCTCTCATGATCATTTTAACCAAATGCTGTCACTTCCTTCCGAAATCCAAAAGCAAACTCGCTCACGCGGTTAACTCAACAATCGGTGAAAGCAGTTACCAAGTTTGGCAGTTCAGAGTTAGAGGCTTCTCAAGAAAGTAATACACTATTAAAATTAGGATGAAGTGTGTAAAAAAGGTTTAGAAGTATGACGCCTTCTTTAGCAAATTTTCTTTGGAGTCTGCTTTGGGGTAGTGCAATTGTTGTAGTACCTGTTACAGTTGGTCTAATTTTCATTAGTCAGAAAGATAAAATTCAGCGTTCATAATGCTTATGAGAGTCAATTCGACTCTTATAACCGATTGTGTGTCAGCTATTTATAATTACACCAAAAGCAGCAGTATTTGCCGCTAGGAGCAGTTGTAGCTAACAGACATAGGTTTATTTTACTTTTCGGTGAACAGCTTCAGAGCTTCTTTGCCAGAGGCTCTGAAGCTTCAATATATCGTGACTAAATAGAGTAGTGATTTTAATTGTGACTCGCTAACATAGATTTGATATTGGGAAAACAGCAATGATAAATTTTGGGCTGAACTCAGCCAGTTTTCTGGCTCAGGTTAATTTTGGGGCAAACTCAGCCAGTATTCTAGGAATTTTCCTGGCTGTGGCTGGGGCAGCACTGTATTTTCTCCGCACTGTGCGTCCAGAATTGTCACGGGATCAAGATATCTTTTTTGCGGCAGTCGGCTTGCTCTGCGGCTTCATTCTTGTCTTTCAAGGATGGCGGCTAGACCCGATTTTACAATTTGGTCAACTGCTTTTAGTCGGCACAACTGTATTTTTTGCAGTTGAAAGCATTCGCCTACGGAGTATAGCTACCCAGCAAGCAAAGCGCAACACTCCGATTGTGGACGAAGACCGACCAGTTAGCGATCGCTATGAGTACAATAATCGCAGAAAGTATGAAGCTGAAATGGATGCGGACTTAGATCCACTGCCTTATGAAGAAGAGGAGCGCCCTGTGCGTCCCCGGATTCAGGGTAGCAGGGATGAGATTTCAACTCGTGATGGCTACTACAAGGAGCAATCCCCCCGTCGTTCAGAACGCCGCAACAGCAGCAGTAGTGAAAAACAGGCTCCATCTGATAAAACACGTCGGCGGACTTCTGGGCGTCCGGTGAATCGTCCTTCTGAAAGCTCTGAAGAAGAGAATTGGGGTTCTTCATCTAGACAAGTTGATGATTGGGAAAGTTCGAGTGGGGAAGTCAGAAAACCTTCTCGTCGCAGTAATAACGAGTCCCAGCGTCCCGAAAGTCGTGAAGATGATGTTGCTCCCAGACCGAGAAAGCGTCGTCCGCCTACTGACTCAACTCCGAGAAGATCGCGCGAAGATGATGAGGCGATCCCAACTGATTATGTACCATACAACCCGATTGAAAAGCCAGATAATTCGACCGATTTTGATGACGATGTTTAAAACAGTTGGCGTGGAAGTAGCTTTAGAGGCGACGGAAAACAGTTGAGGTGGAAAAATTTACGCCGACATTTTGGCTCCAAAGACCAATTCATTGGAGCCTGGTTTTTGGTTTAACAAGTTTGCTTGTATCTTGTGGTTCTAGCGATATTCCCATAGGGCCTAATTCCCTCAACAGTCGCTACACCGAGGAGCAACCAGCTTTGAGTGGAAATGGGCGCTTTTTAGCGTTTGTATCTAATCGGAATGGTAATCAGCAGCTACTAGTCTACGATTTAGAAAGGCAACTGTTTATTAGCACACCGGGGATAAACCGACAGGAAACAATTGCCGAAAGTCCTAGTTTGAGCTACACAGGGCGTTACATTTCTTATCTTACTAGCGACCAAGGTAGACCAGTGGTGGCGCTTTACGATCGCGCTACACAACAGTCGCAAATTGTCACACCAACCTATCGCGGCTGGGTGAGAAAACCAAATATCAGCCCAGATGGACGTTATCTTGTCTTTGAAACCGCCAGCCGTGGTCAGTGGGATATTGAAGTCTTAGACCGGGGGCCAAATATTGAGTTAGATATTCCTAATGGTGCAACTGTGGGTTCACCTCCGTAGGGGAAAAAGTTAGGAGTTAGGAGTTAAGAGTTTGGAGAGACGCGATTAACAGTAAACCAAAAAGTTTTTCTCCAAAAAGCGATCGCTAAAATATTTATATTTTTTGATACTTCTTGATATGCAATTCTCTAACCAGCAGACACACTACTTTGATCATTTAATATTTTGAAGTGCTGTAAAATATGATCACTATTTCTTGTATAATGAGTATTAGCTAATACTTGCTTCTCTGTACTAATTTATTGGTGATATCTCCTGTATCCCTAGTGGTTAGAGCTTTTGGGAAAACTTTTTGGTTTACTGTTAATACAGTATTTCACAAGTTCGTAGCGTTATTAAATCTTGCAAAGTTTACTAGTCGGTCGCTCAATTCCTCACGAATTTATGAAATACTTTACTTAGTAACCACGTATGGAGAGGTGCGACACCTAGTTATTGAAGATAATATGAGCTCACAAAATACTGATGTCATAAAGTTTTCACTTTAGGTTGTCGTGTTCTTAAATACAAGAATTGAATTGCAGATAATTTTTTCTTGGAATCCAAACAAACAGTGATCGCACTCAACCACCAAAGCAAAACCCCGTGCTATATGATGCGCTACGGGGTAAAAATTGGGATATTGGAGGAATGGGCTGTTAATCGGGTGTGACGGGGTTAGGGCGGGTTAGGGTGTTGATTCTGCTTGTATTCTTTTCCTAAATTCAATTAGGGCTTGTTCCTCTGTACTAACTACAACGCGGTTAGGTTTTGCCCTCATAATTGTTAAATAATGTTGAAAAGCCTCTTCATCATCTGGATGTGTTTTTACATAAGTTCTCAGTTCGGCTTCGCTTAATTGTTGATAGTTACTCATTGAATTAATTCCTCGCCGTTACTTAAAATTTCTACTTGAATTGTTTCGCCTATTAACACTACGATTCTTTGAGAGCGTGTATCGTAGCGAGTTAATTCAATTGTTCTTAATAGATTGCTTGCTCGTACACATACGCGGTAGAAGGTTTCTAGCTGTTCTATTGTAGGATGCAGTGCTTTGATTCAAATCTCCTGATAATTTTTATTTTTGTACTACCGCTTCTAGTTTCACCTAAAGGTCAAACAGTTATGCATATCATGTGTCAAAACATTATAGGCTGTGGATCACAGGGTCTACAGTCTGCCAATGAAAATAAATCGGCATGGACGCGCCAAGGTTCTTACTCAGCAAGAGATACAGCTAATCTTCAGTGATGGCTTAGACAATGACCGCGATGGCTACGCCCGCCGCAGGTCTTACCCTGAGCCTGCGCCGTTCGCGCAGCGTCTCGTAGAGAAGGGCATCGCACCTTGTTTGCCGTATGCCTATTTAGCGCCTGTAGAATCCGCGAATGCAGTACCCTGCTAACTCAAGACATTTACACCCAAAAAGGTATTGTCAGACCCCGGTTAATTATCAGAAAATCAAACACCAAGGGGAAACTTGCAACTAGGTCAATCCCAGTGATTGATTAATCGCGTCTGTACCTTAGGAGTTAGGAGTTGTGAGACTATTGACTAATGACTATTGACTAATGATTATTGACTAATGACTAATTATATGAAACGTGTTTTTTTTATACCTGTATTTTTCTGCTTAAGTTTATTGACTGGGTGTTTTGGCTACCCTCGTATTTTGAGTTATCCCTTTGATTCGGGGGGTCGCAGTCTCAACAGTTTAGCGTCGGAATTAAATCCCCAAATCTCTGGGAGATACATTGTTTTTATTACTGACCGACGGGGTAGCCAAGATGTTTATATGTTTGATACGGTGACTCGTGATTTGGTTGATTTGCCGGGTTTAAACTCCTTTGATGCGATCGCAAATCATCCTAGCGTTTCACAAGATGGTCGTTATATTGTGTTTGGTGCTAGCCGTCAGGGTCGATCGGCTATTTTTGTCTACGATCGGGAAACACGTCAATCACGAAATTTGACTAATAACCTGCAAGCAGAAGTCCGCAACCCGACAATTAGCGCTGATGGGAGTAGGATTGCTTTTGAGTCCAGTAACAACGGGCAGTGGGATATTTTAGTATATGACCGGAATGGACAGCCGTTGAATATACCTCAGGAACCGCGTTGAAATAGAGTTAGGAGTTAAAATTCCTCACTTCTAACTCATAACTCTTAACTTTTATTTTCTACTTGTTGCACAGATTCAATGAGCGATCGCACTTGTTCTGTCCCTTCTGAAGGTTCAAATGACAGGGGAAATTTACCCCGGAGGATCATTCGCAAACCGAGGGGTGCAAGACTGAGTAATCCTTTTAAATCCCGAAAGTAGTTACCAACTACTTGTAAACCAAATTGACGTTCATCAATCCAACCACCTTCTTTAACTAAATCTACCAATACTTTTCGGTGACGAAGTGAGCGACTATCGCTAGCTTGTTTGTGGGTGAGAATTTCTTGTTTAATTTTGGTGATTTGTTCTAATGGTGCAACTTCCATTGGACAAACTGAATCGCAGTATAAACAACGGGTGCAACCCCATACACCTTTAGTACCTTCGTTGTAGCTGTCTAAACGATTTTGGGTGTCGGTATCGCGGGAATCTGCTACCATCCGGTAAGCTTTGGCAAGGGCATGGGGGCCTACAAAGTCTGGATTAACTTCAAGGGCATTGCATTCAGAGTAACAAGCACCGCACATAATACAGTTGCCAGTTTGATCGAGGCGCGATCGCTCTTGTGGTGTTTGCAAAAACTCTCTTTCTGGTACTTGTCGTGCTGCTGTACTCACATAAGGAGCAACTGCCTCTAGATTGTTCCAGAAACTGCTCATATCCACAACTAAATCCTTAATCACAGGCATATTGCCCAGAGGAGCGATCGTGATTTCGGCAATGGCATTTACTTTACTTTGAGATGATGCTATTTGTTGTAATCTGGCAAGTTCACTACCAACATTTTCCTTACAAGCTAAAGCCGAACGCCCATTAATTCGCATAGCACAGCTACCACAAATGGTATTGCGGCAATTTTTGCGAAACGCTAAGGTTCCATCTTGCTCCCACTTAATCTGATTGAGGCAATCCAGGATTGTATTACCTGCTTGAGCCTCTACAAGGTAGGTTTGCACAACGGGGGAGGAATTTTGTTGCTGTCGAATCACCTTAAAAATAACTTCCATGACCACTAACCAAAATTTTAAAATTGCTTCACCAGCCTTAACAATCATCAGTCAAGGCAGGTCGTTGCGAAAAGTGAGCTATGCTTTTTTTGCCCTTAATTCAAATCCTGGTGTTAATAGGCTGACGATGAAAGAGCAACTGATTCTAGTTTAAGGATAACCATTAAAACTTTACTTGTAGCATCGCTGTAGGCAAGATTTATGTCAACTTCTGAGTGAAAACGCCAAAAATGTAATTGCAGCCTTAGATTGAATTTACCTGTTTGGGAATCTAAAGCAAAGGATGTTTGCTTAGAAAGGGACTTAGATTTATTTTTGACCTAGCGATCATATCCAAATTAAATGCATATCAGGTTAGCAACACCTCTTGATGTCAGCTTGAGTCATGCAGTCGTCGCTGGAAAATTCCGCCTTCGCTACCGCTTGTCCGAATTTTTTGATTATATAGAAATGTAAAACCACATATTCAATATATAGTAGTGGCAATCAAGCGGTAGGCAGATGTTAAGAGATTTATTCTTACCATAGACAGACGTACAAAATTCTCTGACCGCTTTTGAGCTTACGGTAATAAACCGAGGAAAAATTCTCACCACTTTCAAAGAAAAGTTCTTGCACCGGGAATCCCTAATCCGCGAGACTTTGAGATTTTGGTCTCCTCTAAATCAAGAAAATCTTGGATTTAACTCATTGGTCAAAACGGCTCATCTATATTAGATAAATTCTGATAAAAGCCGTAGGGCAATACTCACGCTTGCAATAAAGGGTTACAAAAATCCCCAAGCTTTAAGTCCAGAAATTTAAATAAAAATTTACTAGCAACTTTAATTCAAAATTAAACAACTATTTTGCTATTATTAGTCCATGCTAGTATTTAATATAAAATTACGAAGTGACAAAACCAGAATCAAGAGCCGTATAAGCGCGGCTACTACTGCTTTGTTGATTCGGAATGTAGAGACAAGAAAATTCGCGTCTCTACTGGCAGGACAAAAGGCCAGATGCCCATAGGACTCTATTGAAATACTATGCAGTCCTAAGCTTGAGAGTAGGAGTAGAGAAAACTCTACTTGCTCATTGGCCGGAAGGGCAAGCACTAAAAGTGGAAAACCTGCAATTTTTTGGGACTACGACTTATTTGTAGTAGAACTAACCCAATTTGTTAGGGTAGCTGAAAGTTACACCGCTACAGTAGCGCCAAAAGAGAAAATAATTTCGTTTCTGATGGCGAATAATGGTTAAAAGTGCCGTGAAATCAGCCAAATTAATGTCTGTGGCAACTATGACCTCTAATTTGTTGTGGACAACCATATATAGAAGTGCTTTTGGCTCCGATCAGCAGGAATTCACCCGTTACACTAGAGTCCTAAGTAGCTCTATGCAAATGCTAAAAAGTCAAATGCCAGCATAAGACTACATCGTTTATCAGTTTGGAGAAAGTAAGGAAAATTTGAGCATAATGACTGAAACTGCAACCGCGCCATTAACCGGAAAAGCACTACTTGGTAAAGTAAAAGAACTTTCCACTTTACCACGCCGAGAAAGAGCTAAACAGTGTGGCTATTACACTGTTACTAAGAATAACCAGGTTCGTGTCAATCTCACGGATTTTTATGACGCTTTGCTATCGGCTAGAGGAATTCCTCTAAGTCCAGAAGCACCTAAAGATGGTCGTGGTCGTGAACCGACATATCGGGTTAGTGTCCATCAAAATGGTCAGATTGTAATTGGTGCTACATATACCAAAGCAATGGGCTTAAAAGCTGGAGATGAGTTTGAAATTAGGCTGGGATATAAGCATATTCACCTGATTCAACTCGGTGAAACCGATAAAAAACTAACCTCACAAGATGTAGACTCCGACGACTCGGACGAAGATTTGGAAGAGGAAGAGTAAATTTGCTGATGGTAGGGATAAGTTTCAGGTGATGATAACTTGTCCTTACCCCGACAGCAAACTAGTAGCGCTATTTAGAGAATTTTGTCCAAGTGAAAAATACGATTAGACCCCTTGCAGGAGTCACCAAATTTAGTAGACTCTTGATTAATCAGCAAGAAATCTATAGTGCAAGAAGTCTATCGTGTTTTTTTTGTTAATTTTGATAACTTTCTTTGAGCCTTCGGTCAATGCCTTACTAGCGTTTATGGAAAATGCACCAGCACTAGTTGTAGTGATGGCATTTTTTGTTATCTGGATAGTTTGCTGGTTGCCGATCGCAACAGTATCAGCAATATTGCTCAATTGGCAACCTCCCAAACCTTTGCAGCCAGAGCAAAAGATGCCGTTATTGTTGTCACTCTACCTATTAGCTCCCCTGATTCTGTGGGGAGTTAGTTGGCTGACCAATAAATCTTTTTCCGATTACGGCTTTGTTGGAAATCTTTCAACTCTTGGTTCTTTAGCACTAGGTTTCGGTTTGGGAGTGGTCAGCCTAGCTATTGTATTTAGTGGACAATTTGGGTTAGGTTGGTGTTCTTTTGAAAAGACGAATTTCAAGTTACTACTACCGATCTTGCTACCAATTTTCTTGATAGCTCTATTAGTCGGTGGGATAGAAGAGTTAGTTTTTCGCGGTTTCCTGTTTACTGAATTAGCGCAGGATTACCCCGTTTGGGTAGCAGCAGCAATTTCTAGCTTGATTTTTGCCTTGCTACACCTAGTTTGGGAGCAACGCGAAACAGCACCGCAACTCCCTGGATTATGGCTAATGGGAATGGTGCTGGTGTTGGCACGCTTTGCCACGAGCGGCAATTTGGGTTTAGCTTGGGGACTACACGCGGGATGGATATGGGCGATCGCAACCCTAGACACAGCAGAACTAATTACTTATACAGGTAAAGTCTCTGACTGGTTCACAGGTAAGAACAAAAAACCTCTAGCTGGTTTGGCGGGAATTATTTGTGTATTAGGAACTGGAGTGATTATCTGGTTTTTCTCTAAGTATTTTTAATTTCGCGTTAATAGAGCGATCAATGTTTTACAAGGTCGGGGAAGCTATGCACAATTAAGTAGGGGCAATTCATGTAGCTTTAGCTTCCCGCAGGGTATTGCCCCTACCGCGTGTAGTTTTGCGTAAATCCTAATCCCTAATACTTAACCGCCAAAACCAGGGATTAAACGCTTGAGAGCGCGATCGGCAATGTCGCCATAACGTAGTTCTCCACACATAATCTTACCCATGATTTGGGGAGCAGAGGGGTGCTTAACACCAACTTTGTAGCCAATGTTGGAAAACCGATAGAATGCTCCAGCTAATTTTTGCGCCCAAGCCATCTCATTACCCCACTCTTCATTAATGGTTTCGCTATATTTTTCTAAACCGTTAGTGTCACCAGAAAGTGCTTCATTAATGGTTGCTGCTGCAAGCAAACCGCTAAAAATTGAGGGGCGAATACCTTCTGCTGTCATGGGATCAACCACACAAGCAGCTTCCCCAGCCAAAACCGCATTTTGAGTGTGCAGCTTTTGATTACCATCCCAAATACATAGAGGATGACCGTATTGCTTGCTGGTTTTCAGGTCTAGATTAAAAGATTTGGCATACTCATCTAAAATCTTTTTGAAGTCCTGGGGTTGACGACCAATGAAGGTTCCTACACCTATTGAATAACCATCAGCTTTGGGGAAGTTCCACATATAGCCGTTTTTGACCAAGCCAAACTCAAAATGAATTGTGGGTTTATTTTGTATAATGCCAGGAATTTCTGCCTCCAAAGCTCCCGTGAGGATGCGTTTACGTTCTTTAAAGCCTAGCCATTTTGCCATTGGACCTTTGGCACCATCAGCCGCGATTAAATAGCGACCTGTAACTGAACCATTAGCTGTATTAACTTGCCAATAGTCACTTTGAAACTCAATACCAGTAACTTCAGTATTATCTCGTAGTTCAGCCCCTTGCTTCTGTGCTTGCTGCACTAGGAAATGGTCAAAAATATCTCGTCGCACCATCCAAATCGGTTCTTTTGTGGCGATTTTTGCTTCTACGGGGTCGCCCAATTTCCAGGTAAAGCGCAGGGAGTCGGCTTTCATAGAAATGGCTGGGCTAAAATCAAAGTCAAACCATTGAGCGATCGCTGGAGATACACCACCGCCACAAGGTTTATATCTTGGTAGGGATTCTTTTTCTAATACTAATACTGAGCGGCCTTGTTTGGCTAAATGATATGCGGCTGTTCCACCAGATGGGCCAGCACCGACGATGATGCAGTCGTACATATAGCTGAATTTTTGCTCCTGAATTAGTTTATTTTCTATTGAGATACTCGATCAATTTTTGTTAAACCTCATCTAAGTTGAGAACCGTAGTTTTCGCCCTCACCCTAAATCCCTCTCCCAGATATGGGAGAGGGACTTTGAAATTCTGGCTCCCCTTCTCTCAAATCTGGGAGAAGGGGTTGGGGGATGAGGGCAAATCCTTTTGATCACAGAAGAACTACAGGTTTCAAGATAGACGTGATTTAGATACTTAAGAAATGATAAAGGCTGAAGAATTTATCTATCATCCTTCAGCCTTTATATTTCAGACTTTAGACTTTAAACAGTCGTGATGTCTTTTTCTTTTTCTGCCAGCAATTCGTCTATTCTGCCACTGTATTTGTTTGTCAGTTTTTGCAGTTTGTCTTGCTGATCTCGTGCTTCATCTTCAGGAATTTCGGCGTTTTTTTCCTGTTTGCGAATGGCATCTATGGCATCGCGGCGGATGTTACGAATAGCAACACGACCCTCTTCAGCATACTTAGATGCCATTTTGACGAATTCTTTACGGCGATCGCTTGTTAAGGGCGGAATGTTCAGCCGAATCACGGAACCGTCATTGCTGGGGGTTAAACCGACATCAGATAAAGAAATCGCTTTTTCGACTATATTTAAACTGCTGCGATCGTAGGGTTGAATTAAGATTGTCGTGGCATCTGGTGTACTAATGTTTGCCAGTGATTTTAGGGATGTGGGCGAACCGTAATAATCCACCGATACCTTATCTAATAGACTCGCATTGGCGCGACCAGTGCGAATTGTGTTAAAAGCTCGTTGAGTCGCCTCAACGGTCTTTTGCATCGTACTCTCAGCTTCAGCTAATTTCACAAGAACCTCCCACAAGGGTGCCGATCGATTCTCCCATGACTGCTCGGTGGATGTTACCTCGCACCGTGAGGTCAAATACTAGAATTGGGATATTATTTTCTTTACACAAGGCGATCGCAGTACTATCCATCACTCGCAAATCTTTGGCTAAAACGTGTGCGTAGGTAAGGCTATTGTAACGCTTGGCGTCAGGATAAATATGAGGATCAGCATCATATACTCCATCTACTTTAGTGGCTTTAAAAATCACCTCCGCATCAATTTCTGCCGCTCTTAATGCCGCAGTGGTGTCTGTAGTAAAAAAGGGATTTCCAGAACCAGCACCAAAAATTACCACCCGTCCTTTTTCAAGATGGCGGATGGCACGACGACGGATATACGGTTCTGCTAATTCTTGCATAGCGATCGCAGTTTGCACCCGCGTCTGTACTCCTATATGTTCTAGCGAATCTTGCAAGGTCATGGCATTCATTACCGTGGCAATCATCCCTATGTAGTCAGCTGTTGCCCTGTCCATTCCCGCCGACGCCGCTTTCACGCCACGAAAAATATTGCCACCGCCAACAACGATGGCCATTTGAACGCCAGTGGCGATCACCTCTGCTACCTCTTGTGCTATTCCTTTGACCACTTCTGGATCAATGCCATAGCCCATGTTGCCCATTAAGGCTTCACCGCTCAGTTTGAGTAAAACCCGTCGGTAATTCGTTCCCATGAAGTTCCGCTTTATCAAAAAAGTTGCAATTGCCTCCAATTTAAGATAGCAGTTACAGCGACTATCTATGTCTAGTTACGCCAAATCAATGTCGTACCGATTGGTTCTGTTTGTGGTAAATCTATTTTTTGACCAAGAAGCAGAGAAGCGATCGCTGTTCTCAAATAATCCTCTCCCACCGATGATCGGTTTTGAGGATGATCGTCAATTTGACCTTTGTACCGTACTATACCGTTAGTGTCTATTAAAAAGGCCATTGGGGTTTTTATAGCACCAAAACTGCGGCTTACATCTTGCGTCGAGTCCCATAAATAGGGAAAATTCAAGTCGTGACGCCGGGCAAAAGCTTTCATATTTTCTAAGCTGGGACTAGAGTTGCGATCGCGATTGCTACCATTCACGCCAATTAGTGTAAAGCCTTCTGGGGCAAATTCGGCTTGAATGTTTTTTAACCTGTCTATATAGCACTCTACATAAGGACAGTCGTTACACATAGAAATGACACCGACTGCTCGGAACTTCTCAAGATAACGCCTGAGATGGTGTACTTGATCATCAATTCCTGGTATTTCAAAATCTGGTGCGTAACTCCCAACAGGAGTATCAATTGTTTCTACTATATTCATCTTTTCTGGCTCGCAGAACTAAGAACAAGAAAAATATTGTTAAATTTAGCGTCAGTTTCCAGTTGCAAACCACCCCTTAGCCGATGCCTCATATTTGACAATTTTATAGACTTGATTGGCTGTCGTAAATTGTGAAACTACTGAATCTAACACTGATGCTAATTCCCTCACATCTAAAAATAGCAAAAATATTACTCACATTACAGAAGTCATGATTCCTAATACTGACATAATCTAAGTTGTTAGGACTTACGCAAAACTAGACGCTGTAGGGGCAATACCCTGCGGGAAGCTAAAGCTACGTGAATTGCCCCTACTTAAAAATTAGGGTTTCAGCTATTGTTTGTCTAAGTCCTGGTTGTGAGTCAATTACCTCTATAAAGATGAAAACTCTCTATACTAGATAAAACTATTAGCTTAATGCTAGCCTTATCAGCCTAGAACTTTTCGTAGTGTATGTCTAAGTTATCACTAGAGCAAAGGATTTACTTTAAAAATCTGATAAATTTTATTCAAATTCAAAACAATTTTACTTGCGGCTTGCTGCTGAAAGGCTTTTACCCTTGTTTTCATCAAATTTACCATGACAACCTCAAGTTCAAAAACAGCACTTAACTCTACAAAAACCTGGATTTGGCAAGATTTCCCGATCTGCTATCAAACCCAAGGAACCACTGGCCCTGCTGTTGTCCTCGTGCATGGATTTGGCGCTTCTTGGTGGCATTGGCAAAAAAATATTCCCGTATTAGCGGAAAATTGCCGTGTTTATGCGATCGATTTGATTGGTTTTGGCGCTTCCGCAAAACCTCAACCTGGTGAAAAAATTACCTATACACTAGAAACTTGGGGACAGCAAGTGGCAGATTTTTGCCGCGAAGTTGTCGGTGAGCCAGCTTTTTTAGTCGGAAATTCTATTGGCTGTATTGTAGCCATGCAAGCAGCAGTAAGCAACCCAGATATTGCCTTGGGAGTTGCTTTGCTAAACTGTTCTTTACGGCTGTTGCACGATCGCAAACGGGTAACTTTACCTTGGACTCGTCGTTTTGGAGCGCCTGTACTCCAACGCCTGTTATCTATTAAACCAATTGGTGATTTCTTTTTCAATCAACTCGCCAAACCGAAAACAGTGCGGAAGATTCTGCTGCAAGCATACTCGAATGCTGAGATGGTGACAGATGAGTTGGTAGATATTCTCACTTCACCAGCAAGTGATCCGGGGGCTGGGGCTGTGTTTCTAGCCTTTACTTCTTATTCTACAGGGCCTCTACCAGAAGAACTTTTACCACTGTTACCCTGTCCGGCAATTATTTTGTGGGGAACGGCTGATCCGTGGGAACCAATTAAGTTAGGTAGAGAATTAGCTAACTTTCCGCAAGTAGAAAAGTTTATTCCTTTAGAGGGAGTGGGGCATTGTCCCCAGGATGAAGCACCAGAATTAGTCAATCCGATTTTACTCGATTGGATTTTGGAGCGATCGCGGTAATAAACTCCGCTCAATTTTCACGTAATGGGTGGTGTTGAATATAGTCAAAAAGATTTATTTTTTTTTGATTGAGCCGATACGAAAAATCGACCTTTTGCCACTTTTTTTGTTTAAAAAACTAAAGCCTTAATCAGTATATATCATAAAGGTCTAATACCTTAATATCTCTATACATTTAAATATCTCGTCTGACTTTTGGCACAGTGATGCCATGTTTAGCTGATGGGTGTCGCCACTGTCTATGGCAGATAATTGGGCAGACTTCGCTTAAGCGGTTCGTAAGCGTTCAATCTACAACATCAACTCGCTTTAAAGCAGCCGTCAATTCTCTCATAAACTCAACAAAAACGCGAACTTTAGCCGAGAGATAGCGTTTTTGTGGATACAACACTGCGATCGGTAATCCAACTTGGGGCGTGTAGGGTTGGAGAATCGGTTGGAGGTCTCCACGTGCGATCGCTTTCGCGGCAATAAATTTGGGAAACTGAACCACACCGGCTCCTTGAATGACTGCCTCTAAAATAACTTCTGAATTATCGAATTGCAGATAACTGTTAACGGAAAGGTCAATCAATTTTCCATCTTGTTCAAACTTCCAGTTAGGTTCTCGTCGGGTCTGTGGAAAGATAAAGTTGACACAGCGATGCTGCAATAGTTCTGTAGGCGTTGTGGGCGTACCATACTGGGCTAGATACTGTGGCGAGGCACAAGTGATGTAGCGTGCAGTTGCCAGGTGTTGCATAAGTAAACCGCTATCGCTGATCATTCCAATCCGCACAGTCGCATCAATGCCTTCTTCAATCAGATCGATCAAGCGATCGTTAAAAGAAACATTCAGGTTTAGCTCCGGCTCTGCGGCAAATCGCAGCAGAGCCGGAGCGATATGCAGTTTGCCAAACACAAAAATCAGATCAAGCCGCAATGTTCGGATCGGCATGGATTGTGATTGTTTGACTTCGAGTTCGGCTTCTTCCAAGTCGTTGAGAATTTGCTGACAGCGTTGATAAAATCGGTTGCCATCTTCAGTCAGTGCCAAACTGCGAGTCGTCCGATGGAGCAAGCGCACCCCCAAGTTATCTTCTAAACGCAATACGGCTCGACTCACTGCTGAAGGAGCCATGCCTAACTGTCGTGCTGCCTCCGAAAAGCTGCCATGTTGAGCGGAGCGCATAAAAATCATCAGGCTTTTGAGCTTGTCCATTCACGCAACCGCATCTTTGAATTTTTTGCATAACTGTTTTGAAGTTTAACTACTTTTTCTTTCTTTCTGTAGAAGCTACCATACTGAATGAAAGTTGGACAAGATGAAACAAACACACAAACTGGGTGGAGAAGGTATGACGCAGAAAACAAACGAAAAACGACTTATCTTAGTCACCGGAGCCACGGGCAATCAAGGCGGCGCGGTGGCGCGTCATCTTTTGCAGGGCGGAAAGTTCACTGTTCGTGCCTTCGTGCGTGACCTAAACAAACCTGCCGCCCAAGCGCTTAAGCAAGCGGGCGCAGAGCTCGTAGAAGGAGACTTTAGCGATCGCGCTTCACTTGATCGCGCTTTGCAAGGTGCTGACGGCATTTTTTCGATGCAAAACTTCCAACACGGATCGGAAACTGAAATCCGTGAGGGCAAGGCTGTTGCAGACGCTGCTTTATCTGCGGGTATCCAGCATTTCGTCTACAGTTCGGTGGGGAGCGCAGAACGCAAAACTGGCATTCCGCATTTTGACAGCAAATTTCAAGTCGAAGAATATATTCGAGCGATCGGGTTGCCCTACACGATCATGCGTCCGGTTTTTTTCTTTTACAATTACAACGCGATGCGCCCGATGGTTGAAAACGGAACGCTTCCACAGCCGCTCAATCCTGAGACGAAATTGCAGCAGCTTTCTGAAGATGATTACGGGGAAATGGTCGCCGAGGTGTTCGATCGTCCCGCAGATTTTTTGAAACGCGAGCAGGAAGTCGCCAGTGTGGACATGACCATGACAGAAATCGCTGCCGCGTTCAGCCGTGTTTTAGGAAAAACCGTTAACTACCAACAAATTCCGTTTGAAGCATTTGAGCAGCAAGCCGGAGAAGAAGTGACCCTGATGTATCGCTGGTTTGAGAACGTCGGCTACGCAGCAGATTTGGCACAGTTAAAACGCGATTTTCCTGCACCGAGCGACTTTGAATCCTATTTGCGCGTTGGCGCAGCCTCTCTGAAAGAGAATCACGGTTGGGTAAAACCAGGCGCAAGCGCGTCCGATGTCGAATCAAAAGCCGTACAGAAAGCTTAAGTTAACGCTAGCCGCCTGGGCGTAAGGCTGATCATGTAAGGAGGCTCGTTACTAACAAGCCTTTAGGAATAGCACTCAAGACAATTAGTAACTCAAAACTAACTGACTTAAAAAGAAAGCAAGGGCTGCACTGCCCAAAGGAACTGTCAAATTGTCAATACCCAAAAATGAAACAGCTTCTAAAGCAGTAGCTATAACTGCTACTAACATTGATACTGCCCAAGTTTGCCAACTGTTTCCTTGAGTTCCAACTAAAATCAAACTACAGACGAGAAAGCTAACGAGCATCATCGTTAGGGAGCCTTCCCAACTTTTTTGCGTCCCAAAAACTTTATACTTGTGTGTACCAAAGCGTTGCCCAATCAAGGCTGCTAATCCATCTCCCCAAGTCATGATCAAAATTCCTACTGCTGCGTACTGGGGTTGTTGCAAGTACCAGAACCAGGCGACTAAAATACCGAAACTGACAGAGTAAAAAAATGTCCCTAAACTTTGGCGTCCAACACTATTAATACCAGGAAGAATGGGCAATCGGTAAGATAATAAGGTGATTGCACTCGCTAAAATTGAAGCTGTAATCCCTACAATGGCAGGAATATCTAGCCACCAAGCAATTAAAATCACATTACCAGTGCCAATATGAACAATCTTCCGCACGATTTCTGGCTTGTCGGCGAAGCGGTTTACCACCGATGCAATCAAGAGGATGAGTAACACCCAAATTGCAGCGATTGCAATTTGCAGCCATAAAAGCGGAATTGAGGTGAAGTCAGAAAATGTAATTAACAAAGATGCAACAAAATGAAAATTTTTACCTCTGTTACTAATTTATAAGATTTGGGTAACTGCTATGAAATTATTATTGATTTGGCTGATTCAGGGCTACCGAATGTTTATCTCGCCGTTGTTTCTCCCGACTTGTCGCTTTCAACCAACTTGTTCGATGTATGCTATTGAAGCTATTGAACGATTTGGGGTGTTGCGTGGTGGGTGGATGGCAACTCGGCGGATTTTGCGCTGTCATCCGTTTCATCCAGGTGGTTATGATCCAGTGCCAGAGGTGGTAGAAAAGGTAAAAGAGCAGTAGTTTGGTAAAGTTTTGCGTAAAATTGTGGGGAATTGAGGGTGGAATTTAAACGCAGAGGGGCGCAGAGGGAACCGCAGAGGAACGCAGAGAATTTTAATGGCAAGAGCGGTAAATTATTAAAGGATGTGTTCGTGGGTATAGCTATTTGGGGAGATGTCAACAGATAAGGTTGTCATCTACCGTGGAAAGGTTAAATAATTTAATTTGGACTTACCATGATTAATCCTACTGCGATTTCTATACCCGAACCACAAATTCCCAATCCTGGCCCGAATCCATTACCGAGTCCCGAACCTGTACCGGGGCCAGGGATTCCTCAACCGTTACCTGGGCCTGTACCAGAACCAGTACCTGCTCCCATTCCTCAGACAGTTCCAGGGCCAATTCCCCAAACCATACCGGAACCTGTTTAGATTACCTTGGTAATGTAATCCAAAATCTCAAATCTAAAATCCAAAATGCTAAGAGCCGGAATTGTCGGACTTCCCAACGTCGGAAAATCTACTTTATTTAATGCTGTAGTTGCTAATGCCAAGGCAGAAGCAGCTAACTTCCCTTTTTGCACGATTGAACCGAATGTCGGCGTTGTCGCAGTACCGGATGAACGGTTAAATGTTCTTGCTAAGATTGCCAGTTCGGCACAAACTATCCCGGCGCGGGTGGAATTTGTCGATATTGCCGGTTTAGTTAAAGGTGCAAGTCAGGGTGAGGGACTAGGAAATCAATTCCTGTCCCACATCCGGGAAGTTGATGCGCTCGTCCATGTGGTACGCTGTTTTGAGAATGACGATATTATCCACGTTGCTGGTTCTGTTGACCCAGCGCGAGATATTGAAATCATTAATATAGAGTTGGGTTTATCAGATTTATCACAAATCGAGCGGCGAATTGACCGCACTCGCAAACAAGCTCGTACTAGTAAAGATGCACAGTTTGAAGTCTCAGTCTTAGAAAAATTAGCTGCGGCTTTAAATGAAGGTAAATCGGTGCGTCAGGTAAGCTTGAATGAAGAAGAAACAGAAATTATTAAAGGACTGGAACTGCTCACTTATAAACCGATTATCTACGCCGCGAATGTATCTGAGGAAGAGTTGGCAACGGGTAATGATTTTGTGGAAACAGTGCGGCAAATTGCAGCTACAGAAAATGCCCAAGTTGTGATAGTTTCGGCTCAAGTTGAAGCGGAATTAGTGGAATTACCAGAAGAAGATAAATCTGATTTTCTTGGTTCTTTAGGTGTGGAAGAAGGGGGTTTGAAATCATTGATTCGTGCAACTTACATGCTTCTAGGCTTGCGGACATATTTTACCTGCGGGCCAAAAGAAACCCGCGCTTGGACGATTAATGCGGGAATGTCTGCACCTCAAGCTGCTGGTGTAATCCACAGTGATTTTGAGCGGGGATTTATTCGCGCCGAAACTGTCGCTTATAAAGATTTGGTAACAACTGGTTCGATGAATGCTGCGAAGGAGAAAGGGTTGGTTCGCAGTGAAGGGAAAGAGTATGTTGTGCAGGAAGGGGATGTAATGTTGTTCCGATTTAATGTGTAGGGGTAATTAATCAGTGGCCGTTATCAATCAGATAATGGTCAACCTACACCAAGTTGCGTAGGCTTTGCCCACCGTAGGCATCGCACCAGCAATTCTAAATTCAAAATTTTACAGGGTGCAGAAATAACTATTTGCAATTAACGAAGGTCAATTTAGGAAAAAACTCCAAAGCGGCACATGACACTAACATCGGATCTTCAATCGGAGGATTCGTATTTGCAACAATGTGAGTAGCAGTAACTTCTTTGAGAGTCCAATTAAAATCTTCTTTTCTATTATCAGCAATACTTTTAACCTGAGTGTAGAAATATTCGCCACGAGCTAAACGATTAGAACCTTGCTGTGTATCACAAGCATAAGAATCATGTTCAGGAGGTAGAACTTTATTATCTTTTGTACCTAAAATTATTGTCATTGGTATGGTAAATGTTTTTTTCAAATCTACAGATGATAGTGGCTCTCCAGTTAGTTTCTTCAGACCGCAAGGATATTCCCTATTTTCATCCGGTATTGTATAGGAACCTGCCTCAGCAGCCACAGCCTTTTGAATATGTGCGAATGGCATAAAGATAACCATTCGATGTACGAACTGTGCGCCCGCAGAGTGACCATAGAGATAGTAATTATTAGCCTTTACTTTCGTGGTTCTTTTGACAAAAGTAAAGATATTTTCAATTTCAGTAAATGCCCATTGGTTTCGAGGATTTAAAATCTTTAAATCTTCTGTAAACATATTGCCAAGATTATAACCCACAGCTTTTGGAAACCACTTTTGTTCAAACTGGGGAGCAAGTAAAATAAAATTCGTATGCTCATCACTGTTGTATTTATAAATCTTTCTCCAATCATTTCGATAATCTTCAGCATTACGTTTTTCACCATGCATAGCAAATAAAACTTTAGTCTTTTCCTGCAATGTATCAGGTAAATAGTAGTAAATAGGAATAGAAAAATTACCAGATTTCACTTTGTAAATAAAACACCCTTCTCCCTTTTTCATGAATCGTAAATTACAACTATTATCTGAATTTATTAAGGGGTAATTAGACGCATTAACAAAATAAGTTGAACAGAAACATAAAAATGCAATTGTAATAAAAATGAGCCACTTTTTCATAATATAAAAAATCTTAAACAGCAGATATTTTTTACTAGTTTAGTATAGAACCTTCAGTGTTACACTAACGGAATTGAGACAAAAATTCAACTGGGTTAAACAGCTTGCGATATATCCACGCCCAAGTGTTTAAGCCACTCCACTATCACGCTGATTATCGCTCTTCTATGACTCTGGAGAGAGAATAATCCAGGCGATTAGAAATCGCGGCTACACAAACTCTCGTCCGCCTGCGCGGACTAAGGTCAAAATAGGGTTTCAAATTTAATCTGACGAGAGTAATAAAAGAGCGTTATCATCAATCGCCAGAGAACTTATTTCCATGCTGCGATCGCTATAAATAACTTGACAAACTTTTGGTGTGTGCATATAGATATGTAAGGCGATCGCAAATAAACTACCAATTCTGAAAACAAAGGACATACCGTTCAGCTACTTCCACCCACAATGTATACATAAGAACCCAAATTTTCATCATCTGTACCAACCACTACACCACCTTCTGCACCGGTAACAAGTTCTATACCTTCGATTTTGTGGTAGTTAGAGCGGTAAAAGGGAACAAGTTGAGGATTTTGCTGCCAAGCAATTTTGTTACCACGTAAACCCAAGTAACCAGCGACATACACAGCTGACTGAAATGGACCATCATCTCCAGCATCACTTGCTGAGGTGATGTAGACAATTCCTACGGGGTCTACTTTAATATCTGAAATATGACGAACATTGCCAGATGGAAACGGTACTTTCAGCTTCGCAGAACCGGCGAGAGTGATTTGATATTTAGCCAAGTCAAGCACTCCCCAAAAAATAGTTGCTGGTTGTTCTCTTTCACCTCGATCTGCCCAAATAGCAACTAATTTTCCATCTATATTTTGTAATCCAAATGCTTCAAAATTATTTCCGGGAGTGATTCCTGGTAGATTGAATCCCCTCAGAACTGAGATGGTTTTGTTGGCAGACTCTAACCTGATGTAATAAGCTTTTCCCGAACTGCTTAAAGCGATAAATGAGGATTTTGTTTTCTCTGGAACAGATGTTAAAGCTTCTAAGTCGATGGGCAATTCTATGTTACTTGGCCAGTTTAAAGGGAAATATTCAGGTTGGTTCTTACCCTTAATACTGATGATTGCTAAACGACCTTGGTTTTTTTGTTTGTTGTCATGGACAATCAGAAAATCTAGGGTATCGCTTTGCTGCTTTATCAAAGCTATACCACCAATACCGAAAGGGATACCACCGCGAACCGGACGCCAATCTTGCGCCCAAACTTGCACAGATATGAGTAACAATGTACTCAAGATTACTATATTGATGATTAACTTCAGAAACCGAGGCATAATAACTAAATGAATGAGTGAATGAGTATCGCTAACATAAGTGTATTAACCGATGCTCAATCATAACCAATCCAGGCGATTAGCATTTACATCAAGGAAGCCGCCTTTTGTACTTACAGTTATCAGTTTACTTAGGAATAAGAATTAAATAACATACAATTTATGTCCCTAGCTTACCTCACCCTCAATCCCTCTCCGATATATTGGAGAGGGAAGCTAGAGACAGGATGAAGTTTTCCATTTTATTTAATCTACATTCCTTACGTAATTACCAGATTTCACGATAGTACTTTTTGTAAAGAAAGCAATAATTCGTTGACAGTATAGGGCTTGGGCAAAAACATATTCACACCAATAGCAGCTACTGCACTGAGCTTATTGTCAGGCATAAGTCCACTGCTAGCAATAATTCTGACTTGGGGGTTGATTTTTCGCAGGGTACGGATGGCAGTTAAACCATCTAGCGATGGCAGCATAATATCCATTAATACAACACTAATTTTGCCCATATTTTGAGCGTATTGCGCGATCGCCTCAATGCCATCACTAGCAACTAAGATTTTGTAGTTGTGATCTTCTAGTGATGTTCTGGTAATCTCTTGAATGGCAATTTCATCGTCCACAACCAAAATCAATTCTCCATGTCCTGTCTGTGGTGGCAACTCTTCTGGGGTGAATATTTCCATTCCCCCGACTGCTGGCAAGTAAACCTTAAAGGTAGTGCCACTTCCGGGTTCGCTATCCACCTTCACAAAACCTCCGTGACTTTTAATGATCCCAAGTACGGTGGAAAGTCCTAAACCTGTGCCTTGTCCGACATCTTTTGTGGTAAAGAATGGCTCGAAAATTCTATCTAAGATTTCTTTAGGAATCCCAACTCCAGTATCACAGACAGTAATTAGTGTGTAAGACCCTTCTTTAGCTTCCAGGTTGATGCGGGCATAATTTTCGTCAATCAACACATTTTCGGCAGAGATACTCAAACTACCGCTATTGGCCATAGCATCGCGGGCGTTAACGCAGAGGTTCATCAGCACTTGATGCAGTTGGGTGCTATCTCCTGAAACCATCCACAAATCCTGCGGTACATCAGTGCTAATTTCTATCGATTTGGGAAATGTCTGTTTGAGAATCTTCGCAACTTCCAGAATCAAATGCTTGATTTGCAAAGTGATGCGCTTCCCTTCTACACCCCGCGCAAAGGACAGCACTTGTTTGACTAAATCAGCACCGCGTCTAGCGTTAATTTCCAAAATCTCTAATAGATGGCGAGTTCGCTCATCCGCATCAGGAAATTTCAGTGGTAACAGTTGCGCTCCTACCAAAATCGGTGTCAGGATATTGTTAAGATCGTGAGCAATGCCACTAGCTAGAGTGCCAATACTTTCCAGGCGTTGAGCGCGAAACAATTGGGCTTCTAAATGTTTTTTCTCGGTAATATCTGTGTCAACCGTGAGAATTGATTTGGGTTTGCCTTGTTCATCGCACACTAGACTCCAGCGACTAGCAACGAGGATTTCTTTGTCAGTTTTGGTAAGTTTAGTTAACTCGCCCTGCCACTTACCTTTACTAATAACTTGCAACAGAGCCGCTTCGATTTCTGGTGAATGTTCGTCAAACAAAAGCTCACTAGCATTTTTGCCCCAAGCCTCTGTAGCTTGCCAGCCGAAAAGTGTTTCTGCGCCTTGGTTCCAGAAGATAATTTGATTGTTTAAATCTCGCACGCAAATGGCATCTGTGGTGACATCTAGTAATGCTGCTTGTTCGCGGATTTTTTCTTCTGCCAATTTGCGTTCGCGTAGCGCCGCTTGCTGTTCGCTAATATCGATACTGGCACAAGTCACCCCGACAACTTCTTGAGACTCATTTCGCAATGGCTCGACAGTTAAATCATAATATCGAGTTGTATCTCTGATTGTAATTGATACTTCTTCTCGCGTTCCTCTCCCCGTGTTTAGCACCCCACGTTTAATTGCGATCAGACGTTGAGCATCTTCAACTGGGATAATATCCAAGTCTTGTTTGCCCAATATTTCCTCAACTGTCAATCCATCGGGGGGATTGTAAACCCAGGTGTAGCGTAACTCCCGATCTTGGTTGTAGACAAAGATTGGAGAGTTTTTCAGGGCAACCCGAAATCGCTCCTCACTATGGCGCAGTGCGTCGTCTGCCCGTTGACGCTCGATCGCATAACGTATTGAGCGTACCAGCAAGTCGCCAGTTAGTTGCCCTTTCACCAAATAATCCTGCGCTCCTTGCTGCATTGCGCTAATTGCCAGGGTTTCATCGTCTATACCTGTCAGCACAATTATCGGAGTAGCTTTTGCCTGATGATGAGCGATGACAAAGGTTTCTAGTCCTTGGCTATCTGGCAGCGAGAGGTCTAACAGAATTACATCAAAAATTTCCTTTGCTAGGTAGTTGAGTGCTTCATTAAGCCGCTCAACGGGGATCAAATCAACTACAACTGTGGTAACTTCCCTTAATAACTCCTGTAATAAAAAGACATCACCAGGGTTATCTTCTACTAATAAGACTTTAATATGTTTACCTGCCATTTACACTACTCCGGTGGCAGTTTTACGATCGCAAACCAAAAATTTTCTATTGATTCTACAATTTTAACGAATTGATCGAAATCTACTGGCTTACTTATATAACAGTTAGCAAAAAGATTATAAGCTTTCAGGATGTCTTCTTCAGCTTGGGAAGTCGTCAAAATCACTACAGGTATTCGTTTAAGGTTTTCATCTCCTTTAATTTCTGCTAATACCTCCCGCCCATCTTTTCTAGGGAGGTTTAAATCGAGCAGTATAATATCTGGATGGGCTGCTTTGACATATTTTTCCTGTTTTCGTAAGAATGCCATTGCCTCTACACCATCTTCGACCACATTCAGGTGAATCGAGATTTTGCTCTCTTCCAGGGCGATACGTGTGAGTTGGGCATCGCCAGGATTGTCTTCTACTAACAAAACCTGAATAGGCATAATCCCTCTTATGGCGCTTATGATTGCTTAATATCTCTATCTGGAATTGTGAAGTAGAAAGTCGAGCCTTGATCCGGTTTCGACTCAACCCAAATCCGGCCGCCGTGGCGTTCTATAATTTTTTTACAAATTGCCAGACCAATTCCAGTACCGGGATACTTGCCTCTACCATGCAAGCGCTGAAAAATTATAAAAATTCGTTCAGCATACTGGGATTCTAAACCAATAGCATTATCACGCACCCAGAATAACCATTCATCTGCCGACGGGATAACATTTAAACTTTCCCCATCTAGATTTACACCTGGCTTTGCTACTCCGATGTGAATTCGTGGCTGCTGATGACGGCAAAATTTGATCGCGTTGGCGATCAGGTTTTGAAATACTTGTGTCAGTTGGGTAGCATCAGCCATGACTTCAGGTAGAGGATCATGAGTGACAACTGCTTTACTATCTGCGATCGCCAGTTGAAGATTAGCGATCGCCTGTTCTAAAACAACACTACAATCAACTGGTATAAAGGGCTGTCGCCGGCTGCTGAGGCGGGAGTAGTTCAACAAATCGTTGATCAGGGTCTGCATCCGCCGGGCACCATCTACTGCATAGGTGATAAACTGATCGGCATTGGCATCCAGTTGATTTTTATATCTTTGGTCTAGTAGTTGTAAATAACTTGTTACCATCCGCAACGGCTCTTGCAAGTCATGGGAAGCCACATAAGCAAACTGTTCTAATTCCGCATTAGAAAGAGCGAGTTCCTGACTTTGCTGGGTTTCTTTTTCTAATAGTTGCGCTTGAGATAAAGCAATCCCAATTTGATTAGCTAATTGCTGTAACAACTCCGTCTCAAAGTTATTCCACTGTCGAGGTGCAGCGCACTGATGAGCCAGCAACAAACCCCAAATGTCATCCCTGACAAGAATTGGCACTATCAGACTAGCCCTGATCGCAAATTCCGCCAGAAATTCTCGATGGCAGGGGTGAATATTAGCAGCTTCAATGTCTTGAATGGTACTGACTCTTCCCTGGCGATATCTTTCTAGATAGTCTTCTTTAAAGCAGGTGTCGAGCAGATTTCTTCCGAGAATTACCGGCCAACCCGGTAGCACCGCCTCTTGCACCACTGTTCCCGAACCATCAGGCCACAGTTGAAAAATCAAAACTCGGTCAGCTTGAAGTAATTTTTGTACTTCAGTAACCGCAGTTTGCAGAATTTTGTCTATTTGTAAAGATTCTCGAATTTTCAGGGTGATTTCGGCAAATAATTGCGATCGCAGATTTTGCCGTTTTAATTCTTCTTCTACCAGCTTGCGATCTGTGATATCAGTATAAGAACCCACCATCCGTACTATATCACCCAATGCGTCCCAAAGTGCCTGTCCTCGATCTAGAATCCATTTATAGCTGCCGTCTTGGCATTGGACTCGATATTCACAGACGTAAAACGGTGTTTTTTTGGCAAAGTGGTCTTGAAAAGCTTGAACTACGCAATTTTGATCATCGGGATGGATTCGTTTTGTCCATTCATCCCAACCGATGGAAACTTCCTGGTCTTTATAGCCGAGCATCTCCTTCCAGCGAGTTGAGAAGAACACTTCATTAGTCTTGAGGTTCCAATCCCAAATCCCATCCTTATTACCATGTAATGCTAATTGCCAGCGTTCTTCACTTTCGCGTAGGGCTTCTGCTGTTTTGCGTCGTTCAGTAATGTCTTGAAAATAAACAGATAAGCCGTCTTTTGCAGGATAAGCGTGGACTTTCAGCCAGCAGTTTAGTGGCGGATAAAATTCCTCAAATTCCACACTCACCTGTTCTAAGATTGCCCTGTGATACTCACGATGGAATGTTGTGTCAATAATTTCTGGAAACACCTCCCAGATGTTTTTACCCAAAAGCTCATACTGGTTTTTTTGCAAGAGCCGTTCGGCTTCACCATTAATGTAGGTGAATCGCCACTTATTATCCAGGGCAAAAAATCCATCAGTGATGCTTTCGAGAAGATTCGCAATGCTGGTTCTGGCGGCTTCAGACTGAGCGTGGACTGTTTGCTTGTGCGCCAAGAGTTTCTCGGTAGCTTCAGATACCTCAGCTACATAACGCCTGAGTTCTAGTTGGTCCATTACCAAGCGACTCAGAGCTACAAGCGCCTCCACTTGTTTTTGGCTCAATTGCCGGGGAACTTGGTCAATCACGCACAGAGTTCCTAGCATATCTCCCTTGGGGGTAATTAGGGGTACACCTGCATAAAACCGCATATATGGATAGCTAGTTACTGCCAAATTCTTTGCCAATTTTTCATCAGCTAGAGTATCGCAAACCACTACAACATTACGCTGCTCTTGGCAAAGGTAAGATAATCCAACACTCCGGGGCATTTCTGATATATCTAAACCGACTTTTGCTTTAAACCATTGACGATTTTCATCAATAAAATTTACCAAGGAGATGGGAGTGCCACAAATAGACGCCGCTAACTGGGCAAGATTATCGTAGGCTTCTTCCGGTTCAGTGTCAAGAATTTGATACTGGCGGAGGGTTTCTAGCCTTGCCTCTTCTGTATCAATGTGTCCAGCTTTCATTGACTTTTCTTAATAAATTTAAATGTGATATTCAGTCAGCAGCGTGTCTATCTCCAGAATAACTTAAGCTTTTTTAATAATTCTTAGAAATAAGAATTAAATAATATACAAATAATATATAATTTATGTCCCTGGCTTACCTCACCCTCAATCCCTCTCCTGATAAAGGAGAGGGAAGCTAGATACAGGATGAAGTTTTCCATTTTATTTAATCTACGTTCCTTAGTCCTTTTCGCGCCTCTAGCTGTTCAGGAAAGTTTGTTTAAATTTTGTCAAAATGCTACATCCACATTAAAAGCGATGCTTAGTAGCAAGTTATTCACTCACTGGCAGTCAAATCTTTCTGCCTCCTACCTTGTGTCTTGAAAGAGGGTTAACCACTGGATTGTATTCCAATGCGGCACGATCCCATTGTGCTAAATTAGCGACTGCTTCGTATGTACTTTGGAGAAATCCAAGCACCATTGCATCTGGGTCGTTAGCCTGCCGCACCACTTCATAGGGCAGGATGAATTCTTTCATGTCCGCGCTATAGAAGGCTGACTGCGGCTGAATTGGGTAATCTTTGAATCCCTCTGGCTCCGGGTAAGCATACGCATAGAATAGGGCTTCGAGCGATCCACCTCCAAACCAAAAACCACAACTGCTGACCTCATGCGAATAGGCTTCTCGCGTCACCCAATCTGCCATATTAGGCACACCACCCGGATGTTCGGGAGCGCGTCGCCCAGAGAAACGAGTCACCGCCAAGTCAAAGCTGCCCCAGAAAAAATGCACGGGGCTACATTTCCCGGCATAGCGAGAGCGGAATTGGGTCATGATGCGATCGCCTTGAACCAGAATTTGCCAAAACCGTCGAGCATACTCACAGTCGTAGACAGCGTGTTGCTCGTCTTGTTCAAAGGGAATTGGATCAGCGACTTCCTGCGGCATTGTCCAGATTTGCACTTCGATTCCGATTTCCTTTAAGGTATTGATCACCGCTTGATAGAAGTCAGCTACAGAGCGAGGCTTGAGTTCAATCATTCTCGTCGTGCGATCGCTTGTCTCAATCAGGAGTTGATTAAGAAGAAAATCAAAGGTGATTTGAAAATTACCGGTTCCATAGGGAATTGTCGAAGTTGTCAGTCCACGAGGAGTGACATACAACGTTGCGTGCCACCAATGATTGATTTTGGGAGCTAATGCTAACCGAATTTTGCCAACAATCTGAGTCCAGAGATGCAGTGTTTTATAAGTATCCTGCCACGGCGCAACAGGTAATGGAAGCCAGATATCAGTCGGTGAAGGGTGTAATGGAGTAGTCATAATGCGTACCTCTATGCAAGAAATTAGCGTTAGATACGAGAAAAATTTTTGAGCATCTCAAATGTGCAAAATTCCCCTCTGACTGGAACTGTTAAACCCCTACCAAAACCTCTGACCGCAGCTTGGCAATCACATCACTTAGATTACCCGTGTTTAGGCGATAACTCAGAGGATGGGCAATCAACCGCGCTGTACTTTCATAAAGAATGGCAATTTCAATCAAACCATTTTCGCGCAAAGTCCGCCCTGTGGAAACCAAATCTACGATCGCTTCTGACATCCCAGTAATCGGACCTAGTTCCACTGAACCATACAACGGCACTATTTCCACAGGTAAATCTAGACTGTGGAAATATTCACGAGCGCAATTGACATACTTGGAAGCAACTCTACCATGCGGTGGTAAATCTAAAGGCGATCGGTAAGAACTGGATGCTTTTACCGCCACTGACATTCGACAATGCCCAAACTGTAAATCCACCAAATGGGCAACTTGTGGCTGCTTCTCCCGCAGCACATCGTAACCAACAATACCCAGTTGTGCTTGACCATATTCTACATAAACGGGTACATCTTGCGCCCGCACCAGCAAACCTTTTGCAACTCCTTTAGTATCAGGAATTTGAAGTTGGCGATTTCCTGAATCTAAAAAAGCACTAAAGTCTAAGCCCACAGATTGTAGCAGGCGGATGCTATTTTTAAGGAGTTCCCCTTTTGGCAATGCAACAGTTAGCATTCTTTTTTTAGTATCCTTGGCGTTCCGGCAGTTGAATAATATCTCTATATGCTTACCACAAGCAGCATCATAATTTTATTAGTTGATGATGAAGTTGAGCTAACTGAACCCTTGAGTCGCTTATTAACTCGTGAGGGTTATACTGTCGATGCCGCTTACGATGGAACAAGTGGCAGCGAATATGCACAAACAGGCAATTATGACTTATTAATTTTAGATTGGATGTTGCCAGGAAAGACGGGGTTAGAAATTTGTCAGGAATTGCGACATCAAGGCAAAACCACTCCTGTTTTGTTTCTCACAGCTAAGGATACTCTAGATGACCGCGTACAAGGTTTAGATGCTGGTGCAGACGACTATTTAGTTAAACCTTTTGAACTGCGGGAGTTATTAGCCAGAGTCCGGGCTTTATTGCGTCGTTCTGGTTCTCAAACTTATGAAACCACTACCGGACGGCTAACTGTCGCTGATTTAGAACTCGATTGTGAAAATCAAGTAGCCTATCGCCAAGGACGAATAATTGAGCTTTCGCAGAAAGAAAGCCAGTTATTACAATACTTTATGGAACACACTGGACAACTAATGACTCATGCCCAGATTATGCAAAATTTGTGGCAAGAAGAACAACCCAATAGTAATGCGATCGCGGCATTAATTCGTTTGCTGCGTCGTAAGATTGAAGTAGGTAGAGAAACTGCGTTGATTCACACAGTCTACGGCAAAGGCTATCGTTTTGGTGCTTTATCAATGGAGTTAGTTCACCCACCTACTTCCAACTCACAATGATTAGATTAATTGGTAGGTGAATCATTGACATTTCTCGGTCTTTGCGACTTTAATTCCTGTCGAAGTTTGTTGTAAAGGGATGAATCCACAGGCATAATTATCTGTGAAATTCCCTTCCAGACACCAAGTTGATTATTTGCACCCATATCTTCCATGAGTTGCTCAGTGTAACGCAAGGAAAACTCGGCAATGCATGTCGCCTTCGCCACAACACGATGATAGTGAGTTTTCATCCAATCCATATCTGCTGCCATTTCTTGATACATTGCTGACGGCGAAGGCAATAACAAGTTGCCTTTGACATACTCTAGCAGCCACCAAGCACTAACTTCTGATGTTAACTGACTATATGAACTGCTGTTATAGCCAACAAAACCCATCTGGGGAATATTAGGGTGAATCAGATAACGGTAAAGGCTAAAATTACCATCTTCATCGACTACCTGTCGGCGATATTCTTCTTCGAGAAAGGGAAGTTCTTGGCGAAATCCTGTACCAAAAATTACTATATCTGCCTGCAACTGTTGACCATTGGCTAATTCTACGCCACCACGGATAAACTTGGCAATGCTCGTTTTAATTGCCTGGATTTTACCAGAGTGTACATACTTGAAGAAATCTGGAGGAGCTATAGTAATTTTACAGTTAACCTGATTCATCGGTTGTTCGGGCAACATCCCGCAGCTATCAAGACCGAATTGCAGGCGTAGCACCGTCTCGTTACTGCGCCAGAAAGCCCATACTAGGGGCTTACCCAGAGTGTGCAGCAATCTTTCAAGCCGTCCCATTTGACGGTAAGGGAACCAAGCTTCTGAAAAGCGGGTTAATATAATATACTTCAGGTTTACTAAACCCAGGAAAAATCTCGGAATCTTCCACAGAGGCTGACGGAAGACGAGGGTGGATTCTTTGGCTGTGTTCGCCGCCACAGTCGCAATGTCGCAGGCAGACTTACCAAAACCTACTACCACTACCCGCTTACCCTCAATAATTGAGGCATTGTTAAACTCAGTAGAATGCAGTACCCGTCCTCCAGATGCTACGAACTCGTCCTTACCTGGTAAGGAAGGTAGCTTAGGGGTGCTAAATATCCCATTGCACACTAGCACAAAGTCAAATTCGTGCTTTTCCTCTTTTTCATTCACTCTGATGGTAACTATCCATCCTGGTTGTTCTCCAGTTTTTCGAGAAACATTGGTCACTTCTGTTTGAAAGCGAATCCTCTCAAGAACCCCAAAATTATGGGCGTATGAATTTAGGTAATTCTGCATATCCTCTGCTGTCGGCCATTCTGGGTAGGATGCAGGCATGGGATAGTCTGAAAAACTAAATGTGTCACCCGTATTCTGGGTTGTTAATCCTGGATAACTTCGAGATTTTTCCCAAACACCACCAAGTCCTTTTTGTTTCTCAAATACAGTAACGTCGTACCCTTCCTCGATAAAAGTTTTAGTTGTTACTAGACCACTGATTCCAGCCCCAATCACGCAAATTTGTTTGATTTCCATATTCTTTTTTAAGTAAATTGTAAAATAATTTCTGTAAACGGGTATGATCACCCAGCTAAGGTTTCAAACCACTCGCCAGAGAAGAAGCAAATGAACGCTGGTGATTCGACACCATGCTTTGTTGATTCCAATATTTGGCTTTATCGTTTCATCTTCAACCCCAGCGAGCCAAATGCAATCCAAAAGCAACAAATAGCCACAAACCTTACAAGTTCTAACCGAAAACTGATGACTACAGGTTTTTAACAACACCAAAAACTTTCATTCAATAATGTTTCTACAAAAGCTCAGTGACCATCGTATACATCGCTATTTGCTTATCTTTTTAGAATATGCTCATTGTTGCCACTGCCGTTTTAGGACAAGCAAGTATTTTGTACTCTTCATTGATAAGTTTTATTTAAGCTGTGGTAACAATAATATAAGCGTTTGCCACAAAGAGACAAGCTGTGGTAACTACAAGAAGTTTATTGATAAGTTTTACTTAAGCTGTAGTAACAATAATATAAGCGTTTGCCACAAAGAGACAAGCTGTGGTAAAGGCAACATCAGCGTTTGCTACAAATAGACAAGCTGTGGTAACTACAATAACTTTATTCCTAACATCTGCTGCTTTGTTCGTAACGAATGCCCAAGCTGTGGTAAGAACGGGAATTTTATTTACAAGGTTGCAGCAACACTATTTAAATTCTGTGAAGAGGATTTTTTTAAGCTTCGCATCGCACGAGTAGCAAAATTATGCTGATGCCAAGCTTGATAGAAATTTGGGTAAGGTATATTCTAGGGGCATTTCCAGGCTAAATTGTAGTATTTATCATCTAATTGCCAATAACTACTTAGGGACTGACAAGAAAAAAATTATCCATCTTGTGGGCTGGGCAGGAAAGCCCGCCCTGAATATGGGACGGGTGTTCGCGTAGCGGCACGTAGTGCGGACACCCATCCCACAAGAAAATTTGGGATGTTTTTTTATTTGTCAGTCCCTTGGTCTATTTACCTGAAAATAGCTGTGCATATATAATGCAAATTATGTAAATATGCACTAATTGCTCAACAAGCTTTTAAAATACTTAAAAAGTGGGTGACCTGAGATTCGAACTCAGAACCAATAGATTAAGAGTCTACTGCTCTACCGTTGAGCTAGTCACCCGCACGAATAACCAGCATACCACAACTTCTGACAGATTTGTTAGTGCCGTGCCCAAAAAACGAATTAAAGGGGGAATTTAACGGTGAAGGTGGTTTGACCCATTGCACTCTTGACATAAATTGAGCCGCCCAAATGTCTGACCATTTTCTGCACTAATGCCAATTCCAGTCCAGTGCCGCTATGTTTCCAAGGATCATGTTTGGAAAGGTGATAGAAAGGCTCAAATATCCGTGATAGTTCATTGCTGGTAAGCTCTATTCCCGAATTGGTAATATTAAGCTCTACTGTATTTCCTATTAGATGAGCAGAGACTCTGATCGATTCGCCTGCTGGGGTGTATTTGCAGGCATGGTTGATCAGTTCGGTGACAATCCGCTCAAAATCGGTGATATCTGTCTCCAAAGCCGGCAACGCCTGATCAACCCTCAGATTTAACTTTTGTCGCTGGCAGTTGGTCAGGTCTCGAAAAGACTCGACAATGGGATGAAGCCAGCTTTGTAAGTCAATGGCAATCAAAGTTGGGGGTTCGGGTTCGGCTTCGAGATATGTAAGTGTGAGTAGATCGTTAATTAATTTGTTTTCTCGCCCACACTCGTTATGCAGAATCTGCAAAAGTTGCGGAACTATTTCTATATTTGATATCTCCTCTGGTGTGAGGACACTTTCGAGTGTTTGGACTGCAAGGCTGATGCTAGTTATTGGTGTCCGCAGTTCTTGGGAGAGGGTTCTGAGAAATTGGTTTTTGAGCCGATCGCCTTTTTCTAATTCTTTTACCTGTGCCTGGGTTTGTTCGGAAAACTCCGCTTGACGAATGGCGATCGCACATTCATTTGCTACCTGCTGCACTAGCTCAATTTCAAATTGATCAAATTCTTCTTGTGTCGCTCTTGTCAACCAAATATTTCCCAAAATCCCTTGAGTATCGAAAATTGGACAAGCCATCTGGGACATAACTAACAACTTTGGTTCCCATCCCGGCACAATTTCCAAAAATTGCAATGGTTGTTTTTGTAATAGGGGTTGATAAATTTCCAGATGGTCTGCAATCTCTCTGGTCAATCCTTGACAATGGGGTAGCTTCGTGCTGTATCCGTAGGTAATCGTAACCAGAGTTTGGCAATTGCTATAGAGTTCGATTTGACAACGATCAAGGTTCAGTAACTCTGCTAATTCCTGAGTTACTGTCTGCAACACCTGAGTTTGATCCAGACTGTCGCGGGTTTGTTCTGTCATGCGTCGCATCAAGGCTTCAAAGTTTCGCACCTGCTGCAACTGATTAATCTGCTTGTGTTTTTGCAACTCCAATTTTGCTTTGAGATCCTGAATCTGCTGACGAAGTTCTGCCTGTTGCACACCAATACCGATTTGAGTTGCCAACTGCTTGAGCAAATCAGTTTCCGTTTGCTGCCATTGACGCGGTTGGTGGCAATGCTGGGCAATTAATAGCCCCCAAATATCTTGCTCTTTAAAAATTGACACAACTAGATTGGCTCTCACCTGCAAAGATGCCAGGAAATCTATATAGCAAGAATGCAAGCCGGCTGCATAAATATCTTCGACAACTTGAATGCAACCTCGTCCGTAGTGTTCTCGATGTTTGCCACCCAAGCAGGGATCGGTGATGTTTTTTCCCAACAGTGGATTACTGGCAGCCACACTTGATTCAGTAATGATTACTCCACTACCATCAGCCTGGAAGCGATAAATTAGCACGCGATCGCAATTCAAAAACTGCCGAAGTTCTTTTGTTGTTTGATGCAGAATTGTCTCTAATTCTACAGATTGGTGAATCCGTCTGGCGATCGCTTCTAGCAGATGATCTCGTTCAACCTGGAGTCCAACTGCTTGTTCTGTGCTTTTCTCATCTACTTCTGTGCCAAAGAGAATCTGAGGAGGTGATAATTTTGTCAACTCTATAGTTGATTCCACTGGATTTATATTCATGGGAGAGTCCCTGTCTAGTATTACTGACTCTTCTAGGCGCTCTCTTGTAGTTACGTTTGTAGTAGATGCACTTTAGCGCCTATAGCAAAGTTTTCTGAGCTATTGCTCATCGAAATTTCGATCTTTCTCTACTTCTAATCAGAAATCTAGGAAAGCTAAGTAGGAGTCAGCTTCACAAATCCTGCTTTTTCAAGGCGAAAATACATTTGCAGATTAGGTCAAACTTACTAAAATTTCTTTTTAACAATTTTTTAAGATTCTTGCATATATCTAAGTGGAATCTTCACTAGACATCAATTAAGTTTATTATTCTTAATAATGGGGAGTGGCAAGTTACGTAGGCGTAGCCCGCCGCAGGCATCGCAATTTGTGAGCATTCATTCCTGTGAGGATGCCAACCAGCAGCCAAGTCATAGCTAATCCCATGACTTCGCCTAAGAATAACTGCGTCAAGCGGTGCAAGATCATCCCGACAACAGAACCCACGGGGACAGCAATAGCCCAACTTGCCGCAGAGACAAATATCCATCGCCATGCCACAGGCTGGGGAATTGCTAACCATTGTGCCAATCCAATCCCGAAGCCGCCAAGCGCACCATAAACCGCCCCAGACAGGATTCTCAGGGGAAGAATCTGAGTGCTAGGTACAATCCAACCGATGGCACCAATACCGATCGCGGTGATCATACTCCAACCCAAAAGACTTGACAAAATCCACCTAATACAAAATATAGGTTGTTTGAGAAGACAGCCTTGAAGAAGTGCGATTGCAAATCCGCCGATAGCTGCTTCTACTACTCCGATATCGGGTTTTTCGCCGACTTCAATTAAGAGTAAACTTAATAAAAAACCGCCAAAAGTAGCTAAAGTCCACAGCAATGTCAAGGCAAATCTAGTATTTCTAGGCGCGAATCGCATCAAAGTTTCTTTGGTTGTAATCGTTTGACAGTTTTATGATTAAACATCTCAAAAAAAGCTTTGCGTCGCTGTTGAGGTGATTCAGGTACGATGTAACCCCATAGACTCTCCCAGTAGAAAAAAGAGATACCATTAAAATTGCGATCGCGCACTACCTGAACCTGTTCTCGAACTTGGGCGATTTTCACAGGATTACCTACCGTTCCCGTTGATATACCAATACCTACAGGAATTAGACTTTGAGCCAATTTCACAGATGGGTGTTTCAGTTGAGCGATAAAAGAGTTTTTGTCATTTCGATATACTTGCAAAATTAACTCATTAACTAAACCTTTTTTTACCCAACTCTCCCAATCTTGCAAATAGTATTTATAGGCAAAAGCTTGATAGTTAGGAGATAAAGATATTCTGACATTGGGTTTAACCGCCTTGACAGCTTGATAAATTTCTGCCATGAAATCAGTAATTTTGTCTGCTCGCCAACGCATCCATTTTGAGTTAAAAGGATCAGTAGGGGGGCTTTTGCCTTGGTGTTCTTGCTGGTACAGTTCTATAGTGAAGCGATCGTAGCCAAACTGTACAGGCATTCCAAAATGGTCATCAAGTTGAATACCATCCACATCGTAATCCCTGACTACTTCCAAAATTAGCCCTTGAATAAACTTTTGCACTTCTGGATGTAAAGGATTCAACCAAGCCTGTTTACTCACCAAAAGATTGTTGATTTCTTCCGGTGGGGTATCTTGAATAGAGTTTATACCTTCTTGCCCAATTGTTAACCAGTCAGGATAACGCCTTGCTAATTGTGAATAATGGGGCGTCATGAACCCGTATTCAAACCAGGGAATGACTTTCAAATCTTTATCTTTAGCAAGTGTCACTATCTTTGTTAAAACATCCTGTCCACCGTGCATAAAGTTGAGGAAAGGTTGAGTATCCGAGCCTGTAGTCATTTGAGCTAAAGCACTTTTATAGAAAGTATGTCCTCGGTTCCAAACTACAGGATAAATTGTATTAAACTTAAGAGCCGATAATTGATTGACAGCCCGGTTAATACCCCAAGGGATAAATAGTACACCACTAGCAACATTAGTCAGCCAAACACCGCGAATTTCTGTAGTTAAAGGACTTTTTTTTTGGGAATAAGCTGGCGATGAAGAGAATGAAAAAACTGTTAAAGTGACTACTAATCCCAAACACAGCAAGTAAGAAACACTACGGCGAGCAACCCGATTCATTTGTAAGCGTGACCTAGTGCGATCGGAATATATATAACTACAAAATAAAGTTGTAATCCTCCGGATAATGTAAATAAATAATGATTTTATGCCCAGATATAAATTAATAAATGTGCCTTAGGGGACAATTATCGCTATTTTTAATTCTGTGAAGCACTCTTAAGTGCATTCCCTGGCAGAGCCAGGGAACGAGAGGAGCTACAAATGCACCTTTGCGGAAAATTAAAATCTTTCCACACCTTCAAATTGCTTGAGTGCCGAGGCATTTGCTGCTTCTCCACAAGTTCGTGGTGTGGGGAATATCTTTTCAGGATTTGCTAATCCTTTAGGATTAAAAACTTGCCGTACCCATTGCATAGTTTCTAAATCAACTTCGCTAAACATCTGTGGCATATAGCACTTCTTCTCTGCACCAATGCCATGCTCACCAGAAATACTACCACCGACTTGAACACAAAGCTTGAGAATTTTTCCACCCATTTCTTCTACTTGCTCTAATGCTCCAGACACAGAATTATCATAAAGAATTAGCGGATGAAGATTGCCATCACCAGCATGAAATACATTAGCAACACGATAACCGTATTGTTGACTTAATGCCTCAATCTCGTGCAGAACATAAGGCAATTGAGTCCGAGGAATTACACCGTCTTGTACATAATAATTTGGGCTTAAATGTCCAGCCGCCGCAAAAGCCGCTTTACGTCCTTTCCATAATTTCAATCGGGTTTCTGGGTCAGTAGCAGAAGTGACATTACGCGCACCATTCTTTTTACAAATTTCAGTAATTCGCTGTTTATTCCCTGCAACTTCTACTTCTAAACCGTCAATTTCTATTAGTAAAATAGCAGTAGCATCGCGGGGATAACAATTAGTTGCTACAACATCTTCAACTGCATTGATGCTAAAGTTATCCATCATTTCCATACCACTAGGAATAATTCCGGCGCTGATGATATCAGAAACAGTTGCTCCAGCAGCTTCAATACTAGTAAAATCTGCCAACAGCACACAAATTGATTCTGGACTTTTGAGAATTCGCAAAGTAATTTCTGTGGCAATTCCTAATGTACCTTCAGAACCAACAAACACACCTGTTAAATCATAACCAGGCATTTCTGGAATTTCTCCGCCTAAATCGATAATTTCACCTTCAGGCGTGACAATTTTTAATCCTAAAACGTGGTTAGTAGTAACGCCATATTTGAGACAATGTACGCCACCAGAATTTTCGGCAATATTACCGCCAATAGAGCAGATAATTTGACTAGAAGGGTCAGGGGCGTAGTAAAAACCAGCACCACTGACGGCTTGTGTTACCCAACTATTAATCACCCCTGGTTGAACAATTGCCCGTTGATTTTCCAAATCAATGCTGAGGATTTGCCGCATTAAGGAAGTGACAATTAAAACAGAGTCTATCACTGGCAAAGCACCGCCAGATAAACCTGTACCAGAGCCGCGTGCGATGAAGGGTATAGAATATTGATTGCATATCTTCACCACTTGGGCAACTTGTTCTGTAGTTCTGGGTAACACCACCACAGCCGGACGTTGGCGATACCCAGTTAAACCATCGCATTCATAAGTAATAAGTTCTTCGCGGCGTTGCACCACACCATTTTTACCAAGGACAGCCTCGAATGCTTTAATAATGGGTTTCCAGTTGAGTTGTTTTTTATCTTGGGTAAGCATAGTTTTTTAAAGTTCAAGGTAGATGTTTACAGGTTGCTTAAAATTGAAATTACTTCCTCAGACAAATCTAAAGCTATTATTGTAGTGCCTGCCAATCCAGGAAATATATCAACATAATCTGCTTGATTGCGAGCATATCGCAATCGTTTCAAGTTATTGGCAATTAATTGACGTTGTGGGTGAGGATTAAGCTTGAATTGCTCCCAAACATACCTGTGAGCATCACTTATTTTCGGAATTGATATTCCTTCTTGATCACGCAAATAGTTTCGCGCCAAGATAAAAGCTGCATAGTATGCTCGACTGATAGCATCACGCAGTTTAGCTTCCTGATTTGCAGGAGTAGTTGGTTGATCGGTGAGTTCTTTGGCTAGATTAAGATATTGTGACCAATCAAAACTCATCTGGGTATTCGAGAGTGGTAAAAAATTGCTGATGCACCTGGTGTGAAAGACCTCTTGACCAATTATCGTCAAACTGATGGAGCTTTGCAACTGCTTCATGGGGGTCAAGCTTCATTAAAATAGATAGTATCAACTGCACCCAATCAATACTTTCTCGATCTGGAACAACTTCCAGAAATAGTTGGGAGTCAGGGAAGTAGTGGCGAATTTTCTCAGGTGCTTCTAGCAGCACGGGAATGAGAAACGAATGTTTATCCAGAAATTTGAAAACTTCGGTGTGCTCTCGGAAGGTGTATAACTGCTCAAGGGTTTCGATATCGGCGGGAGAAATGCTAACTGCGGCGTCTGTCATGGCATTTTACAGGCTGCTGTTGATGGCTGTATTTACTATTGTTGCAAGAATAGCAGCTTAGGGGGGAGTAAGTGCGATCGCCTGATTTAAGTACGGAAGGTGCGATGTCTCTTAACAAGTGCATTGAATCATCCTACAATCTAATATTCTATTAATTGTAGGCTTAAAGTAACATAGAGTCAGACATTCAACAGGAGAGGGTGAAATGACTTACCAAGTTTTAGATTCCACCTCACAATTAATTGCAAAGCTGCAAACCCTAGCACCAGAACAGCAACAACAGGTGCTAGATTTTGTGGAATTTTTAGCACAAAAATATGTTCAACCCCAACAAACACCCCAGAAAAGGGTACTAGGTTTAAACCAAGGTAAGATTTGGATAAGTGATGATTTTAATGACCCTTTACCTGATGAGTTTTGGTTAGGTGAAAGTCAGGGATGAAACTATTATTAGACACTCACGTAATTATTTGGTCAGCAGGAAACCCAGAAAAACTATCCCAGAGAGTTAGAAACTTATTAATTGATCCTAACAATTTTTGGGTAGTTAGCATGGCTAGTATTTGGGAATTACAAATAAAATCTCAGCTTGGTAAACTAAATTTAAGCTCGTCGCTTCCTAATTTCATCGAAACTCAACAGCAAATGAATAATCTACAACTATTACCTATTGAATTGAGTCATATCTATGCTTTAGAAGCTTTACCAAGCCATCACCGCGATCCTTTTGACCGAATTTTAATCGCTCAGGCAATAGTTGAAAAGATGACTTTGTTAAGTATAGATGCTGTCTTTGATGTATATCCAGTTCAAAGGGTGTGGGAGTAAAACACAGATTCTATAGGCTGAGATAGCGATCGCACTTATTTTCAGCAATAATTTGGATAGAAAGGAGGCGATCGCATTGATTATATTTAGTCTTTTCTGGTCTTTGTAGCCCCACTTGTTGTCTATCTGGAATGGTTCTAACTTGTTAGTCATTAAGCTTCCTTACCTGATAATTCCCCTGGTCTCATATAAGATATAAAGTAGATTTTGACACATATTCAATCGAAACGAGGTTGTGAATATAAGTAGATGATCTCTAATCGCACCCTTTCATTCCTAATCAACTAACCTAGAAATAAAGCTCTCAAATACTGGATAAAATCATGGTTCAGGAAGTTCTAATCAATAATGATGATTACTATGTGCCAGATGCCAACCAGCTAGTCACTGAAGATGATACACCTGTGGACAATTTTGCTTCTGAAAAACAACAACGTCTCTTGGTTGGCTCTCTTTACAGTTCTATACCGCAGCAGACTTTTTTAGCAGCAGCAAATGTTGGTATTTACCATACAGATGGACAACCGGCAATTGTACCCGATGTTTTTCTCAGCTTCGATGTGCAAGTGCCTGAAAATTGGTGGGAGAAACAAAATCGTTGTTATATGGTTTGGCGTTTTGGCAAACCACCGGAAGTTGTCCTAGAAATTGTCTCTAATAAAGAAGGTGATGAACTTGGCAAAAAACTGAAAATTTATGAACAAATGCGGGCTAGTTACTACATCGTATATGACCCAAACTAGCAATTAGGAGAAAAACTACTACGCGTTTATGAACTCAGAGGAAGGCGGTACTTTGAAACTTCAGAAAATTGGTTAGAACAAGTTGGTTTAGGTGTAACTCTAGGGGAAGGTAAATTTGAAGATAGACAGGATACTTGGTTACGCTGGTGCTACCAAGATGGTAGTGTTTTGCTGACTGGGGATGAACGCGCTGAACAAGAACGACAACGTGCTGAACAAGCAGAACAACGCGCTGAACAAGCAGAAGAACGCACCCAATTACTAGCAGATAGGCTCCGGGCTATGGGCATAGATCCCGACATTCTATAAGACACTCGCTGTAAAGACGCAAAAAAACTTTGCGTCTTTGCATCAGCAAAAAAATTCTCATAAACTTGTGCAACTTATAAACTCATTTATCCGATGCCAAACTTTCTCTAATAAATCAGGTTCATCCGCATCAAACCATTCAATTTTTGGATATGCTCGAAACCAAGTGCGTTGTCGTTTGGCAAATTGCCGTGTATGCAAAATTGTTAATTCTTTCGCTTCATCTAAGGAAATATCCCCAGCCAAATATTGCTTGATTTCTTGATAGCCCAAAGTATTCAACAAAGACAAATCAGCGCCATATTTTTGACAAAGATACTTCACTTCCGCGACCAACCCAGCTGCTATCATTTCCTCAGTACGCTGTTGAATACGAGCGCCCAACTTGTCAACATCACAATCTAAACCAATTTGCAAAATCGGATAATTTGGTGGATTCTCGCCTTGCTGTTCCGAAATGGGATGACCAGTGACATAATATACCTCTAATGCTCTTAGAGTCCGTACTGAGTCATTAGGATGAATCTTTTGTACAGCAACAGGATCAACTTGTTGTAACATTGCGTATAGTTGTGATTGACCAAGAGATTCCATCTGCGATCGCAATTCAATCTGTGGTGCAACTCTCGGAATTTTCATCCCTTGGACAATGGAACGGATGTATAAACCAGTGCCACCCACCAGAAGGGGGGGAGATGAGGGAGAATTAATTAAGGCTTGTGTTTGTTGTTGATAGTCTGCTACCGTCATTGTGTCTGTTGGATCGCAGATATCTATTAAATAGTGCCGCACCAATTTTTGTTCAGCCACAGTTGGTTTTGCTGTCCCAATATCAAACTCGCGGTAAACTTGACGAGAATCAGCACTGAGAATTACAGAACCCAACCGCATCGCCAAAGCCAAAGCCAAACCCGACTTACCCGTTGCCGTCGCCCCACAAATCACAATTAATTTAGTCATTAGTCATTAGTCATTAGTCGTTAGTCATTAAGCTATTCTGCCCCTGCCCCTATTACACAGGACTGCAACCCCAGTATAAACTTCTCTTGAAAATGCCCTACAGACGCTAGCAAGGCTTTTGTGTTACAATTTTGGAGTGTTTTTACTTTTATTTGCCTTTTGGCGACTTAAACCCCACACATCAGGAGAGTTTACATGACGAGCAGTTACAGTGCCGATCAGATTCAAGTTCTGGAAGGTCTGGAAGCCGTCCGCAAAAGACCAGGAATGTACATCGGTACTACTGGGCCGCGAGGACTCCACCATTTAGTTTACGAGGTAGTAGACAATTCAGTTGATGAGGCTTTAGCGGGTTATTGCACTCATATAGAGGTGGATATCAACGCTGATGGTTCGGTGACTGTAACAGATGATGGTCGCGGTATTCCCATCGATACTCACTCGCGCACCGGCAAATCGGCTTTGGAAACCGTGATGACGGTATTACACGCCGGTGGGAAGTTTGGCGGCGGTGGTTACAAAGTTTCTGGAGGATTACACGGGGTTGGTATTTCTGTTGTAAATGCCCTATCTGAGGTTGTAGAAGTTACAGTTTGGCGAGATAAAAAAGTTCATATTCAGCGTTATGAACGGGGTATCCCAGTTACTGAACTGCAAGTCAAGCCTTACAAAGAAGATAGAACCGGAACTTCTGTTACTTTTAAACCAGATACCGAAATCTTCACTACTAGCATTGAGTTTGATTACATCACTTTATCAGGTCGCCTACGAGAGTTGGCGTATCTGAATGCTGGTGTCAAAATTACCTTTACTGACCACCGTCTGGAACTACTGAAAAGCGATACACCCAAGGTAGAATCCTACCAGTACAGTGGTGGCATTAAAGAATATATCGCTTACATGAACCGTGAGAAGCAGCCCCTGCATGAAGAAATTATCTATGTGCAGGGAGAACGCAACAACGTACTAGTGGAAGTTTCCTTGCAATGGTGTACTGATGCTTATACGGATAATGTGCTGGGTTTTGCTAACAATATTCGTACAGTGGATGGTGGTACGCACTTAGAAGGGTTGAAGGCGGTTCTGACTCGGACATTAAATGCGATCGCTCGCAAACGCAATAAAATTAAAGAGAATGAACCTAACCTGAGTGGCGAACACGTCCGCGAAGGTTTGACTGCGGTTATTTCCGTTAAAGTCCCAGATCCAGAATTTGAAGGACAAACTAAGACCAAACTTGGTAATACCGAAGTTCGGGGAATTGTCGATTCTTTGGTGGGAGAAGTCCTCACCGAATACCTAGAATTTCATCCGGCGATCGCAGACTCAATTTTAGATAAAGCTATCCAAGCTTTCAAAGCCGCAGAAGCCGCCCGTCATGCGCGGGAATTAGTTCGGCGCAAATCGGTGCTGGAATCTTCGCCATTACCTGGGAAATTGGCAGATTGTAGTTCTCGTGATCCCAGCGAATCGGAAATCTTCATCGTGGAAGGGGACTCAGCCGGTGGGAGTGCCAAACAAGGACGCGATCGCCGCACTCAAGCGATCTTACCTTTACGTGGTAAAATTCTCAACATTGAAAAAACCGACGACGCTAAAATCTATAAAAATAACGAAGTTCAATCGTTAATTACAGCACTCGGTTTAGGTGTCAAAGGTGATGAATTCGATTCCACTCAACTGCGCTATCACCGCATAGTCATCATGACTGACGCTGACGTAGATGGAGCGCATATCCGAACTTTGTTGTTAACTTTCTTTTATCGATATCAGCGAGCGCTGATCGAACAGGGCTTTATTTATATTGCTTGTCCCCCACTGTTTAAAGTAGAACGGGGACGCAATCATGAGTACTGCTATAGCGATCGCGAAAAAAATCAAGCGATCGCCAAATTTCCTGCTAACGCCAACTATACCATTCAACGCTTCAAAGGTTTGGGTGAAATGATGCCACAACAACTCTGGGACACCACAATGAACCCAGAAAGTCGCAAAATGAAGCAAGTCGAAATTGAAGACGCCGCCGAAGCCGATCGCATCTTCACAATTTTAATGGGCGATCGGGTCGCACCCAGACGAGAATTCATCGAAACCTATGGTTCTAAACTCAACTTCACCGATCTTGATATCTAATATCAATTCCCTGACACTACTCTGAGCAACTGTTGGAGATTTAATTTGCATATTACCTGGAAGTAAAACTTTTGTGGGCTGGGCTGGAAAGCCCGCCCTGGTTATGCAAATTAAAAGTAAATTGCTTTATCACACAAGTGGTAGGTCAGTGCTACATAAATATAAAAATTCTAAATTTTTGATTTAGAAAAAAACCATATAATTTACTTATTGTCAATATTTTACAAAAATTCAATGTTTTAGTGTTAGCAAAACTACCAACTTTATTGTAAATTTAGTTAAGATAATACTCTTTGCACTGACTAGCTGATTAATTTTGCCCACCAGCTAGAAACACATTTGTTATGCTTTAAGAAAATAACTGAATATTATCTATCAAACAGCAGTTAATAAGTATCTTGAAGATTTCTGAGCAAAAACTTACTGAAACAAGAGTATTTAAGTTGACAATTTAGCTACGGAAAAAACTTTGTAACCAAATCATCAGGCAATCTTCATTCTTTCTCTCTGTTCGAGGTAATGTTTACTGGAAACAGACACCATCTGGCAAGAAACTTGTTAATATCTTCATGTAATGCCGTGGCGATCGCTATTGTATCGTATGTATCTAATGTACTTTTGCCTAAGATAGGACTATATTGGCTAGTTCGCAGGACAAATTGTTTTTGAATTGATTAAAATATCCTTGTATACAATAAGAAGAGTTTGTCAAGTTTCATAGGGCTGAAATCGCCACAGTGCGCTAACGTGTGAATAAGACCAAATTAGTTCAGCCTAAATTGATCTCTGAATCAGGTCGATTCTGCCACCGCCTCAACTCCTCAGTTAAGGTAATTAGTAGGCAGAAGGTTAACTGCTTTCAGACAAGCACCATCACCCTTGTTGTATTTACCCAAGGTCAACACCCGCTTTAGTCTGAGGAATGCCTAATTTATGAAGGAAATGTAAAAATGGCTAGATTAAGACGAATCGTCTGAGTTAACATAAAATGCACTCTTTCTCAGTGATTAATGTTGTGTAAAATACATGAAATTCGGCAAAAGCTAGCGTACTTACTTCGTAATGTAATAAGAGCGTCACTGCTATTCCGAAAAGTGGAGAAAAAATTTCAGGGTATAACTCTCGTTTTTAATGTCTTTTTGGAAATAGTAGCTAACAATTGCTGTGGGAGTTCATGATTGATACACAAAAAGAGTACAATTTCTGTGAAACAGGCTACAATCGGAAGAGTCTTTAGAGGAAAATCTGCCAACAGTCTCAACTCATTTGTATAGAGTGGCAAATTTTTTGATCAAGGCAGTCTTTTTTTTGACCAGTTAGTTGAAAGCAATATGTGATAGCAACACATATAACATTTACTAAAGTGAGCAAGTCATCTTTAGTAATTGCTTAAACTAAAGTAAAAGACCTCCAACCGGAGGTGCAAAACGTCCGAAAATATCTCTGGCAAATCTGCCAAAAAGCTTATTTTCGGTTGATAACTAGCTCGTTTAAAAGAGCAGTAAACACATCTTGAGTAATTGATTCTGCAAGGAGCATGAGGAACGCGGCATGAACCAGGCTAACAACGTACTCGAAAGCATATATCAGCCTGACCTAGAAATAACGAATCAGCCTGAGCTCGAGTTAGAAGAACTCTTAATAGACGAAGAAGAGGACTTGCTGATCATCGATGAAGGTGAAGATGAATTTTTAGAGCCTCAGTCTGATGAGGACGACGCAAAGTCTGGAAAAGCCGCTAAATCGCGTCGTCGGACACAAAGCAAGAAAAAGCACTATACCGAAGATTCAATTCGGCTTTACTTGCAAGAGATTGGTAGAATTCGACTGTTGCGGGCAGACGAAGAAATTGAATTGGCGCGGAAAATAGCCGATTTGCTGGAATTAGAGAGGGTGCGCGAAAGACTCTGTGAACAGTTAGATCGCGATCCTCGTGATAGTGAATGGGCAGAAGCAGTGCAACTGCCACTACCAGCCTTTCGTTATCGCCTCCATGTTGGTCGCAGGGCGAAAGACAAGATGGTGCAATCTAACCTCCGTCTTGTGGTTTCAATTGCTAAGAAGTACATGAATCGTGGTTTGTCGTTCCAAGACTTAATTCAGGAAGGCAGTCTCGGTTTGATTCGTGCCGCTGAAAAGTTTGACCACGAAAAAGGTTATAAGTTCTCTACATACGCTACATGGTGGATTCGTCAAGCAATTACCCGCGCGATCGCCGATCAATCCCGCACGATTCGCCTTCCAGTTCACCTCTACGAAACCATCTCTCGGATTAAGAAAACTACCAAGCTGCTATCTCAAGAAATGGGTCGCAAACCCACTGAAGAAGAAATCGCCACTCGCATGGAGATGACCATTGAGAAGTTGCGGTTTATTGCTAAATCCGCCCAGTTACCTATTTCACTAGAAACGCCCATTGGGAAAGAAGAAGATTCTCGATTAGGCGATTTTATTGAATCCGATGGCGAGACACCAGAAGACCAAGTTTCCAAAAATCTTCTGCGCGAAGACCTCGAAAAAGTCCTCGATAGTCTCAGTCCTCGTGAACGGGATGTTCTCAGACTGCGTTACGGCTTGGATGATGGTAGGATGAAGACCCTTGAGGAAATCGGCCAGATTTTCAATGTTACCCGCGAACGGATTCGTCAAATTGAAGCGAAGGCACTCCGCAAGTTGCGCCATCCAAATCGCAACAGCGTTCTCAAGGAATATATTCGGTAGTTATTAGTCAATAGTCATTGGTCATTGGTCATTGGTCAATAGTCATTAGTGAATAAATGACAACTGACAAATGACAAACAAATAAAAAACCTGGTAGTGAATTAGCACTCCAGGTTTTTTTATTTATAGGTCAAGATAATTCATAATTGAGAATTCATAATTCATAATTTAATTCAGGGGACAGTTCAAGCTGGCACTGAATTAAGACCACTGATTTAAAAATTCAGTGTTGGCTCTGTACCCATTCCTTAATTATGAATTATAAATTATGAATTAATAATTATTTGGTCATCTAGAATATTAAAACTTACAGGATGCCCCAAAAATGTAGGACGCCTTGACCAGAAAAAAGCTCAACTAAAATGGCTGCTGAAAAGCCAATCATTGCCAAGCGACCATTCCAAATTTCTGCTTGTGGGGTAAAGCCCCAACGCCAAGCGTTGCGATCTTCAATTACGGGAGTAGTAACTTTTGTTGTGCTTACATTTGTCATGGTTGGTACTCCAAATTTAATTGTTAAGGTTTATTGCCTTATGTAAACTAATATAACAAATCTTTTCATAAAGTCAACATTTTTTATACTTTTGTTTCCCCAGCTTGACATAAACATTAATAGCTGTATATACATATTAAAACATCGGACTTCAGTTAGATTTACTGAGGCAGAAGAAATCTTATTTAGACTTTTACCGTCATAGACAATAATATATTGTTGAAATTAATTGTCAAGTAAATCATTTGCAGTGGTTGATGTACTATAGAGTTTATTATTTTTTAATTAGAAATTATTGATAATAAATAGAGACAGGACTTAGGCAAACAATAGCTGAAAAGAATGATTTTTAGGTAGGGGCAATATTCTGCGGTCAGCTAAAGCTACATGAATTGCCCTTACAGAATGTAGTTTTGCGTAAGTTATAGAGATATTTGGAGTTAAAAACACTTAGGAAGCTGCCCAGATGCCCGACTTCCTGAAGAAGTCGGGCATCTATATCTATTTTCTGCCGCCAATTCGTGAGGCGGCAGCCCTCTAAAAAGGCATTCCCAGTCGGAGACTGGGAACGAGATCAGCCCTACATAATTTACGATCGCACTTCGGCGACAGTGATGATTTTTTCATCGCGGTTAAGTTGAAGAATGCTTTCACCTTTGACATCTTTACCTAAGAGCGGCACTGTTTCCACAGATATCCGCACTACCCGCTCTTTATTCGTCACTAAAGCTACTTCACCAGATGCGTTGGCGTAGCCCGCCGTTCGCGTAGCGTCTCGTAGAGAAGGCATCGCGATCACCATACCAGCTAAGTTGTCAGTTTTGCTGGCGAATTTCAGCGCTTGCGTGCCTAAGTCGCCGCGATTAGCCGCTCTTAACTGACTTGCAGCCATCCGCTTGGCATATCCTTCTTGAGTAACTAGCAGCAGTTGATCATCTTTACCGACAGTGACACAGCCAACCATTTGCTGATTTTTCAATAACCGAAATGCTTGTAAACCCATCGCTGTGCGACCCATAATCGGTAATTGTTCATCATTAACTGCAAAGCGCAACAGTCGCCCACCAGAACTAGCTAAAATCAGATGCTCCCCTGGAGTGGCGAACTGGGTAAATGATAATTCATCATCGTCTTTGAGCTTCAAAATCGTGATTCCGCGCCGAGTCAAGTTAGTAAATTCTGCCAGAGATAGACGCTTAATTCTTCCCTGTCTTGTCAGGAGAATCATCTGCCTAGTTTCGAGATTTTCCGGGAGCAAAAAGCGGCTGACCACAGCTTCTTGAGCGCCTTGAGCAGTACTACTGAGCATAGTAATCAAAGGTTTTCCCCGTGGAGAACGTCCAGTGGTTGGGGGGATTTCTCCCACGTTCACAGGATAGACTTTGCCGCCCTCAGTTAGTATTAGCAAATCTTTCTCTGTGTCCGTCAACACAGTTTGGATAATGAAGTCATTATCGTGCAGACCATTTTCAGCTTTTGACTTTCTCCCAGATGGCTGGGTGCGGCGGACATAACCCCGTTGGGTAAATTCTAAAACTGCTGACTCTGCTGGCTGTTCTAATTTTGAATTTTGGACTTCGGCTACGCTCAGTCGAACGATTTGGGATTTGGGATTTTCCTGATCAACTTCTGCTCCTTGTCTCCTTGTCCCCTTGTCCTCTTGTACCCTGGTGTCACTGCTAATCGGCGCTAACTTGGTACGCCGGGGATCGTTGTACTTGCGCTTGAGCGATCGCAAATCTTTTTTCAGCACCTTGAGCAATTCCCGGCGATCGTTGAGTAATTGCTCTAACAAGCTAATTTGTTGACTGATTTGCTCAAATTCCTGCTGCAAATTTTGCTGTTCTAAACTGGTGAGGCGGCGTAACGGCATAGCCAAAATTGCATCACCTTGTACCTCACTAAAATCCAGTTGGCTACAAAGGTTTATTTTTGCAGTACTTCCATCGGGAGCTTGCCGCAAAATTTGAATTACCTGATCCAAATTAGACAGCGCTTTCAGCAAACCTTCTACCAAATGCACACGACTTTGGGCTTTCCCCAACTCGTAATTGTAGCGACGGTTCAGCGTCTGTTCTCGGAAACTCAAAAACTCCTGCAACACTTGACGCAAACTTAACTGGCGGGGTTGTCCATCTACTATTGCTAACAGAATCGCCCCAAAAGTCATTTGTAAGGCAGTTTGGTGATATAAATGTTGGAGAATTTCTTGGGGATTGGTATCGCGTTTGAGTTCAATTACCACGCGCATCCCTTCGCGATCGCTCTCATCCCGAAGATCAGAAATTCCTTGCAGGCGTCCTTGATTTACTAAGTCCGCTACCTTCTCAATCCAGCCTGCCTTATTCACTTGATAAGGCAATTCTGTAATAATAATTGCCGTCCGTCGCTTGCTTCCCCGACTGGCGGGAATTTCCTCCAGAACTGCGACTCCCCGCAGCAGAATTCCACCCTTACCTGTGGTGTATGCTTCCCGAATTCCCGCTTCACCAACTATTTCCCCACCAGTGGGAAAATCTGGCGCTGGAATTAACTCAAATAATTTTTCATCTGACAAATCTGGGTTATCGATTAAGGCAATTAACCCATCGACAACTTCCCCCAAATTATGCGGTGGTACATTCGTCGCCATTCCCACGGCAATACCAGAACAGCCATTAAGCAACAGAAACGGCAACTGAGCAGGTAGCACCGTTGGTTCTTGCTGGGAATTATCGAAGTTCCCCACAAATTCCACAGTTTCTTCACCAATTTCAGTCAGCATTCCCTCATGGCTGATCGGTGCGAGGCGTGTTTCTGTATAGCGCATCGCTGCTGGCGGGTCATTATCGACGCTACCAAAGTTACCATGTCCTGCTAGTAAAGGATAACGGCTAGAAAAATCCTGCACCAGCCTGACTAAAGCATCGTAAACTGATTGGTCGCCGTGCGGATGGTATTTACCCAACACATCACCCACTACACGGGCACATTTCCGATAGGGTCTATCTGGTACTAAACCTAGTTCGTGCATTGCATACAAAATGCGGCGATGCACTGGTTTTAAGCCATCACGCACGTCTGGTAGCGCTCGCCCGACAATCACGCTCATGGCATATTCTAGATAAGACCGTTGCATCTCGGTGTGCAGGGCTGTTGTAATTACCTGTCCCGTTGAGAGCAGGTTTAACTGTTTTGCCATGAGTTTTTTCCCTGAAATTTAACTACACAAAGCCGATGGAACTCAACACTGCGGCAACCACAGCATAACGGATCAAATAGGATTGATCACAAAATTTTGATCGTCACAGAAGAAAAAACAGTAGTATCATCCTTGATGACAAGGATACAATTGACTATTAAAAAGGGTGCAGACGAGTATAATCTACATACACTTAAGTAAGTGGACGCGAATAATTAAAGGTTTGTAGTCAGGGCTGAAGCCATTACTACGAGCCAATTTAATTAATTTTATATTGCGTAACATAGTTTGATTTATTCTTGCCTACTTACTGAGTAGCGATGATATTTACCTTGATTGCATTTCTTAATTTGGAATTCTGGAATTTTTGAATCCCCTCACCTCCATAACTTAAATTCTCATGAAAACTGTTTTAATTGTCGAAGACGATCTAATTAATGCTCGTGTTTTTTCCAAAATTTTGTCCAAGCGTGGCGGCTTGGGTGTAAAACACACTGAAAATGTCGAAGAAGTCATGAAAATTGCCCAATCAGGAGAAGCCGACCTGATTTTGATGGATGTTTCTTTGTCCAGAAGTGTTTACCAAGGTAAATCCGTTGATGGAATCAAAATTACACAAATGTTAAAATCTGATCCCAAAACAGCAAACTTACCTGTTATTTTGGTGACAGCACATGCTATGGAAGGCGATCGCGAGAACTTTCTCAAGCAAAGCGGCGCTGATGGCTACATTTCTAAGCCAGTTGTTGACCATCAACAGTTTGTTGACCAAATCATCGCACTTCTACCCACATAAAACCAGTGAGAATTAACGACTTATTTCAGGAATTACTCGCCCGCCAATGTTTTTGAGCGACTAGTCCTGGATTTAGATAGTATATATGTACTATAAAAAGGTACTGTTATGCAAGTGGTGATCCGAAAGTTAGGAGTGAGGAGTTATGAGTGAGGAGTTATGAGTTGAAATATTTAACTCCTAACTCCTAACTTTTAACTCCTAACTCCTATTGAGTCGGCTGTTGTTCAGGAGATGATGAGTTTTTTCGTTCCAGTAAGGCTGCTTGAATCCGGGGTAATTCTAGGAATTTTTTCGTATCAGAGAGTAGACGATCGCCCCAGAGATTTTCTTTGAGGAAATCCAAATTAGCATAGCGCGAATCAATGCGGAGTGCAGTTTCTCCCAAGGTTAGTGCTTGTTGGCGCTCGCCTTTAGTATACAGTGCCACTGCCAAGGCCAATAAAGGTTCTGCCGCTTGCTTATCAAGGGTTATAGCAGATTGCCATCGCTTAATTGATTCGGGGATATTACCCTGTTCGTAATTTATTAAGCCAATATTGTTGAGCGCCGGCCAGAATTTTTTATCTTGGGAGACGGCTTTATCGTACTGCGCGATCGCATCTGGCAATCGACCCAGCAGATAGTAAGCATTACCTAAATCAAAGAAACCCTCTGGATCATTGGGTTTTAACTTCAAACCATCTTGGTAATTGACAACAGCTGCTTGGTAATTTTTCTGCTGAAAATTAGCTGAACCCAAAGCAAACAGAATATCACCATTTTTGGGGTTGATAGATTGCGCTTTTTTCAGGCTAGCGATCGCTGCATCAAACTGTTTAGTTTGCAGTTGCAATCCACCTAACAGCAACCACACCTTATCATTCTTCGGTGCCAGTTGAGTCGCCAGCCGCGCTCGTGGCAAAGCTAAATCAACCTGTTGAAACTGAGCTAGTTGAGCCGCCTCTTGTGCCAAGCTCAACCCCTGCTTCTCTAACTTTGCTGCATCTAGTTGCAATGTATGGGGTATTAATGCCTGCGCGTTAGCGGCTTTTGGCATACTCCACAAACTACAAACCATTAGAAAAGAAATCAAACGAACATATTTAGGCACACTACCGCCTTTAAGCCACTAATCAAAGAATCTTTCAGCTAGCTTAAACGATCTCCGCTCTTGACGGTAGCAAAATCTTACGTCATTAGCTCTTGACATCCCGATCACAAAGGCCATAAATAAATAAGTAATAACTTACTTATTTATGGCTCGTACACCCAGAATCACCAATCAGCAAATCTTAGAAGCGGCTCGTCAAGTTTTTTTGCAACAAGGATTTGGTGCTTCCACTTTAGAAATTGCTCAACAAGCTGGTATTTCTGAAGCTTCAATTTTCAAGCGATTCTCAACCAAAGAAGAATTATTTTTTGCGGCGATGGGAATTCCAGAAAAGCCCCTCTGGGTGAACGAGTTGGAATTTCTTTGTGGCAAAGGTGATCTTAAAGAAAACCTGATTAACGTCTGCCTTCAGATTATGGAATTCTATCGCCAAGTGCTGCCTCGAATCATGATGTTGCGATCGCGAGGCAATACGCTCCCAGAACTTGGAGGTAAAGAGCCAAGACCGATGCTAGATGTGAAATTACTGACTGCTTTCTTAGAGCGTGAGATCAACCAAGGTCGCCTTCGTCCTTGTGATCCCCAGACAGTTGCTCACATCTTAGTAGGAACGCTGATGAACTACATTTTTTTAGAACAAATGTCGTCCCAGGTTAGTATGCCAACTGCGGAATTAGCAATCGGAACTTACTTAAATTCTGGAGATCCTGCCACGGAAGTATCAGTATTTATGCTGAGTCTTATGGATGTTGTCTGGCAAGGAATTGCACCAAGGCAAGATTAAGTAAACCGACGCGGGGAGGCTCTTACATGGAGATGCAAAGAGATTTTTAGAAATTTCCCTTGCGTCTCCCCTTGCACAGTACCCATGACTAAAATTGATGACTTTGGTCATACATCAGGCTGGAATTATTAGTGACTTTGGTCATACATCGGGTTAGAATTTTGGAGTGATAATTATTATGTATGAATTTATACTATAATGGAAATATTAGATATGTTGATGCCACAACAAAAGCAACTGTCTAAATTGCTGAATCCGAACCTAAGCAAAATAGAACTTTAATCTAAATAAGGAGTCAATTCCATGCTGAAACCAAACCGTGTATCGATAGTCTTAGCTGCTGCTGCCCTGATCATTCTTCCCACTCTCTTGACTGCGCCTGCAAATGCCCAGACGACTGAACCCAATCGAGATTGGAACCGCGACGGCAGACCCAATACCGGAGAAGTTAGAACTCCCGAAGTCAGGAGGAATTGGAACCGCGACAACGAACCCAATACCAGAGAATTTAGAACTCCCGAAGTCAGGAGGAATTGGAACCGCGACAACAGACCCAATACCGGAGAATTTAGAACTCCCGAAGTCAGGAGGAATTGGAACCGCGACAACAGACCCAATACCAGAGAATTTAGAACTCCCGAAGTCAGGAGGAATTGGAACCGCGACAACAGACCCAATACCGGAGAATTTAGAACTCCCGAAGTCAGGAGGAATTGGAACCGCGACAACAGACCCAATACCGGAGAATTTAGAACTCCCGAAGACTCGAGGAATTGGAACCGCTACAATGAACCCCCTAGCAAATAAAGTTGACCATTAAATCTGGGATTGAGTGTAGTGTTTCGCTCTTTATTCAAGAGCTAGTAGGACTCCAATTCATGCTCAATTCTGAACGCCAGTTGATGCCACTTGCTTTGCTTGGGCAGACCCCAAGTAAAGCACTGGCTCTTCCTGACCGGAGCAACGGAAACCTTTGCGGCTTTGCTCCTGAATTCTTTTTTGTGAAAACTTAATAAATTGTCAGTATAAGGCTACCAGACTATAGTTTGAGCCGTGAATAACTAGCTCGGTAGCCGTTCTTTATAAGATAAAGTGGATATGAAAATTGATACATCAAAACCTGTAGATTCATTAGTTTTGGTTCCAGAGGTAAAGAAAAAAAAGGGCACACGTAATTGGCTCGCTTGGCTAATTGCTCTTTGCCTATTGGGTGGAATTGGCTATGCAGTTTATTACCAAGTAACGGTTGTTTCCCGTCAAGAAGCCAGACGCCGGGTGCTGACAAAGCCAGTAGAAAAGCAGAGTTTAACAATCACAGTTTCAGCGAACGGAACAGTGAAGCCTGAGCGGTCAATCAACCTCAGCCCGAAAAATTCCGGCATCCTGAAAAGCCTGTTAGCGAAGGAAGGGGATATTGTCAAACAAGGACAGATTGTCGCTTACATGGATGATTCCAACCTGCGGGGGCAACTAGTCTCTGCTCAAGGAGAGTTGGCACAAGCTGAGGCGAATTTGCAAAAAGCGATCGCAGGCAATCGTCCTCAAGATATTGCTCAAGCACAAGGAGTATTAGACGAAGCCGAGGCGAATCTGCAAAAGGTACAAACAGGTAATCGCTCTCAAGATATTGGCCAAGCACAGGCACGGTTGCAAAGCGCTCAAGCCACCCTTCGCCAAGCAGAAGATAATTTTGTTCGTAATCAACAGCTTTACAATGCAGGCGGTATTTCCCTTCAGACTCTTAACCAAAACCGTGCCACTCGCGACAGCGCCCAAGCTAGTGTAAATGAAGTACAGCAAGCATTGGGGTTGCAAAAAGCCGGCTCACGTCCAGAAGACATCCAGCAAGCAAGAGCTGTGGTGAAACAGAGGCAGCAAGCTTTAGCACTTCTGAAAGCCGGAACGCGCATTGAAGATATTGACGCAGCCCGCGCCCAGGTAACATCTGCTCGTGGTTCGCTGCAAAACATCCAAGCCCAAATCAATGACACGATCATTCGCGCACCCTTTAATGGTGTGGTGACAAAGAAGTTTGCCGATCCTGGTGCTTTCGTGACACCCACAACTGCCAGTAGTGAAGTAGCTTCTTCTTCTTCTTCTTCAATCTTGTCTTTAGCTTCCACAAATGAAGTTGTCGCAAGTTTAGCGGAAACAAATATTTCCAAAATCCGCCTTGGTCAAAAAGTCTCGATTCAAGCAGATGCCTACCCAGGAAAAACCTTTGAAGGTAAAGTCAGCCAAATTGCTGCCCAAGCAGTAGTAACGCAAAACGTCACCAGTTTTGAAGTCAGAGTATCACTTTCAGATCCTCAAATGCTACTGCGGTCTGGGATGAATGCGGAAGTAGATTTTCAAGTCGGTCAAGTTGAAAATGTTTTAGTAGTGCCAACAGCTTCGGTGGTGCGCCAAGAAAATGCTACAGGTGTGTTTGTGGCAGGAAAGAATAACAAACCTGTTTTTACTCCCATCGAGACTGGCGTCACGGTGAATAACTTTACCGAAGTTAAGTCTGGATTGACAGGAAACGAAAGAGTATTGCTCAGTTTCCCAGCAGGATCACGTCCGCAATCAACACCCAGAGGAGGAGTTTTTCCTGGTCTAGGAGGAGGCGGCGGAGGTCGTTCAGGCGGTGGTGGTCGTTCTCAAGGCGGTGGTTCCCCTTAAAGTGAGTTTTAAATTAATAAGCTTGGGTTAAGACTTAAGGGACTTCCAAATTAAAAAACATCCAAAAATCTCATACAACAATCCTCTCTCTTCTTCATCTCTCTGTGCCGCGCCAGTTGCTACAAACTCCTCCACCCCCGCAACGCACTGGCTTCTCTGCGCCTCTGTGGTAGCCTGCGGCAAGCCGCTTCTCTACGAGACGCTCCGCGAATGCGTCTACGTTTTCTTGGATGATTTATTTCTTGGAAATCCCTAACTCTTTGTCAAAGTCAATTTTTTAAGGAACCGCATACTCCTATGGAGAAGCAAGCTACGCGCAGCGTCTCGTTAGAGAAGGACGCATTCGCGTAGCGTCTCATAGAGAAGGAAGAGAAGGAAGAAATGTTTAGCTGAACTGGATTGAGTTTTAAATAAAACCTTATGTTTAAAATGTTTAAGGGCTTTTACAAAGTTAAGAATACCCGCACAGTAACGTTGCTGGAAATCTTGACAATGGCGGCAGAGACTCTGTGGAGTAACAAATTACGCACAGGTCTAACTATGTTGGGCGTGATTATTGGGATTTCTTCAGTTATTGCGATTACTTCTATCGGTCAGGGGGTGCAAAAGGGGGTTGAGCAACAGATCCAAGCATTGGGTACAGATGTTATCCAAATTTTGGCGGGTGCAGCAAGAAGCGGGAATATCCGTCAAGGAGTAGGTTCTAGCAGCACCTTGACTTGGGAAGACGCTAAGGCGATCGCTACACAAGCACCATCAGCACAAATGGTTTCTGCTTATCTCCAACGCGGCGCCCAAGTTGTATATGCAGGAAACAACACCTCAACAACCATTTATGGCACTGATTTAAATTACCCAGAAGTCAGAAATACTCACCCTCAGCAAGGGAGATATTTTACTCAAGAAGAATTAGATATTGCCGCACAGTTTGCCATTCTTGGCCCTACAGTTCAAAAAACACTCTTTGCACAGGGTGCAAATCCAATCGGTGAGAAAATTCGGATTCAGGGAGAGGCTTATGAAGTAATTGGGGTGATGGAGGCTAAAGGCGCTCAAGGTCCGATGGATCGAGATGACCAGATTTTTATCCCTCTAACCACTATGTCGAAGAGACTGGTTGGGAACAATGCCCTGGTAGGCGTTTCTGTAAATGGAATTTTAGTCAAAGGCGCGAATCAGGAGCAGTTAGAAGCCGCTCAGTTTCAAGTTACCAATCTCTTGCGGCTGCGTCACAACATTTATCCGCCCCAAGCTGATGATTTTCGGCTGACTAATCAAGCCGATATTGTTAGTACCTTCACTAGTATTGTGGGTTTATTTACAGTTATGGTGGTAGCGATCGCGGGAATTTCTCTGGTAGTTGGTGGAATTGGTATTGCCAATATTATGTTAGTTTCCGTGGTTGAGCGGACGCGAGAAATCGGGATTCGCAAAGCAGTAGGAGCCACCAATTCGGCAATCCTTAATCAATTTTTAGCCGAAGCGATCGTGATTTCCATTGTCGGCGGATGTATTGGCATGCTGACTGGTATTTTATTAGCCTTTGTAGCTGCAAACATTTTCAAATTTCCCTTTGTAATTTCTTTATTGTCGATCATTGCTGGCTTTGGACTCTCGTTAACGGTTGGCTTACTCGCTGGGGTGATTCCAGCACGGAACGCATCCAAATTAGATCCAATCAACGCTTTACGAAGCGACTAAGCCTAAGAGTGCTGAGTAGTGAGTGCTGAGTTCTTTAGTTATTAATTATCAAATTTGAGTAGTCAGTAAAAAAATGAGTAAAGTTGAGCGATTTGAAGATTTGATTGCTTGGCAAAAAGCAAGAATACTTACTAGAGATATTTATCAGGTTACTCAGCAGGGCGCGTTTGCTAGAGACTTTGGGCTATCAAGACAAATACAAAGGGCAGCAGTGTCTATCATGTCTAACATTGCCGAGGGTTTTGAAAGAAGTTATTTAGGAGAATTTCATCAGTTTCTTTCGATAGCCAAGTCATCTTGTGCAGAACTGCGTTCTCAACTTTATATAGCTCTAGATGTTGGCTACCTCGATCAAGTCAAATTCAACCAACTTTTAAATCAAGGAGAAGAAGTGGGCAAAATTATTGGCGGTCTTCGCATCTCAGTTCATAAACAAAAACATCAAAATAACTCAGCCCCCAGCACTAAATAAACTCTCACTACTCAGCACTCACTACTCAGCACTCACTACTCACTACTCAGCACTCACTACTCAGCACTCAGCACTCAGCACTCACTACTCAGCACTCACTACTCAGCACTCACTACTCACTTATGACAACAATGATTTGGATGGAATCTATTACCAAAACTTACTACTTGGGAGAAGTTAGTGTTCCCATACTAAAGGGAATTCAACTCTCTATTAAAGAAGGGGAATATGTCTCTATTATGGGTGCGTCAGGTTCGGGTAAATCCACGCTGATGAATATTTTGGGATGTCTGGATCGTCCCACAACTGGAGACTATATTTTTGAAGGCAGAAACCTGACGACTTTTGATGATGATGAATTAGCATATATCCGCAACCAAAGGATAGGTTTTGTTTTCCAACAATTTAATTTATTGGCGCGGGCGACAGCACTGGAAAACGTCATGTTACCAATGGTTTACGCTAACTTGCCCAAGCCAAAACGCCGTGAAAGGGCATTAGAAGCCTTGGAAAAGGTAGGACTAGCGGAACGCATAGCTAACCGTCCTAGTCAACTGTCTGGCGGACAACAGCAACGGGTAGCGATCGCTCGCGCTTTGGTCAACCGACCGGCGTTAGTTTTAGCAGATGAGCCAACAGGAGCTTTAGATACTGAAACTTCCCGTGAGGTGATGAGTTTGTTGACAGAACTTAATGACCAAGGGATTACAATTGTGATTGTCACTCATGAACCCGATATCGCAGCTCAAACTCAAAGGATTATTCGAGTTCAGGATGGTTTGATTGTCGGCTAATTTGTTATGATCAACCCTTTGAGGAAGAATTTAAAATTTAAACCTATGTAGGTCAAAATAATTAATAATTAATAATTACTAATTCCTAATTATTACCCCACGCACGCCAATTGCTCAACTTGGTGAAACCCGTGTCCCCACAGTAGCTCATAAATGTGCTTGCTCTGAAATATCGATACGCCCTACATTTTTTATTTATAAGGAAAATGTCGAAAACCCTTGAGGAACAGCAACGTAGTTGCGTATTCCGTACTTCTCCCAAGGGGAGACGCAAGCGCTAACAGGCAAGGGATGAACGCTACTTAAGGCGTTTACGCCTCGGTGGTTTAGTCTCTTTGTTGAGCTATATATTCTATTACATTTTTTGTAGAAATATTCCCAGCAGTAGAAACAAAATAGCTAGGTGTCCATAGAGTTGGAAGTTTAAGCAATTCTGGAAACTCTTTTCTTAAATGATGAGAAGCCCGTCCTTTAATCCTGTTCATGATTTGGGACGGGTTATCTGTTGGTTTCACATTTAAAAATAAGTGAACATGGTCGGGCATAATCTCCATTGCAACAATTCTCCATCTATTCTCATTGCAAACTTCACAGATAATCGCCTGTAATCGTTCCGCTATTGCGTTCACTAGCACTTTCTTTCTGCGTTTGGGTATAAAAACGAAGTGATAGTTAAGAAGCGATATTGCGTTCCCTTCATGCCTATATTCATCTGGAGAAAAACTTCCCATATCTCTATAATGACTGGTTGTATTTTGTATATACATATTGTATAATCAAATAAGCTAATAAACAAATAGGATGATGCTATTTGCTTACAAACTACGTTTACAAGCTACGTCCTAACTTTACTCAGTCAACTAAGATGAGTGGATGGCTAGATATGCTCCGGTCTACTTACAACTGGAGTTTAGGTGACAGAATAACTCAATACAACCAGCAATTCATTCAGGGTGACTACTGTGATATCAGAACCAAGGGAGAAGCCTGTCCACTGACTTGTTTTGTTAGCAAAAACGGGGCAAGCGGAGAACCTTGGAAGGTGGCTATTACCGACAAGGATGGTAAACTTAAAAACCCACGGCGTAGTGCTGGAGATATTCAAATAACGACATTACCAGAGTTAAAGAAAGCTAGACCCTGGTTTGGTCAAATTGACTCTACAGTGCTGCAACAAAACGTTAAACGCCTTGACACTGCTTACAAAAACTTTTTTGTTCGCGCAGCGTCTCCGTCAGGAGAAGGTAAAGGGTTTCCTAAGTTTAAAAACCGGAGTAATTTTACATCCTTTACTTACCAGATGGGTGTGAAAGTTCAAGGCAATAAAATATATCTTCCTAAGCTGGGATGGATGCGTTTTTTTAATTCCCGCGTAATACCAGAAGGATTTAGTATCAAGGCTACAACAATTCGTAAGCGTCAAGATGGTTGGTATGTCTCGATTAGGATTGAAGATAAAAGCATTCAAGATTACCTATCAAAACCATTGAATGAAGTTAATTCTATTCTTGGTTGCGACTTAGGAATAACCAAACTTGTTCACTTGTCAGATAGGTATCAAATTGATAATCCTAAGTTTTCAACCAACAAGAAACTTAAACGTACTCTGAAAATTAGACAGAGGCGAGTTAGCAGAAAAGTTAAGGGTAGTAAAAATCGTAAAAAAGCAGCTAGCAAGTTAGGACATTTTCACAAAAAAATTACAGATAAACGAGTTGCTTACCAGTGGGATGTTGCCAACAAGATAGTATCCAGAAAGGTTGATGCTATTGCTTTAGAAGATTTAAACATTTCCGGTCTGTTGAAACGTTGCAAGGTAAAAACTGATGAAATAACCGGGAGATTTTTAAAGAACGGGCAATCAAAAAAGAAGGGTTTAAATCGCGCTATCTCTGATGCAAGTTGGGCTGATCTGATTTTGAAGATTGAGTATCTCGCTGTAAAGCAAGGAAAAGTCGTAATTAAAATCAATCCTAAACACTCAAGCCAAGAATGCAGAAATTGTGGACACATAGATAAATCTAACCGTGATGGTGAAAAGTTCATCTGTACACAATGCGGATATCACGAACACGCTGATATCGGCGCTGCAAAAACTATCAGGGATAGAGCTTTGTCGATAGTACGCGGGGACTCTGCGAAACTTGCTATTAAACAGCTAAACGCTCAAAATATATCAACGCGCACTTCTGTGCAAACGTGTTGAGTTTGGGAACCTGAGTAATCAGGATATTAAGATTGTGAAGTCTTAAGAATCCCCGTCGCTTCAGCGCGGGGAGTGTCAAAAGAGTGATAAATCAAGTTGCTCTGTCCGTAATGTAATTATGAATTATGATTTATGATTTATTGGTCATGGTCAATCAGGATGAAAACTTTTGATTCTATCCTCAAAGAAACCCGATTAATGACTACATCAATTATGAATTTCAGCTTATTCTTTGTGCATTCTACCTGGGTTAGTCTTGCGTTGGCGGTAGCCTTGCCTTCAGGCTTCGCAGTTCTTTTTCCAACTTTAGCAAGTGCAGCAACTCCGCCAAAACCGGAGAATTCCTCAACCTCTGTACAGGTTCCCGATTACCTCAACCCCAATCCTAATCCTCTGCAATTTCCGACTAAGCCGGAGGAAGTGAAGATTCAAAAAACTGTGTCAATCAGTTTGGCACAGGCTTTGGAACTAGTACAACGCAACAATCGAGACTTACAGGTAGCGATATTACAGCTAGAACGTAGTCGTTCAGCTTTACGCCAGTCTCAAGCTGCCTTATTTCCTACTTTGGATATTAACAGTAGTGTAACCAACAGTGGGAAGGGTTTTAGCAGCAGTTCATCTCAAAGCAGCACCTCTTTCAATGCTTCAGCACAACTGAATTATAACCTTTATACCTCCGGGAATCGAGACGCATCTATCCAAGCTGCTGAAGAACAACTGCGCGTGGATGAATTTAATGTTGAAACTCAGTCTTTGACAATTAGGTTGAATGCCACCACTCAATACTACAATTTGCAACAAGCAGATGAACAAGTAAGAATTAATCGGTCTGCTGTGAATAATGCCCAGGCTAGTTTGCGGGATACTCAAGCTCGACTAAATGCTGGAGTAGGTACGCAGTTCGATGTGCTGCAAGCTCAGGTAAATTTAGCAAATTTCCAACAACTCCTGACTAATGCGATTTCACAGCAGCGAATTGCCCGTCGTCAGCTTGCAACTCTGTTAAGTTTGTCGCAGTCAGTTGATATCACTGCCGCAGATCCTGTACAATTAGCGGGTATTTGGCAGCCAACACTGGAAGAAACTATTATCCAAGCGTTTAAAAATCGTCCAGAATTGCCACAGTATTTAGCACAACGTAATATTGCCGAGCAACAGCGACGACAGGCGCTTTCACAGCTAGGGCCGCAAATTAGTTTGGCAGGAAACTACAACCTGCTAGATCGGTATAATGATGGCATCAGCGTTACTGATGGGTATTCAGCAGGAATTCAAGGAAGTCTAACTTTATTTGATGGGGGTGCAGCAAGAGCGAGTGCGGCTCAATCGAAAGCTAATATTGCGATCGCAGAGACTCAATTTGCTAGCCAGCGCGACCAAATTCGCTTTAATGTAGAACAATACTATTCTCAATTGCAATCGAATTTAGATAATGTGCAAACTTCTAGTGTGGCTTTAAATCAAGCCAGGGAAGCTCTAAATTTAGCAAGGCTAAGGTTTCAAGCTGGTGTGGGCACTCAAACAGAGGTGATTGATGCTGAAAATGACCTGACAACAGCAGAAGGTAATCGAGTCGCAGCTATTTTGAATTACAATATCGCTCTAGCTAATTTGCAAAGATCAGTCACTTACAGGGCTTCACGGTAAGTACAGTTTTGCCTAAAAACGTAGTTTTTTAACGTAGAAAATGTTTTGAATTTTGAATTGTTAAGTCCCTGGCTTACCTCACCCTCAATCCCTCTCCTTTATAAGGAGAGGGAAGCTAGAGATAGGATAAAGTTTTGTATTTTATTTAATCCACGTTCTTAAGCTTGCATCTAATGAGAACGACTACGGCGTAGTAATTACTGCTACTGGGCAGTGGGCTTTACTCAAAATTGCATCCACTCTGTGACCGAAGAAAACGCGACCCGTAACCATTCGGATACTACTCCCAATAATAATTAGGTTTACTTCATTGGTTTGGGCAAACTTAAGGATTTCCCTTTCTGGGCTGGTTCCTTGAAGAATATAGGTTTTGACATCAGCACCCAGATTGCGGCCAATTGCTGCTTGCTGTTCGAGTAGATCATGGGCAATTTCTTTCACTGGAGCTAGCGATCGCTGTTCGTAAAGAATATATTCAACCTGTGGTAAATTAATCACGTTAACAATCATCACTAATGCCCCTGTTTGAGCAGCGATCGTACTTGCCATCTCTACGGCATTTTTGCTATATTCTGTCCCCACTGTAGGCACCAGAATCTTTTTCAACTGTTGTTGAGCGATTTTGCATATCTCGCCTTTGGGGTGGGGTAGGTGCGACTTCACCACCATCGTTGCACAAGGCGCTTCTTGTACTACCCGGTCTACAAGCAAATTGAACAGTGCTTTCTCTTGGCGTATCTTTTCAGAAGCTCCCAATACAATCAAGTCATAGTTTTTGTTCGCTTCCTTCAGAATTACCTCCGCTTTACTACGCCCAGACTCCGTTTTTTTTTCCAGGATGGTATCAGCAGGTAGCTGCATTTCTTCAGTGATAGAGGCCAGAGCTTCCTCGGCGGCGGTGTCTTTTACCTGGGTTGCCGTTCGACGTGCTTTTTTTTGGGGCTGCTTGTCACTCAGGGCATATAGAGATGTGACTTCTATCGAGTTTTGGTGAGCCATGTAACCGACTAGTTGCGCCGCGAGTTGGATGTTGGGGCCACCGCTAGTCGGTATTAAGACACGCTGGATTTGCTTGATAAAGCTCTGGCTATCTTGTTCTTCTTGTTCCAAACGTCGAGCTTCCTCTTCACCGATAACCACTTTTGATAAAGTCCAGCGTAAAAGGGGTGGAGCCATTAGGGAAGTGACGATCGCTACCATGACAATAATCGAGTACATCTGGGGATTCAGCACTCCCAAAGATAAACCAATCGTGGCAACCACAATTTCCATCGCCCCGCGAGCATTCATCCCCGAACCCATCGCTAAACCTTCCCAATGACTCAAGCCGCCGACGCGAGAACCAATATAAGCACCTGTAAATTTACCAACACAGGCGACAGTGAGAACAATCAAGCCAAATATCAACGTCTTGGGGACTAATAGGCTTATCAAGTTAACTTTCAAGCCAGCTGAAGCAAAGAAAATTGGCGCGAGAAAGGCTGCTGTGAATACTTCTAGCAGATGTCCAGCTTCATTGCTAAAGCGGCGGGATTGACCTGCCAGAATCCCCAGCACGAAAGCACCTAATGCTGCTTCTAGACCTAATGCGTGGGTAAGTGCTGCTGCTGAGAGCGAAAGAATCAGCACAACCGATATACTCGCGGAGATGCCGCCAACGTAGTCATCAACCCACCGCAAAATCTGGTCTACGATGGTACGCCCGATTGTGAAAGCGATCGCTAGAAACAATACTGCTGCACTCACGGAGTGAAAAACTGTCCCAAAGTCAAACTTGCCGCTAGTAGCTAAACCTGAAACCACTGAAAGTAAAATCCAGCCGATGGTGTCGTCAGTCATCCCAGCTGCTAAGGTGACTTGACCTATGTCACGGCGAATCAGGTTTAAGTCCATCAGCACCTTAGCAATCACTGGTACTGCCGAAATACTCATTGCTGTGGCGATAAACAGACTGAATACCAGTCGCTTATCTGGGTCGGCTAAAAAACTATCTGGTAGTACCCAGCCCAATCCAAATCCGGTGATAAAGGGGACAATAATTCCGCCCAGTGAAATCAGCAAAGCCGTTTTACCCTTACGAAGAATCAGCTTGAGATCCGTCTCCAAGCCAGTCACGATCAGTAAAAATAACACGCCTAACCAAGAAATCACCGAAAGTAAATTAGACTGTTCTTGACTTTTCGGAAAGATGTGCGCCTGTAAGTCTGGAAGGAGCAAACCAAATAGAGAAGGGCCAAGCAGCACACCCGCCAGTAATTCCCCAACAACAGGTGGTAGGTTAATCCGGCGCATCAACTCACCTAATCCCCGCGCTACCAGAAGCAACAGTGACAGTTGCACCAGCACCAATAGCAGCTCATGATGACCGAGAGGTTTAATTAAACCGTCACCTGCTGCTTTCTGTGCAGCGAGTACAGGCACTAACATCAGGGACAGGTTTTGCATATAAGCGTCCAAAGGTGGGATTACAAATTTTTTAATGGGCTGCTTCAAGTTAATCTGAAAATACTTACTTCCACATCGGTCTAGGAGCTTAAACTGTCATTATTCTTAACGGCAATCTTGATCAGGCGCGATCGCCCGAAGCTGTCAGTTCAGGAGCAAAGCTCATCAATTTATTTTCGAGCGCGAACAAATAACTTTGTAGTGTCTTCCCAAATCCCTTGATCGGTTGCTAGGTTCTCAATTTCTCCTTTGTACTCAACTTGCAACTGATTTAATTGTTCTTGTGATAATTTTGACAACAGGGGATTACCTTTAAAATTTATATTAATTGCTGTCATAGATAATATGCTATCCCTAAGAGGTCGATAACGTCCTGATGGCTCAATCTTAATTTCGATATCTCTAAAACCTGCTTGATTGAGCAAATTTCGACATTTTTCTGGAGTCCCTAGTGGTTCAAGGATATGTGATAGCGATACACCCAAAACTCTAGCGCAGATACTCTGCTGAAGAGATGCCATATAAGCAGTTTCGGGAGGACACGTAAATGCCACATACCCTCCTGTTTTCAAGAAGCGATACCACTTTTGCAAAGTAGCAAGGATATCAGGAAAAAGTACAATTGCCTCGCAGCAAAAGACAACATCAAAACTACTATCACTAAAGTGGAAATCTTCTGCATCTGCCTCAATCAACTCAATGTTTTGTAATCTGGCTGCTGCAATCTTAAGTCTTGCTTGATGCAACATACCAGGGGTCATATCAATCCCAATCACATAGCCCTCTGAACCAACTTTTTCAGATGCGGGTATTGCAACTAAACCTGTTCCAGTCGCCACATCAAGGATTTTCTGTCCCGAATGTAGCGTCACAAATTCAAGTAGAATCTTGGCATCTAGAGGATGGCGAGTACCTTCCTCATGGTCATAAGTAGTTCTGCTACCATAAAATTCTTTTAGTTGCTGCTTATAATTATCCAGATCAGTCATAACCAAATGTCAAATTTTCTCCACTTTATAGTAACTCTTGTCGTGATATTGAGTTGCTCGCTGCTGAACCCAACCCTGACAGCACAAGCCGCGTCTTCATCCACCACTGTTTACCAACAACGGATAATCCATAATCCAGATGGTATCGGCAAATATTATATGGGGCGGGAAATTGCCAAAGTAATGGGATATACGGGCGCTGGTTGGCTAGAACGTCCCAGCCGAGAGGGAGAGGAACAGCCAAGTAAAATAGTCAACGCCCTCAACTTGAAACCTAACGATGTGGTGGCGGATATTGGCGCTGGTACAGGTTACTTAAGCTTTCGCATCGCGCCACTATTAACAGCAGGTAAGGTTTTGGCTGTAGATGTTCAGCCAGAAATTTTAGAAATTATTGAGTTGTTCAAAAAAGGAGAAAAATATCACCAATGTTAAGCCGATTTTAGCCACCCTTACTAACCCCAACTTACCATCTGAAAGTATCGATTTGGCGTTGATGGTGGATGCTTATCATGAACTTGAGTATCCCCAAGAAGTGATGCAAGGAATTGTCAAAGCACTCAAACCTGGTGGTCAAGTGGTTTTAGTTGAGTACCGGGGTGAAAATCCCTTTATCATGATTAAAGGTCTGCACAAGATGACTCAAAAGCAAGTCCGCAAAGAAATGCAAGCGGTTGGTTTAGTTTGGCGGGAAACTAAAAATTTGTTACCTCAACAGCATTTAATGGTGTTTGAGAAACTTGATTCTAGCGATTTATTGACAAGATGAGGCTTGGGCAGTATCTGTGTAGAAAAATATGCACTAAGGAATAAGAATTAAATAAGATACAATTTATGTCCCTGGCTTACCTCACTCTCAATCCCTCTCCTTATAAAGGAGAGGGAAGCTAGATACAGGATGAAGTTTTGCATTTTATTTAATCCACGTTCCTAAGCCATAATAAAGTAAGACTCTTTGCCAGAGCGGAAAATCATGGCCAACCTATCACTCAAACAGCAAATTCCTCCTTTAGAAAATGGCGATCGCCTCACTCGCTACGAATTTGAGCGGCGCTATCAAGCAATGTCCCGTCATCAAAAAGCAGAATTAATTGAAGGAGTTGTATACCTGGCATCGCCATTACGCTTTGAAAGTCATGCTGAACCACATGGCCATGTAATCGGTTGGTTGTGGACTTATCAAATTGCCACTCCTGGTGTGAGATTGGGAATTGAGCCAACAGTCCGCTTAGATCGAGACAATGAACCGCAACCAGATGGAGTGCTATTAATAACGCCAACATCTCAAGGACAATCTCGTTTGAGTGATGATGATTACATCGAAGGTGCGCCAGAACTCGTAATAGAGATAGCAGCTAGCAGTGTTGCTATTGACTTACATGATAAGAAAAAAGTCTATGGTCGTAATCGGGTAAAAGAATACATTATTTGGCGAATATTTGAAAACAAATTAGATTGGTTTCGCCTACAACAAGAAGAATATGTGTCTTTAGAAGTAGACGCAGATGGAATTATCAAAAGTCAAGTATTTCCTGGTTTGTGGTTGTTAATGTCAGATTTACTTGCTGGCAATATGCAGCAAGTATTGGCTGTGTTGCAGTTGGGATTAAATTCACCAGAACATCAAATATTTGTGCAGCAGTTATCTGGGGAAGAAAGATAGTTAGTCAGAATCCACACATGAGTTACTGACGAAATTAGTGTAGAGATAATTCATGACAATAATTGTAAATTTTATATTGAGTCCCTTAAATACAATCTGGTCTGCTTTGATCAGCGATCCAATTAAGACGATCGGTGCATTTACTTCAACTGGTGCGTTAATAATTGGATGGATGAATCTAAAGAAAGATACTACAAAAGTAAGTGTAGTTGTCAAACGCGCTCACAATGGACCTGCTATACTTCAGAGTCCTAAAGAAGAATTTCTGCTTTTTGAGATATACAATCAGGGAATATCTCCTGTTGTTATTAATCAAGTAGGTATTAGGCTCCCTAGAAAAACTTCAAAGAAAACCAAATTAATAAATTTGTACAAAAACAAATTTATTAATTTGGTTGATTTACCTCACTCATATTTAGACATGAGAGGTGAAAAAAGTGCGATAGGGACTCTTGAATATGTAGGCGTACCTGGCACTGTGCCAGCGAAGTCAACAGGCATCTTTTTGCTGAATTACTCCCGTATGAGAGAGGCATCTATTGCTTATAAGCAACAGAGTATGTCTCCTACCAGTGCAGACTTTGTTGGAAGTCAGAGAGTAATTAAAGCATTTCAAGAATTTCAAAATCTTGAAATGCCTCAAGGAAAGCGCCTTCAGATTACTCCATACGTTTTTACTGGTTCTGGGGAGCATATTACTGGAAAAAAAACAATTATCACACTTGGAAACTTAGGTGACGCAATTGCTTATGAATATTATTCCTAGACTAGCCTGTGTGTAATGAACTGTACGATTGTTTGCACTCAGGGTTTTTTACTTTTTACTTTCCTAGAGTGAATAGTTAAAAAATCAGGGAAACATTTGATGCCTATTTTGACATCAGTCTATTTTTTGGGAATGAGACTGGCGCTTTTGGTTGCACTATCCCAAACTATCCAGCTAAGAGAATTATCTAAATCATCGGGGCTATTTGAAACTTTAAAATACAGCTTTTCTGCGCCTTTAGTTTCAATGGCAAAATCGGCTTTTTGGGCATAAACGACTTTAAAACCTTTGTCTCGCAAACAATACATCGACCAAGCTTTCAATGATTGCTTGTATGGTTCGTGGGGAATTGGCGGTTTTGCGATCGCATCTTCGATTACTTTAAATATTTGCATGAGTTTTCCGCTTATAGGAGATAGTTTGGCGATCGCCCCTAAGTTAACTAGCTTCTGGATCGCAACGAATTTCAATCATAAACCCATCTGGATCGTAAAAATATACCCCTCTACCAGTAGGACGAGTGACTGGGCCGTATGCGAGCGCTATTTTATTTTCTCTGATCACTGTCACCGCGCGATCGAATAACTGCGGATCGATGTCAAAGGCTAGATGGTACGCTCTAGTGAAAGTCTTTTCTGGATCTGGATTTGGTGGGGATAATTCTGGTTCCCCAAATAAATCTAAAATTGTCCCATCCGGGGTGATGAAGTTGGCTACTTTCCCAGATAAGACAAGTTCCACCAGGGTTGCGGGTACTTCGTCACCGATGAGTTCATGCAAACCCAGGATTGTGCCATAAAAGTAGCGGGAAGCTTGCATATCCTGGACGTTGAGGGCAATGTGATGCACTTTACGCAGATTTCCTGGCGCAAGGACACTGTTTACAGATTCGGTGCTAGATAGCATAGTAGAACAAAATCTCTTTACTAGGATAGAAGTTGAACTTTTTTATTACAGTTTATTATTCATAGTAAAAATCTATCATGCCATTTGATTATTCTTTAGACTTTAAAAATATTGATTTTCGCCAACATCCTGAACTCTATCGTGTTGGCAAGGGTGAGCAGGGTGTACTTTTGGTAGAACCATACAAATCAGAAATTCTTCCCTACTGGCGGTTCAAAACTCCTGATATTGCTAGAGAGTCGAGTGAGAAAATTTACGAGCTTTTTCTTGTATATCTAGAACAAGATGATTTTGTCGGCGCGGATATGGCACGGAAGTTTATCCAAATGGGTTATACTCGCTCTCGCCGTTACGCTAATCATAAAAGCGGTAGGAAGTATAAACAAAATTCGGAAACTTCAGGTTCTAAAAAAGAGATTCTTCCCTATGAAGTAGATTCAGTTAAAGCGGAATCAGCAGCAATATTTAAAGCCAAGTGGGTACAAGCAAAGACAAATGAGAAATATCAAGAGCTTTTAGCCAAACATAAGCAGATGTATGAGCTAGAGTAAGACACTATTAACTTTCAACTAAGGAATAAGAATTAAAACAAGTCGCAAGGACGCTCGTTCGCCTTCGCGTCTCCCTTTGGGAGAAGACTCGCTAACGCTGCGCTAACGCAAGTAAGTTTTGTGACTCTTATTTAGACCCCGACACAAAACGTACTGCTTAATAGAAGCTATGCTACTTTTACCCCCAGTGTGTGTATAAATAACATACATAGGAGTGAAAAAGAATGTAGAAACATAGCACTGCTACGTCTTTACAAGGGTTCAGGGTAATGCATATTTAATTTCTGGAAATGTCTAACATACAATTTATGTCCTGGCTTACCTCACCCTCAATCCCTCTCCTTATAAAGGAGAGGGAAGCTAGAGACAGGATGGAAGTATTTCCATTTTATTTAATCTACGTTCCTAAGCGACTTTCGGAGGGTGCGTTATCCGGACGAAGCTCTGAGCTTTGTTGATGAACCTCTGAGCTTTGTTGATGAACCTCTGAGCTTTGTTGATGAACCTCTGAGCTTTGTTGATGAACCTCTGAGCTTT
>NZ_JBALCE010000111.1:0-53030 GCF_036919815.1 Nostoc sp.
CACTATTAACTTAAGTATGATTTTTAGCGTAGGCGCAGCCCGCCGAAGGCATCGCTTGATTTTGATCCGACTTCACAAAATCGCGTTGCTCCCGTTCTGTAGCGGGTTTAGTCTCGAATCGTACAGGCGCTCCTTATGGTATGACGAAAGCGGCTATAAATCAACTGACGCGATCGCTATCAGTTGAATGGGCTTCAGATCATATTAGGGTAAATACCGTAGCACCTTGGGCTATTCGCACGCCTCTAACTGAGTCTGTACTAGATAACCAAGATTTTCTCACTTTAGTTCTGTCCCAAACACCTATGGGAAGAGTTGGTCAACCAGAAGAAGTGGCGGGTTTAGTGGCATTTCTTTGTATGCCTGCGGCATCTTTTATCACTGGACAATGTATCACCGTTGATGGTGGATTTTTGGCTTTCGGTTTTTAAGTCTAAAAGCGAGATCCATCCACGAGGTAGAAGAAACTACTTGCAAAATTTAGTATTGTAAAATCGCTGTCTTAAAATCAGGAAAAAACGCTCGTGGTTCCCATTAGAGATAATAATCCGACAACAATCACGCCTTATGTAACTTATGGACTGATTGCTGCCAATGTCCTCGCTTTTCTTTATGAAGCAAATCTTCCCCCACAAGCATTAAATGGGTTTTTACACCTTGCGGCTGTAGTTCCACGAGAACTCACCTTAAGCTTTGCTGGTACCTCTCTACATCAACCAGTGCCAGAGTGGGCAACTTTGATTACTTCACAATTTTTGCATGGTGGTTTCTTGCACTTAGCTGGCAATATGCTGTTTCTTTGGATTTTTGGTAACAATGTTGAAGATAAGTTAGGTCATGCCAAATATTTACTGTTTTATTTATCTTGCGGTATTTTGGCATCCTTGACTCAGTGGTTCTTCGCTCAAGATTCTAGCATTCCTTCGTTGGGTGCAAGTGGTGCGATCGCAGGCGTCATGGGTGCATACATTCTCCGCTTTCCCAACGCCGAAGTTCTCGGTGTTGTACCTTTAGGGTTTTTCTTCCCAACTTTCCGCGTTCCAGCCTATTTCTTTTTGGGATTCTGGTTTCTCGAACAAGCTTTCTACGGATTTGCTAGTCTCGAAACACCTACTAACATCGGTATGGAAAGCGGCGGTATTGCCTACTGGGCGCATGCAGGCGGGTTTATATTTGGGGCAATTCTCGGCCCACTGTTGGGTTTATTTAGCGATAAATCCCAGGAAGAATCTTGGTATAAGTAACTTTTTATGGTATCATAATGCCCCGGAATTATACTGATTGATTTAACAGGTGAAATTGCCTAAACTTCGCAAATGCCAGCCGTACAGGGTATATTGCAATTAGTGAATAAATTTAGGAAAAACACCTGTGTTTCCCCTCTACGATGAAAATCCGACGCGAATCACCCCGTATTTTACCTACGGGTTAATTGGCATGAATATTTTAGTTTTTATTCACGAGGTGAACCTATCACAGCCACAATTAAGTCAGTTTTTAAGTCAGTATGCAGTAATACCTCAAGAGTTAACCACCAATTGGAGTGGAGAATGGATAACGTTATTTACGTCGCAATTCTTACACGGCGGTTGGTGGCACTTAATCTCGAATATGTTGTTTCTCTGGGTTTTTGGCAACAATATTGAAGATCGATTAGGTCATTTCAAATATCTGATTTTTTATTTAGTATGTGGTGCTTTAGCTGCCTTGTCTCAATGGTTTATTGGGATGAATTCTGAGATTCCTTCTTTGGGCGCAAGTGGTGCAATTTCTGGGGTTTTAGGTGCGTATATTATCCGCTTTCCCCACGCGAGAGTCAGGACTTTAGTTTTTTTAGGGTTTTTCATCACCACAATCAGAATTCCAGCACTAATCATAATTGGACTTTTCTTTGTGCAGAATGTGATCTCCGGTCTTGCTACTTTGCAAACAGCCGCTAAGATGAGTGTGGAAACTGGTGGAGTTGCTTATTGGGCGCACATCGGTGGTTTTGTTTTTGGGGTAATTCTCGCTCCTATATTAGGGTTGTTTAGGCGCGACTAAGTACAACATTTAATTAATTCGTAGGGAATTCTCTGTGTAACTCTGCGCCCGGTGTGTTAAAACTTTTACCCAAAGCTGTACAAGCAATTTCAACTTGGCAAGTAAACTATTAGTTTTTGCTGGCACTCGCTGAAACTTCTTCTGATTCTTCTACAATTTTCGATTTTACCTCAGATGTAAATATTGATGATTGTGCAACTTGTTCAGGTAGAGAAACAATAATATCAGCGCCATTGATAATTACTCCCAATAACCCCAGTTCCGATTCAACCAATTGATCAATAGCCTCACCTAGCATATTCTCTTCTGTATAGTGTGGTCGCGCCACTAATACAATCCCATCGCTGTAGGGTTGGATTAACAAAGGGTCATTGGATATGCTGAGGGGACTAGTGTCTAAAATAACTAAATCAAAACGTTGGCGGACATCTTCGATCAGCCGCCGCATTTCGCTAGATTCAAGAATAGCCGCTGATTGCCGCACAGGGCCAGGGCTGGGAAGAATGTATAAATTTTCCACATCAGGAACTAAACGAATACATTCACTTAAGTTAGCGTAATAACGCAGGGGTTCAAGAGTGGCGTTGGGGTCAGGAATTACTTTCAGAGATGTACAACGGGAATGCGATCGCAAATCTGTTTCGATAATCAAGGTTCTTTTACCAGCACGGGCTGAAGCTATACCCAAGTTATATGCACTTGCCGTTTTTCCCTCTAGGCTACTGGTGCTAGTAATCAACACCACCTTTAAGTTTTTACCACCAATCCGGCGCAGATTACTACGGAATTTCTCATAAAATTCTAAATAAGGAGAATCGGCAGAAAGTAGCACAGGTACCGCTTCAAGCTCCAAATCATCAACTGGCATTAAAGGCAATTCTCCCAACAATGCCACTTCCCGTTGTTTGAGGCTCTGGCGGATATCTTCCCTGGTTTTGAAAGTCGCTTCCATCGCTCCCAAAAAAAATATCACCCCGCCACCAATCAATACACCTAAGAAACCACCCACAGCAAGGGTAATAGGCACACTCTTAGGAGGTTTGATGTCAGCAACGAATGTGGGGAGTCTGGCAATGCTGAGGCTGCTAGTGGTTTCTGCTTCTGCGGTTTTAGCATCGGTTAGCTTCACCTGCATTTGGTCATAGATGGCTTTTTTGAGTGTAACCTCCTGTTCTAAACGCGATCGCTCTAATTGCTTATTGGGTATCAGAGAATACTCTCGCCGCAGTCGCGCTTCTTGTTGAATTTCTTGAGCTAGTTGTTGTTGCAGCGTCTCCCCTTGGGTTTGCAAAGACCCCATTTGGTTTGCCAACTGCTGACGTGCTGGATCTAAGCTACTTTGGCTGCGAATATTTGCAATGTTACCCGGAAGTGGAGCCGCCGTACCTTCACCACCTAACACCTCTGCGGCACGTTGTTGCAACAATTCCTCAGCAGCTTGTTTCTGACGCAGCAACTGAACCATAGTTGGGTGTTCCGGTCGCAAATCTTTTCTGAGTACGGCGATTTGCGACTCACTTTGATAAATTTGCGATCGCAAGTTGGCAATAATTGGATCGGCACTCAAAGCAGAAGAAATATAAGCCTGTCCAACTGTTAAGCCTAACTTATTTTGTAAACTGCGAACTTGACCATCAACCCCAGAAATAGTTAATTGAATTTGCCGTTGCAGATTTTGGCTGGCAGTAATGGCACTTAACAAACTGCCATTCTCGGCTGCTAATATTGCCGTTCGCTCGATGCGATCGTACTGTTCCAACTTGTTTTCCGCGATTTGCAATTCCCGTTTAGCTTGTGGTGTGCGCTCGTTAATCTTTTGAATAATGTCCTGTAATCGCTTAGTATTTATATCACTGCTCAACTTGATCATTGATTGCATCAATTCCCCTAAGACCTGTATAGCTCGTTTGGCGTCAGTATCTACATATTTCAAATCCAAGATACTAGATTCCAATTCTCCTGTCCTGGGGTTTTTTTTAGGTAAAGTCAGGGCAATACTGCTAGCGAGCTTTTTCGGTTGGACACCGGCTTTTTCTGCCACTCCTACAATTATCTGGTTTGATAGTAAAATATCCTCATTTAGTTCCTTTCCTTGCTGTTGGATTTGACTACCAGTTGTAGAGAAAGAAACTGGTGGGCCACTATACGTAAGTGCAGCAGATCCGATATAACTAATAGGTGGCTCTGGTTGCATAGCCACCACAGTTGACCCTGCTACAACTAAAGCAAAACTAGCTAGTCCAATCCACTTGTACTTCTCAAAAGCAATCAGATAGCGCTTAACAATTGGTGGGGTCATGGTCGCTTCGCTCCAATTAAAAATTAAAAATTAAAAATTAAAAATTAGGAAGCACCAAACTAAAGATAGTGGCTTTGATACAATAACGCTATCAACTTCCTACTCTATATATCAGTTGATATCTTTAATATTTTTCCATTAATGAATTCAAAGATGAGTTGGAGATGTGGCTTGCTCCACTCCCAACTATTTCCAGATCGTATCCTGATTTTATAATTACTAATTTGATCCATTGCCACCGACGTTTCTAAAAAATTGGAGAAAGGATTGGACATTGAAGAACGGTTGGGTAATGGTGGTCAGTAAATTAGTAATCTTACCGATGAGGTTCCGACCAACAACAATAACATCATTATCTTGAAGTGGCACATTTTGAGAGGCATCACCGCCTAGAGCTTTTTTAGCATCAAGTTTCTGCGTAACAGCTTTACCTTGTTCAGAATCAAAGCGAACCAGAGCGATATCCCGGAGGTTAGCAGCGTCGAGATTTACTCCTCCCAAAGCATCTACAAATGTACTGCCGTTAGGCAACGCTTGAGTGGTAAAACCTCCCCCAGCGTAGTTTAAAACTCGGACTTTAATCTGTGGTGTCGCCAAGGATGAACGTGCTACCAAATTGCGGTCATAACCATCATCATTACCAACTTCACGACGCGGCACGAGTACCGCATCTCCGTCTTGTAAGCGTAAATTAGGGATTGAACCGCCATTTTGCAGTGCGGCATATAAGTCAATAGTTTGTGAAATCACGGAACCATCGATTAACTTCCGGCGTACTTGCACTTGTCGTAGGTCTGCATTTAACGTTGAACCACCAGATATTAGCAAGGCATCAGCAACGCGGGGTGTTGATGAATTAATCGGATAAATTCCTGGTTTAAATATTTCCCCACTAATAGTAACTTGAACTGGTCGCGTCCCTGCCAAGGATACTACCACGATTGGATCTGGTAAAACGCGACTCAAACCCAAGCGAATTTTTTCTTGAGCTTCTTCCAAAGTTAAACCTTGTAATGACACCGTTCCCACTTGCGGCACTACAATGTTACCTTCTGGACTAATTACAGCTTGAAAACTGATGTCTTGACGCTGCGTTGCTAAACCTAAAACTATTACCGGATCAACTACATAACGATTTAAACCCAAGCGAATTTTTTCTTGAGCTTCTTGTAAAGTTAAACCTTGTAAGGAAACTGTTCCCAGTAACGGCACCACAATATTACCTTCTGGGTTGATTAAAGCTTGAAAGCTCAAATCTGGAAAGCGCTGAACTGAAACGCTAATTCCATCTCCTATTCCTAAGCGGTATGGGCCAGGAGGACGCTGAAGCACAACGCCAATTACATCTCCTGGCCCCAAGAGGTAGCGGCTAAGTTGGGGGGAAATTTCCTCATTTGCACCTAGAGGCACAACCTCAGTACCTGGCACTGGCGAGGGGGGTTGCCCTGGTGATTGTCCTTGAGATGGAAAAGGCAGGGCAACGACAAGTTGGATAGGTGTTGTTAAGAAAACTCCTATTTGAAGACTGACAAAACACAGGGCGCTGAATCCACGCATATAATAACTGGGATCTATGAACATCGGTGCAGGAAATACTGATATAGGAATTAGTCGCGCCGAGTGGCTATTTTACCTATGAATGTCCTAAATGTCTCTTCTGTCTGCAAGTATTTACCAAGAAGAACAGGAGAGTTTACCAAAATTTTATTTCTAACTTCATAATTAATATTGTTAACATCTTTTAGCTCAGTTTCAGCCTGAACGCAATTTATTGAGATCCTGTTGATGAATCTCTGGACAAACGTATATCTAACAGACTCTACAAAGGGCCTGCCATCAATACAGCTTGCACTGTTTCACCGATAGACTGGGCTAAAGGCCAAGATGTTTCTACTTGCCCCAAAGGTTCCATTGGAATCATAATACTGACGGCCACCCAAGGAGTGCGTTGCTTATGCCACTGTGCCAATTGATCCGCCAAAAACCAGTGTAAGGGTGATGGATTTCCGCCGTCTGGCATAGCGTACCACTGCAAGACAGCGAAGGTTTGCTGTGGTGTTGAGGCACGAAAAAAGTTAGCTTCTACTTTAGTTTCAACATTAGAAGTCAACTTTGCAGGCGGTTTCACAGTAAATTCAGCAGAGCGAGATTGAGCTACATCCCACTTTCCCCAGCGTGACCTTCCCCAGCCGTTAACCTCTGCCCACTCTACCTCTGGTTGATCCATCGGCCCATTTTGGGGCAGCAAAAGCAGGATTGCCTGCGATTGGGAACCTTCTTTTTTAGTTACCTGCAAAGACCATTTATGTTCGCCAATTTGCTGTTCTGCTTGTTCAATGGTTTGCCAACCAGGAAGAGTTAACCCGGTTTTGCGGATTTGTTTTAATTCCTTGAGGGTAGTAACTGGTGGCGGCTGTTTCCATTGCCAGTGTCCTGTCAGGTATCCGGGAACCCCTCCTATTGCTAGCAGCAGTAGCAATAACAAAAGTGCTGCTACTTGACTCAATTGGTTTTGCTTGAAAAACTTGGAGAAGGAAATCATCAGTAAAAATTGTAATACTTAGGCAAAATTTTACTTTATAAAATCACAATATGAATTCAGTAATATTTATGACTTAGGCAGCAGTGACGAAAAATTAAGGGAGTGGGGAGTACAGACGCGATTAATCGCGTCTGTACAGGAGTTAGGAGTTGTTTATTGGGAAGAATTCAGTCCCAATGCCCAATGCCCAATACTTCTCTACGAGAGGCTGCGCCAACGACTTCTCTACGAGACGCTACGCGTAGCTTGCTTCCACGAAGTGGTACGCTCAGTACAAGTGCCCAATGCCCAGTGATTCTAACTTTCTGCTTGTTGCTGAGTTTTTAGAGATGCCGAGAAATAGCTATTAATCCAATTCAACAAGGGCACTAATGACACCAGCATACAAGCAGAGTAAAGATCGCCGCCCCAACCCTGATGCAGCCATTTAAAAGCCGCTTCTTGACCTGTGCCGTGAAAGAAAGTCAGTAAAGTGTTACGAATGATGTTGGCACTAATACTAACGATCGCAGCAATAGATAAAAACGATATGGTTGTGCGGCGTGAAGATAAACCATCTGTCCAATAAAGCAACATCAAGCCTACGTAGAGAGTCGTAAACAACATTTTCAGCCCTGCACAATAGGGGGCAACTTCCACAATCCGTCCTCCCACGTAGAGATTTGCCTCAGACACGGTTACTTCCATACCAAACTGATTCAGTATGAAGCCTGCGGTGCCAGCGATGAAGCTTTGGAGAGGCATGGTATAGGGAGCAATGAGATAGGGTACTGCTGTTGGGGTTGCCAGAAATACTAATAGCAGGGGGAATCCTTGCGATCGCAAACCTGAGATTCCCTTAAACCACAAGCATAATCCTGCGAGTATAACGGGCAAGGAAAGGTTAACCCACTCTGTAACACCGCTAAGATAAAACACTGCCCCTAATAACAAGAAAACAGCGCCCAAAGGATGGCTAGTATCTGGCAAACGTTTCCACTTTTTCCGGTTGATCCAGACCAGATAAGCAGCAAATGGTAAACCGATAATCCCGTGGCTGAAATATTCGTGTTCTGTACTGATATTTTTGTTTAACCAACCATCCAACCAGTGCAGCAATATTGGAGCATAAAGCAGTAGCAAAACACCTAAAATAGCTAGATTTAATAAGCCTGATGCGTTTCTGTTTTTAATCTGTTGCTGGAGTGCCATGATTTTAAGTAATTTAAAAACTGTTATTTGTCATTAGTCATTAGCAAAGAATAAAGAACAACTGACTGTCTTAACGAAAAAATAGGCATGAATTAGCTTCAGGCTACCACGCTGCTAAGGTCAGCAGGAGATACGTTATCTGGTTTATAACTCGTTGAAACTGCATGAGCGATCGCAGCGACAACTTCTTTGATTTGGCTACTGCTCAAACCAGGATACATCGGTAATGATAATATCTGGTTTGACAGTTTTTCGGCTTGGGGAAAATCTCCAAGCTGATAGCCTAAGTTGGTGAATGCTGGCTGGAGATGACAAGGAATTGGGTAGTGAATACCAGTTTGAATTCCTACTGCTGTGAGTTTTTCCTCCAGTTGCTGGCGTTTGATTGGGCAAGAATCATCTACTTTAATCACATAAAGATGATAAACGTGCCCTGTACCACTTTGGTTTTCCATAGGGATAATCCCAGCAGTCGCCAAGGGTGCTAGTTCTTTATCATACTGCTGGGCAATAGTCAAGCGATCGCGATTCCACTGTGGTAAATATGGTAGTTTCTGGTGCAAGATTGCTGCTTGCAAAGTATCCAAGCGGCTATTTGTACCTGCTTCAGTATGAAAATACTTTTGCGATGCCCCATAATTTCGCAAGCGCCTCATCTTCTGAGCTACGTCTGAATCTCGTGTCAGCAGCATTCCTCCATCCCCAAATGCGCCCAAATTTTTGCTGGGATAGAAACTAAAAGCTGCTGCTATTCCGACTGAACCAGCGTGATATCCGTCTCTTTGGGCAAGGTGTGCTTGTGCCGCATCTTCAAAAATTAGTAGTTTGTAGGTATCGGCAAAGTTGAATAGTTCACTTGGTGATACCATCTGACCATAGAGATGCACAGGGATAATTGCTTTGGTATGAGGTGTAATTGCCTTTGCTGCGGACTCTAAGTCAATTAAAGCGGTTTGGCGATCGCAATCTACTAGAATTGGTTTGGCACCAGCACGTAGCACCCCAATTAAGGTTGCAATAAAAGTGTTTGCTGGTAAAATCACTTCATCGCCAGCACCAATATTACACGCTTGCAATCCCAGAGCGATCGCATCTGTTCCTGATGCCACACCAACTCCATATTCTGCCCCAGATACTGCCGCAAATGCTGCTTCAAAATCTGAGAGTGCTTGCCCTAAAATAAAATCTCCCCGTTCCAATACAGATTGGATTGCATCTTGTAATTGCCTTTGAATTGGTTCGTGTTGTAACTTCAAGTCTACAAAAGGAACTCTAATAGTCATTTTATTCATTACCAGTTGTCCTCAAAAAAGATTTTATCCTATGCAAAAAATAGAAAAGTCTGCTCAATTTTCAGCGTGAAATTGTAATAGCTTCAATCTATCGGATCAAGAGTTATATCAACTATCTAGGATTGTCAGCGATCACTGCTAGCTGTCATCTGTGAAAATAGCTATAAAGATTACATAAATATGGTTGTCGTAAGTAAATTTACGTTAAAGATTTCCAGAGAAATTTTCCCTTCTGTTGCTATTATATCCTTAGCATTAGCTTACCCTGACTGAATCAAAATCTAACGCAGTCTGATTGCAAAATCTCAAGCAATCGAGACTACACCCGTGCTAAATATAGAACATTCAGCACTAGGAAATACTAAGTAGTAAAGAGCGCTTTGGCGACTTAATCGAAGGGGTAAAAAGTTTTTGTGCCAAACTTGTTTGTCAGAGGCAAAATTAGGGAATGCTTAAAGATAGGAATTGATAACCTAGAAATAGGACTTCGATCAATTACAGTATCGAGAAATTATTAAGGTAGTAGTGGCAATGGTAGAGCCTGAAAACAAATTATTTGCCCTAAAGGATGGTTGGGATTCTCCTGAATCAAGAGAACAACAACGCCTCAAAGCTTTGTCAGATTTAGGTTTGCGGCAAGCAGAAACGATTCCGGTTTTTGAAGAAGCCACACAGACTGCCGCCCACTTTTTGGAAGTACCAATTTCCATTCTGGGATTTGTGGATCAAGAACGCCACTGGTTTAAGTCGGCGGTGGGCTTATCTAGGCTGGGACTAATGAATCATTTGGCACAAAGCCGCCAACTCTCACGCCGGGAATCCTTTTGCACTCAGGTAGTAGAGATTTGTCAAGTGTTTGTAGTTAATGATACACATAAACTTACAGATTCAGTCCTTGCTAGCAGCAAGTTGGTACAGGATTATGGTATCCGTGCTTACTTAGGAGCGCCACTGATTGATGCTGAGGGAAATTGTTTGGGTGCATTGGCGGTGATGGATTTAGTGCCGCGCAATTTTACACCGCGAGACATTGAGTTTTTACAAATCATCGCTCGTTGGAGTATGAGTGAATTTGAGCGTAACCGACTCCTGCAAGGGAAACTCAAATCAAGGACTCCGGCGATCGCTCCGATATTTTCACTCAATGACGAACGTAACGCTGAGATTAAAATCACCCCACCCACTAAAGATAGCGACTCTGTTTCTACCAAGCAATTGAAACTGGAACTTTTAGCCCAGCTAACTCACGAATTACGCACGCCCTTAACATCTGTACTCGGTATGGCTAGTGTTTTAGGACGTGAGATTTATGGGCCTTTGACGACAAAGCAGAGAGAATATTTGGAAATTATCCAACACAGTGGTCGGTATTTACTTTCCCTAGTAAACGAAATTACCGAACTAGGAGCTATGGATGAAAACGCTACTGTGCTGAATGTAGCTCCTGTGGATATCGAAATGCTATGCCAACAAGCGATCAATACCCTTGAAGAAGTGGCTAATCGCCGCGAGCAAGATATTCGCCTCTCTATAGAACCGGGACGCAATCGGGTTTGGCCTTTAGATAAAGACAAGGTGCGGCAAATCCTCTATCACCTGGTTTTCAGTGTCATTCAACTTGCAGCTACAGGTAGCGTTGTTCGTATCCATGTCTCTTACAAGGAAGATACACTTAACATGACTATTTGGGTTTCCCATCCTTGGCTAGGGGACGGCATAACTGAGGTTGATCCCTACTTCCGTCTTAATTCTTTATCGCTGCTGGATCTGACAGGTGAGGTAGCAAATTACAATACTCTTGCAGAAAGCCAAGAGCAATCAGATACTTCATCAGTAACAGTGGACAATTCCAAAAAATTGAGTGATTCCCACTCAAAATTCTTTGCTACTAGTTCAGGTATAAATTTAGCTAAATCACATGGAAGTCTTTCTCGTGAAAGCTTGGGGATATTGCTAAGTTGTCAGCTGGCAGAGTTGCACGGTGGACAAATTTTGATTCAAGGTTCACCAGAATCAGGATATCGTTATGTGCTTTCTTTGCCATTGCAACTGCCGACTCCCTCAAAAGGAATTAGCGATGTCTGATTATATGGGGATTAGGAAAGACGTATTTTCTATCTATTTGTTGTGTACTAAGCACAGAACACCACAAAAAGGGTATGGAATTTAATCATTCGTAGGTTGGGTAGAAGGAACTGAAATCCAACATCAAGTCTGAATATTTCCGAACCCCTTTGACGGTGACGTATACTAATACCAATTTGAAAAATGATTGCGACAGATGGAAACCTGAAACGCTTATCCAATGGATGTTTCACAATCCAAAATCTAAAAGCGTTCGACTGAGCGCTCACGCCGAAGTCTAAAATCTAAAATGGTATAAGTATCTAACGGGGCTGTTTTGACTTAGTATTAGCTGAGTGGTTTTGGATTAAAGGTAGTAGCTGATGGCTAGCAATCAGAATGCCATCACTAAGAAAACAATCTCCGTTATTACCTTTTTCTTGCCATAGGCATTATGATCAATTCCAAGTTCTGCATCGGCAGGCTAATTGATCGCAATGTTTTTTATGAATTTAGTCTGGCAACGATTTACTTTATCATCTTTACCGCTCAAAGAATATCTTGCTAGCAGTTACGTACATCGTTCTCTAGTCGGACTATTAAGTTCTTGGCGGCAAACCAGTGTCTTACTCCAATGGGGAGATGCGGCAGCAGCTGCTTTACTCAGCTTAATATATGCCGTTGCACCTTTTGCTGCGAGTTCATTGGTGGGCTTGTTGCTGGTGGCTTGTGTGGGATTTTGGCTGTTATTGACTTTATCTGATGAAGTCACACCAGCAAATGTCTCCTCATTCACGCCCATTCACGTGCTGGTATTCCTCTACTGGGGAGTTGCCGCAGTCGCAACAGCATTATCACCTGTGAAAAAGGCGGCGCTTAACGACTTGGGAACGTTGACTTTGTATTTGCTACTATTTGCCCTTTGTGCCAGGGTATTAAGGTCGCCTCGCCTCCGCTCTTGGATTATCATCCTTTACCTGCACGTATCGTTAATTGTCAGTCTATATGGGTTGCGCCAATGGTTTTTTGGAGCCACAGCACTGGCAACTTGGGTTGACCCAGAATCTCCTTTGTCTAAGACTACAAGAGTCTATAGTTATTTAGGCAATCCCAACTTATTGGCTGGATACCTCTTACCAGCAGTAATTTTTAGTCTAGTGGCAATTTTTGTATGGCAAAGCTGGCCTAAAAAAGTCTTAGCATTAACAATGTTAATTGTCAATACCTCCTGCCTGATTTTGACTTTTAGTCGTGGCGGTTGGATTGGACTAGTGGTGGCATTTTTGGCTGTGATGGCATTGCTAGTTTATTGGAAAAGCGGGGAAATGCCTCGTTTCTGGCGTACTTGGTCGCTACCGATTGTCTTGGGAGGTTTGATCGGGGTATTGGTGGTAGCAGTGATATTTGTAGAGCCAGTGCGCCTGCGGGTGTTCAGTATTTTTGCTGATCGCAAAGATAGCAGTAATAATTTTCGCCGAAATGTGTGGGATGCTGTCTTTGAAATGATTCGCGATCGCCCCATTTTCGGCATTGGTCCTGGTCACGCCTCTTTTAATAAAGTTTATCCCCTCTACCAACATCCTCGTTACACTGCTTTGAGTGCTTATTCGATTTTGTTTGAGGTGACTGTAGAAACCGGCTTTGTTGGTTTAGCCTGCTTTGTCTGGCTAATAATCGTCACATTTAATACGGCATTTTTGCAAGTGCAACGAATGCGACAATTGAAAAGTGTAGAGGGATTTTGGTTAATTGGAGCGATCGCTATTTTGTTGGGTATGCTAGCTCACGGCACCGTAGATACTGTCTGGTATCGTCCTGAAGTAAATACCCTGTGGTGGCTCATAGTTGCCTTAATTGCCAGTTATTGGACACCTTTAGCTCAAAACCAGACAAATTCATCTAATTTAGAACCAACAATAAAGTAACATCAGTAAGTTGTCAGTTGTTTTTCTACTGAACAACTGACAACTGAGCGAATTTTGAATGAGTGAATTTTTAATTGTCTAGTCCTTGTAGGTGGTGCCACCTGGGGCATTAGGGTCTCGATAAGCAGTGGGTTCGGCATCACGCTTTTTCCCAGTCAAACCAGCTAGACCTAATAGACCAATTAATCCTAACCAACCCCAATCAAAATCATTATGCTCCTCATAAGTGGTCGTTGTTGGAGCAGTAGTGACTCCGGGGTTAGGAGTGGTAGTGGTCTGAGCTTGTGCGGATAGAGTTAAGGGTAAAATTCCCATACTCAAGCTGAGAACGCCAGCGCCAACAGCTGTAATGAAGTTACTTTTCATAAGTTGTGACAATTACTCAATGCCATCCAAAGTTACTCACAATTATATAGAGTCCCATCCTTAGGAAAATCAATCTGCGGCTATAAATTAGGCATTTTCATAACTCACGCTATAGATAGACAAGATGCTTTTCACCACAAGCCGTTTCTGACTCTGGTGTGATAGTTTCGCTACACTGACCCTCAATAGTTTTTCATTGCCCGTTGAATATCACGCTGATCGTCGCGTCGTTTCAGGTCTTCTCGCTTATCGTGGAGCTTTTTACCTTTGCCAAGGGCTATACTCACTTTTACCCAACCTCGTTTGAGATACATTTTCAAAGGGATTAAAGTTAAACCCTGCTGTTCTACTGTGCCAATTAGCTTACGGAGTTCTTTGCGATGCAACAGCAGCTTGCGTGTACGCCGTGGTTCATGATTGAAATATTGTCCACTAGCGGTATAAGGCGAGATATGCACATTGATCAACCATGCTTCGCCATTCCGAAGCAATGCATAGCCATCTTTGAGATTAACTTTACCGGCACGAATTGACTTCACCTCGGTTCCGGTCAATTCAATTCCAGCTTCGTAAGTTTCCAGAATTTCATACAAATAACGGGCTTGACGGTTGTCACTAATAACTTTGTAACCTTCGTTCTTGTCGCTCATTGATAATTTTGTGTGCTTTAAATGTACCTAAAAAATTATTGGGATTGCTTTGTGATTTATAGGGTGTATTTTAAAACCGCTATAAATGCTCAAGTGTATATCACTAATTTAACTTTTATAAGTTGGCAATTAAAAGTTTTCTGAGAACTTGAAGTTACCTGACACCAATAATCCTTAGTGATTGGCTAAGGATTAATCACTAAGGACAAAAAAACAAAAGATATTTATACTTACTTCAGTAAGTAGGCAAGAATAAATTAAACTATATTACGCAATCTAAAATTAATTAAAATTGGCTCTTAGTAAGGAATTCAGCCAGATTTTCCGGGCTGAAGCCCTGACTACAAACCTTTGATTATTTACGCCCACTTACCTAGCTTTTGGGAAATTATTAATTAATTTAATATTAATTTACACTATGGGGAGCATTTACTGTGCTTTATTGAGGAGTTGTTACAAATTACAAAGCTCTCTATCCCTCCCCAGCAGAGGGACTCAAAGGTGAGCTACACTTCATAAACATATCCTAAAGATTTAAGATTTTCTTTATAAATAAAACTTGATGCAGTTATTAGCTGGTCATATTGTCATAGTATGAAACATAAGAACACTATTCTTACCTGTCTGTGTTCACTAATGGAGTACGTAAAAGCAAATTTCTGAGTCAAAAAATGCTAGGGGTGTATTGTCCATGCCCTTAACGATCCTTGTAGTGGATGATGATTTGGGCACTCGTCTGTCTGTTAGCGACTATCTGGAACTGGCTGGCTACTCCGTGATCACGGCTAATGACGGTCAAGAGGCTTTGGTTATGGTGGATGAGTATCATCCTGATTTGATTGTCACGGATATCGTCATGCCACAGATGAATGGCTATGAACTGGTGCGCCGGGTGCGTCAACAAGCAGTGTTTCGTTTATTGCCTGTAATTTTATTAACGGTACGCACTAAGACCCAGGAAAGAATTCTGGGCTACCAGTCAGGGTGCGATTTATACTTACCCAAGCCTTTTGAACTGGAAGAGTTAGCAGCAGCAATCCGCAATCTTTTGGAGCGATCGCAAATCATTCAATCAGCGTACCAGTTTTCTCATAAAGAGAATTTGGATATTTCCGCCTCGACAAAAGCAGCGAACACCCATAATTCTCTCTCCACTCAAATTCAGAAATCCCATCTGCACTCACCCCTAACTCGTAGAGAACAGGAAGTCTTAGAGTTATTGACTCATGGTCTTTCTAATGCCGAAATGGGTCATCAGCTACATCTGAGTCCTAGAACCGTGGAAAAGTACGTTAGCAGTTTATTGAGAAAAACCTCAACCAGCAACCGAGCGGAATTAGTACGTTTTGCGATTAAGCATGGTTTGGTGGAATAAAAGAGAGACGCGATTAATCGGGTCTGTACAGGAGTTTTAACTCATAACTCATAACTCATAACTTTTGTCAGCAGACCTTCACAAGCATCGATCAGTAAATCAATAACCTGATTAAATCCCTCTTCACCACCGTAATAGGGGTCTGGAACTTCCTTTAGGGTGTGTCGAGAGCAAAACTCGCATATCAAATGCACTTTATGCTGATATTGCTTAGTTTGATCCAGAGTGAGGATATTCTGATAATTTTCTTCATCCATTGCCAAAATCAAATCAAAGTCTTGAAAGTCTGATTTTTGAAATTGGCGTCCTCGGCCACGCAGTTTAATTCCCAACTTTGTAGCAGCCGCAGCACTCATGCGTCTGTCAGGTGGGCTACCAATGTGATAACTAGATGTACCAGCAGAGTCACAGAGGATGCTAGCGCTCAAGCCAGCCTGCTCAATTAGATGATTCATAATGTTTTCTGCCGATGGCGATCGGCAGATGTTACCTAAGCAGACAAATAGCAACTTGTAAGGCATAGATATTTTTTGTTCTTTGTCAATAGTCATTAGTCATTTGACCAATGACTAATGACCAATGACTCTTGACTAAAATCCAGGAAGTTCCAGTCCACTGGTTAATTCTTCCATACGTTCCCGCATTGTTGCAGTGGACTTGTTGTAGGCTTCTTTCATTGCCACTGTCACCAGATCGGAAAGTACTTCTGCACCTTCGCCTAAAGCATCTGGAGAAATTTCCACTCGCTTGGGTTCTTGGTTCCCACTGACAATCACCTTTACCAGACCACCGCCAGATTCTCCTAGAATCTCCATTTGCTCCAATTCTTCTTGGAGTCGCTTTGCGCCTTCTTGAACTTGCTGCGCTTTCTTAAAAGCTTCGGCCAGTTCCTTCATTTTTCCTAAGCCAAAGCCGAATCCCTGTCCTTTTCCTGTCATAATTATTTGTACGCGTGTGCGTTGAATAACAAATCAAATTCAATTATAGATGCGGTAAGTAATTTGCCTCTTTTTTTACCAATAATTAATGCGTCATAAAATGGGGAGTCGGGAGTGGGCTTGCCGTGAGCGTAGCCGAATGGGAGTGGGGAGTGGGAATTGGGAATTGGGCATCGGTTATTTCTCCCCGTGCCTCCCCCAGTCCCCATTCTTTATCCACAAGCAGCTTGAAACTCTCCGAGCATTTTGACTTCTGGCTCTAAATTAATAGACCAATGTTCTTGTACCTGATGTTGGATGTGGCGAATTAGACAGAAGATGTCACTAGCTTTTGCTCCACCACGGTTAACGATGAAATTAGCATGGAGTAGTGCTACTTGCGCTCCACCAATTTGATAGCCTTTCAGACCAGTTTGTTCAATTAACCAGCCAGCACTGTAAGGTTTAGGATTGCGGAACACACTGCCACAACTGGGGAAGTTGTATGGTTGGGTACTCAATCGATGCTTTTTGTGTTGTTTGGTGATTGCCACAACTTTTGCGGGGTCAGCACCTGGCGCGAGTTGTAAGGTGGCTTGGGTGACTATACGTTGGCAACGCCTCTCGCCGCCAGGAGAAGGAGACTCCCCACTTTGCAATAATGAAGTCCGGTAGCTATAACCTAACTGATCGGGGGTAAGAGTTTCCAGCGTACCATCGGGTAAAAGTACCTGGGCGCTAACTAACATATCTGCGATACAGCTATTATGTGCCCCGGCATTCATCACCACGGCACCTCCGGCTGTTCCGGGGATGCCAACAGCCCACTCCAATCCTTGCCAGCCTAATTCTGCTGCTGCCCATGCCAAACTGGGAATTGATTCTCCAGCAGCAACGGTTAATTGACCTGTATCTGGATCAAAGTGGCTGAAGCGGAGATGACGAGTAGCAATGACTAACCCTGTTATACCGCGATCGCTCACCAGTAAGTTAGAACCTGCTCCCAGTGTTGTCACCTTTAAATCACGTTCTTTTGCGTATTTAAGACTTGCTTGCAGTGCTTCTAAGTTTCGGGGGGCAACGTACCAATCAGCGGCTCCCCCAACTCTATAGGAAGTAAACGCTGACAAGGAAGCCTGAGACTTGATCGCACAATCAGTATTGGGTAAGTAAATTACTTCACTCTCCACCGAATTAGTTGTTTGGTGTTTCTTTGTATTCAAAGCAGAAACCGTGCAGACGTTTGCAGCTGCCTGGGAAATTGTCATTTTTACTTTATATTGGTAAAATTTTTACATTTATTTACCGCAAAAATACGGTAATAGAGTTAACCGGGCGCTTTGCTCAGAAATAAAACTTTGCAAAGTCTCCACTTAGGATGTGGCTTTAACAGGTTCGGAAAGTGTCGCCATTACTTCAGGAATCACCTGATTCAAGTTCCCAGCCCCCAGAAACAGCGCCAAATCTCCTGGGCGTAGTGTTTGCACCAAAAACTCACACACTGAGGGTAAAGTTGGTCGATAAACTACCTGCGAATGCTGTTTAGCAATTTCCCCCGCTAGATGTTCACCACTAATTTGCCCTAAATTTGGTTCACCTGCACTGTAAATATCTGTCAGCACAACCAAATCAGCATGGGTAAACGACTCGGCAAATTCTTCTAAAAAGGTGAGTGTACGGCTATAGCGATGGGGCTGGAAGATGGCAACCACTCTTTGCCCTGGTCTTGCCTGTAAACGTGCTGCGGCAAGAGTAACGCGAATCTCGCTGGGATGATGAGCATAATCATCTATGAAGGTAATGCCATCGACTTCACCCCGGAACTCAAAGCGGCGTCTTGCTCCTTCAAAGGTGGCGATACCTTTGGCAATTTCTCCAAATTCTAAGCCCAAGACGCGACCAACAGCCACTGCTGCTAGGGCATTACTGAGATTGTGCCGACTGAGCAGCCGCAACTTCAATACACCCAAAGCTTTGCCTCTTTCCCAAACTAGAGCCGTGGTGCCATTAGCACGATAATCAATATTAGTGACGGTGTAATCAGCGTCTGTATCTGAGTATAAGCTGTAGCTAATTGTCGGTTGCAAGCGATCGCGGACTGTAACACAATCAATGCTACCTATCAACGTTTTACAACCCTTAGCAAATGTCTGGAAGATGTCAATGACTTCTTCTAATGTATCGTAATGGTCAGGATGATCGAGTTCAATATTGGTGATGATGCCAATCTCTGGAGCGTGTTTTATCAAGGAACCATCAGATTCATCTGCTTCGGCTACCAAATATTGGCTTTGTCCCAATCGAGCATTACCAGACCAAGCATTAACTTCGCCACCGACTAAAATCGTTGGGTCTAAACCAGCTTGCAGAAGCATATAGCCAATCATGCTACTGGTTGTAGTTTTGCCGTGTGTTCCTGCCACTGCAATACTATAGTAATCGGCAATTAAAGCTGCCAGTACATCTGAACGATGTAAAATTGGACAACCTAATTCCAGCGCTGCTTTGTATTCTAAATTATTCGTGTTAATTGCTGTTGAACAAATGACTTGAGGCAGTTTTGACTTAGTAGTAGTAGATAATTGTTCTTGTGAATTTAATACTACTGCATTCGCCAATACCTGAGGGCGAAAGAATTCGAGATTGCTTGCCTCTTGTCTATCAAAAATATGAGCACCGATAGATTCCAACTTGTGCGTAATGTGGTTTGCACGAAGATCCGAACCTGATACTGGAAATTGACGCTTGGCGAGAACGTATGCCAGAGCAGACATACCTATGCCACCGATACCAATGAAATGAAATGGTCTACCACTAAAATCTACAGAATTAGTCATTTATTGCTCCTCTTACACCAAACCACACCATAATCACAAATGACACGCGTATCATAACAGGAATTTGATTTTCTACCGTAACTGCTCCTATATCATGTTCATGTTTGATGCCCGAATGATGTTTCCGCTATGGTTTTCCTTGTTCAGAATGATTTTACCTTGGTTGGAGGTTTTTGCTATTTTTGAACTGTTGTTAAAATTATTCGGAAAATTTTGGCCGCATCGGGAAAGAAATTCTTGTAATGTCAAATACATATTTTTGGCTACCTTACTGGAATTGGCTACATAATACATTGTTTAGTGAAACTGATTTGAAATTGCATCAAGTCTAGGCGTCAATTGAGTACAATAGTACATTGGTAATGAAACTATTTTTCAATTGCATAAAACCCAGGCATAACTGGATGCAACAACTGGCAATTTTTGGTGGCACATTTAATCCAATTCATTGGGGACACCTGCTCGTAGGCGAGACAGCTTTGCATCAAGTATCCCTTGAAAAGGTAATTTGGGTGCCATCCCTAAATCCTCCTCACAAAGAAGCAGCTTTGTTTGAGCATCGTGTCCAAATGCTGCAATTAGCCATAAAAGATAACCCAGCGTTTACTGTCTCACTACTGGAGGCAAATCGCTCTGAGACTTCCTATGCCATTAACACCGTGATCGACTTATCTGCTTGTTACCCAAATACTCACTGGTACTGGATTGTGGGTTTGGATGCTTTCCAAACCTTACCCCGTTGGTATCGTGGACACGAACTAGCACAAATGTGTGATTGGTTAATCGCACCCCGACTGCTAGGTGGTGAGACTATAACTCAAAGCAAATTAATCTGCAAGCAAGTGGAGGAACAAATCAGGGAGCAGTCATATACCATTCACTGGCAACTCTTGGATATACCTTTAGTAGGAGTTTCGTCAAGTCTAATTCGCAAATTTTGCCACGAATGCCAGTCAATTCGTTATTTAGTCCCGGAATCGGTTAGATCATATATCACTAACAACAACCTCTATTCCCACAAATCTGAATAAATTATGTGTTTTTTTATTGATCTAACACTTTATGGTTAAGAGTCCTTCCCCCCTTTGCGATATGATTGGGGTCAACGATATCAACATATAAGCATAAATACAGAGGGCAAGACACTGTGATTAGAGTTGCAATCAACGGTTTCGGGCGGATTGGACGTAACTTTACGCGTTGCTGGGTGGGTAGAGAAAATAGTAAAATCGATCTTGTCGCTATTAATGACACATCAGACCCTAGAACTAATGCTCACCTGCTGAAGTATGACTCAATGCTAGGGAAGATTAAGGGTGCTGAGATTAGTGCCGATGATAACTCGATCATCGTTAACGGTAAGACCATTAAGTGCGTATCTGATCGCAACCCAGAAAAGTTACCCTGGAAAGATTGGGGAATTGACCTAATTATCGAAGCAACCGGGGTGTTTACTAGCAAAGAAGGAGCGCTCAAGCATGTGAAAGCTGGAGCCAAGAAAGTTCTGATTACCGCTCCTGGTAAAAACGAGGATGGTACTTTTGTAATTGGTGTGAATCATCACGACTATGACCACAACATACACCACATTATCAGTAACGCTAGCTGTACAACCAACTGCTTGGCACCGATCGCCAAGGTGTTGAATGATAAGTTCGGGATCATCAAAGGCACGATGACCACCACCCATAGTTATACAGGCGATCAGCGCTTGCTAGACGCTTCTCACCGAGATTTGCGACGGGCGAGGGCAGCAGCAATAAATATTGTACCCACCTCCACGGGTGCAGCAAAAGCAGTAGCGCTGGTTATCCCAGAGCTTAGAGGCAAGCTAAATGGCGTTGCCTTGCGTGTACCTACCCCGAACGTTTCAATGGTAGATTTCGTAGTTCAGGTTGAGAAGCGTACTATTACGGAAGAAGTTAACCAAGCTCTTAAAGATGCTGCTGAAGGTCCACTCAAAGGCATTTTGGATTATAGCGAACTAGAATTGGTATCGTCTGATTATCAAGGTCATGATGCTTCTTCGATTGTCGATGCCAACTTGACTTTTGTCTTAGGTAATGACTTAGTGAAAGTTATGGCGTGGTATGACAACGAGTGGGGTTATAGCCAACGAGTTTTGGATTTGGCTGAATTAGTAGCCGAGAAGTGGGAATAATTAAAAAGTTAGGAGTTAGGAGTTAGGAATTAAAACTTATAACTCATAACTTCTAACTCTTGAAGTGTTGAAATCCCTGGCTAAGACTCAGAACTTGGTCAGGAAGTTTTTTTTGTTCGTCGTGCAATAATACTGTTGATCCAGCTGTAATCCTGCCCACGATCGCAGCACCTTCACCAAGATGTTGCACTAAGGCTGATGCTAACTCTTGTGGCAAGCACAGCACTAATTCAAAGTCTTCGCCACCGTATAGAGCATATTCTAGCGCTTGGTCTTCTGTCAGCCAATGGTTAAAAGTTTTTGGTAAGGGAATTTGTCTGTGTTCTAGAACAGCGCCAACGCCACTGGCGCGGCAAATTTGGATAATCGCATCTGCCAAACCATCGCTGCTATCCATACCAGAAATGGGCATTGGGCATTGGGCATTGGGCATTGGGTATGGGGATGCTAAGATTTTCCAGAGGATTGGTAAGACATCTAATCGGGGCTGTGGGCGCTGGTGTGCGCGGATTAGAGCCGTCTTTTCTTCGTGGTTGAGGTCTTGTCGTACTTCGGGATGCAAGAGCAGTTCTAAGCCAGCACGGGAGGCTCCATGAACACCTGTAACGACGATCGCATCTCCGACAACAGCAGCAGAACGGCGGATAATTTGATGAGGGTGAACTTGACCAAAAGCAGTAATTGCCAGAGTGGTAACAGGCGATCGCACGACATCACCCCCGACAATTGAAGTATTGTATTTTTGCAGGCATTCTGTCATTCCCTGGTATAGTCGCTCAACCCAACTCACCCTAACTTCACCCGGAAGTCCCAACCCGACGGTGATTCCCAATGGCGAAGCACCCATTGCCGCTAAATCTGATAAATTGGCAGCAGCAGCTCGCCAACCAGCATCTTCTGGGGAAGTGGTGAGGTTGCTAAAATGTACGCCATCAACTAGCACATCTGTAGTCACTACTAAAGATTGCTCTGGTGCAGTCTCAATTACTGCGGCATCATCGCCAATAATTTCTGGAGGGCAGAAGCGCTGTAATCTTTCTAAAAGACCTTGTTCACCAATGTCTTTTACTTGTTGAGAAGATAATTCACTGTTCATTGGGCATTGGGCATTGGGCACTTGTACTGAGCGAAGCCGAAGTATTGGGCATTTCTCACCCTGCTTCTTTATCTCTCATTTCCCTCGCTTTACGATTTAAGATATGGGTATTGTTTAGGAGACAGTTGGGATGGTCAGTACACCAGTAACCAGCATCACCTTTGAGGAGTACTTAACCTATGATGATGGCAACGATTTTCATTATGAACTGGTGGATGGCAAGCTAGAGCTAATGAATCCACCGACTATTGAACATTTCCTGATTGTCGATTTTTTGGATACTGCCTTGAAAGCAGAAATCAAACGTTGTAATTCTACTTGGCTGTGTTTTCGGGTAAGTGGGGTGAGAACGGGTAGAAATAAATCTAGGTTGACTGATTTGTGTGTAGTGACAATAGAGCAAGCCAGAGAATTGTTGAATGCTTCAGCAGTATTTGAATCACCACCGTTACTAATTGTCGAGGTGGTTAGTCCTGAATCGGTGAAACGGGATTATCGTTATAAGCGATCGGAATATGCAGCCTTAGAGGTTACTGAATATTGGATTGTAGACCCACTGGAAGCGAAAATTTCGGTGTTAGTACTGGAAGATGGATTTTACGAAGAAACAGTTTTTACAGGGATTCAGCAAGTTGAATCGCGGACTTTTCCCGAATTAGCGATACCTGCGGCACACTTCGTGAACGCAGTTGATCAAGTGTTCACCGCCGGAAATCTGAATCAGGAGAGACGCGATTAATCGCGTCTGTACAAGAATTATTCTTCTCCTGTCCCCTGTGTCTTCTTATGCAGCTTTCGGTTCAACCAGATTTTCTATCCCCTGAACCACTTTTGCTGATTCGATTTTGTCACCCGCCTTCAGCTTATCCAAAACTTCTTTGCCCTCGGTGAGATAGCCAAAAACGGCATAACGACCATCCAATAGGTTGCGGCCGGCGGGCGTGAGTTCGGAGTCAAACAAAAAGAAGAAAAATTGTGATGAACCACCATTTACTTCACTTTCGGGACGAGCCATCACTACTGCACCAAAGGCAGAGAAAGGCAGAACTGGCATATCAAGGTAACGACCAGCTTCTTCTAAAGTAATGCCATAGGTAGGCGCTTTATCGCCCTGAACTAAGACTTCTAGGGGAATAGCGCGATATTTCCCCGTTGTTGGGTCTATGAAACCGACCTCTTTTCCAGCCGGATCTCCAGTTTGGAGAAAGTAAGATTCTTCAGAACGGGTAAACTCTAAGCCATTATAAAAACCCCTTTGTACCAAATCTACAAAATTCCCAGCAGTAACAGGGGCGCTGTAACCGTCTACTACCAGGGTCAAATCGCCTTTGTTAGTTTTCAATTCTACAGTGGCATGACCTTTTAATTGCGGCAGGTTACTATACTGGGCAGGCACTTCAAAGGGGAATTGTTTCACCATTGACTCTTCTAGCCGAGTAACGAGATTCAGCAGTTTAGCTCTATCTTGGAGAATTTGTTCTTTATCTTTGCTGTTCGCTAATTCTTGCAGTTTACCCACCCCAGATTTCAACTCGGTAATCCAAGCTTCGGCTTGGGGTTGGCGTTCTTCGGGAACGCTTGTTAAGATTTGGGAGGGTTTATCAAGAATGCGGGATGCTTTACTGATATCTTTGGAAATCGCACCCCACCGCCGATTAGCCCGCAGTTGGGCAGAGATGTCCTCTAAACTGGCTTGTAGTTGCCGCACAGGTTTGTTATCTATCGGGAGTGCATACCGCAACAAAGCCTTGCCGTCGGTAATTGCATTGCCGGCTGGTAGTGCGGCGCTACTGGAGGGAGTCCACCCAGCTGTAGTTATGCCTAAAAATATTGTTACCAGCAGTATTGCCATTAGGCTGTTCTTCAGCCAGGATTTTAATAAGTTAAGCATGGGATAACTCAAATGCAGTATTAAATTGTTGACTGGACGTAACCCATCAATAATCTTCCCATGTTAGGTGCTGAATGGAACAGAGGGGCGGAGGGATGAAGGACAAATTACTAATGACAAATGCCCAATGACGACCCTAGAAGGGTACAATAAATGCCGATTGTCTTCCAAAATTTGAAAGTTTCATGATCTCCAGTAACGACTTTCGACCCGGTGTTTCGATTGTATTAGATGGGTCTGTATGGCGAGTGCTTGAATTCCTGCACGTCAAGCCAGGCAAAGGTTCCGCCTTTGTCAGAACCAAACTCAGAAATGTCCAAAGTGGGAGTGTAATGGAAAAAACGTTCCGAGCAGGGGAATCGCTGCCGCAAGCCACCCTAGAAAAAAGCACCATGCAGCATACCTATAAAGAGGGCGATGAGTTCGTCTTTATGGATATGGAAACCTATGAAGAAGGTAGATTGACTCGTGCACAAATTGGCGATCGCGTCAAATACCTCAAGGAAGGTATGGAAGCCGAAGTAATCCGGTGGGGCGAACAGGTGCTAGGAGTAGAATTGCCTAAGTCTGTGATTCTGGAAGTTGTCCAAACAGATCCAGGTATAAAAGGTGACACTGCCACAGGTGGATCAAAACCAGCAACTCTGGAAACTGGTGCAATTGTGATGGTTCCTTTGTTTATCACCCAAGGAGAACGCATCAAAATTGATACTCAGGAAGATAAATATATCAGCAGGGAATAACTTTCATCTCTACGGAGATGTTTGCCCCCCGATTTAAATCCCTACATAGGGATTAAATCCTTGCCACACTTAAGATACTAATTTACGGATAGGTCGAGGTAATAAAAACTGTGCCATTGGACTTTAATGAAATCCGCCAACTACTGGCAACTATCGCACAAACAGATATTGCAGAAGTTACGCTCAAAAGCAATGACTTTGAACTAACAGTCCGTAAGGCTGTGAGCATCAGCAATCAGGTGTTACCGATAGGTCAAACGACCTTGGGCGGTGTGGTAGGTTCCGGCTTGACATCGGGTTCATCTTTGGGAAACCAGGGAACCCCAAGTCAGGTAACGGAGGTGTCCACAGGTCGCGTGTTTGAGAATACTGGGACTGGCACACAATTGCAGTTGCCAGTAAATCCTCCCTCAACGATTGACCAGAGATTAGTAGAAGTGCCTTCCCCAATGGTGGGAACATTTTATCGCGCTCCTGCGCCGGGTGAAGTGGCATTTGTGGAAGTAGGCGATCGCATCCGCAAGGGTCAAACAGTCTGTATCATTGAGGCGATGAAGCTGATGAATGAAATTGAAGCCGAAGTCTCTGGACAGGTGATGGAAATTCTCCTCCAAAATGGTGACGCTGTAGAATATGGTCAACCTTTGATGCGAATTAACCCTGATTAAGTATTAATGTATATATGAAATGAGTCATCGTTAAAACTTTCAGTCCTTGCGGGTTAATCCTGATGAAACAAACGTTGCCTTTACCACCAGAAGTGGTGCAACAAGTAGCTGAATACTTCAGCCTGTTAAGTGAGCCGATGCGCTTGCGACTGCTACACTTATTACGGGATGAAGAAAAATGCGTGCAAGAGTTGGTAGAGGCAACACAGACTTCTCAGGCAAATGTGTCAAAACACCTGAAGGTAATGTGGCAAGCAGGTATCCTTGGCCGCCGCAGTGAAGGAACTTGTGCCTATTACCGGGTGGAAGATGAAATGATTTTTGATTTGTGTAATCGGGTTTGCGATCGCCTTGCCACAAGGTTAGAAGAGCAAGCCCGTAATTTTCGTGTGTTAAATAGTAATCGGTAAGCTTAAATGAGTTATGAGTTAAAACTCCTCACTCCTGTACAGACGCGATTAATCGCGTCTCTCCTCCTTTTTTAAAGCGGATAATTTTTCTGAAAGCTTTCACGAGTTAGCGGTTGTTGTAACTCTACACCCTCACCGCCTAAAACATCCAACGGTTTGCCGTTCACGTCAATGTATACCTTGGCTTTGGGATTTAAAGTTGTCGCAGTATAAACAACTTGTCCCACGCGACCCATCATTGACGTGCTACCACCACCACTGGTAAAATCTTCGGATAAATTAACGTGAACCTCATCATTTTCGGCTTTCAGCCCCAACAATTTGGTTGTTTTGGGGATAGTTGTCGAATCTGTCCCTCCTGCCGGTGGTCCTGCTAACAAACTTTGGAAAGCTGCTTCTAAAGCTTGGTTGGGCTGTACAGAAGCTACTTTAACAGGCTGGGGAACCAAAGCAACATTTTTGTCCTTTGGTCTTAGCCAATAAACGTTAGCGGTTTGCTCATTACCTGGCTGCTTAGTTGATGGCTGTGCTGGCTGAACGATTCGCGCGGAGGGATTTGACGGCGCGGGAGTATTGGTGGAGTGTGAAGTAAACCAAGCTACACCGCCACCCACCGCTACAACCGCAGCTGATACGGCTGCAATTACGCCTGAAGAAATACGATTAGATCCTTGTTGGTCTTTCATGTTCAAAACCTTCCTGACTGAGGGCTGATATGCTAGTTGTGTGAGGAGCAGCCTGGTTAAGGACGATACTTACAAGTGGAGAGTTTCCCACAACCGGGAAATGCGATTATTTTTATTCTGTAAGTCGCTGATTCAATTTTAGAATTTTTACTTCTAATCCGTCACCTGCCAAATTATGTAAATCTCTTTCTTTGTGGAGATGATTGAGGAGTGAATTTATAACGCAAAGGAACGCAGAGGAACGCGGAGTATTTTTCACAAAAGTCCCTCGGCGAACCTATGCATCTTTTTGTGTTTAATTTTTACCCTCTATTGCTGCGGTAATCCACTGTTTTAGTGTTGTTGTAAGTTGATCAATGACAATTTCTTGCGATTTACGGGTGGCTCTTTCTACAACTTCGACTTTGCCATTAGCGATCGCACGTCCGGTTACAATTCTATAAGGTATGCCAATTAAGTCAGCGTCTTTAAATTTCACTCCCGCACGTTCGTCGCGGTCATCTAGTAGGGTTTCAATTCCAGCTTGATTCAGTTCTGTGTAAAGTTTTTGGGCGATTTCGACTTGTTGAGCATCCTTAATGTTAGGAATTGTGATGATCGCGTGGTAGGGTGCGATCGCAACTGGCCAAATAATCCCATCTTTATCGTAAGATTGCTCTACGGCAGCTTGTGCTAATCGTGACACACCTACACCAAAACAACCCATAAATAGCGGCTTTTCTTCACCCTGTTCGTTGGTATAAGTTGCTCCCATCGCATCGGAGTATTTAGTGCCTAATTGGAAGATGTGACCTGCTTCAATTCCACGGGCGCTTGCAAGAGTTTGTTCTAGGTTGTGGATGGCGCGATCGCCTGGTCTTGCCTTGCGTATATCTACTACATGGTTTGGTAACTTAAGTTGCTCAACCCAATTAGCCCCAACTACGTGATAGCCAGCTTCATTTGCACCTGTAACAAAGTTTTTTAAATCAACGGCTGTTTGATCCACCAAGCGCAAAAACTTGGGATGAATCTGTTTATTGGCGCTAATATACTCATCGGCAATATCTGGCGCAATGTAGCCTAAAGGTAGAGATTTAGCTGTCCATGCTTCCTGGGCTTCTAGATTTGGTACATTTAAACTAATAATCGTTTTAGCACCATATTCAGAAGCTAGTTTGGTCAATTGATTTTGCAACTTGACTTCATTAACTTCCTGATCGCCTCGGATGCTCACCAGAACCAATACCGTTATACCATTATCATAAACTGTCTGATAAAGGACATTTTTCACTAATTGAGTGGGAGAACAGTTGAGGAGTTGACAGACTTTTTCAATGGTTTCTGTTCCAGGTGTATCGCGTTTCTCATAGCTTGTAAACCGTGAAGGTTCAGCGTCAATTGGTAAAGAAACAGCCTTTTCTACGTTAGCGGCGTATTTCCCATCCTGAGTGTAGAGAACTTCATCTTCACCAGCTTCTGCCAAAATCATAAATTCTGTGGAACCAGAACCACCAATTGCACCAGAATCAGCTTCCACTGCCCGAAAAGCTAAACCAGAACGCCGCAGGATATTGCTGTAGGCTTTATACATATCCTGGTAAGTTTCTTTGAGACTGGCTTCATCGGCATGGAAAGAGTAGCCGTCCTTCATGATAAATTCCCGTCCGCGCATCAAACCAAAACGGGGACGAATTTCATCGCGGAATTTGGTTTGAATTTGGTAGAGATGTAGTGGTAATTGGCGATAAGAGCGAATCATATCACGAGCGATCGCTGTAATAACTTCCTCATGAGTTGGGCCTAATCCTAATTGTTGCTCACGGCGGTCGATTAGGGAAAACATAATCCCCTCAGCTTTGGTGTAAGTGTCCCAGCGTCCCGATTCCTTCCATAAATCAGCCGGTTGCAATTGTGGTAGGAGACATTCTTGTGCGCCTGTAGCGTTCATTTCTTCCCGCACAACCTGGGAAACTTTTTGCAGCACCCGCCACATTAAAGGCAAATAAGCATAAATACCGCTACCGATGCGACGAATGTAACCCGCACGGAGTAATAATTTATGGCTAGGAATCTCAGCATCAGCTGGATCATCCCGCAGTGTAACGAATAACATTTGTGAAAGTCGCATCGTTTATTTCCTTTCCAGAATCACTAATTTGTTTATAAACCACTAGGCGACTATAAATCGCGGACACACAAACTTTCGTCCGCCTGGGCGGACTAAGAAGGTATCCTAGTTTTTAAACCTGCGTGGTGTGCGAAGCGCAAGCGCGATCAGCATTTTACAGCCGTTAAGATATGGCATCATATAATTTTTGCAACTAATTTTTGCAACTATTTAATCTAGGTCTAGGTTATGAGTCCTCTGACATTAAAACTAGACACCGTTAACCTAAGTGACGAACAATTTTATCACTGTGGAAGCCCGAAATCTGCCCACACAATTATCGAGTGAAGATGTATTGCCAAGATTTAGCTTGAGTCTATCCTGTTATTGATATTTACAAGTGTTGCTAAACCTCCACTATCTGCCAACGCTTTCCATCGCAGCAGTAAATGGGAGTATCTCATCTTTCGTAAAAAGCCTTGTAAAACCTCACCCCAACCCTCTCCTTACTAAGGAGAGGGAGCAAAAATTTTGTTTCTCATCTGGTATATTTGCAACACTTAGATGCTCCCCAGAAAATAGTCTATAAGTCTGCGTAGATGCGCTTCATTAAAATAATTCGTAATAACGTTCATAGACTCGCTACCGCTACGCTAACGTAACTCGTAATGTCGGGGCATTTTACAGCCGTTAAGATATCTTAAAAGAAATAACCACCGGGCGATTAGAAATCGCAGCATCTTTAGGAGAAACTACTTTGGCAAATGTAATTTATCAAGCACAGGCACCCTTAGAATTTATTCCTCCGGCGTTTAACCCCTTATTTTTACAAGTTGTCCAGCTTTTATTACCAACTTACATTAACTGGCAAACAGCCATTACCCAAATTGAAGCAGACAACGTAGAGGTTCTGGTGGATCTTTATCGCCAGTTTCAGGATGGTAAGATCCGTTTTATGTTGGCATTTCGCCATCCGAAAACAGATGATCCATTTTGTTTGAGCTACTTGTTTTCTCAGCTCGTGCCGAAGGTAGCGCGATCGCAAGGTAGAATGCTACAACTTCCGATTCACGCTCATTTTATCTACGATCGCGGCATTCCTCTCTGGGCAGGTTCTTATGTAGGTTGGATTGCTTCTCGTTTAGGTGCTACTCCGATTCAGCGCGGTAAGGCTGACTGGACGGGGTTACGTTCGGCGCGTGACTTGTTCGCCAATGGGAAATTCCCGATGGCGGCTGCGCCAGAAGGTGCAACCAATGGTTTATCAGAGAATATTAGCCCTCTAGAACCTGGTATCGCCCAATTAGGCTTTTGGTGTGCTGAAGATTTGCAAAAAGCTGGACGCGACGAACAGGTTCTAATTGTACCAGTCGGGATTAAATATAGTTACGTTGATGCTCCTTGGGATGCGATCGCAAATCTTTTAAGTGAATTGGAAGCGGCTAGTGGTTTACCTGTGAATCCACCAGAACTTGCTTCTGTGGAGTCGCTTTATCCCCGGTTGTTGACTTTGGCAGAACATTTACTTTCGTTGATGGAAAAATTTTACACGCGGTTCTATCATCAAAAACTGGCAGATGCCAAAACAGTAGAGATCGAAGATAGAAACGAAGCGTTAGCAGTTCGTTTACAAGCTTTATTAAATGCGGCGCTACAAATATCAGAACAGTATTTTGATTTGCAGGCAAAAGGTAGTTTAAGGGATCGGTGTCAGCGAGTAGAACAAGCAGGTTGGAATTATATATTTAGAGAAGATTTTAAGGATGTAAAAGGAGTATCTGCTGTAGAGAAAGCTTTAGGCGATCGCGTTGCGGAAGAAGCGAATGCGCGGATGTGGCACATGCGTTTAGTAGAAAGTTTTGTAGCCGTTTCTGGTAATTATATTCGTGAAAATCCAACGGCAGAAAGGTTTGCAGAGACAACTTTAATTTTATGGCAGATGATTACTAAAATCAAAGGCGATAAAGCTGTGCGGCGTCCGCAATTGGGTAAGCAAAAAGTCAAAATTACTGTGGGTGAACCCATATCTATTTCTGAGCGTTACTCGGCGTATCAAGGGAATCGTTTGGCTGCTAGACAAGCTGTTGCTGATGTGACAAATGATTTGCAACACGCCTTGGAAAGATTGATTTAAGAAGGACGGAGAGGACAATTGCTTCAGATACCTCAAATTTTATGTTTCTATATATACAATAAAGTTTAGAGGATGTATCGTTTTCTGATTACCTGCAAGTATCTCTTATCCGTCATTCTTAAAGGAGCTAAAAAAAACAGATCCTCAGAAATCAGCATTGCTTGTTAAGCTTTATCATAGCCTGATGGATAAAAGTCTTTTACCAACTCTGCAAGATATTCGGAATTTTGCATCAGATTAGCAAGTATACTCCTTATAATAAGATTGACATAAAAATGCTATCAATTGATTATGAATAATATTAGTATATCTAATCTTGATGATGACATCAAATCTCGTTTAAAAAAACGAGCGGAAAAACATGGTTGTTCTCTCGAAGAAGAAGCTAGAGAAATTATTCGTATGGCTTTAATAGAAAATCATGAACAGCCCTTAAACCTAGCTACTCTGATTGAGAAGCGTTTTGTGAATTTGGGAGACTTTGAATTACCGGAAATTCCTAGAGAACCTATTCGCACCGTATCAACGTTTGAAGAATTATTATTCTTGATACAAATGTGTTGTCAGAATTAATGAAACCTAAAAACTCTGAACTAGTTCGTAATTGGGCTGCTCAACAATCGTTAATGAGTCTGTTTACCACAACAATTACTCAAGCAGAAATTCTGTATGGTATAGCCTTAGTTCCTGCGGGAAAACGACGAGATGAACTTAGTCAAGCAGCACAACTGATGTTCTCAGAAGATTTCGCTGGGCGTGTTCTCCCTTTTGATCAAGCTGCTGCTGTCGCTTTTGCTAATATTGCGTCTCAAAGAAGACATAATGGTACTCCTATTTCCTAAGCCGATGCTCAGATTGCAGCTATTTGTTACACTCATGCAGCAACTATAGCAACACGCAACTTTTCTGACTTTGAAGGGTGTGGTATTTCTATTATTAATCCTTGGGAAGTCTTCAAAACATAGAGGTGTGGAACGTAGATAGGCAGTGGTTTGTCATTAGACATTGCCTCTCATACATTAACCTGGAAATACTTTAGATAAATCCAGAACTAAATTAGGAAAATATGGCAGACTAAGTGATTCATTTTGCAGAAAAATTAACTTGCGGCGATAACCAAATTTACCTTGTAAATCTTTATAAGGTTCGCTGTAAGATTCTAGGTAGTTATCTACTAAATTAAATATCCAATAGTCGGAAATACCAGCTTCTGCATAAACAGATAATTTTACATCTTGGTCATATTTTAAAGTGGAATTAGAAATTTCAATTACCAGCAATACATCAGATGGGCTAGGATGAGCTTCTAAATAGTCATCAGTACGATTTCGGACAATGACTAGATCGGGTTCGGGTTCGCTGTCATCAGGTATAATAATTGGTTCTTGTCCTCGAAGAATCGCCTTTTCTAGAACCAGCTTGAACAACTCCCGATATAAGCGGGTGCTGCAAACAGAATGTGGTGTACCTTTTGCTGCCATCTGGATTATTTCACCCTTAATTAGCTCTACTCGGTCATTCTCCTCAAAGAAGCCAAGTTCAGCTAGACGGTGATATTCAGCGATAGTAAAGCGTTTAGCGGTGGTAAGGCTCATAACAACTACGAGAATGCAGACTTAATTTTATCTTAATATAGCTATAACTGATTAAACTCCACCGATAGAAGATGATAAGATATCTAGCTCTTCTTCTTTATCAGGTTCTGTAGCTTCTTCTATAGTTACACCCTTCCAAGGAAAGTCAGAATATTGTTCTTGAACCGTTTTTAATTCTTTTATTGAGTCTTTGAAAAATAATTTAATAGCAGATAAATGGTCTTTTTCAGATATAAATTCTTGTAGGCTTTTTTGATAAAATATAGCTGACCATGCTGGCAAAATTGTTAAATTAGCAGGAGTCCAGATATTGGGTTTATCGTTAATTACTTTCTGCATTGATTTAATAATTTTTGGACGTTCTCCAAAATTCGGAGAAACCTGCAAAAATATACCTAGATATGGATAATCAGTTAAATTACTTGCATTTAAATTGAAGTATCCAAGACCGCACCATAAATCCCATTTTCTGCTAGATAAACTAGTGCCAATTATATATCTATTTTTAGATTTCCACTGATAAAAGCTATCCAGTTCAGATTTATTGACACCTTCAAAAGCTTGCTTGAATTCTTTTTTAACTTCTTCACTGAGAGTTGATTCCATGAGATTGAGAGTTTTGTTAAAATTTACCATTGTCAATAAGTCAACTGATGAAAACTGATTATTCTGAGACATTCTGTTATTCCTCATAAAAATTAATATTTCTTGAGCTAAGATATCAGATGTGCGTTCTTTTAAGAAGCTATAAAACTGATACCACCTGAGTTGGAAAAAATTTACCTTGGGTGATAACTCAAGGCAATATTCTTTGATTGCTGGTTTTGGATCATAATCATATTGTTTGAGTTCATCTTTTGGGTCATAATCACGGGTGATGTAAATTAAAATTCGATGTCTGACATTTGGTAAATTACTCAAAATATCAGCATATTTTCTTAAAGCATTATTTCCATCCTTAGCGCCAATTTTTGATTCAAGAAATATTACATCTGTATTTAAACCAGTTGAAAGTTCAACCGCAATATCAAGTCTGCTATCCTCTGGATGGGTTTCAAGTTTTTTGTGTTCTTGTTGAGTTGAAATCTTGATGCTGGAATAATTATCATCACTAATGATTGAGTGATGTTTTAGCCAACCAAGTAAAATATCATTATTCAGGGACAAAAAATAAGCAATTATCTCAGTAAAAAAATCTTCACGCGGTTTATTTCCTAAATGCAGATTGAGTAAATTGGTAAACAAAGACATTTATTTTTAAGTATTTAAGGTAATTCCAAAAAAGTTATACATAATAACTAAGTTTGTAGTCCTGCTTGAACAAGACTACACAAAACTTTTATAAGTTCTGTTTGTATTCGTTATTACTAGGGTTGCAGCAGTTATAACTTAGCCGATCGCAGTTTGACAAGAGTGCTATATAAAGAATATTTACAACAAATAGGGGTAAAATTTTACCCCTACAAAATTGTGTATTATTTGAAGAATAGCTAGAGAAGGTTATTATTCTGTTAAGTGACTTTCTAGCAAAGATGCGATCGCATCGGTAGGAATATTCTTGTATTTCTTTTTACCAATCTGTAAAACACAGTTGGGGGCGCTGCTACAGCATTTTTGGCAACTAGTATGTTCAATGGTAACTTTGTCTGACAAACCGCGATCGCACAAAGTTTTTTCTAATTCTGATAATAACCCTTTACCACCACGTTTGAGGCAACCAGGCTTTTGACATACCATAATCCTCGCTTTGGTTTGAGGTGGTAAATCTTGATTTGGACACGCATCAATTGGTGTCACCCGATAGGCTTTTATTTTAATTTTACTTGTGCGCGAGTCTACCTTACTATGACCACAAACGCGAATTTGCTGACCAGGAACTAAGGATAAGCTTAGAGAACGGCGCAATTCTTTAGGCAGTTTAATTTCCACATTTCCAGATGGAACTGCCAATTGCAAGTATTTATATTTTCCTGGTTCACCACCAACAAAACCTAATAACTGTCCTTCAAGGTTCAATTCTGATAAAGTCAAATACTTGTCACCCATGATTGATAAATAGTTAGGAGGGGAGAATTAAAAGTTAGGAGTTAAAAGCGATGCCCTGAGCCTGTCGTTCGCGTGGTCACTGAGCAGCGCCGTTGGCGTAGCCTCTCGTAGAGAAGTGCAGCGTCTCGTAGAGAAGGGTTAGGAGTTAGGAGTTAAAAATCATATATCATAACTCATCACTCCTAACTCATCACTACTACAGCACTTTTAAGCGAGGCGTTTAGCTTCTACAGTTTTGGGTAAATTGGCTGCATCTGGCAATTCACTAAATTCCAATTCCCAACCATTTGCTAGGGTGAGAATCTTACCATCATTTCCATCGGTTTGTTTGACGACTTCTTCTTCCAGGTCTTTTTTAGCAACGTAAACTACTAAAGTGCCGGCGTCATTCATGCGTAGCATTACTTTCATGAGATTCCTCAACAGATTCTAGTTCTTTTTTCATACAGCCGACGACGAACCCTGTTTCTAAGAAATGCACAGCATAGATATAGGAACTCTGCAAATATGTGCCTATACTCGATATGTAGCCGATATCTCCCTTGTTTACTAAAACTTGGCCGACTTCCTTACCAGGAAAAGTACCATCGTTTTTGAGCAGTTTACGAACTCTTACTTTTTCACCAATTTCAAAAGCAGGTGGCAAGTTTAGTTCTAATTCATCACGTTGCATGAGAATACCTCTGTTCTCTGACCAAATTTAATAGTTCTTCTGTCGTCAAACTGCGTTTTTTCTGTACCGATTTATGGCGCACTGCATCTAAAACAGACTGGGTTTCTTGGGGGTTCAAGAAAATTCCATGCTGCTCTAGCAAGTTTGAAACCAAATGCCGTCCAGAATGTTTACCTAATACTAAACGCCGTTCCCAACCCACCTCTTCAGGAGCAAATGGTTCGTAGGTAATGGGGTTTTGCAGTACTCCGTGAGCATGGATGCCAGATTCGTGAGCAAAGGTATTTTCGCCCACGATCGCTTTCCAGGGTGGTACACTAGCACCTGATGCGGCTGCAACTAGTTGAGACAGTTCCAGCAAACTGGGAGTGTTGATGCCCAAATCAACGCCGTAGATGCGTTTGATCGCCATGACAACTTCTTCTAAAGCTGCATTTCCCGCCCTTTCACCCAATCCGTTGACTGTGGTATTCACTGATGAGGCTCCGGCTTTGATACCCGCAAGGGCATTGGCAGTTGCCATACCAAAATCATTATGCGTGTGGATTTCTAGGGGAATCGTCAACGCTGAAACCAGCCTTTGGACTTTTGTATAGGTGGTGAAGGGGTCGAGAACTCCTACGGTATCGCAGAAGCGGAAGCGGGATGCACCCCATTCTTGGGCATAAAGCGCTACATCTAAGAGGAAGTTTTCATCCGCCCTAGAAGAATCTTCTCCGCCAACTGCTACCCAAAGACCTTGATCGAGGGCAAAGTTGATTGAGTCTTTAAGTTTTTGTAAACTTACTCGCCACTGACCATGAAATTTAGTGGCAATTTGGATACCAGAGACGGGAATCGCAATATGCACCCGGTTCAGACCGCAAGCGATAGAAGCCTTAATATCTGAGATGACGGCGCGGTTCCAGCCCAGGAGTTTTGCTTGTAAACCCAAGTCAGAAATTGCGGCGATCGCACGTATTTCTTCGTCACCCATTGCCGGTATACCAACTTCTAATTCGGGAATACCAATGGCATCGAGAAACTTAGCGATCGCTACTTTTTCTTCTAGGGTAAAAGCAACACCTGCTGCTTGTTCGCCATCACGTAATGTAGTGTCATTAATTATGATTTGATTCATTGCAAATATCCCTCTTCTGGAAGTATTCTTAATATCCGTTCTCTCTACAATCCCTAGTGATGGTAAATGCTAAAAATATCACAATTCATAATGTAGGATACATGATCCTTAATTATTGCCCGATTATTAGCATCACATCTGTATGGCAGGGAACTAAAACCATGTATATTTTTTTAATCGCTTTTACCGATGTCAGTTGAAATTTGTTCGAGTAGCAATGAACTAATATAACTATTAGCAAATCCTGAACAAAGTAATACACAGAATCCAGCAATTAAGGATGTAATCATCTTAGAAACCTCAGATTTTCTAGAGCATTGGGGTGTAATTTAGGCAGTAATGGGACTCAAAGCTAATGGGTAAAAATTAGCTAACTTTGTTCTGCTAGCCAATCAAAAATCTTTCCTAGCTGCTCCAAATCAACTAAACCATATTGCCAGAGGAGCATCGGTAGTGGACCATTTTCTAATTCTCGGTGTCGGAGAGCTACAGCAATATCAGCATTTGAAAGTTCAAGTTCATTGTGCAAAAAATTGAGGAGTTTTATATTTCTGTTACGAGTCGCCATAATTGAACTTTAAACTTCTTAATTTGGAAAATAATTAAAAATCAGAAACTCCAATTTTATTTGGTAATTTCGCCTTCTTAATTGTTGCTATATGTCAGGAAAACTTCAGATTTAGTAGACTAAACAAAATCTAAAACTCGGTTAATCTCTCTCAGTCTGCAACAAAATCTGCTAAGGGACAGTAGCTTCAACTTCTAAACCTATTCGAGATTTGTGCATCTATGAACAAAACGGATGAAATGCAGTGATTTCGTCATGACTTCAAGATTAATGTTGTCTTGAACAGACGCGATTAATCGCGTCTCTACCGATCACTGTAATGCCAGCAACGCTCTAGCCACTCTAATAATTCGTGACGAGAAGCAAGAAGTTGCATAAGTGTACTGCGAATTAGAATTACTTCTAACAAATTGTTCACTTGCACTCGTAAAGAACCATCAGGGGGACAAGAACTCTTAATTTTTAACTCTTGCAAACGGTGATAGATTCGCCAGCGATCGCTCAAAGGAATCTGCAAAACTTGATCGCCTAAAGTGTTATTTGTCATTTGTCCTTTGTCCTACCCTGCGGGAAGCCGCTGGCGCGTCTATGTCAGTTGTCATTTGCAAATGACTCTTGACTTCTAAAGTTTGCAGTTGTTTTTCAAGTTGTTCAATGCGCGAGAGCAAAGAACGAATTACGGTTGCTTCCATATCGGGTAGCTTTCCATGTTTTAAAGGAGAAAGGCTGGCGCTTTCATTCCGAGAAATAATTCGGCCGGGAACTCCGACAACTGTGCGATCGCTAGGTACATTTTGCAAAACAACCGAACCTGCACCAATACGGACGCGATCGCCAATTTCTAAATTACCTAAAACTTTCGCACCCGCCCCGATCACTGCATTTTTGCCCACTGTCGGATGACGCTTACCGCTTTCTTTACCAGTTCCGCCAAGGGTGACACCCTGATAAATTAATGTGTAATCACCGACGATCGCAGTTTCGCCAATCACAACACCCATTCCGTGGTCGATAAATACGCCCTGACCAATCTCTGCGCCTGGGTGAATTTCAATTCCGGTGAAAAATCGCCCCAAATGAGAAATTAAGCGAGGGATAAAACCCACACCTCGACAATGTAACCAGTGAGCCAGACGATGCAAACATAGTGCGTGCAATCCTGGGTAGCAAAACACCACTTCTAGCCAATTACGTGCTGCTGGATCGCGCTCAAAAATAATCCGAAAATCACTCAATAATGGCTCAAAAAAAACGCCAGAGAGTAGATTTTTCAGCATGGATGTATGTGCAGAATCCTGCGTTTTGGTAGTCTGGCGTAGGCGCAGCCCGTCGCAGACATCGCTCATACTGTCTAAAGACTGTTGCATCGGTAATGTCTATCTGGTTGAAAGAGCTATATGCTATTTTTATGCTTATATCAGGCGACTTCCAACTAGACAGGAAACCCAATGTTGATTGGATTTATTGGATTGATTAAGGTTGTACTCAAACGCCAAAACCCCGACTCAAGATAAACTTAAAATTCGTCTTGGGGTAGGGGTGCTAGTATTTAATCATGGGGGTACTAGTATTTTTGGGTCAGGGTTTAAGAATTTCTGTACTCGCTACAAGAAACTTTATCTGTAAGCTTTTGCAAACATTTAGTCAAGATATTTTGCAATATATTAAGCTGTACTCAGATGCACTCAAATATGAGTTATATGAGAATAAAACTCAATTTTTTGTATATCCTACTACTATTACTATCTTATTATTTGGTTAGGGGAATAACAGCTTTCTTTATTTTCTTTTAGGATTTGTTGTCTGTATGTATGCATACGTTTGCAAATATAGTTATAGCTCATAGTGAATATCTTATTATATAGATGTGTGGAAGTTGCGATGCCTTCTCTACGAGAGGCTAACGGCAAGCCGCTTCTCTACGAGACGCTCCGCGAACGCCTCTACGCGAAAACTGAGCATTTTAATTTTCGAGATTGATTCATCCAGTTCAAAAGACTTCTTGCATAAATCAAAGAAAGAACCCCACCCCGCCTTTGACTTACGTCAAAGTCTCCCCTCCCCGCAAGCGGGGAGGGGCTGAGGGTGGGGTGTTAGGGGACTTTTGCAAGAGGTCTAAAGACTCGTTGACGGAGTTCTGAGGTGGATTCATCCAGTTCAAAGACTCGTTGACGGAGTTCTGAGGTGGATTCATCCAGTTCAAAGACTCATTAACGGAGTTCTGAGGTGGATTCATCCAGTTCAAAGACTCGTTGACGGAGTTCTAAGGTGGATTCATCCAGTTCAAAGACTCGTTAACGGAGTTCTAAGGTGGATTCATCCAGTTCAAAGACTCGTTAACGGAGTTCTAAGGTGGATTCATCCAGTTCAAAGACTCGTTGACGGAGTTCTGAGGTGGATTCATCCAGTTCAAAGACTCGTTGACGGAGTTCTGAGGTGGATAAACAAAGTAGGGGTATACATTTGTACGCCCCTACAGCCAATTTATTTATAGCGCTTCTGAGTTGACTCCAATAAAGACCTAACCCCCAACCCCTTCCCTACAAGGGAAGGGGAGCAAGATTCAAAGCCTCTCTCCTTTTAGGAGAGAGATTTGGAGAGAGGTCAAAGTGTATTGCATACAACGAGAAGCGGTATATTGCAAAGATTTTTTAAAATGATATGAGACTCGTCGACAAGTATTAAATTATCAAGAGACAGAAATTTTAGCAGATTTGCCTCTACCAATAGCCTTAAAACGTTCGCCCAACTGTTCAGCGACAGTTTTTAAGCCTGGAGTCTTTTTTGATGCAGTCTTCACGTAATCATAAACTGTCAAACTGCTAGTCATAGCTTCACTACCGACTGCCATTAGGGTATCATCTACCTGTTCGGTGAGTTGCTGCATTGAGATTAAAAGTTCAGTGAGCGCAGTGGCTAACTGATAATCCCGAACCAGTTCTGCAACGTCAAAAGTGGCTGGAAGAATTTCGCGGTTAGACTGAGCAGCAGTGACGCTATTGTTTACAAAAGCTAGGCTTTTATCGCCCATTTTTACTAACTTGCGCCGTTCTTGTGTGCTGAGAGTAATCAGAAAGGGCAGCTTTTTTTGGACTGTCTGTAGCGCGGCTTTAATTTCTTGGATATCTTGTGGCGAAAGGGCGGCGGCGATATTTTGATAGGCCATTATGTCTTTACCTTGGTAGTTCTAACGGTGAAGTAGCAATCGTTGCTAAGTATAGAGTTCCCATTTGTCAGCGCGATCGCACATCATAACCTATTTATTTATCTGTTTTAGCGCCGATGCTGAGGGATATTGACCAGATGCGATTAAAGCTTGTCGCTCTAGAAGGCTTTCATCACCGTTAAAATCTAGAATGCGTGCTGTCACTTCTCCAATATCTGTAAGATGTTGAATTACAGCCTCATCTAGCCGAAAATGCTCACCCCAAAAGTCTCTGCGTGGGTTAAAAAACCGCACAAGTTCGCCAGTTTGCCAATTAATTGACCCCAAATCCGTCCCTTTTTGCAGGTTACAGAAGATACAGGCATAGCAGAGATTGTCTGCTGTTGTAGCGCCACCGTGTTTAACGCTGATGATATGGTCAACTTGACAACCTGATGATCTATCTACTTCGGAGACGAGACAGTACTCGCAAATATGCTCGGCGCGAGATGCAACTAAACGTCGCAATTCTACATTAATATATGGACGAGACATTTTGAATACTTACTTAGGGTTAATGTACTGATAAGCTTTTGCTTTTGCCAAAGTCATAATATGCTCTAGCGTGAGGAAATGATCTAACTCTCGCTGGTCACTTCCATTAAGACCTTCAGTTTTTGCTCGATAAACCAGTTCCTCTAAACGGTCTTTAGCTGCATCCGAGAGTTTGAAATCTATAACACTTTGGGGAGTGGTTCCAGTAGCAATAAACTCTATAATTTCGTCGTAAACTTTGGTGGTATTTACAGATGTAGTCATGAGATTACCTATTTTTATTTAATTTTACTGATTTACATGGCATAAGCAGAAAGCCCTCATGTAGAGACGCGATTTATCGCGTCTGAAAGACTGGCACGTTAGACGCGATAAATCGCCGTCTCTACAGGAATATTCTCGTCAATTATTGCTTAATTGTGCCAACTTCTTCTGAGCATACTCCCGCACTTGCTCATCTAGGTCATTTTTGGCGCGATCGCGCAACAGTGGTAAAGTCTGGTGATGCTGAGGATATTGCTTGATAATTATCTCTAGTGCTGTTTGACGCGGGTTTGTTTCAATATATTCATCTTTAGTACGTTGAAAGGGGTCGTTGAGCGTAATATCATGGAAAAATTCAAACATACTAGATTGATCCTTCCATCCCTTTACTAATTCTTCTAAAGCTTGACATCGTACAGTCCAGCAATCATCATTTTGAGCGCATTGTTTGAGAAATGGTAAAGTAACAGAGTCTTTTTTAAAATGCCGTGCTAATGCTTCCACTGCTTGGTATCGTGTATAATCATATTCATCCTTAGAAGCTGTAGTTATTAACCAAAGTAGCGTTTCAGGATCTTCTTTAAAATACCGCGCTACTGCTTCTACTGCTGCTTGTATATTTATCTCACCTTCATGCTTCATAGCGTCATTCTTTAACCAAGACAGAGTGTTAGGATCATCTTTAAAATTCCGTGCTAATGTTACCACCGCAACATATTGCACTATATCCTCAGAATTAAAAGCAAGTTTTTTAAGCGTGGGAAGGGTATCTAGATGTTCTTTCCAATTTCTCGCTTTATCAACTGCATCGGTAAAAGTTAACTCATGCCAACGGTTGATAAAATCCTGAATTTGTTCTGAGTCTAAATCTTGTAATGTGAAGTGGCGAAACCCAGCATTAAGCAATCGTTGCGGTTTATAGCCAATAATCCGAGAAGTGACAATTACCTGCACATCAGGATATTCATTAGTAAAGCGATGAATATCAGTAATTACATCCTCTCGCTTACCAGGGTCAAATACCTCATCCAAACCATCAAACATCACTAAGGCATTACCAGCTTTTAACTTTTTATCTAGTTCAAGCTGATTTAGATGATGAATTGCACCACTACAGTTATGAAAGAATTCTAGAAAATTATTGCACTCTTTATCTTCCCGTCGCCGCATATAAGTGCGTAATTCAATTAGCAACGGAATTGGTAATGATATAACATTATCAAGTGGTGACTCAGCCCAATTCAAAGCCAGAAATTGCAACAATGTAGACTTACCAGAACCAGGATCACCCAAAATCACAAGATATTTATAATCTTGCTTTTTATTGACAACATCTAAGACTGAAAGTATCGGCTGTTCAAAATCAACCCGTTTGTGGCGTTTTAATTCTTCTAATTCAACTTCTGCTTCTACTTCTACTTGTCCACTTCCTCGCAGCCGTCTCAGATGTTCTTTAGGCAGTTCGTGAACTTGTGCTAAAACTTGATGATCTTCCCGGACATTTTGAGCAATAAAAATCCGCCATAATTTAAGTTCGTTATAGGCATAGCCGCTAGTATCTAAGCTATCTAACTTCAGATTGCCATAGCGTTCACGGATTCCTTCTTGATATTTAACTAAATTAAAATCTACAATAACACCAGCAATTTCTTTTGTATTTGTTTCAATATCAGATAACTTTTGTAATTCTAGGATATGGTGTAATTCTTTTGAATCTAAAAGAAGTTCTTGGACTTGTGTAAAATACTGTTCTGTAATTGATTGCCAGTTAAACTTAGATGGCAGAGCTTTTAATTGCAGCCTGTTCCAACTATCTTCTAGGGTTTTAGCATCTAGAGATTCACAATTAATATCAAAAGCCTTACCAAGAATTTCTGTAACCAACTTATCGCTGATAAATTTCTGGATGTCTTGGGTGTACTCTTTGATCTCACTTTCAGCAAGTTTGCAACGAACCTTTAACTGCTGCTGCATGAGTTGCAAGAATTCCTTTAACGCTTTACCAGCAGCAATTTCTATGTCTTCTGGCTTAAGTTTCTGGACAATCTTGCCAGGGATGCCTTTTAATAAATCTTTAGCCCAATCTTTAGCAGCATCCTTGGCTAAGTCTTCCAGAATGGGTTTAAAAATAAACCCGGCGGCCTGAGTTACACCCCAAATAGCTAACCAGTCCAGCATAATACTCGCTTCTGTTGAGAGTTTGATTACGAGTATATACACTAGCTTGAGTAATGTCTTCGACTTTCAGAGTTATTGTAGAAACATCTTACACGATCGCACTTAACCCTATATCCCGCCTGGAAATTCATTACCAGGCGATTGTTGGGACTAGCAATCAATTGGAAACCGCGATGTCTACGACCGGCTGCGCGATCGCAATTTTCCCCACTGCACGCCCAGTTTCGCTATAACTATGAGCCGCCGCGAGTTCTTGTAAGGGATATGTGCGATCAATCACCACACGAATTTTACCCGCTTCAATCAATTCTTTGACATAAATTAAATCTTGAGTGTTGGGTTTTTGCAGGATAAATTTCGCTTTTTGACCGGGAAGGAACGCTGTTAAGACGCTCTCTAACAAGACTTCCGGGCTAGGTAACGTCGTGATATAAACTCCGTTGGGTTTGAGGACTCTTTTGGTTTGAGAGAGCGATCGCTTACCCACTGCATCAAAGATAATGTCATACTGCGCTGTATCTTCGGTGAAATCTTGCTGCGTATAATCAATCACGCGGTCTGCTAAAAGAGATTTCACCAAATCCAAGTTTTTAGTACTGCTAACTCCCGTCACCACTGCCCCTAAAGCCTTAGCAATTTGCACTGCAAAAATCCCCACACCGCCCGCAGCCCCATTAATCAAAACAGTTTGTCCTGTTTGAATATTCCCTTGATCTCGCAGTGCTTGCAAAGCCGTAAGTGCTGCTAAAGGCACAGCCGCAGCTTCTTCATCAGAAAGGTTCGTTGGTTTGAGAGCCACCAAATTTTCTGGAACGGCTGCAAATTCCGCGTAACCTCCTCCAGGAAAGCTAGTACTGCCATAAATAGCATCTCCTGGTTTAAAACGTGTGACACCAGAGCCAACCGCCACGACTTCTCCGGCCACATCAAACCCCAAAATCTTCGGGAATTTGCTGCCGGTAATCAAACTCAACATGCCTTGGCGAATTTTCCAATCAATGGGATTAACGCTACTGGCACGAACTTTCACAAGTAACTGCATTGGCTCAATTTTCGGCTGTTCCACGTCTTCATACTGCAACACCTCAGCCGCGCCATACCGACGGATAACCACTGCTTTCATCGCATTCCTCCTGCTACCCTGTTTTGCTGAATGAACTCAGACAGCTTATGACTACAGTGTAGCGATGTCTACGACGGGCTGTGACGCTCGTTCAACGCCAAAGAGCGTCTCCCCAACTCTTGGAGACGCTCCTTGGCGTTGGGAGAAGACTCGCTATCGGTGACGCATGGGACTTACTAAAATAAAAATATCAGTCTAAAACTGCACCTGTATGCCAGCTAGAGACATCTATCACAACAATGTCAAAAATGCTTTGATTAAAGACAAATGGACAATTACTCATGACCCACTGACTCTTAAGTTTGGTAAAAAAGACTTGTATGTTGATTTAGGTGCTAGACAATTGTTCGCGGCACAAAAAGCAGAATACAAGATCGCAGTTGAGATTAAAAGTTTTATGGGAAGATCAGATGTTGATGATTTAGAAAAAGCATTAGGTCAGTATATTTTATATCAGGATATATTGACTGAGCTGGAGCCAGAGCGAATGTTGTATCTTGCGGTACCTAACAGAGTTTTTGATGATTTGTTTGAAGAACCGATTGGCAAACTGTTGCTGAAAAATCGCCGTTTAAAGCTGATTACCTTTGATCCAAAACAGGAGGTCATCAAACAATGGATCACACCCACTTAGACCACTATCGCCAGGTGATTGAAACTATCCTTAGTGAATATGCTTCACTGATTTATTCCTATGCGGATATTCAATCGGAAGTGGTGTTTGATCGAAGGCGCGATCGCTATTTGTGGATGGATCTAGGTTGGGATAGCGATCGCCGCATTCATGGCTGTCTGGTTCATATTGACCTGATTGATGGCAAAATCTGGATTCAACGGGATGGCACTGAAGAAGGCATTGCCGCCGATTTAGAACGGGCTGGAATTCCTAAAGAACATATCGTACTTGGGTTTCGTCCACCGGAGTTAAGACCCTACACTGGCTATGCAGTTGCTTGATAGCGATGCCTTCTCTACCAGACGCTACGCGTAGCTTGCTTCCCGTTCGCGTAGCGTCTCCGACAGGAGAAAGGTATGGCGGGCGATCGCCAACGCTCTGTGAGAAAACACATTCTGTTTATTCTTCTGTCGTAAATACAACACTTTCATACACCAGTTCAATCGGACATTCAAATTCAATGCTCGATAGAGTGATGATATCGTAAGCCGTGTAGAGATAGTAAAGCCACATCCTACCCTCACCCCGACAGTAACGCTCGACGGAGATTTTTTCTGAGTCAATCAAGATATACTCCTGCAAACTGGGAATTGTCAGATAATAAGTAAATTTTTCACCCCGATCTTTAGCGCTTGTACCTGGGGAAAGAACTTCGACAATTAGCTTGGGATGTTGAATAAATTTGCGGGCATTTAGGTCTTGAGGGTCACAACTGACAATAACATCAGGATAATAGTAGCGGCTCTGGGGAGTGAGTTGCATTTTCACGTCTAACACATTCACTCGACAACCCCTGGAATGCAAATGGGGGCGTAAGGCAGTGTACAAGTTAAGTGCAATGTCGTTATGGGGAATTGTACCGCCTGTCATGGCAAATACTTCGCCATTGGCATATTCGTAGCGAAAGTCTTGCTGAGGTTCCCATTCGAGATATTCCTCAACGGTCATTTTTGGCAATTCTTGCGGGATGGCTACCATATACTAAGATTTTTTTAGCTTGGTTTGATTGTAGCTTTTAAATCTCTCTCCTAAAAGGCTACCGTGTACACACAAGTCTCTGTTGACGCAATTTACGGTTTATCGAATAGCCCAAAGAAACCTCACCCTGGTTTTGCTTGTGTAAAACCTGTCCCTCTCCTTACTAAGGAGAGGGATTAAAGTCAGGACAGGGTGAGGTTTTTCTTTTGTTTTGGGTAATTCGATGACTTGTGTGTACACCGTAGCTTTCCGCGTCGGGAAGGGAATTAGGGGGTTAGGTTTTTCGCTAAGGTTTGTAATGAGCAATTAAAAAAATTCATTGCGATCGCAGAATCATGTTAGATTATAGTTTCTTGTTTCTCTCAAACACAAAATCCGAGAGTTTTCTAGCCATCTCCTGATTGTGGAAATGAAAAGAAAGAACTGGAAAGTTAAACTTTTTGAAAAATATGTGCAGCAAGACATCTATTTTTATAAGCCTGTATAGGTTGCCAGATAAGACTTAGAACCACAATTGAATATAATTCCCAAAGCAAAAATTAAAAAAATATAAAGTGCATTTTTACCCCAAAAAAAATGATATGTTAGATACAGAATTGAATTTCGCTTTTTTCTGGAGTAAAACAATATAGATTACTCCAGTTTTTCACCCTCAAACCCTTGGCATTTATTGCTTTTGACGGAAAATGAGGGCAATCTGAGTACACATTTAAATAACCCAAACCCAGTTTTAAGTTAGTTAAAGTCCTTGCTGGAGTTGGGTTATGACTGAGTACAAATAAATCCTGAACCCCTATCTATAAACACTAGAACCCCAACCAAAAAATACTAGAACCCCTACCCTAAAAATAAATTTTTAATCCTTGTAATGCTTGAAGAATTAGGGTTTTTATTACTTGAGTACAAATGTAATAAATCCAATAAATTCTATGCTGGAGAGACGCAACATCTAGCTGGGAGATAACTGCTATAAATCTTATATCGCCAATCACTTAACGCTCTGACACAAAACAAAGCGGAGAGTGAGTGGAGGGATGACATAGCACCATGCCTAAAGTGAATAGAAGTCGCGGCTGTAAGCACAAATTCTACCCAAGAACCGAACGTTGACACACACCAGCCGAACATCAAATATATATTGCCTGCCTTACTTGATAACAAGTCACCCAAACCCAAGGGTTTGCAGGCAGTGTGGAAGACGCGACTTCAATTCCTCGGCATATAAGAGTAGCAACACCATCTCCCACAGTGGCAGCCAAGTCCACCGACCTTTTGCAAAACTCAATGACATCACCGTCTACACGACTCCTCAACACCCCTGCTACGGAATCGACAACAACCCAAGCAAAATCCGGTGGTTGCGGCTGCGACAGCCCCAGCAGCGCTACCGTGGAAAGGGATCAAAAGCTCGAAGAACGCATTGCTAAACATCCCTGCTACAGCGAAGACGCCCATCACCACTATGCCCGGTTGCACGTTGCAGTTGCTCCCGCCTGCAACATTCAATGCAACTATTGCAACCGTAAATATGACTGTGCTAACGAAAGCCGTCCTGGAGTAGTTAGCGAGTTGCTAACACCAGAAGAAGCTGCACACAAAGCTTTGGTCATTGGCGGCAAGATTCCTCAAATGACAGTTGTGGGAATTGCAGGCCCTGGCGACCCATTGGCAAACCCAGAAAAGACCTTCCGCACATTTGAGTTGATTGCAGCACAAGCACCAGATATCAAGCTGTGTTTATCAACCAATGGTTTAATGCTGCCCGACTACATCGATCGCATTAAACAATTAAATATAGATCACGTTACGATCACCATTAACATGGTAGATCCAGAGATCGGTGCTAAGATTTATCCTTGGGTTCACTACAACCGCAAGCGTTACAGAGGCATTGAAGGCGCAAGAATTCTCCACGAAAGACAGATGGAAGGATTGCAAGCCCTGAAAGATGCTGATATCTTGTGCAAAGTTAACTCCGTGATGATTCCCGGAATTAATGACCATCACTTAGTCGAAGTGAATCGAGTCATTCGTGAGAAAGGTGCATTCTTACACAACATCATGCCATTGATTTCTGCACCAGAACATGGCACACACTTTGGTTTAACTGGTCAACGCGGGCCCACACCCAAAGAACTCAAAGAAGTTCAAGACAATTGCTCCGGTAACATGAAAATGATGCGTCACTGTCGCCAGTGCCGTGCCGATGCCGTCGGATTGTTGGGAGAAGACCGCAGTCAAGAATTTTCCAAAGAGAAATTCTTGGAAATGACTCCAGAATATGACATGGAGAAACGTCAAGAAGTTCACCAAGGGATTGAGAAGTTTAAAGAAGAACTTAAAGTTGCCAAAGACAAGGCGCTAGAAGGCAAGAAATTTGCCAACAGTCCCAAAATCCTAGTTGCAGTAGCAACCAAGGGCGGTGGAGTGGTTAATCAGCACTTCGGTCATGCGAAAGAATTCCAAATTTACGAAGTGGATGGAAACGACGCTCGTTTTGTCGGTCATCGCAAAATTGACCAATACTGCCAAGGTGGATACAGCGAGGAAGCTTCTTTTGAGCATATTATGAAAGCGATCGCAGATTGCAAAGCAGTTTTAGTCTCCAAAATTGGTAACAGTCCTCAAGAAAAATTGCAAAAAGCTGGAATACAGAGTGTTGAAGCTTACGACGTGATTGAGAAGGTTGCTTTGGAATTTTACGAGCAATACGTTCAGGAATTAGGGAATAAGGAATAGGGCATCGGCCAAACAGGGCATGGGGCATGGGACAAGAATTATCCCTAATGCCCTGCCCTACAACCCAATCCTCAATGCCGAATGCCGAATGCCCTGTTTGCCCAATTCCCAAAAAAGGAGAATAATCATGGCTTACAAAATTACTAGCCAGTGTATTTCCTGCAATCTCTGTCTATCTATATGTCCCACTGGTGCAATTAAGATAGTTGAAGGACAACACTGGATTGACTCTGAACTTTGTACAAACTGCGTTGGTAGCATTCATACTATGCCTCAGTGTAAAGCTGGTTGTCCCACTTGCGACGGTTGCGTTAAGCAGCCTAGCAATTATTGGGAAGGCTGGTTTACCAATTACAACCACGTAGTTGCTAAATTAACTAATAAACAAGATTACTGGGAGCGTTGGTTTAACTGCTATTCCCAGAAATACTCCGAACAGTTGCAAAAGCGTCAACCCCAATCGGTGGGGTCTGAAGCTTACGTTAAATAATTCGTAATTCTTAATTGAAGACAACAATGCAAAACAACTGCATCTATCTCGATAATAATGCCACCACTAAGGTAGACCCAGAAGTTATAGAGGTAATGCTACCTTACCTGACGGACTATTACGGCAATCCCTCCAGTATGCATACCTTTGGTGGGCAAGTCGGTAAAGCACTGAGAACAGCAAGAGAACAACTTGCAGCCATCCTCGGAGCTGATGAGTCAGAAATTGTCTACACAAGTTGTGGAACTGAGGGAGATAACGCCGCGATTCGAGCCGCACTGTTGTCGCAACCAGAAAAGCGACACATCATCACCACCCAAGTTGAACACCCAGCAGTACTCAATGTCTGCAAACAATTAGAAACCCAAGGTTACACTGTTACCTATCTATCAGTAAATCATCAAGGGCAGTTGGATCTAGATGAACTAGAAGCTTCCTTGACGGGTAACACTGCCCTGGTGACAATTATGTATGCTAATAACGAAACAGGGACAGTTTTCCCGATTGAGCAGATTGGGTTACGGGTGAAAGAATATGGCGCTATCTTCCATGTAGATGCGGTGCAAGTAGTGGGAAAAATCCCCTTGAATATGAAGACTAGCACCGTGGATATGTTAACCCTGTCTGGTCACAAGCTGCACGGGCCGAAAGGAATTGGTGCTTTATATATCCGGCGCGGGGTTCGGTTCCGTCCCTTCATCATTGGGGGACACCAAGAACGCGGACGTCGGGCGGGAACAGAGAATGTTCCAGCAATTATTGCCTTGGGCAAAGCTGCCCAACTGGAACTGTTACACTTAGAAGAAGCGACCAAAAGAGAAATCAGGCTGCGCGATCGCCTGGAACAAACTTTACTCGCTAAAATTCCCGATTGTGTAGTTAACGGTGACGTTACGCAGAGATTGCCCAACACCACCAATATCGGCTTCAAGTATATTGAAGGTGAAGCCATCTTACTATCCTTGAATAAATACGGTATCTGTGCATCATCTGGTTCTGCTTGCACCTCCGGCTCACTGGAACCTTCTCACGTCCTCCGGGCGATGGGCTTACCCTATACAACTTTGCATGGTTCCATTCGCTTCAGCCTTTGTCGCTACACTACAGAAGCCGAAATCGATCAAGTTATAGAGGTAATGCCCACTATTGTAGAACGTTTACGCGCCCTCTCACCCTTCAAAAATGATAATGCGGGTTGGCTGCAAGAACAAGAGCAAGCACTGGCTCATCGTTAATTAGGGAATAGGGAATAGGGCATAGCGGATTGAGAATAAAACCAATGCCCGATGCCCCCCAATGCCCCATACCTCAATCTAAAATCCAAAATCTAAAATCTAAAATTCATTATGTGGGACTACACCGATAAAGTATTAGAACTGTTTTACAATCCCCTGAATCAGGGAGCCATTGAAGAATCTGGCGAACCTGGGGTTAAGCTTGCAATGGGAGAAATAGGTAGCATTGCTTGCGGTGATGCTCTGAGATTGCACCTGAAAGTGGAAGTAGAATCTGATAAGATTCTAGATGCTCGTTTTCAAACCTTTGGCTGTACTAGTGCGATCGCATCTTCTAGTGCATTAACCGAAATGATCAAAGGTTTAACCTTAGATGAAGCCCTGAAAGTGTCCAACAGAGACATTGCAGATTACCTGGGTGGTTTACCAGAAGCAAAGATGCACTGCTCTGTTATGGGACAAGAAGCGCTAGAAGCCGCTATCTATAATTATCGTGGCATACCTCTAGCTACCCATGATGATGATGATGAAGGCGCGTTAATTTGCAGTTGCTTTGGGATCAGCGAGGCCAAAATTCGCCGCGTCGTTCTAGAAAATAATCTCACTGGTGCCGAAGAGGTAACAAATTATGTGAAAGCTGGTGGTGGATGCGGTTCCTGTTTGGCGAACATCGATGATATAATAAAATCAGTTCAACAGGAATACGCCTCACCTGGTCTCAACGATTACGGCGTAAAAGTTGCCACAGAAATTGTTACGTCTAAAGAACGATCGCTAACCAATGTCCAAAAGATTGCTCTAATTCAAAAAGTTCTGGATGAAGAAGTCAGACCCGTACTCATCGCTGACGGGGGAGACGTAGAACTCTATGATGTCGAAGGCGATCGCGTGAAAGTTGTGCTACAAGGTGCTTGCGGTTCGTGTTCTAGTAGTACAGCAACTCTGAAAATTGCGATCGAAGCAAGATTACAAGATCGTGTCAGCAAGAGCCTTGTAGTCGAAGCAGTTTAGGAATTGCTGTAGGACTTAACGTACTCTACAAATACGCCCTAATATGCATTCAGCCAGAAACAGAAAGTAGGATTTGAACTGAATCATTGTCTCCACTCAATGCTTCATACCAATTCGCCAAAAGAAAGTGACAGATTCAAATCTAACTCTCTTAATTACGAAATTACGAATTACGAATTGGTATCAATCCTACCACTATTACTGCTAACAGCATATAGGCTTCATAGATTAAGTGCCTACTTGCTTTCTTTCATCATCTAACTCGCTTCAAAGGAACAGAATATGAGTACATTGTACGACAAACTGGGCGGACAACCAGCTATTGAACAAATAGTAGATGAACTCCACAAACGCATTGCCACAGACAGCCTCCTCAATCCCATTTTTGCTGGTACAGATATGGACAAGCAACGTAATCATCTAGTTGCTTTCTTATCTCAAATTTTTGAGGGGCCAAAGCAATACGCCGGTCGTCCAATGGACAAAACCCACGCGGGAATGAACCTACAGCAACCACACTTCGATGCGATCGCCAAGCATCTCGGTGAAGCAATGGCTGTGCGTGGAGAGTCAGCAGAAGACACCAAAGCTGCACTAGAGCGCGTCACAAATATGAAGGGCGCTATTTTGAACAAGTAATCGGACTTAAGCATTGATTGTTGACAAATAGCAACATCAAGTCCTATTTAGTCTTTCAAGCTGAAACACATTACGACGTATTTGTAAATTGCGTAATCTCTTAGTCATTAGTCAGGATAAATGATTAATGACTAAGGACAAAAGAAAAAAAATTTAGCCAGGAAATATATGTACTTGCTTTCGATCATTTTAGCTGTAGAGCGATCGCCCCCGGCGCCGTTCTACATACCCTCACTGCTGTAGCTCAACAGGTGTGAGAGCCAACAAACCCACCAACCAATTGCAGGATAACACGAATCATGACTGAAGAAAAGATTAGACAGATAGCTTTCTACGGTAAGGGCGGTATCGGTAAATCTACCACCTCCCAAAACACCTTAGCAGCTATGGCAGAAATGGGTCAACGCATCCTTATCGTTGGTTGCGACCCGAAAGCTGACTCCACCCGTTTGATGCTGCACAGCAAAGCTCAAACAAGCGTTCTCCAATTGGCTGCTGAACGAGGCGCTGTTGAAGATATAGAACTCCATGAAGTAATGCTGACCGGCTTCCGGGACGTTCGTTGCGTAGAATCTGGTGGTCCAGAACCCGGTGTAGGTTGTGCTGGTCGTGGTAT
>NZ_JBALCE010000112.1:0-16344 GCF_036919815.1 Nostoc sp.
AAATTTTTCTTGTTTCCCCCCTTTACAAGGGGGGATTAAGGGGGGTAACAATTCGATTAAAATCACAACATATCACTTTTCAAACAACCTCTTAGGCTGAAGCAGAATTTCAAGGAGTAGTTCAGGATGAATCCCCTTAAACCACATAGGCTTGTCTTTAAAACAAGCCGAACTGGTAAAAGTCCGGCTGAGTTTAATCAATCGTCTATACGCAGTAGCTTGCGGTAAAACGGTTGTGAAAAATCGGTTACGCGATAACGTTTATAGTTGTCCATAAGTTCAATTAAAAAATTAATAAACTCGAAACTAGCCATCATCAGTTCGTAACTCAGTTCAGCGTTGCCATCAAACTGGATTCGGCAACGGGTTAAGTCTGAGGGTAGGGTACCAACATTCCAGGAGGCGACAAAGGGGACATGTTCACTAGCTTCTATCTTCCGATGTCCCTCCAAGACCCCTTTTTGATAAAGACTGATGGCATAAGGTAAGAAATTGCGCCTAGCGCCCTGAACGTAAGGTAAGTAAACACTGGCTTGTTGTTGAGTGGCAGGCTGGATTTGCTCAATAGACATTGTTAAATGTTCCTCAAGTTATTTGGCAACTGGGGATATTAGTGGCTGTTAGTAGTGTTCCCAAAAGATGTGTCTAAAGCACATAGGGGGGAGTGGGGAGTGGGGAGTGAGGGGGATGAAGGGGACAAGGGGGACAAGGGGAATAATCCATGCCCAATGCCTCATAAATGAAGTTACTGCTAAGAAATATTAAAATTTCGGTTACAATGATGCTGCATTAACTTTTATCGAAGCTGGGAAAGATAACACTAAAAATACCCACTGTAAAGTAGTGGATGCCGTTATTGCTATTTCTCCCAACAACTAGCTGCTGCTACCTTGCTATTACTTTGCCTAAACCGGAGTTCTCATTGGAGAAAGTCCGACTCTACAAGCTTCCTGCCTAAGTGGCTATCAAAGGAATCAAGCTTCTGTCTAAGAGTAGCAACCCTGGTTAATCCAAGGTAATTACGCAGAGTGGCGGTGACAAAAAGGTAGTCCCAGTGGCTTTTGGCTTAGGGATAGCGGGTATTGCAGTTTGCCCATTCCGATTAATATCGGGAAAAGTAGCTTAGGGATATTTGACCGTAAAATTACTAACTGTAGACAAATACTGGTTTTTGAATCAAGCAACCTAACCTATGCCAGCGAATTCCTGGCCCGAAGAAGATTCTTATCAAGAGCTTGATCCTCTGAATTCCTTGTTGTCTGACCTATCAGTAGATGAGGAGTCAGTGTTAGAGACAGATCCTGTGTCTCTAAAACCCCGGTTTCAAGCTCGTAGACGTAAGGCGGCTCTAGTCTTGACTATCGTCTGGAGTGGCACGATCGCTCTACATTTAGTTTCTTGGGCTTCTATATTTATTCTAGGAATGACCACCATTCTAGGATTTCATGCCTTGGTGGTAGTGTTTACTAAACCCCGTCGCTATCCAAAAGAAATACAGGGAGATTTGCCCTCTGTATCTTTACTGGTGGCTGCGAAAAATGAGGAAGCGGTAATTGCTAAATTAGTCAAAAATCTTTGTAATCTGGAATATCCAGGTGGGCAGTACGAAGTATGGATAATTGATGATCACAGCAGTGATAGTACGCCACATTTATTAGCAGAACTAGAGCAGAAACACGAGCAACTGAAAGTACTAAGGCGTTCAGCAGAAGCTAGTGGTGGCAAATCGGGGGCGTTAAATCAGGTGTTGCCACTGACAAAGGGTGACATTATAGCAGTATTTGATGCTGATGCCCAAGTGACACCAGACTTGTTACTACAGGTAATACCTTTATTTCAAAGAGAAAAGGTGGGGGCGGTGCAGGTGCGAAAAGCGATCGCCAACGCTAAAGAAAACTTTTGGACTAAGGGGCAAATGGCAGAAATGGCACTTGATACCTGGTTTCAGCAACAGCGAACTGCCCTTGGTGGCATTGGCGAACTGCGGGGCAATGGTCAATTTGTCAGGCGTTCCGCCTTAGAAAGCTGCGGTGGCTGGAATGAAGAAACTATTACCGATGATTTAGATTTGACAATCCGCTTACATTTGGAGAAATGGGATATTGAGTGTGTTTTCCATCCAGCCGTGCAAGAAGAAGGAGTGACGAGCGCAGTTTCACTCTGGCATCAGCGCAACCGTTGGGCAGAAGGCGGTTATCAACGCTATCTGGATTACTGGGATTTAATTCTCAAAAACCGCATGGGAACGCGCAAAAGCTGGGATTTGCTGATTTTTATGCTGATTATGTATATCTTGCCCACAGCAACAGTACCAGATTTATTAATGGCGATCGCTCGTCATCGTCCACCAATGTTAAGTCCGATCACAGGCTTGTCCATTTCTATGTCGATGGTAGGGATGTTTACAGGTTTGAGGCGGATACGTCAAGATCAAAAATTCCCACTTTCTACATATTTTCTGTTGCTAGTGCAAACCCTGCGCGGCAGTTTATATATGTTGCACTGGTTAGTAGTTATGAGCAGTACTACTGCCCGGATGTCGGTCAGACCAAAGCGGCTGAAATGGGTGAAAACTTTGCATACGGGGAATGGGGAATAGCCCCTTTGGGAAATTAAAAATAACAGAGGCAGGAGACAGGAGGAATAATGCCCTCTGCCTCCTGCCTTTTTCACTGAAAAACTTCGCCACTGATAGTAACATTGTAGCGATGAAAGTATCCTACGTTCAGGTCAATTAAGTTGATACTACTGTGTAGTTTATACTGAGTAAATAAATAGGTTTGAGAGCGCTACATCGTAAGTTATAGTTAGTGCAAAGCCAAAAATATTACAAGTGTAATCTCTTTTTTTAATGCTGATTTTCGTGCCTGAGACTCCTGATGAAAATGATTGAAGAACAATGGCGGCTACTTAGGAAAGAACACTGGTTACTGCTTAAGCAGCAATTTCCCATTGGTCGTAAGTTTTCGGCAAAAGTAGGAAAAATTAGACCTTTTGGCATATTTATAGAAGTCAATGATTTTCCAAAGGATTCCTATAGGTATATAGGTTTAATTCATATTGGGCCTATTTTTCACTACAAAGAGGAGTGTAAACCACTACCCCTAGATTATGCTGAGTGGCCTCAAGAAGGCACATATATTTATTGTATAGTTTGTTATTATCGAGAAGAAGACGACAACAATAATGGACAACTTAGCTTACGTTGGCTGGGGGAAACCAGTCAATCTCGACCTGAAGCATAGCGATTATCCCTCACTTTAGAAGCAACTATATGGAACTTCCAAAGAATAAATTACTCAACAAAAATCGGTTATATCGCATATTTTATGCTACAAACAAACAACTAACGAGTTAAACAAAATAAACTTAATTAGTAGTAAAACTAAAAATCTAAGTTGGATATAGCTTTGTAGTATTTTATTGAAACTAAAATCATGAGTAAGATATAATTAGTAACATTAGCTTTGATTATTTTTCCGCATCAAATAAGTTTTATTCATTTCCCAGTTTTTAATTCAATATATTAAAAGCATTATTCATCATCAACTTCTGATTCTTCTACCCACTCAGGCGCAGTTATAGAGTCGGAGAATTCTGTGGAATCATCTGCAAAGCGGATAATTTGTCCGTTGAAGAATTCTGCTAGACGCTGAGCTGCGATCGCTACTTCGTCAACTTCCCAATCAGTTGCGGGTCTTAGTTTTGCAGTTGAAGGCAAAGCTTGCACACCATTTCCATTTACACCATTTCTATTTACACCATTTCCGTTCCTTGTTGCCGATTCGGTTTTTAGTGGTGCTGGTGGTGGAGTGGTTGGCTGCGGTACTGGCGCTGGAGGCGGAATTTGCTGGTTATAACTGGGAGTTGATGGCTGCTGAACGCGAGTAGAGTCTTTTGGGGGAGGATTCTTTCTAGCTGAGGTAGGAGTTGCAGAACTTACTTGTTCTAGATTTACCTGAACTTCACGTTGAAAAGTCTGCTGGAAAGCTGCCTTCATCATCGGGAGATCAGATTTAAGTGTTTCATACCATTTAGACCCTTTGACAGCAATACGCGCTACAGTACCGTTAAACTCTATTAGCTGGCACATTTGCCCCAGTAAAGCTTGTCTGGAAGGCATCGGAAAATTAGCACGCACTTGTTGCCAAACTTGAGTTAAGTCATACTCTGCTTCGCCAACAACTTCTGAAGTTACTGGTTCAATGTTCGCAGGTGGCACGGGTACAGATACAGGTTCTGGGGTTGGTGGTGAAACTGAGTTAGCAGCAGAATTGTGATTTGTTTGCCGTTCAACTGGGGGAGATGAAGTGACGGGCTGATTTTGGGATGCAGAATTCTGATTTGTTTGCGAATCAGCTAGAGGTACAGAAGAGATTGCCTGATTTGGGGCAACTGCTGGAGGATAGCTTGGAGATACAGCAGGTGTGTTAACTGGCGGTGAGATACTTGGGGCTTGTGGCTGAATATTTGTTGCACTGGGTAACAATCCTAGTAATGTTACCTCCAACCACAAACGCGGCTGGGTGGTATTTTTAATTTGCACTTCTGATGTGCGTAGGTGTTGCTGTCCTGCTAAAATCGCGCTCATATCCAAGTATTGGGCAAACTCAACCAGCGCTGTCCAGGTTTGCTGAGTACAAGCAACCAAATCGTGGCGGTTGGGTGCTGTTTTAGCTATGAGTAAATCGCGGTAGAAAGCGGCGAGATTTTGCAGAAGAGTTAGGGGTTCTCGACCACGATCTAGAATGTTGTTGGTACAATCTAGAACTGCTTCTGGTTTATCTTGAGCGATCGCATTTAAAAGTCCCAGCAAGTCCTGTTCGCTTACCGTCCCCACCAAATCCCAAACTCGCTCTGGTGTCACTTCACCTGCTAACAAACCCAATTGGTCGAGTAAACTTTCGGCATCTCGCAATCCTCCCTGAGCAAGTTGGGCTACCAGGGTTACAGCATCGGGTGAAATATGAATGTTTTCTATAGAGGCGATCGCACTTAAATGCTTCACCATCGCTTCTAACTGAATCCGTCTAAAATCAAACCTTTGACAGCGCGAAATAATTGTTGGTAACACCCGTTGCGGGTCTGTTGTCGCCAATACAAAAACTACGTGTCTCGGTGGTTCTTCTAGTGTCTTCAGTAGCGCGTTGAACGCCTGAGTACTGAGCATGTGGCAATTATGTACCAAAAGCCCATTTGCCACAAAGTTACGATTATCTGCAACTTCAATGTCATAGACTCGCTCAATCCCAGCGAGGTGAACAGATTCGACTGTCTCCAAACTTGTAATCCATCGAGGGGATGGAATATTGTTTAAGGTCTGCCAGCCATTTTCTACTGGTGCTTGCCCCCAACCGTATATAGTGGTATGTCTTGCCAGTACTACTTCTGGTGTAAACAAGAAACTTTTCTGTTCTAAGTTCCCAAATTCCGTGTCCTTTTTTATATGGATGTTTTTCCCAACGAGACTGGATGCTGATGATTCCTCGGCCTTTTTTTTGTAAAAAGGTTGGGATATCAAGCTTTTCTCCACACCCGCAAGCACAGAAAGGTCGCAGTAATTCGGCTTGTTTAAGGATAGATTCCAGGTCAAATGATTTTTGCCCGGATGTATTGCCTTTAAACTGGTGTCCGCTAGCAAATCTCCGGGTGCGTCCATCGATACCAAATTTGTAAATGAGGATGCCACATCCACATTCACAGGGGATAGTATCTTCATTCCTTCTTTTACGTCCAATGCTTGTAGCCATCCCTGGTTTGTCCTAATTAAATGATTACCCGTACATCTAATTTCTCGATTAGTTGTCTTGATAACCAGGGTTTGCCGTTCTCCTTGGTCTAACCACCTGACAACTTTCTTAAATTCCCACTTAAGAGATGAGTCGTTGTAACTCAGAACCCTCTTGTCTTTGATTTTTGGGTCATCGATTCTGTTAAGTCCGTCATCAGTCAAGACCAGAGAATCTCCAGTTAAGCATTCATCGATGACATAAACCTTGTAGCGACACTCCACAGGAGCAAACTGGGCTTTTTCAATCAACTCGCGGATATTATCGACACCAGTGTTGCTGGCGGCATCGATTTCAATTACATCTAGGGCGTAACCCTTGGTGATTCCCTGACAAACATTACACACGCCGCAGGGTTCAGCAGTCGGCTTATCACCTTTGAGACAATTCAGAGATTTAGCCAGAATCCGGGCGCTAGAAGTTTTCCCCGTACCTCTGGGGCCAGTGAATAAATAGGCGGGGGCGATTTTGGATGTGCCGATCGCGTTCGTGAGGGTGGTAGCGATCGCCTCTTGTCCCACCAGTTCAGCAAAACTCTTGGGGCGATATTTGTGGTGCAGGGGTTCGTAAGACATGGAAATATAGACTTCAATGCCTTTCAAAGTTAATTAGTAGCACCGAGTCGAGTTTAGGATTCAACTATTTTAAACTCTCGTACCTGCTTTGTTTGTAGATATTGCCATAGCGCAAGGCTAAAACAATGTCGTAACTTTTGGCACTCAGTAAAGATAGCAAGCAGAGCTTATCCTCTACGATGATTTCAAGATCAAAGTATTGGAATTATAGCATATCATTTAGTACATTTGTTCTATTGAAGTGAGTGGGGAGTTGGGAAGATTAAAGAAAGAGACAAGTCCCCTTGTCCCCTTGTTCTTTCTTCAATAAGGGGCTAGAGCATCGATTCAGTAATCAAGAACCTAACCCCCCTTTCCTGCTAGGGAAGCTACGATGTACACACAACTCATCGAATTACCCAAAACAAAAACCTCAAAGAGTCCTGACAGACATCCCTCTCCTTACCAAGGAGAGGGACAGTTTCTGCTACGCAAAACCTTTCTTGAGGTTGAGAACACATTTTTTGCCGCTCAACGACCGGTCATTTGCTCCAACTTTTCGGGGTATTGAGCCCCTTGCACCGCGATCTTGGAGGCGGCGTCATCGATGTCACGCAGATCGTCGGGCATCAGTTCGACTGAGACTGCCCCGATGTTTTCGTCCAAGCGATGCAACTTCGTGGTGCCTGGGATCGGAACAATCCACGCCTTCTGGGCTAGCAGCCAGGCGATCGCCACTTGCCCACGGAAGGGAGCAAGGGCTTCGCCCACAAGCTCTTCATTCAAGAACGGGCCGTAGACCTCGGCGGTATCAAAGAATGTAATGCCGCGATCGACAGCGGCCCCTAAAAGAGCGCTCATCTCCTGCGTGTCTTTGGGCGGGCTATAAGAAAAGCTCATTCCCATGCAGCCCAGCCCGATCGCCGAGACTTCTAAATTGCTGTTTCCAATTTTGCGCGTTTGCATTTTGCTTTCTCCTTCGAGGTTCCACCTCAGTTATTCAGATTTAAGAGATGCCATATCAATCACGAAGCGGTACTTCACATCGGACTTGAGCAGGCGATCGTAGGCTTCGTTAACCTTCTGGATAGGGATAACTTCGACATCCGCGGTGATGTTGTGCTCACTGCAAAAGTCAAGCATCTCCTGGGTTTCGGCGATGCCGCCAATGTTAGAGCCGGAGAGACTGCGACGGGCCATGATGAGGCTGAATGCCGAGACATCTAGAGGTTTCTCGGGTGCGCCGACAAGGGTGATGTTCCCGTCGAGGCGGAGCAGGTTGAGATAGGCGTTGATGTCGTGCTTGGCGGAGACGGTATCGAGAATGAAATCGAAGCTGCCAGCGTGTTTTTGCATTTCGTCGGTGTTGCGGGAGACAACGACTTCATCAGCACCGAGGCGGAGCGCGTCTTCCTTCTTGTCGGGCGAAGTGGTGAAGACGACGACATGGGCACCGAATGCATGGGCGAACTTCACGCCCATGTGTCCCAGCCCGCCGAGACCAACCACGCCGACCTTCTTGCCCTTGGTGACACCCCAGTGGCGCAGGGGCGAATAAGTTGTGATTCCGGCACAGAGGAGCGGTGCGACTCCAGCGAGATCGAGGTGGTCGGGGACGCGCAGAACGAAGCGTTCATCGACGACAATGCTATCGGAGTACCCACCGTATGTAACACCGCCAAGGTGCTTGTCTGGGGAGTTGAAGGTAAGGGTCTGGTTTGAGCAGAAGTTCTCAAGTCCGGCTTTGCAATTCGGGCACGTCCCATCGGAATCCACCAGACATCCGACCGCAGCGAGATCACCGAGTTTGTACTTCGTAACTGCCGAGCCAACATTGGTGACGCGGCCGACGATCTCATGACCGGGGACAATTGGGTAAACAGTGGACATGACGCTGCTCCACTCGTTACGTACCGAATGGAGGTCAGAGTGGCAGATGCCGCAGAAGAGAATTTCAATCTGAACGTCGTGTTCGCTTGGATCGCGACGCTTGATTTTGGTGGAGGACAGCGGTGATGTTGCACTGGCTGCGGAATAAGCTTTTGTGTTGTACATGAATTTATCTCCCTATATGCAAAATTGATTTGGTTTACGAAGAAACCTGAGAATGCCCCAGAAGCCGCCGATTACTTTTATTCGCTCTTTCAACCGGGAAAGCAGTGATTTTAGGTATTAAGTTTTATCTCACCCAAAGTTTTCACCATTTGCAGATGTCAATTTCTTCCGTTCTTCCAGCATTCGTCACCACGCCTAGCAAATCGAACGGCATTAATTACTGTCCCTCATGCGTCACTTCGTTCAAGCATTTCAAGGCGTTCAGTGTTCGGGGATATCCAACCCAGGGCAACAATTGTGTAATCAAACACAGTAGTGTTTCCCTGTCGTTTCCAACATTCAGATTGCCTTGAATGTGTCCTTTGATCTGCGATTCAACCCCACCCAAGGCGATGAGGATGGAAAGTGTTGCTAGCTCCCTAATTTTTATGTCGAGACCGTTTCGGGTGTAATAGTCGCCAAAGCAGTTGGCAGAAAGAAACCTTTGAATGTGCAGTTGGTCTTTGGGCGATCGCTCATACATTTGATCGATCGTCTCGCCGAATATGGCTTTCTGTACTGCCAACCCTTTATCGTAGCGTGTTTCCAGACTGGTGGTCGATTGCCCGTCCAAAGGTAATTGAATGCCTCTACTAGACAGCACTTCATTAGTGGCATGGATAAAGTCAAATGCTTTTGCCATACCCACGTATGCCACCGCCTGATACACGATCTCTTTGATTTCAACGGGCGTTACTCCGACATTGAGCGCAGCGCCCATCATTATTTTGAATTCGCTCAAAGCTTGACTGCCAATGATAGAGGCCAGAATGAGCATGACTCTTGTCTTTGTATCCATCTTGCTATGAGCAAGTACCTCGTCGAAGGCGAAGTTATCAAAGAGTTCGATCAACTCGGGATCGCTTATTTTCAGCGTTGATTTGTGGTTGGGAAACAGTTCTTCGTGATTCTGGTGTGCTGTTTCAGTAATCCTCAACGGGCGGTCAGCTGTGTTTGTCTGGGATTCATTTGTCATCCGATCCTTCCTCTTCTAATCGTAATTCTAAGGCGAGTGACTCCTTCTAAAGTCCCGTTCTCTTTTCCAACTCTTCTGGATAGCGATCGCCTTCCACTTCAATTCGGGTCAATGCCTCATCGCTGACCTTCTCCATCCATTCGACGTTCTTACCTTCAAGCGTCTCCTGAATGGCAATGTGTGTCAGTCGGTCGGTTGCCGTGGCACCGTGCCAGTGCTTCACACCGGGCGGTGTCCATACAACATCCCCTTGCCTGATCTCCTGCTTTTCACCGCTCTCTTGCTGCACCCAGCCTGTGCCAGCCGTCACGATCAGGGTCTGGCCGAGCGGATCACTTCGCGCTGAGCGAAACGGGATCGGTCTCGAAAAGTTTGAGGGACTTGACCATTTCCTGTGTATTGGTCTTGTATTTTTTGAACTGAGGCGATTCGATGTGCGCTTTGTACGCATCCACATCAGCATACGTCTCAAGAATTCTTATGCTGGTGGGGTTATCCTTTAGAGATACGGCATATAAGGTCAGCACCCCCGGCTCCAAGCGAATGGAAGCCTCGATTTCCTCCCTAAGCTCAGCTTTATAATTTTCTAACTTAGCTGGATCGATCTCAAGTTCCGCCAGCCGTACCATGCGGCCTTGGGTCTGTTCGGCAGGGGCACGCCCGCACGCGCACAACAGACATAACGTCAGCACCGATGCGCCAGGGATTAGAAATCGTCTAGCTTTCATGTTGACCTCCTGGTAAATTGTTGAAGTTCCCCTGATATTGTTCATCGCTGACCTGTTCCATCCAATCCACGGGCTTGCACGTAGCAGCCCTTTGTCTCGTGTGGGTAATCTGCTACGATGACCGAAATGTAAACGAGAGAACACATTTTTTGCCGCTCAACGACCAGTCATTTGCTCCAGCTTTTCAGGATATCTAGCCCCTTGCACTGTAATCTGGGAGGCAGCGTCATCGATGTCATGTAGATCGGCGGGCGTGAGTTCGACTGAGACTGCCCCGATGTTTTCGTCCAAGCGATGCAGCTTCGTGGTGCCTGGAATGGGAACAATCCAGGGCTTCTGAGCCAGCAACCAGGCGATCGCAATCTGAGCCGGTGTCGAATTCTTCCGTTCGGCGATGCTGCCGAGCAGATCGACCAGCCCTTGGTTCGCCTTCCGCGCCTCGGGCGTGAAGCGAGGGATGGTGTTGCGGAAGTCGGACTCGTCCAGCTTGGTGTTCTCGTCGATCTTCCCCGTTAGGAAGCCCTTGCCCAGAGGGCTGTACGGGACAAAGCCGATGCCAAGTTCCTCAAGGGTTGGGATCACTTCCGCTTCAGGGTTTCTCCACCACAGTGAGTATTCGCTCTGGAGTGCAGTGACGGGCTGAACAGCGTGCGCGCGGCGAATCGTTTGCACTCCTGCTTCCGAAAGACCGAAGTGCTTAACCTTACCTGACTGAATCAGATCCTTCACCGCTCCTGCCACGTCTTCGATCGGCACATTCGGGTCAACCCGGTGCTGATAGTACAGATCAATTGCATCAACCTTCAGCCTTTTAAGTGAGCCTTCAACAACATTTTTGATGTGTGCCGGACTGCTGTCTAAAGCATTCCAGCGAGTTTCGTCTTTTGTCGCAGGCTTAAATCCGAATTTGGTCGCTATAACAACTTGCCCACGAAAAGGAGCCAAGGCTTCTCCCACAAGTTCTTCATTTACAAATGGTCCATAAACTTCAGCAGTATCGAAAAAAGTAACTCCTTTTTCAACCGCTGAACGGATGAGGGAGATCATCTCATTTTTATCAGGGAAGGGAGTATAGGAAAAGCTCATTCCCATGCAGCCCAGCCCGATCGCCGAGACTTCCAAGTTGCTGTTTCCAAGTTTTCGCTTTTGCATTTTTTGAACTCCTGTCTTTGCGCTAAAGGTTAGAATCGTCCCCGCAGTAGACGAGTGTGGGTCTAGTGGCTTTGTGCCGGGACTTGAAGGCACGATGTTGAATATAGAGATGAGCCGAGCCTAAAGTCGTACCATCACTTTGATCGCTTCCCGACTATCCATTGCGGCATACCCTCTGGGGACACTATCGAGATCGACGGTTAAATCAAGAACAGCAGAGGCATCGAGTTTGCCTGCCACAGTATCGGTTAGCAATTCTGGAATGTAAGCACGGGCGGGTGCAACACCGCCTCGCAACGTGATGTTATTTCTAAATAAACGGCCCAAATTGAAATTATGGCTGCTGCCGTGCGGCACGCCGACATACCCGATCGCTCCACCGGGACGCGCAATGCCGATTGCCGTTGCCATTGCAGACTCACTGCCCACACACTCCAGTACCGACTCCGCACCGCCTTGGGTCATTTCTTTCACAGCCGCGATCGCTTCCTCTCCTCGGCTGCTGACAACATCCGTTGCACCAAAACGTCTCGCAATCTCCAACCGTGATTCGTGCCGCCCCAGAATAATGATGCGTTCAGCACCGAGTCGTTTAGCGGCAAGCACTCCACACAACCCCACTGCACCATCACCAACGACTGCAACCGTGCTGCCTGTGCGGACACCTGCTGAAACGGCAGCATGATGTCCGGTTGACATCACATCGGTGAGCGGCAGGATGGCGGTGAGGAGCCGATCATCATTCTCAACGTCCTTGGGAATGACGACTAATGTGCCATCGGCAAACGGCGCACGGATCGCTTGGGCTTGTCCACCATCGTTCTTGCTTCCCCAAAAACCACCTTGTCCGCAAGAGGTCTGGATTCCTTTATTGCAGAACTCACAGGTGCCATCTGAAAACGCAAAGGGGGCGAGGACGCGATCGCCCTTCTTTAGATTGTGAACCTCAGAGCCAACCTCTTCCACAATTCCCATCCATTCATGTCCCGTTCGCCAACCCGGTTGCCACTCTTCCACACCCCGATAAAACCAGAGGTCAGACCCGCAGATGCAGGCGTGAGTAATCCGGACAATGGCATCTGTGGGCTGTTGAATCATCGGATCGGGAACGGTCTCAACCCGAACATCACCAGGGGCATAGTAAACAGTTGCTTTCATCGAACAATTTCCTTGTGAAAAACTAATGCTTGCCTTTGTTGGTCAATTACGAGTCTTTAGAGCACTTGGCGCGTGGGTCGGAACAGAATCTCGTTCATATCCACATCCTCCGGCTGGCTCATGGCGAAGGCGATCGCCCCGAACATCACTGCACTGTTTGGCCGCCGTCGATGACCATAGCGTGCCCAACGACAAAGGCAGCCGCGTCCGAGCACAGCCAGAGCACTGCCGAGGCGATCTCCTCGGGCTTGCCCATCCGTCCGATCGGCTCCTGGGCAATCACCTTCGCGCGCCCTTCGGCCGTGCCGCCGGTGAAGCGATCCATCATCGGGGTGTTGATGTAGCCAGGACAGACGGCGTTGACGCGGATGTTCTGCGCGGCGTAGTCGAGGGCCGCCGACTTGGTGAGACCGATCACACCGTGCTTCGCGGCGGTGTATGCGGGGCTACCCTTGATGCCGATGATTCCCGCGCCCGATGACGTGTTGACGATCGCGCCGCCTCCCTGCTTGAGGATCAGCGGGATCTCGTGCTTCATGCACAGGAAAACACTACGGAGGTTGGTGTCGATGATCCGGTTCCACTCCTCCTCCTCGTACTCCGCGGTCGGAGCTGGCTTCCTCGGCTCAATGCCCGCGTTGTTGAAGGCGAAGTCCAGCCGCCCAAAAGCCTCAACGGTCTTGGCTAAGGCCGCCTTCACATCGTCGGTCTGCGTCACGTCGCACCTGACGGCGATCGCCCGCCCGCCGAGTTCGTCGATCATGCGGGCCGTTTCTTGATTGCCCTCTTCTGAAATGTCAGCGACCACAATATTAGCGCCTTCACGTGCAAACGCCAGCGCCGTAGCTCGACCGATGCCGTTCGCTGCTCCGGTCACAAAAGCAACTTTTCCTGTGTAGTTTCCATTCTCGTTCGTTGTCATTATTTTTCTCCTTCAATTTTTCACCTAACAAGGTCTTAAAACCACCGGATGCGAAGATCAGTTGGGATATTGCTCGTCATTGATCCATCGCCTCAGAAGGGTTACAGGCAGATCACCCTCTTTATTGCGATTGAACAAGCTCTACTGTCACTTCTACAGAGCCAGGCACATTAAATGTCTTTATGCCAGCATCTATCTTGCCGATCGCGATGATGCCGGGGTCGGGGATTTCCTGTCCGTCGTGGCGATAAAAAATAGCCAGATCAGAACCGGGAGACCAGTAAATTACGTCTCCAACTTCATAAGTTTTAGTTCGCTCTCCCTCCTCCGAAATTGCTCTTGGCAGGTGGGCAAACTTTTCTCTTCCAAACAAATCGTTCATCGTCAGCGTTAATGGCAGCAGGGAAACAAAATCCTGAGTGGTTTTGCTGTCGATCAAAGTGGCTGTAACAACTTGGTCTTTGACCTTGATGTTTATCGAAAAGTTGGGTTTAAAACCCCGTGCTTTTAGCACGGCTTTATATTTACCAGCATTGCATTTGCCACGAATATGTTAAGATAGTAATTAGTACCGATGGACAGTCGGGAATCCAAAACGCCTATGCAGACGGTTTGCCAGGGACTAAGATATCTCAGTCTAGGTCAAAGTCGAAAACCCGTAAGGATCGCCTTGAGCGCTGCTCGATTGGGAGCAACTAGGAAATCTTTGAAGTGATTCTAGAAGCTCCGCATCCTGGTGGTCGGAGTCATGTCACCTTCATACTGTTTGCCTGCTTGGTTGATATTTCAGTCGGCATTTTCGACGAGGCACTGCTAGGCATACTGTTGTCGGCACGGCAGGCTGAGTAACTCAGGGACATCGCTAGGGCAAAGACCAAAATCAGCATTCTCTTCTGGCAGTTTTTTCCTTGATGGGAAACCATCTCAAAAGCATTAATACCTTCCCTCATACTGCTCGTCGCTGACCTTTTCCATCCAGTCCACGGGCTTGCCGTCGAGCCATTCCTGAATGGCGATGTGCGTCATGGCTGTGGTTGCTGTGGCACCGTGCCAATGCTTCTCATCCGGCGAGATCCAGATCGCGTCCCCCGGTCGAATTTCCTCCCTTGGAGTACCCCATCGCTGCACCCAGCCGCAACCTGCCGTAACGATCAGGGTCTGTCCCAACGGGTGGGTATGCCATGCTGTCCTAGCACCAGGCTCGAACGTGACACTGGCACCAGACGCGCGTGCTGGATCGTGCGCCTCGAACAGGGGGTCAATGCGGACAGTGCCAGTAAAATACTCGGCTGGCCCTTTGGCGGAAGGCTGTGAGCCACTTCTTTTGATGTCCATTTGCTTAATTCCTTCACTTGATGCCATTTGGGTTGCTAGCCCAATCCTAGGGATTGAGCATTTATGCTTACTCTATCTGTAGGGATGGATTTTTTTAAGAAACAAGGTTAGCCTTGATGACATTTTGGTTGTCAGTAGGCGAGTTTCTTGCCCAATCCAAACTGAGTTTTTTCTTAAATAAAAATCCAGAATGCTTACAATAAGCCGAAATCATTTTTCGTTGCTTTAGCTTCATTCTAAGGATTCTCAAGGGCAAGCAATATAACGATCGTCTAAGATTGTTGTACAATTCTGCAAACTTAGAAATGAATGCTGTCAAAATAATTGAAAAGTCCGATATGGATTTAATGAACGACCCGCAGGCAAAACGTGAGGCAGACAGAGGGCAAGCTAACAGAGACGAACTGACTGAGCGCATCTCACAGGCTATCTGTAATGATGGGACAATTGAGCCACTGAAAGGATTGCACTTTAACCGCTCCTCCTCGCCTGCGGAATGCGTTCATGGGATCTCTGTCCCTGCCTTTTGTGCGATCGCTCAAGGCAGCAAAGAAGTCCTTTTGGGCAGCGATCGCTATCAGTACGACCCGATGCATTATCTGCTTGCTACGGTTGAACTGCCGATTGTCAGCCAAATTCTGGAAGCATCCAAGGCGCAACCGTATTTTAGCCTTCGCCTCGATCTTGACCCCACCCTCGTTGGCTCAGTCATGGTCGAGGCAGGGTATTCCTCATCGCGCAGCCGTGCTGATGTGAAAGCGATTGACGTAAGTCCGTTGGATGTAAATCTGTTGGACGCTGTGGTGCGGCTCGTCAGGCTTCTAGATTCCCCTGCTGAAGCTCATGTTCTCGCACCACTGATTAAGCGTGAAATCATTTACCGACTCCTGATGGGAGACCAAGGTAATCGGCTCCGTCATATTGCAGTTCTGGGTGGCTACACCTACCACATCGCCAGAGCCGTCGAGCGACTTCGTAAAGACTTTAACGAGCCGCTTCGGATTGAAAGCATCGCACGAGAACTGGGAATGAGCGTCTCGGGCTTTCACCATCACTTCAAGTCTGTCACTGCAATGAGTCCCTTGCAGTTCCAGAAGCAACTGCGGCTCCAGGAGGCTCGCCGTCTGATGCTGGGGGAAAACCTTGACGCTACCAGTGCTGCCTACCGAGTAGGGTACGAGGATGCCTCGCACTTCAACCGGGAGTACAAGCGGCTCTTTGGTGCACCACCGATGCGCGATGTGGAGCAGCTGCGAGAAGCAGCCCACTGAAGTCACTTCTAACACACTTACGGAAAAAACTAATTATTCCCATTTAATTTTTATAAGTAATATCACTAATATAATAGTGTTTTTAGATACTATGCTGGTGCGATCGCTGCACAAGACCTGAAACTTTATGTAGGTGCAGATTATACCCGCTATTGGGATAATTGGCTATTTAATCTTAGTGCGATCGCTTATTAGAATGGAGATAAAGATTATTTCAGTAAAACTGAAGGTAGTTTTTCTAGACAATTTAAACTAAATTCTGTGACAAATTTAGGGCGTGTCATCAATTAAGCCAGATAACAGTAGCAGCAAGATAAATTGCACCAAGAAAGTTTATTGCTCGCTTATCATAACGTGTAGCGATT
>NZ_JBALCE010000113.1:0-65189 GCF_036919815.1 Nostoc sp.
TGCTGCCGCAGATCTGGGTTTCCTGTTCTTGCTGGACGTTTGCTACTCATGATGTATCACTAAGAACATCGGAATTGATGTTCTTAGATTACATCCTATGGTTCCTTTTTGCTTAAGTTGACACCAATGAACATTGTTGTGCCCTGACAATAGACTTCTTGCATAAATCAAAAATTAAGAACCCCTCCCCGCAAGCGGGGAGGGGAGACAAAGCATAGCTTTGGCGGGGTGGGGTTCTTCGGGTTTAATAAGTAAGCGGACATGATATTAAAGCCTCTCGACCCTTGCCTAACGGCAGGCTGACGCCAAGGGGGAGAAGAATGGAAGCGGGGTAAAAAGCCATGCCACAATATGATAATCAAGACTTATATATTTTTCTTTCTTCGTATGAAAATGCCCTGCCATTTCAAACTGCTAAATTCTGCTGTATTCTAATTATTTAATTTTTCTAGCTCAGATTATACAACTTATACGCTACTCAAACGCTTGCTCAAACATGATTTCTAACACTAGTATGTCATACTAAAAATAATTCCCAAATTACACACAACCAAGTGCAATAAATGGCTGATATTACTGATACTGCCGTTAACGCTGGTTCTGTTGACACCTTAGTGGATGCAATTAAGACTGCCAATCTGATAGGGGGAGGTTAGGTCTGTCAATTTAGGCTTTGAAAATGAAACATTCATTAACGAGTCAAGAAAATTTGATTAGTGGTTGCAGCCAAGATTATATATCACGCCGTGTGCGACTTTCTTTCAAACCTAACCCCCAGCCCCTTCCCTAGCAGGGAAGGGGAGCAAGAATCAAAGCCTCTCGACCCTTGTCTGACGACAGGCTGACGCCAACGGGGAGAGGTTTTGAGAGGGGTTTCAAGAATAAGTTGCACATCGCGTTATATCTACAGAAATCAGTTAATCTATGAAGCGAAAATATACTTGTCTTTGCTGTTCAAATTCTTTACTCCGTCACGTACGTTCGGGAGCAGTTTACTGGCGCTGTAGTTACTGCTATCAGGAAATGCCAGTTCAGGAAATGACACCCGCAAAAATAAAGAATGTCTTGATATCGAACTGTACTTTAGAGGTTGTTTGAAAAGTGGTTGGCTGTGATTTTAGGCACTTATTGATCCCCTTAACCCACGCCAGTCGCTCCACTTGGAGAGACTCGTCTGAGCGACTGGCTGCCCTTTTTAAGGGGAGGTTAGGGGCGATCAAAGTCCTCCAATTTATAGCGGCATTTAGGAGGATCTAAAACGTTTTGCTATCGACAAGACGACTTTTCAAACATCCCCTTAATCAGTGATCCAAAATTTCTTTAATCAAGTTTAATTAATCATTGGTATCCCTCATGAATTTATTTCAATCTAATCAGCCAGAGTTTGCCTGGTGGGTAGAACTTAACACTGCTGTTCCGCGTTGTACTTATTACTTTGGGCCTTTTGATAGTGAAAAAGAGGCACAACTTTCTAGAAGTGGCTACGTCGAAGACTTATATCAGGAAGGAGCCAGAGACATCATTGCATTAGTGAAGCAATGTCAGCCTGATATCCTAACGATTTTTCAGGATGAAGCAGAACCTATATTATCCAAAACTTTTTGAAGTCTTGCCAAAGCTTGATTATGTATAATATAGGCGTATAAAGTTTGATTTCGTTACAAAAGTTGAAAAAATGAGAGGAGACTTTGCCAAGTTGTATAATTTTAAATGTGTAAAATGATGCGATCGCAGAAAAAGCAATAAAATTACAGACATTAAAGTTAAAGTTCATGATTTGAGGAGCAGGGTTTTTGTCCTATGGTCAAGCGATCGCTCCAGGTATCACTGACTGGCATTCAAGATGCTAAAAGAGCATTTGCTCGCAAGGGCTGGACACAAGACAATCTAGCTCTTGAAGTTAACCTCAAGACTAGACAACCAATTTGGCGGTTTTTCAGTGGTCGTCCGGTTGAACGTCATACCTTTATGGAAATTTGTTCGGTGTTGTCACTGAATTGGCGTGAAATTGCTACCAATCCTCCGGCAGAATTCGGTGAAGGAGAGGAATTCATCCAACCGTCTGTCCCGGATATTGATACATTAGTGCAGAAAGTGCGATCGCAGCGCTTCGACAAAATTCAAGATCAGTGTGGTATTTTGCAGTTATTGGATATCAACCGTCCCGTTGCGATCGATGACATATATATAGATGTGAATATTTTGGAGGAGATTGCAAGTCTTCAGTACTCAGAAATCACTAAGCTACAAAGCGTTAATCCCAAAGAATTTGACCGTTTTGGCTTAGGTGAGGCTGACCAGAACCAGATCCCTGGTACAGACGCAGTTGAAAAATACTCCAAGCTCAGGGTATTAGGCAAACCAGGAACAGGTAAAACCACCTTTTTGCAATATCTCGCCATTCAGTGTAATCAAGGCGCATTTGCGGTGAATCAAGTTCCTATCTTCATCACACTGAGAAACTTTGCCCAAGAGTCTAAAGTCACCAGCGAGTTCAGCCTATTAAAGTACATCCGCCAGGAGTTTCACACATCTAGAATTTCAGATCCCTCAGTCATCGAAACCTTGCTTAGTGCAGGCAGAGTGTTACTCTTGCTTGATGGCATGGATGAAGTTCTTAACGAACAAAGCAATGCCGTCTTAAGCGAAATTCGGAGATTTTCAGAGAAGTATCACAAAAATCACTTGGTGGCCAGCTGTCGAACAGCAGTTCAAAAGTTCAGAGTTCGAGGCTTTACCGATGTTGAGATTGCCCCATTTACCTTAGAACAAATCCGAGCCTTCGCTCAAAAATGGTTTGTGGCTTTTCCCAAGACCAACACTCAAGATGGTCTGGCGCAGTCCGTTCAGTTTATTCAGAAATTGGAGTTAGATGAAAACTGGGAATTTCGCCAACTGGTCGTTACACCCCTATTTCTGCATCTTGCCTGCTGGGTGTTTCACGGTCAAGAAAAATTTCCGACTAAGCGGACTGACTTTTATAAACAAGGTCTAGACCTTGTGTTGGGCAAATGGGATGAAGCCAGAGGCATTGAACGAGATGACGTTTACCGAGGCTTTTTATTACCACAAAAGCTGAAATTATTGAGTCAGATTGCAGCAGCGACATTTGAGAAAGGTCAGTACTTTTTTGAGCAGCGCATCGTTGAGCAATACATTGGTGACTATATTCAGAACCTGACCGACGTACCAATGGATGTAGAGGAATTGCAAATAGAAAGCGAAGCGGCGCTGAAGGCAATCGAGGCTCAACATGGGCTACTGGCAGAACGGGCGCGGGGAATTTTCTCCTTCTCCTATCTGGCGTTTCAAGAATATTTAACTGCGAGAAAAATCGTTGCCAGCCATAACCTACAGGCATTTGAGCAAGCTCTGAGAGGGCTGGTCAGTCATATCACTGACCCGCACTGGCGCGAAATCTTCTTGTTAACGGCTACCATGCTTCGGAGTGCAGACGAGCTGGTACTGTTGATGAAGCAACAGATTGATACACTAGTTGCTCAAGACCCTTATTTACAAGAATTTTTGACGTGGGCTAGCCAAAAATCTCGCACTATTCCCACCAAAACAAAAGATGCGACAGTTCGAGCATTTTACCTTGCCTTGAGTCGGACTCCTCACATAGCTTCTCACTTTGCCCTAGCCAGCAGCCTCGACCAAGGAATGTTTCTGGATGTCGCATTAGATGACCTGCTGCTAGAGTGTGCAATTGATGGGAACCAGGACTTTGCCCACATCCACGCCTGTGGAGAAGCTATGAGCAACATTCTGGGCATTGTTCTGGATGTTGGACTCTATAAATCCTTGCAACAACTCTCTGACCAATTGCCAAATTCTCGTCAAAGTGAAGAACGGTTTGGGCGATGGGGACAGACGAACTATTCAGCTTGGGCTGAACAATTAAAGATAACGGTGAATAATTATCGCAATATTAACCACGAGTGGCAGTTTAGCCCTGAACAACAGCAAGTGCTGCAACGCTACTACGATGCCAATCAGTTACTACTCGATTGCCTGCATAGCAATTCTGAAGTCACGGCTGCTATCAGACAGGAAATTGAAGCCACCTTATTGTTGCCTCAGAAGGAACTTGAGGACAGGGAATGGCAATAGTTATGTTAGTTAACCTTTACAGCTATTGTCAGTTAATTCAACCAGAGATTTTCGTAACTTGTAAAGTTTTCTTACCTTTTGTGTCATAATTAATCAACTCATTCAGGAAATCAAACAACACCCGTTCATAGTAAAAGAACAGAAACTTGTAATTTTAAACATTAAGTGCTTCTCTGCTACTTTGTATTTCACCTATCCGGTCGTCTCCTCCCATTAAGACTACAGATTTTTCACCTCACTTTGCACTTAAAGCCCTAATTGCAGGTCTTATTATGAATTTAATCAATGACTTTTGCTTGACAGTTGGGATACTCAAAGGTGTACAAGTCCTCATTGTAGACAACGATCGCGATAGTAGAGATTTGTACGCATTTTTACTCAAAGACCTGGGTGCAAATGTGATTACGGCTGGTTCGGTAAAAGAAGCTTTAGAAATCCTGAGTTCTTTCACGCCCAACATCCTGGTCTGTGAAATTAGGTTCTTAGGTGAAAGTATTTATACATTGTTAAATACATTGAGTGCTATGGAAGCAGACAATGGAAATCATATCCCAATCATTGTGACTTCAACATCTAGCACAGGTACTTATGACCAAATTCCAGATGTAGAGTTTGAAGAATATTTACTTAAACCATTAGACCTTGACAAATTTGCTTCGATGATTAGGAATCAAGTACAGTCAGATGTAGTGGAAAAATTTTGTCCCGAACTACTAGTTTTACACTAGTTAATAAAGAAATATTTATTCTTGAAAAATAACTCGCAGCTTACAAACAGCCCCACAATAAGTACTTGAGTATTTTTTATATTTGGAAGTCCCTAAAACCCATGAACAATTTGTTTTAAATAGCCAGCCCTACTTTAAATTTATCATTCAGCAGAATTCTCAACCTCTCCCAGGTTTGATCAGTTAGTTTCGCTCTGAACATATTGATAATAATTCTTATTTGAGAATTGCTGTCGCCAGGATGCGGTTAAAGCTTTACTGTCAGGTTAGTGCTGGAAAAGAAAACTTGTATGATCGTTGTTAAAGTTATTCTTTAGCTATATTATGAGCGAATTACAGATCCAACTAGTAACTGATACCTGGATAGCAGTAACTTGGGATGAATATATCCAAATAATTGAAAATCCTGCCTACGAAAAAGCCAAGGGTTACTACCATAATGGACACATAAGGATTGAAATCTACGCAATAGGGAATGATCATGCCAGCGACCATACAATTATTCTCTTTGCTGTTAACTTGTTTGCCAGCATCAAAGGTATTGCTCTGAATGGTAAGGATAATTGTACATATCGGAAAATCGGCTTTAATGAAGCTCAACCTGATGTGTCTTACTATATTGGCGAGAATGCTGATGTCATTCCTTATGGAACTTCAATCATTAATCTAGATATATATCCACCACCAGATTTAGTTATTGAAGTTGCTAATACTTCACTTGCTGATGATCAAGGCAAAAAACGACTTTTATACGAAGATTTAGGAGTGAAAGAATATTGGATTTTAAATGTCCAGAATGTGCAAGTTATGGCTTTTGCTATTGAAAATCAAGGTAGTAGGCGAATTACAGAATCTCAGGTTTTACCAGGATTAGCAATTTCTTTATTAAACGAAGCATTACGGCGAACTCGTCAAATAAATCAAAGTCAAGTTGGTGCTTGGTTATTAACCCAATTTCAGCAATAATTACTTGAACCATTCTCAATAACCGTAGGGGAGCTAATTGTTATAGGTAGGCAAACTTCCACTACAGTACACGAGTGGCTAAAGTCACCCATTTAGGTGAAGACATACAGCTATGTAATGCCTATTATTAAGGAAGATTAAGCAACTATGAAGCTAATTATGCGTGTAGTTGTGAGTTTACTTATAAAAATTTAATCCAAAAGTTTGAAAAAAACCCTATTCCTGCACTGCCCTCTAACTGAGGACTACTCGCATAAAACAAGATTCATAGGCTTCTAGATATGGGTACGCACATAGAATTTCCACTTATAGGCAAAGTTAAATATCCATTACGCTGGCTGATGGGGCTGATGGCCGGGAGTGCCTTGGTTGTTGGTATATTCACAGCCTACACCCTGGTAAATCAAGGGAGAAAAGAAGACATTACTCAATTAACTGTGCCAGTGGCAGCGCAAAATGTTACTTTGCGGATTACAGCTAGTGGCAAAGTCGTGCCAGTTAAGAGCGTAAATATTAGCCCGAAGAACCCTGGAGTGCTGTCGCAATTATATGTGGAACAAGGCGATCGCATTCGACAAGGGCAAATTCTCGCCCGGATGGATAGTGCCAGCATTGAAGCCCAAAGCAGCCAGTACCGGGCTAACTTAGCCCAAAGTCAAGCCCAACTAGCCGAAGCCGTTGCTGGTAGTCGTCCTCAAGAAATCGCTCAAGCTAGGGCGCGGTTAGCACAAGCTCAAGCCCAGTTTGCCGCCGCGCGTGCTGGTAATCGTCCCCAAGAGGTTGCTCAATCTCAATCCCAAGTGGATGCGGCTCAAGCAAAGGTGAATTACAACAGTGGACAGGTAAAGCGTTACCAATACCTATACGAACAGGGAGCAGAGAAAAAACAATTACTCGATCAAGCTATCAGCGAAGACAAAAGTGCTAAAGCCAATTTAGAAGAAGCTAAAAAACGATTTTCGTTAGTCGAAAGTGGCACTCGGACTGAGGAAATCGACCAACGCCAAGCGGCTGTGAATGAAGCACGGGCAGCATTGGTTCTCTTGGAAGATGGCACCCGTTCTGAAGAAATTGTCCAGCGTCAAGCAGCTGTTGCAGCTGCTGAGGCTCAATTGAAGGGTGTGCAAGTGCAGTTGGAAGATACTATTATTCGCGCTCCTCTTTCGGGAATTGTAACGCAAAAGTATGCCGAACCAGGGTCGTTTGTCACACCTACAACTTCTGCTTCTAGTAGTGCGTCGGCAACTTCGAGTTCAATTGTCGCTGTAGCACGCGGGTTAGAAATATTAGCTCAAGTTCCCGAAGCCGATCTTGGCAGAATCAAACAGGGACAGCAGGTGGAAATTGTCGCCGATGCCTATCCCGATCAAGTTTTTAAAGGTCATGTGCGCCTGATTGCTCCAGAAGCTGTGGTGGAACAAGGTGTGACATCCTTCCAGGTGCGGGTTGCTCTCGATACTGGCACAGATAAACTGCGTTCTGGTTTAAATGTGGATCTGACTTTTTTAGGCGATCGCGTCAATAATGCCTTAGTATTACCAACGGTGTCAATCGTCACCGAAAAGGGTAAAACTGGCGTACTTGTACCAGATGCAAACAATAAACCTCAATTCCGCGAAATTACTGTTGGGGCGCAAATCCAAGACCAAACTCAAATTGTCGGGGGAGTTAAAGAAGGCGATCGCATTTTTGTTAATCCACCCAAAGACTACAAAATCGAAAAGGCAAAAGAACAAAAGAATAATTCGTAATTCGTAATTATTAAGACATGAATTTTTTAGAAAGTGTCCGAATGGCGGGTAAAACCCTGCTGTCAAATAAGCTGCGTAGTGCCCTCACAATGCTGGGTATAGTTATTGGTAACGCCTCAGTAATTGCCATGATTGGCATTGGCGAAAGTGGGCAAAAGTACGTGAATAAACAGCTGGAGTCATTAGGGCCAAATGTGCTGTTTGTACTTCCAGGTAATCGAGAAACTCAGCGTATCTCCTTTGAAGTGCCAAAAACTTTGGTGTTGCAAGATGCCAATGCGATCGCCTCTCAAGTACCAACAGTAGTAGGAGTTGCACCAGAATTAAACAGAAGACAGGTAGTTACATACCGCAACAGAAACACTGATGTCAATATCATTGGTACAACTCCCAGTTTCCTATCGGTGCGGGATTTTGAAACTGCTAAAGGTAGGTTTTTCTCTGAGGTAGACATGAAGCGAAATAACCAAGTCGTTGTATTAGGTGGAGACTTGGCAGAAAAACTATTTGGTAATAGTAACGCTGTCGGTCAGCAATTGCGACTTGGAAATACCAGCTTTCAAGTGATTGGGACGTTAATAGCCAAAGGTTCCAGCGTGGGAGCAGATTATGATAATGCTGCGATAATACCGATTACGACTTCCGCAAACCGACTTGTGGGAAAGAATTCTCCCTATGGTATCGCCTTAGATTATCTCGTCGCTGCCGCTCGTGATTCAGACAGTGTGGATGCAGCAGAATTTCAAATTACTAATTTGTTGCGTCTACGGCACAAAATTAATGGTGAAGATGACTTTACTCTTCGCTCTCAAAAGGATGCTTTGCAAACTGTCGGTCAAATTACAGGCGCATTGACAACTATGCTAGCAGCGATCGCCGCCATATCGTTGTTTGTAGGTGGCATTGGCATCATGAATATTATGCTTGTCTCCGTCACCGAACGCACCCAAGAAATCGGATTGAGGAAAGCGATCGGGGCAACTGAGCAAGATATTTTGCTACAGTTCATCATTGAGGCAGTAATAGTTTCTGCTGCTGGTGGCTTAGTTGGGACTGCGGTTGGTGTTAGTGGCATCCTATTAGTGGGAGCCTTGACTCCTTTAGAAGCGAGTCTTTCTCCAACAGCGATTATTATGGCAGTTGGTGTCTCTGCTGGTATTGGTTTATTCTTTGGTGTTGTTCCTGCACGTCGCGCTGCTAAACTTGACCCGATTGTGGCTCTTAGAAGTGCTTAGTCATGGGAATGGCAAAACTTAATCTTCCTGATTAGGTTGAGGTAAAGAGATATTTGCTAGGTAATTCGCTAAATCACTTTGACTAGAGAAACCCAACAGTGCTTCCGTTAACTCCTCAAGTTGAGTGATAGATAATTTGCGAATCTGCTGTTCTATCTCCGGTTCAATTGCATGAAACCGAAGCTTCAAAAGACGCAGTATTACCGCCACCTCTCCTTTTTGCAAACCTCTTTGCTCTCCTTTTTGCAGAATGTCTTGGTAAATCACTGATTCTTGCATAATTTCCTCTCTAAAAAGCTGTTTAATCACATTTTTGTCAAACAGCAAACCAGCCAAAACCTGTACACAAGCTGATATATTTTGTCGTTCGTCTGTTTCCTCAATCATATCGACAGCAGTAGCGACTTGCTCTAAAAGTCTTTGGGGTGAGTTGCTTCTGGCTAATGTCGCCAGTGGTAAGAGTGCGGGGTTAGCTAGCAATGGTGTGGGATCTTCTTCCCATAAACGAATCACTCGATATCTGTGTGTAGTGTTCGTGTCTATATACTGAGTTTGAAAAGCGATCGCCGAAGATGTAGCTTGAAGGAAAATTAACACCTGTTTAATGTCACACCAGTATTCTCGCTTTAATCTGGTGTAGTAATCCAGCATCCGAAAGTCAAGCGGGGTTGTGGATTTGGGTGTAGTTTGAAACTCTAAATGTAAGATTTGGTTGGCAATTTGCAGGAACGTCACCGAATCAGCGCGAATTGGTTCGAGGTTGAGTTCGGTTTTGAGTACTTGGATATCTGACGTGTCAATTGAGAGTAACCAGCTAGCAAACTCACCAGGGTAGTTTTCAGCAAGGTATTTACAGGTGTTATCGTAGGCCAAGGGCGATCGCTAATTAAACGAAATAATTACGAGTTTGTCTGTATTATTACTCATTTTTCATATCAATTTGTTGTTTGAGAATAAGTGCAATCAGCAACAGCGATCGCTAAATCAACAAATGCGATCGCCAAATCTACAAATGCGATCGCTAAATCTACAAATGCGATCGCCAAAATAACATTAGTAAGAGGAAACTAGAACATCTAATTCTCTCCCCTTTATAAGCTACGGTGTACACACAAGTCGAATTACCCCCCTTAATCCCCCCTTATAAAGGGGGGAAATTGGAAAATCTAGTTCCCTCCCCTTTACAAGGGGAGGGTTAGGGTGGGGTAAAATAAGAGTCAATCAACACCACAATAAACCAATGGAAGCCGATAAACTCATCCAAGCATTTACCCAAGTTGTGAGAAATCAAGATTATGTATTTTCACCTGAAGCCATAGCAACTATACCTGCACTGCGAGAAACTATTGCGGAATTTGAAACCCAAGCGCCGCAAGAACTAGCAAAAGTAATTCGCAACTGGTATATCAATCACGAAGATGTGAGAGATGCTGTATTAATGGATAAATAAAGGACAAGGGAGACAAGGAAGAAAGAATTTAATCACTAATAATCAAATCTTTATGGCAAATACTATTTTAATTACCGATTCTCTAGTTCCTAATCCTCTACCAAAACCAATAATCATTCGACTAGAAAACACTTTCAAGATTTATGGTAGTGGCGAAACAGAAATCCGAGCGCTGAATGATGTCAACCTAATTGTGGAACAGGGCGAATATTGTGCAATCATGGGACCATCAGGTTCTGGTAAATCCACAGCCATGAATATTATCGGTTGTCTAGATCGTCCTACTTCTGGACATTATTACCTAGATAATCTTGATGTAGCCCAAATGGACGATCGCTCGTTAGCACACATCCGTAATAAAAAGCTGGGGTTTGTCTTCCAACAATTCCACCTATTGCCCCAACTAACAGCATTAGAAAATGTGATGCTGCCGATGGTGTATGCTGATGTGAATCCAAAAGAAAGAAGCGATCGCGCAACACTTGCATTGACGCGCGTCGGTTTAGCAAATCGCCTCAACAACAAACCAACTCAACTATCTGGTGGACAACAACAACGAGTAGCGATCGCCCGCGCGATCGTTAATCGTCCGGTAGTACTCCTAGCCGATGAACCCACAGGCGCACTTGATTCACACACAACCGAAGAAGTCTTAGATATTTTTGGCGAACTCAATGCTAGTGGAATCACCGTTGTCATCGTAACTCATGAGCCAGAAGTTGCCCGTAAAACCCAGCGCATCGTTTGGTTCCGTGATGGTGAAGTAGTACACTCCAACCTCACTCCAGCCGACTTGAATCAGCTTGCTGTGTAGCCGCGACTTCTAGTCATTGGGGTAATTACAAACTTGGTGTTTTCCCAGTTTCTGCTTGCGTTGCGATCGGCTTGACATCGGTGTAACCCATTTCACCAGCTATTGTCCGAAACACTGACATTTGCTCCTCAAAATCTACTTCTTCAATTTGAGAAAGCAAATCATTAATTGGCTTACTTGCCTGGTAGGTAGCTGGTAAGTCAACCACCGTATCCCCCATAGCTACTGCCCAAGCATACCAAACTAACAACTGGTTGTTTTCTTTGATCGCCCCATAGGCACGAGAATATTCTGTATCTTTGCGGTTAACTATATCCCGCATAATATTTAGTTGCTGCTCATCTGATAATTCCAAATAATCTCCTAGCAGAATTGGTGCTAATTCTGGTTCAGCCGCAGCCGGAGCAGCTGGAGTCACAGAGTCACCCATTTTTTTATAAACCAAATAGAACCAGGCTAGTTTGGCATCGGTGTCTAAAGCATTAAACGCGTCCACCAATTGTTGAGTTTCATTGCTCTGGGCTTGAGAAATGGTTTTATCGTAACTTGCAGTCATAATTTTGTTTCCAAAGAAATTTAACACGCCAAACTAAGTCCTACCAGAGTTTGAGAACCACATTCTACTACCGATAGAAAGAGTTAAATTAATTAGAAATTCCAGCTTTAATCTACCTTTTAATAGAGGTAAAAGTCTCTCCCCAGGAAGCAAGAAAACAGCACCTTAATTTGCTATAATCGCCCCAGCAATAAAAAATTTACCTAAGGTTTTAATTATGCCTGATGAAGTAAAGCCCAATTTAAATGAAGCTACCACCCATGAAGCCCAATTAGCTGCCGAAAACATAGCTAGTGGTGAAGAGAAAGCGCCAAAGGTAGATTTTGATGCTGATTATGCAGCTGCACAGCAATTTAGCGTCAGTGAAGTTGATCGGACAGGTGGTGGTGCAGCAGCAGCCGAAGCAGCCACTGCACCTCAATATAAAACCTCTAAACCAGAAGAAACAAAAACCCAATCGCAATCAACTGGTAATCCTGATGATTTTCTAGAGTTAGCAAAGGAAGTTGGGAATTCTCCAACTCAGGGTGTAACTAATGTCAGTGATGATCTAATAAAACAAGCTTTAGAAAAGGGTGAACGGAAAAATTAAGTTTTCCTGATATCTTGCTATTTTGTAGGCTAGGCAATGTCACAAATATTAAAGTTGAAGTTATCGGTATTGGTAGACATTGCCCACCCTACTGTTTGGGTAAATTGTCAATAGTTAAAATTTTAACTATTAATTAACTACGATTCATCACTTCTAGTAATTCGCTAGGTTGCTGAATCAAATAATCTGGATTTTGCTTCGCTAGTGCTTCCGGTGAGTTAAAGCCCCAAGTCACTGCAATCACTTGGATATTTGCTTTCTTTGATGCTTCTATATCTCTGGTTTCATCTCCGACATAAATAACTTCTTGAGGTTGGAGTTGATTTTGCCTCAATACATTATTGATGATCGTTGTTTTGCCAAAAATTGTAATTCCTGAGTAGATAAAATCAAATAGATGATTTAAATCATTGATTGTCAGGAATTGCGTCACATTTTCTTTAGAATTAGAAGTGATAATGCCCAGCTTATATCCTTTAGCTTGCAGTTCCATTAATGCTTCTTTAATTCCCGGAATTGGCTTTAATTCTGGGATTTTGTTTTTTAGTTCTCCTTTAACTTTTTTGACTAGAAAAGGGATCTTAAATAGAGAAACTCCTGAGTATTTAATAATTTCCCTAGATGTGAGGTTTTTAAGTAGGGTTAATTGCTCTGGGCTGATGTGCCGATAACCAAAGTCTACAGCTAGACGATTAGCAATACTCACAAGGGCATCTACTGTATCAGCAATTGTGCCATCAAAATCAAAAATAATTACTTTCGGGGTCATTCTTTCGCCTGGATGCGTCAAGATTAGCTAGGGCGTTGCGTCGTAACATTTCTGGCTTAATCCGCCGCAAGGCAGATGCTGGAAATCGTTTATCCCACTCCTGATCTGAGATTTGGGCTAATTCTAGCAGTTGGGGAGCAATATTCGCAGGATAAGGCTGAAACTCGGCAATATTAGTTGTGCTGGCAAAACGTTGATTCCAAGGACAAACATCTTGGCAAATATCACAACCAGCAACCCAGCCTTGCAAATGAGGTGTGATTGTCTCTGGCAATTCCTCGGCGCGATTTTCAATGGTATGATAAGCAATGCAGCGATTAGCATCCACGACAAAAGGCTGAGTAATTGCACCTGTAGGACAAGCCTGAAGACAAAGAGTACAGCTACCGCAGTGTTCTGTATGTGGGCGATCGCTCTCTAATTCCAAATTGGTCAACACTTCTCCCAAAAATACCCAAGATCCATATTCTCGTGTAATCACATTACCATTTTTGGCAATCCAACCAATTCCGGCAAGTTGAGCTAACACTTTATCTTGCACCGGTCCAGTATCTGCATAATAACGAGCTAGTACGCCTTGATCAAGTGATTTTAGCCATGTAGCTAGCTGCTTGAGTTTTTTATGCATCACCTTATGATAATCTCTTCCCCAACCATAACGGGAAATTTTGGCATATTCTTCGCCTTGGGGACGTTGATCTGCTGTGTAGTAATTTAGCACCACACAAACTAGCGATCGCGCTTCTGGCATCACTAAGCGGATATCCTGACGCTTTGGATTAGCCATCCATTCCATATTGGCGTGATAACCCAGTTCAATCCATGCTTGTAACCTCTGCGCTTCTGTGGCATCTACCCTATCTACATCAGCAATTCCAACTTTGTGAAAGCCCAACTCCCTGGCTTTTTCTTTCACTACACTGCTGCTTGTTACGGAATACTGATTCATTTTTTTATTTGGATTTTGCCTAACCAAAGGCACATTGATTATACATTACGTAATCAATACCTTTGATTAAGATTTGTTGCTTCCATAGATATAAACTTTATTTAACAATTCGATTCAACCAGAGCATTTCTGATCAATGAAGCGCCTGTGCGATCGCTGTGAATCAAATCACTAATGGTAGGGATGAAAACCTTACTTTCCTGAACTTGGTTGTGAGGATAGCACCTTACAATGAATATACGTATGCAAACTATTCACAACCGTAAAGTCAAAGGCGGAGGCTAAAAGTTGGGACAATTGGAAAGACAACCTCTAGCTTTGTCAGACTCTCAAAAAAATTGGGTTTTACTCGGTGTCGGACTTGGGGTGTTTATGTCTACCCTAGACGTGGGCATTATCAATGTTGCTTTGCCGACATTGGTGCAAGCCTTTAAGACCAGTTTCCCTACAACCCAATGGGCTGTATTAAGTTACCAATTGGTCAGTTCCGGTTTAGTTTTGGGGGCAACGCGCCTGGGGGATATGTGGGGTAAGAAGTCCTTATATCAGGGCGGACTTGTTCTATTCACTTTAAGTTCGCTGTTGTGTGGTTTTGCACCTACTATTGAGTGGTTAATCGGCTTTCGGGCACTTCAAGGATTAGGTGCTGTGTTCATTTCTGGGCTTGGTTTGGCAATCATCACAGAAGTTTTTCCCTCTTCCGAACGAGGTCGGGCTGTTGGCGTCATCGGTAGTGTAGTGTCACTGGGAATTGCTTTTGGGCCTTCTGCTGGCGGACTGCTCCTAAGTTTGTCAGGCTGGCATAGTATATTTTTCATCAATGTACCTTTGGGGATCATAGCTAGTTTCTTAATAGCTCGAGTCGTGCCACCTTCTGTATGCATTCAGGGCAAACAGAAATTTGACTTTTTGGGAGCCATATTGGCTTTATTGACTCTGGGTAGTTTTGGGCTGGGTATGACGCAAGGGCAAAGCCAGGGCTTTAGCAGTACCAATGCATTAGTATTATTAGCGATCGCCACCGTGAGTTTTACAACTTTTTTGGTAGTTGAAGCGATCGTAGAGCAGCCGCTACTAGAGCTACACCTGTTTCGCAATCTTAAGTTAAGTATGGGTTTGCTAAGTGGCTGGCTAGCATTCATTGTTATTGGCGGTTCGCTACTCATCGTCCCTTTCTTTCTAGAGGACGTTAAGCATTATCCGACGGTAAAAGTGGGGCTGCTGCTAGCAGTGTCGCCTGTACTTAGTGGGTTAATTGCCCCCTGGGCTGGAAGACTTTCAGACCGCTTTAGCGCTCGACTAATTAGCTCCCTGGGGCTGGGGTTGATGATTGGCGGCTGTCTGGCGATTAGCACCTTTGATGCTAAAATTACTGAGCTAGGCTATGTATCGCGCTATTTTATTTACGGCATTGGACTAGGTTTATTTCAATCGCCCAACAATAGCACTGTTATGGGAGCAGTACCGAGGGAGCGGCTAGGCATTGCTTCTGGGTTGCTGTCTTTGTCACGTACATCAGGAAACACAGTCGGTGTTTCTCTAATCGGGGCAGTATTTGGAGCCTTAATCGCTAGTATGTCTGCGGGTGCAGATGTCTCCGTTGCCCCTCCTGAGGCGATCGTTGCGGGGTTTCAAGGAACTTTTCGTTTTGCAGCCCTAATACTGTGTGGGGCAGCAGTTGCATCCGTTTTGAGGATCAGTAAAAAGCAGGGGAGCAGAGGAGCAGGGGAGGAATAATTAATGCCCAATACTTCTCTACGAGAGGCTGCACCAACGACTTCGCTACTTCGACGCCGCTCAGTACAAGTCAGTACAAGTGCCCAATGCCCAATTACAAAGGAGTTAGATAATCTATGACAGGGAAATTAGACGGAAAAGTAGCAATTATCACTGGCGCTTCAGCTGGAATTGGAGAAGCAACCGCGATCGCCTTAGCTTCAATTGGAGCAACAGTAGTACTCGCGGCTAGGCGTGGCGATCGCATTCAGGCATTAGCAGAACGCATCGAAGCTAGTGGTGGCAAGGCATTGCCCATTGTCACCGATGTGACTGATGAAATCCAGGTAAATAACTTGGTGGCAAAGGCAAATGCAGAATTGGGAAGAGTCGATATCCTTGTGAATAATGCTGGGATTGCCTTACTCGGCACCATTGAAGCTGGAAATAGCTCAGACTGGCGGCGATCGTTTGACCTCAATGTATTAGGACTGCTATATGCTACTCATGCTGTTTTGCCTTTGTTGAAGGCGCAAAAATCCGGGCATATAGTCAATATTTCCTCAGTGGCTGGCCGGACAGCGCGGGCGGGCATCGGTGTTTATAATGCTACTAAATGGGGTGTCAATGCCCTCTCCGAAGCATTACGCCAAGAAGTCTATAAGGACAATATCCGCGTCACCATTATCGAACCAGGTTTGGTGGATACGGAAATTGACAACCAAATTACCGATCCCGTTGCCAAACAACGGATCGAAGAACGACGCAAGTCAATTCAACCTCTACAAAGCGAAGACATTGCTGCTGCGATCGTTTACGCTCTGACTCAACCGCCGCACGTTAATGTCAATGAAATTCTCATCCGGCCAACGGGGCAAGAACTTTAAAATAATTCGTAATTCGTAATTCGTAATTCGGAATTACGAATTAAGTTTTGTAAGGGGGATTTAGACTCTGCCTAACATACTTGCCGCTTGATATTTGCTCTTTACTTAAACCTACGGAACTCGTTAAAGTAAGAGTGAAATTACTGAAGATTTACAGAAAAGGAAATAATTTTACATTATGTCACTCAGTCGTAGCGACCTCGAAGCCGGAAATGACCAGACCAGACTATTAGAAGCATCACACTCTGGAATAAAGTTAACTCTGCTGAGTGAAGATGAATTACAGCGATCGCTTGATGAAACACTACAACAACAACCACCAAATTGTGATATCTGGATATTTGCCTACGGTTCGCTAATTTGGAATCCCTTAATCACATACGTCGAGCGCCGTGCTGGGATCATTTATGGTTGGCATCGCCGCTTCTGTACATGGGCGATCCTGGCTCGTGGGACTCTAGAGAATCCCGGGTTACTTTTAGGACTTGATCGGGGTGGTAGTTGTCGTGGTATTATTTATCGAATTGCTGCTGCCGATGTCGCATCGGAATTATTGCTGCTTTGGCGACGGGAGATGTTGCCCAGTATCTACATTGCTCGTTGGGTAAGGGTGTTTGATGGTACGCAGGAATTCCTAGCGATCGCCTTTGTTGCCAATCGGCAACATCCCAGGTACGCTGATCAGATATCATTAACAACCACTGTTAATAGTATTGCCACCGCATCGGGAAAATTGGGTTCCTGTGCTGATTATCTCATGAAAACTGTCGATGGATTAATCGCAGAAGGAATTAAAGATAGACAATTACTCTTGTTACGCAAACAAGTGCTAGCAAAACAACAAGCCCTTTTAGTTAGTGATGACAAAGAACAATGCTAACAGAAAGCGGTATTGACAACTGCGAGGGGAGTGATACTGATACCGCGCACAAAAATATCTACGCAGGTTTCGATATAGTCCTCACAGCTATAGCTGCCTTGATTGAATTTTGCACTGCGGCATAGCATTCCAGCTAACAGCATTCCTGTAAACATATCGACTGCTGGAAATGGATCAAAGTCTGTTCTGACGGTGCCTCGTCTCTGACTCGATTGCAGGTAAGCTACCAGTTTTTCTCCTAAGGGCTTGGCAGCTTCTTGAATCACTTGTTTGGCTTCCTGTGGATGACGTTTAGCTTCTCCAATGAAGGTACGAATTAAATCTTCCTGTGCCTCTAGCATAGTATTATAAAGATGGGCATAATGTCTTAAATCAATTTTTAGATCCTGCGTCCACGCTTCGGGATGTGCAAGGGCTTCTGTCTGGAGTGCAAAGGCATTTTCGATTACTGCTCCTAGAAGTTGTTCTTTGCTAGCAAAGTGGCGAAATAAAGTCACCTCATTCACACCAGCAACACGAGCTATTTCACGGGTAGTTGCTCCTTGAACACCTAAACTGGCAAATACCTGTGAGGCGGCTTCTATCAAACGTGTACGGGTGAGAGTTGATGAACGGATGGTTTTATTCATTTATGCTGGCAAGTACTTACTTACATCATAGGTTATGTAGAAAAAGTGGTCATAACTTGGGCAAAAACAATCTTGATACCAGCATTTTTAAAGTTATTGAAAATCTTTACTATCTCAAATTTATTTTGGTGCGGTAGCTAATGTTTTACTCATTTGAATAACTGGGACAACTACCCCACTTCTTAAATAATGAGGTGTTCTTTGGATGGCAGTAAATCCCAGTCGTAAATAAAACCCTTCAGCATAAAGGCTAGCAGTTGTAATTACCTTATCTATACCTTGCTCAGTTGCCTGATCACAAAAATGTTGAACTAAAGCACGGCCAATTCCTTTACCTTGATATTTAGGATGGACATACAGCCCCATGAGTTCATCAACAATAAAACTAGCAAAACCTATAATAAAATCTCCCTCGATCGCAACCCAGAAACTTTCTACTTTCATACTCTTCAAGATATTTGAACCATTAGGTTTGTCGCGGTAATTACGCCAAGCTAAAAGTTCTTTTTGGGTGTAGAAAGTTGCAGGCAGAGCTTTGATAGCAGCAATATGAATTGCACTCAGCACCCACGCATCTGTTTCTTGGGCAGATCGAAAAGATATTTCGTTAGCGCTCATAGGTTCAGGGCTAGTATTCAGAATTATATACCTGTTTACTTTTTGGTATGTTATGAAAAATTTTAGTTGCGTAGGTGTAGCCTGCACTTCGACCCTTCTCTACGAGACGCTGCGCGTAGCTTACTTCCACGTTCGTGGAGCGTCTCGTAGAGAAGTGGTACGGCGCAGGCTCAGGGCAGGCAAGCTACCTCGACTGCGCTCGGCACAAGTCAGTGACCATCGTAGACATCGCAACATATCAACTAGACTAATTCTCAATTGCTTTACTAGTATTATCAGTTTGCAATTGAGTCACAACTCGCTGGACAATCTGCCGTCTGATTTCCTGAACATTTTGACTCGCAGCTGTAACGCGAGCGAGTACAGGCGCAGGGGCAGTTTGGGGAGAACCACTGTTAAAGGGTGGTTGGGGATTATATTCAATCCCTAGTTGAATTGCTTGGGCTATCGCATCCCCAAATAACTCAGCAGCTAGAGCCAGCCCAAAATCAATGCCAGCTGTCACACCGCCGCCTGTAATTCGATTGCGATCAATGACAACCCTTTCGGTAACTGTCTCAACTCCCAACATCTCAAGTAAATCTAACGATAGCCAGTGAGTAGTGGCGCGATAGCCCTGAAGTAAACCGGCCGCCGCCAGCAGCAGAGAACCAGTGCAGACAGCTGTAACGTAGCGGGCTTGTTTCCCTTGGGTTTTGAGAAAGTCGAGAAACTTTTCATCTTCCATTTTGGCATTGATGCCTGGGCCTCCTGGTACAAATAATACATCTAAGGCTGGGGCTTGAGTAAAGGTTGTGTCCGGTAGAAAAGTAAGGCCGCGATCGCTCCGAATTGGTTCGAGTGTTTGGGCTAGCAGATATAACTGCGCGTTCGGCAATTTGGCAAAAACTTCGTAGGGCCCGGTGAAATCTAACTGCGTCACATTTGGGAACAATACTATCCCAATCGATAGAGAAGAAACTTGTTCTTTTACAGTCATTATTTATGTCCTTGTTAAAAATACAGAAGATGCCGATCCTTACAGCAGTTTTTATGTATTTGAATCACATCTCTCAAAGGGGCACAGACAAAGCACATACGTGTCAACTTAAGAAAAAATCTGCTTTGAGAAGACGTTTTGCCCTCATCCCCTAACCCCGAATCCCAAGTTGGGAGAAGGGAAACTAGAGAATTTGCTCCCCTCTCCCAAAATTGGTCGAGGGGCTGGGGGTGAGGGTTAAACCTTGAAAGCTTGCCAAGCCTAACTTCTACGTTAAGTTGACACCAATGAGCATTGCTGTGCCCCTATCGCGTCGTCTATTTACCTGAAAATAGCTTTAAGATAGCTTAGGCAAAATTATAATGTATCTAGTTATACTATTTACCGAAAATCTTGATCCAATTGCTCACCCAATCTGCTCAATAGGATAACTCCGAAAATAAAACTCCTGTAAGTCTATCGACAAAACGGACAATAAGTTTTAAACTACGGTAAGTCAATCGGTAAACTGTGTATTGTAGCTAAAGCAATAAAATAACCAACTTCAAAAGAAAAATTTTGAAGTAATCAAGCAATATCGTTTGATATTTAGCTAATTTTGCCGTGTTTACTTGAATATCTTCTCAAAGCTTGCTCCCTGAGAGTATTTACCAAGCTGGAAGACATGAGAAAGTCAAAAGGAGTGAATGTGATCAACGCCATACAGATAAACGAAAATTTGACAACCACAGGACAAGTCATACCAAAACAGCTTGAGCAAGCTATCCAAGAAGGTTTTAAGTCCGTTCTCAATCTGCGATCGCCTGATGAACTAGGATTTTCTCAGGATGAGGAAAAAGTAGCCCAAGCATTGGGGCTGTATTATACAAATGTTCCAATGAAAATAGATTTAAAAAATTTGAATGAAGACCTAATTACCAAAATCCTCACGATACTAGAACAAATCCCGAAACCAGCAGTTGTGCATTGTGCAGCCGGGATGCGATCAACTGGAATTGCGCTGTTAAGTATCGCTATCCAGGAAGGATTAACACCAGAGGAAACCTTAGTAAGAGCGAGGAATCTGGGTTTTGGATTCTTTGAACACGTTGGCGTTAGTCCCCGGTTGAAGCAATTGTTTGTGGACTACGTTAACAAACACGCGAAAGTAGCTGTACATACTCGCTGAAAGCTGAAAAGAATGATTTTTAGGTAGGGGCAATTCATGTAGCTTTAGCTGACCGCAGGGTATTGCCCCAGAGGGCGTGTAGTTTTGTGTAAGTCCTAAGATGTTTCGCTCGACTAAGCTAAACCACATCTAGTTTGCATAATCTGAAATTGTACATTTCTTGTGGGGTGGGCGTCTCGCCCGCCCAATATATGCAAGTTAAATGTGGAACAACTTAAACATGACAATTACAGCTGAAATATCGCATTCACTATTTTAGATTTGACGATGTGCAATTCCTCAAAATACTTAAAGCAACTGCCTCCGCCACCTTAATACCATCGATACCAGCCGAAAGGATTCCCCCCGCGTATCCCGCGCCTTCACCAGCTGGATAAAGACCGACTGTATTTAAACTCTGATAATCCTCTTGGCGTTTAATCCGAATCGGTGATGACGTGCGGGTTTCCACCCCAGTCAACACAGCATCATCCATCGCAAATCCTTTAATTTGTTTGTCAAAAGCCGGAAGTGCTTCACGGATGGCAGCGATCGCATAATCTGGTAAACTCTCGCTCAAATCACCCAAATGTACCCCAGGTGTATAAGACGGCTTAACAGTGCCTAACGCTGTAGAGGGGCGATGGTTGAGAAAGTCACCCACTAATTGCCCTGGAGCTTCATAAGTCCCACCGCCCAACTCAAAAGCCCGTTCTTCTAAGTGCCGTTGCAAGTCAATTCCCGCTAAAGCATTTCCCGGATAATCTTCGGGTGTGATGCCAACAACGATCGCACTATTAGCATTGCGCTCATTGCGAGAGTATTGGCTCATCCCATTGGTGACAAGTCGCCCCGGCTCTGATGCGGCTGCAACCACCAAGCCCCCCGGACACATACAGAAACTATAGACGGAGCGACCATTTTGGCAATGGTGAACCAGTTTGTAATCGGCAGCACCTAAAAGCTTATGACCAGCTTGATTGCCGAAACGACATTGGTCAATCAGCGACTGGGGATGTTCCACCCGAAAGCCGATGGAAAAAGGTTTAGGCTCGATGTAAACCCCGCGATCAAATAGCATTTGGAAGGTATCACGGGCGCTATGACCGACTGCCAGAATCACATAATCGCTGGCGATATATTCCCCACTGGCGAGGGTGACTCCCCGCACCTGTCCATTTTCGATGTTGATATCTTCCACCCGACTTTCAAAGCGAATTTCGCCACCGAGGGATTCGATTTGGGCGCGGATACTTTGGACGATTCCGACCAGTTTAAATGTGCCGATATGCGGTTTATTAATGTAGAGAATTTCTGGTGAGGCTCCCGCATTGACGAGTTCGGTTAACACCTTGCGTCCATAATGCTGAGGATCTTTGACTTGACTGTAAAGTTTGCCATCGGAGAATGTACCCGCCCCACCTTCACCAAACTGGGCATTGGATTCTGGATTGAAGTCTGATTTTTTCTTCCAAAAGCCAAAAGTATCAACAGTGCGATCGCGGACTTTTTTGCCACGTTCTAAAATGATCGGACAAAAGCCCATTTGCGCCAGCATCAAACCCGCAAACAAGCCACAAGGCCCAGTACCAATCACGATGGGGCGAATCGCCAAATTGCTGCTAGCTTGTGCCACTGGGCGATAACTCATGTCTGGCGTGGCAATCACATGAGGATCTTTTTTCAGGCGCTTGAGTAGATGAGTTTCCTGAGCCGTTTCTACATCCAGAATATAAACAAGGTTAATCTCTCCTTTCTTACGGGCATCGTAGCTACGCTTGAAGATGGAATAGCTGATCAAATCTTCGTCTGTGATTTGCAGCTTTTTGAGGATGGCAGTTTTTATCTCATCTTCAGGATGATCAAGCGGGAGCTTTACTTCAGTTAGTCGTAACATAGCGAGGAGAAATGCATACTGTCTATCAAAATATTAACAACAGAGGCAGAAGGCAGGACGAATACTGCCTTCTGCCGAAACCTTACCAAGTAGCAAAAATTACCTCAAAGAAACAAGAAAAGTTTATAAAGCTTACACAAAACTACACGCGGTAAGGGCAATTCATGTAGCTTTAGCTGACCGCAGGGTATTGCCCCTACCCAAAAATAAGGGTTTCGGCTATTGTTTGCGTAAGTCCTGGCTTACTTGAAATCAATATCTGTTAAGGTGTAGTTCCAGTGTATTGAGCAACTTGGGCACGTCCTTTTGAGAAACCTGACGTGTACCCGTCTCGACTGCATCAACCCAGGAAACGCTTTTCCCCATCGTTGTAGCGAAAAATGCTCTAGACCAGCCTTTTGCTTTTCTCCCTTCTCTGATGACATTACCTGATAGAGGCTGGATATTGTTTGCACTTAGCTGATTCGAGTCCACGGTCAAGCGTTCCTGTACTTCTGCTGGTAAATGAAAACGCCATGTAGAATTGAGTATTTGATTCCAGTAACCTATAGGTCTTTTAGCGCTTGTGCTGCTTGTTAACCAAGCTGGGCCTGTTTCCAGTTCTGCTTGCCATCCGGCTTCTTTGACAACTTTCAAGTCAGTTTCCAAATCATCAGCCATTTGCCGTCTAAGCTGTCTGTCTTGCTCTGCTGTTGACACTTTGTCTGCACCGTAGGCAATCTCCATCAGAGTCTTGCCCATTACACAATCCTGGAATTCCGGTTGGATTTGGAAGGTTAGCCAAACTAGCATTCTAGCCGCGCCAGCATTTTGTTTACCAATACTAAATAGTTTCTGTACGGTTTTCTTGGTAATAATTCCAGTGTGGTAGTGGTATTTAGATTTGTTGAGGAAGTATTTTGTCCATACTCCAGCTTGACCTATCACTTTTAAACCCACTAGCTTGTTATTGCCAGCTTTATCTGTTTCAAAATCTCGTATTATGCTGATGTCCCAAATCTTTAAATCAGCAACAGTAAAAGCTCCTACTTTCTCCTGTTTAGGCCATGCAATACAAGCTAGTACCTGAGCAGGTTGACGTAACAAGTCATATAAAATACTCAATTTTTCATGCTTGCATAAGTCCCTGCGTTTAACAAGCCCTGTGTATTCAAGTAGTTGCTTATCATCAATTACAAAATTGCCTGACCAAGGTTTATCTAGACTAGTTACTAAAGCACAGTAAATCAGGTGAATAGCACACGCCCTTGGATCAAATTGGTCTATAACAACTAAAGCTGCCTCTTCTGCCAGAGTTTCTGCTTGTGGAGTTTCGGGATTATCTGTTACATAATAAAAGATTTTTCCTTTTCCAGTTTCAGCTTCTTTTTCGTAACTAAAAGTATTATTTACTTGATTCCATGACAAATTCATTTTTTGAGATAAGACTTCAGCAACTCCAGACAAAACTAGCGACAAAGCAGCAACATTAGTCTTACTATCAGGAAATAAAGAAGCTTTTTTGAATTGCCGAGGTTTTGCTGAATACTGGTAATTTAATAATAAATTTTGCTCATCTTTATTAACTCTGTCTTGAAGAGGAATTTGCTTTGATAATTGAGGATTTGAGTCTTCCAGAGATTCTTCATCAAGAGGAACATTAGTTTCCTTTGAGTTTGGATTACGGGAAATGGTAATTCCAATTATCTGGTGAAATAGATGCAGAACTTTACTATATAATATTTTTGCTAATTTCATTTTTCTATAAATCCCCTGCTCACGTAGATAATTTACAATGATGAAATAAAGCTGAGTTTCTTCTACTTCACCTTGCTAGAATATAACTCTCAGCCCCTTTGAGTCTACATGAATTGCCCCTATACAAAATCAAGGCTTTCACTGCCTTTTTGCGTAAGTCCTAACAGAATTTGTATTAGGAACATTATTAAGTTTAAATATGAAAAAAGTTTTTATTAAAAAATAGAATGACGGTTAAACGCCATCTATTTATAATATGTACAAAAATTAATTTGTCGGAACAGTACCTTCACCCAAACCCCTTAAGTCTCGCCCTGTGGGACTGTTATTATATCCTTGAAAGTCCCGGTATTGTTGTGCCTCCTCCTGTGGAACCCGAATGCCCTCTTGTGGCGCTGTTACCCAGATAGGGCGACGTTGAGCATCTCGATAGTAAACACGCCCATTCTTAGAAAGGTAGTATTTCCCCTGCGCTCCTGTTCCTTGGGCATTCTTTCGCTGATTGTAGAGGTAGTAAAGTCCAGCGGCTCCTGCCAAAATTGCCACTTTCTGCCCTGTACTCAATCCCCTCCTAGCTTGGGGTTGATTTACGGGGGCGCGATTATTTAAATTTCTACCAATACTATCGTCAATTGGAGGTGGCGCAGCATTTTGGGAACCTCCGCCGCAGCTATTAAGCAGCGGGACTGTTAGCAATATTGAAAGAAATACTGTTGTTGTCAGCGAAGCTAATCTATTTGTCTTGATCATACATTTTCTTTTCCTGCTAATTTAGCTGACGTGGTATAAGAGTCTACAGTTCTATACAATGGTCAAGTAAAAAGCCGAGTTTTACTTGACCGAAAGTTCAAATACACTGTATTCGCCACTATACTTTAGTTAGCTTAAAGTCTGTGATTCTTCTCTGCCTAAAATTTGTTTTTTAAGCAAGCGAGTTTCTGCTGTAAATTCTTGCCGAGTGGAATCTTTGAGCAAATAGCGGGAAGTAAACCAAATTGTGTAACAAAGTCCAATTAATTGGAGAAATGGAGAAACTAGTGGAATATCATTTATTGCGTTGAGTACCGCTAGAAAAATTCTTAGTGCCGTAACCGTTATCACAAGCAAAGCAAAGCTGATAATCAGTAGTTTGTATTCTTGGTAGAATCTACCTATGTATTCAGGTATTTTTGCCAAAAATAGAGAAATCTGTCTACCATTTTTTTGCCATTGTTCTTCATTTTCCGAGGCGGATGGTAACATTGCCAGGTTTCCAGACTCTGAACCTTTAAGTGCTTCTATCTGGTTTTGGGAGGCAGCATCGACATACTGCTGTTGCTGTAATTCTGTATCCATAATTATCTCCTGATTTTCTGCAATGAGAGCAGTTTTAAAGTTTACACTTAGCCACAATTTATCAACTTATGCAGCGCTTGTTCTGCATCCCGATGATGAGTAAATACGCCTATATCACGCTGATGTACACTTAAGTCCATTATTTATCCTTATTGCTCCTTAGCAGCACAGGTAAATATTGGTTTGCGAATTTATTAGGACTTTAATAATATTTAGGCATTTTTAGATTTACTTATCATCAATCTTTTGGAATAAATTCTGTCTTCAATAAGGGTGATAGAGCAAGCATTACAACTTAAGGCAATAAATTTTTAAGAATGTGAGGATATTTGATTTAAGTGTAAGGTATTAATAAACATATTAAACTAGCTAGGTTTGATGGTATGTATCGATTTAGCTAAATTTAGACTTGAAATCTACTGCTAGTAAGTAGTCACACAAATGCTAGAAACTAGTCACAAAAGTTATAAAAATTTAGTTCTAATCAATCTCATTCAGAGTAATACATCAATACTGAAATCGTTATTCTATCTCATACTTTTGGGTTATAAAAATATATTTAATTACTTCAATTGATGAAATATCAACATGATTGAAGTCAATCCTTGGAGAGAAGATTTACATAAACTAAATTGTGTAATTTATAAAAAAGACACAGCAAGATTTTAAGGAATCAAATAATGCCACTACAGAAAATAAGTGAATTTGATACAGACTACCGTAATACTCTTGAAGGTAACGACATCAAAGGAATGGGTGTGTATGTTCAAGGAACTGATGAGAAGATTGGTACAGTAAATGATGCTGTAGTAGACGATCAAGGAGCATTCCGCTATTTAATTGTTGACATCGGCTTTTGGATTTTTGGCAAGAAAGTCTTGCTACCAGTAGGAAAATCGCGTATTGACTCTACAGCAAACCGTGTATATGTCGTTGGTATAACAAGAGAGCAAGCGGAAAATTTACCTGAATATCAAGAGCATACAACACTTGACTACGACTATGAAGAACAGGTGCGTGGAGGATATCGTACACCGTCTGTAGAAAGTTCAGCTGCGCTAGGATCGACAGTTGGCCGCACTACTCCCAGTCCTGACAGCTACACCTACGCAGACGACGCGGATTTGTATGATGTCAGCGCTCACGAAGACCAAACCTTCAAACTTTACCAAGAAAGGCTAGTTGCTAATAAACAGCGCCGAAAAAGCGGAGAAGTAGCAATTAGTAAGCGTGTTGAAAGCGAAACTGCAAGAGTTACTGTTCCGGTGGAAAAAGAGCGAGTCATGATTGAGCGAGTGACTTCTCAAGACACAGGCAAAGTTGTGTCTGCTGATGCGACTGACTTTGGCGAGGGCGAGGTAGCGCATATAGACCTCTATGAAGAAGTTGCAGACATCCATAAGGAAGCTTTTTTGCGAGAAGAAGTCAAAGTGCAGAAAGTTGTAGACAAAGAAACCGTTGAAGCTGAAGAAACCATTCGACGCGAAGAATTAAATGTTGACGCTGATGGAACTCGAATAGAGAATAAAACTGACCGGCGTTAACCTACTTAAACTACAAAGGTGATTGCATTTGAGTTAGTAGGAGTGCGTTTTTTACCTACTTAGGACTTACGCAAAAGTACACGCCGTAGGGGCAATTCATGTAGACGCGGAGCGGCTTCCCGCAGGGTATTGCCCCTACATATTAGATAAAATGTGAGTCACTATCTTTTATATTCTAACCTCCTGCCTCCTTCACACAAGACTAACAGCCGCCTCTAACATTCGTATTGTCCCAAGTTCAGCATTTATTTCCACTTCCACACCGATTGGCAAGGTAAATTTATCCTTAATATGACCAATCATTGAACCATACCAAACAGGAATACCTAAAGGAAGTATGTGATCTTGCAATACTTGCATTAAGGTAAATGATGGTTCATCCCCAAGACTACAATTAGTGCATTGCCCAAAGATAAAACCCGCAATTTGATTAAGTATTCCAGCAGTTTTTAACTGCGTCAGCATCCTATCTATACGGTAAACATCCTCGCCAATTTCTTCCACAAACAGAATGCTTTTGTTCCAGGAAGGTAGATAAGGTGAACCTACCATCGCTGATAGCACTGATAAGTTTCCACCCACAAGTTTACCCCTCGCCTTTCCCGGTGCGATCGCCTCCACTCGCACTTCGCTAGGGTTGAGATTTTGCATCGTCACCGCTTCACCATTAAATAGGAGGCGTTTGAAGTAATCCACTGTAAACTGATTCCAAGTAGACGTGGCAACTGGTCCATGAAAAGTAATCAAATGACTACGGGCATTAATTGCCAACAACAGCGTCGTAATATCGCTGTAACCGATGAGAATTTTCGGATGGGAGCGGATCAGCGAGTAGTTAAGTAAGGGTAAAATGCGATTACAACCCCAACCACCGCGCATGGGGATAATTGCTTTTATGGAGCGATCGCTAAACATTGAGTTTAGATCATCAGCGCGATCGGCATCTTTACCCGCTAAATAGCCGTAACGATCTAAAATATGCGCCCCCAGCTTGACTTTTAACCCTAATTGTGTGATTGATTTTCGCGCTGCTTCGATGTCTTTGGTGTCAACAATACCCGCAGGGGCGATTAATCCTACAGTATCGCCCACTTGTAGGCGGGGCGGCTTGCGGATGGTGTTTGGAAATGGCTTACCTTGGGCGGTAAATCCTGGTATCTGGGTGGCTAAGGTAGCTAGTCCAGAGGTTCGGAGAAATTGCCGACGCTTAATAGTCATAATTCATCAGAAACATCCCCAAAACTAAGACTTTCATATATTTGAACCACATCTGTCGTAGGGGCACAGCAATGCTCATGCGTGTCAACTTCAGGTAGAAGCCCTTATCCCCTAACCCCTTCTCCCATATTGGGAGAAGGGGAACTGGAGAATTTGCTCCCCTCTCCCAAGATGGGAGAGGGGCTGGGGGTGAGGGCAAAACTCATACAGTCAGCAGATTTTAGCTTAAGTTGACACCAATGAGCTTTTTCTGTGCCCCTACCACGTGGCCTATTTACCTGAAAATAGCTGTAAGATTCACATTCTCACCTTAACGCGCCCATATTTTATCATGGAGATCAGAACCTTATTGAGGCATTGAGGATGATGAAGCTGAAAAGCAAACCCAAATCAGCATTTGTTCAATCTTTTAGCGGCATGACGCTAAGTATCATAACTGTAATCGGTCTATCATCATTAGTGTTAGCGGTTCCGGCAAAAGTTTCTTTGCAACCACAAAAACTAGCACAGTCTTCAGACACAGATACACCAGAGCGATCGCAACTCCTGCAACAAGCAAATGCTTTATACAATCAGGGAGACTTGACAGGTGCAGAGGGAAATTTACGCAAATTCATTAAAAAATCCCCAGAAGACGCCTTCGCACACTTTCAACTGGGAAACGTGCTTTTTCGGCAAAAGAAAGCAGAAGAAGCAATTAGCTCTTATCGAGAAGCGATTCGCCTCCAGCCAAAATACGCTCTAGCTTACAATGCGATCGGTATTGTTTATGCTAGCCAAAGTCGCTGGGAAGAAGCTATTACTGAATATCAAAAAGCTTTAGAAATTAATCCTAATTATGGCGAAGCCCTGACTAATTTTGCACTGGGATTGTGGCAAACAAATAAACGAGACGAGGCTTTATCTTCTTTACAGAAAGCTTTAAATATTTTCAAAGCACAGAATAGAGATGAAAAAGTTAACCAAGTCGAACGAATCATGCGAGAGATCAAAACTGCTGATGAGCCTGGTGTTTCATGAAAATCATCTGATTCAGAATCCACCAAACAACGAATGGGCAAACAAAGCGGCTTGAGTGCGATCGCGTAAATTCAACCGACTCAAAATATTGGTAACATAATTCTTAACAGTATTTTCTGAAAGAAACAGCGATTCCGCAATTTCCCGATTATTCGCTCCACAAGCAATTAATCGCAATACATCTAATTCTCTGGGTGTAAGTTGCGCTAATTCTTTTCGGGGTTCCACAGACGGGACAGGTGCAGCAATCGGCATGAGTGCTTTCTCAAACAATCCCGGGCCGAGTAGAGTTTGTCCCTTATAGACGGAGCGAATTGCTAACATGAGTTCCTCTGGTTCGGTGTCTTTGAGCAAATAGCCCTTTGCACCCAGCCGCATCGCCTGGGAAACATACTCATCATCATCGAAGGTGGTGAGGACGAGAACCTTAATCTCAGGATAATCTTGAGCGATCGCCTTTGTTGCCGCAACTCCATCCATAACGGGCATCCTGATATCCATTAGCACAATATCGGGTTGTAGTGCGGCAATCACCTCCAGCGCCCGTTGCCCATTCTCCGCCTCACCGATTACCTGCATCTGGGCATTCGACTCAAGCATACTCTTAAGTCCCTGGCGAATCAGATGCTGATCGTCAACTAATAAAATCCGAATCATAATTAAAACACCAACAGCTTTGATAGTGGCAAAGAAACAGAAATACAACAACCTGTTCCTAATTGACTGTGGAGATTCAATTGAGCGCCCAGTGCAACCGCGCGTTCTCGCATCCCTTGTAGCCCAAACCCGGTTGTATTTTGAGTGGGATTAAACCCTTTTCCATTATCTTCGATTGACAGATGAATCATTCCAGCGTGAGCCAGCAGTCCCACGGTGACACTCGTCGCCTCTGCGTGTTTGCAAATATTTGTCAACGATTCTTGCACAATGCGGTAAAGCGCTGTGTTTACTTCTGTTGGTAAAGTCTGCGGTAGATCAATTTTACAGTCCGGTTCAATACCTGTGGTTTGCTGAAAATCTGTCAGCAGCTTTTCAATGGCTGATTTGAGAGATTGCCCTTGCAAAGGATTTGAACGCAAAACAGAAAGCGATCGCCGAATTTCTAGCAGCGCCTCAGCCCCCAGTTGCTTTGCCTGTTTGAGAAATGTTAATGCTTTGTCATTATTTGATTGCCAGAATAACAGTGTGTTATTAATCTGAATAGTTTGGGCAGCGAGAGTGTGTCCCAACCCATCATGAATTTCGCGGGCAATTCGGTTGCGTTCCTGCAAGGTTGCCTGATCTTCAATCCTTAGCGCATACTGGCACAGCTGTTGATTGATGATCTCTAATTGCTGATGGGCAATTTCTAACTGCTCTCGACTTTGGCGCTCTGCAAGCAGGGCATTAATTAATAATAAAGCGAATACTAACGTTAAGCCAAACAATAAGATATTACTTAATCGCCAATCCCAGGACATGGCAATCACCTTATCTCGCATAAAATTCTCAGGTGCAATCGGTTTTGACAAAAGCACTGTTGCATAAGAAAGCAGAGATAAACCCAAGACAATCAACTGTCCCAATTGCTTAAATATCAGACAACTCCGCATCACCAGTACTAGACACAGCAGGAAAACTGAGCGAGGAGATAAAATATGTTGAGTCGCTGGCAGCAAAATTAAAACGAATTCCAGGGCTGTATAAAGTAATTTTGTTTCCAGCTTCACAGTTGGAAGTCTCAAGCCGATTAAGCTGAAGGTGGCGATCGCAATAACTCTTAGCAGCAACCACCAGGACAACTGAAACGGTAGCATAACTTCCATGAATACTGCCGTGGCTAATAACAGCCACTCTAGGTAAAGCAACAGACGGAACGATGGGTAGGTAAAGCGAACCATAGAACTGTTCCAACTCAATGGCCTTTGTGACAAAATCATCGGTATTTTCATAATTTTATAGAGAAATATTAAACAACTTCTTATATAACGGATCTGTCTCTAGTAACGATAGAGCCGTTTCGACTGATTAACTATTTCTAAATTAGGAAAAAAGTCACAATAACTTGAGTACTTTTTTACTGGTAAGGTTAGGAATTCTAGCTCATGCACAAACCCATCCCAACTTTTAAGATTAGCTGGTGTAAGTAAATCAGCAACTTTTCAAACAGTCATAAAGCGAAATTGAGTCATAACTGTGGTATCACATACAACAAAAAAAGAGAAGCAAATGATTAAAAAACAGATAATTTTACCAACCCTTCTACTTGCAACTATCTTCATTGGAGGAATCACAGGTTGCACCAGTTCTAAGTCTCCAGATGTGTCTCAAGGGGGCGACTCTGGGACAAAGGTATCTGATACAACCAACTCTCCGGCATCGAATACGCCAGAACGCGCCCAGAAGCGTGAAGCAGTTCGCAAGCAAGTTGAGGCAGTTCTAACCCCAGATCAGGTAAAGCAATTGTCAGGGAAATTGCAACAAGGTGAAAAAATGCGTAAAGCAGTATTGAGCCTGAATCTTACGGCTGAACAAAAGACTAAAATTCAGGAGATTTTTAAGACTGCCTATCCCCACCGTTCAGGGCAATCTCAAAATAATTCCTAGTAGTTTGATCAAAACATAATTCAGGAGTCAGTCGTCACAAGCAAGCCATGAGTTATGTACGACTGGGGGTATTCAATTCCCCCACTGATTGTATTCTATATTCTGTATTCCTCAATAGTTAAAGTATGTTCAAACAAAAATTGCTGATCAAGATAGAACTCGCCGTTATAGCAGCAATCCTGACAGGAACTAGTTTCTACGCTTCTAAAGCTTTAGGAAAACCCCAAGCTACTCCCCAAAAACTTGTGGATCAGGTGTGGCAAATCCTTGATAAAAATTATGTTGATGTCAGCTTTAACCATCAAGATTGGAAAGCAATTCGCCAGCAATATATTAGTCGCTCCTATAGTTCCAAGAAACAGGCTTATGGGGCAATTCAAGAAATGGTGGCTAAATTAGGCGATCGCTACACAGTGTTTTTCGACCCCGATGAATACCAAGCCCTAAATAACGACCTTTCTGGCAACCTCAGTGGTGTCGGGCTGCAACTGGGAGAGAATGAGAAAACTAAAGCCTTAACCGTTATCGCCCCGATTCAAGGAACGCCTGCTTTTAAAGCGGGTATTTTGCCCGGCGATGTAATTATCCAGATTAACGGTCAAATAACTCAGGGAATGAAAATTGAGGATGCCGTTAAGCGGATTATTGGCCCGGTAGGAACTAAGGTAGTACTCACGATTCAACGGGGCAATAAATCGCAAACTTTCAAACTTACCCGCGCAAATATTGCGATTCATCCTGTAACTTACAATACGCGAACAACGGCAGCAGGTAAGATTGGTTACATTACTTTGCCAGAGTTTACCCAAACTGCCGCCGTAGAGATGCATCGGGCAATTCAAGCATTAGAAAAACAGCAGGTGCAGGGCTATGTTTTGGATCTGCGTTCCGATCCAGGTGGACTGCTGGATGCGAGTTTGCAAATTGCCAGTATGTGGTTGAAGCAAGGAGCGATCGTGTCTTTGGTAAATCGAGACAAAGTTAAAGATAGCTACAATGCGTCGGGACATCCTCTCACCGACAAACCCTTAGTCATACTGGTGGATAAAGGGTCTGCTAGCGCCAGCGAAATTCTGTCGGGAGCGCTACAAGATGACAATCGCGCCCGGTTAGTCGGGACTCGCACCTTCGGTAAAGGTTTAGTTCAATCCGTAGAGCCACTGGGGGATGGTTCGGCGCTGAAACTAACGATCGCCAAATACTACACACCAAAAGGTCGAGATATCAATCATGTCGGTATTGCACCAGATATTACTGTGGAATTAACTGAGGCACAACAGAAAGCATTAGTGCAAAATCGAACCTTAGGGACATTAGCTGATCCTCAGTATGCTAGGGCTGTTGCTGACCTGAATAAATTGATTCAGTCTGAGGCTAATCATTTAAGTTTACAGCGTGGGAAATAAGTCAGAACTTACGCAAATTTGTCTCAAAAACCTGATTTATCGTAGTGGTAATTCATGTAGCTTTAGCTTCCCCCAGGGTATTACCACTACTTCAGAACTTTTTTGCGTAAGTGCTGTAAGTATAGCGATCGCAAATGAAATCGGTAGAAGCGGGAGTTAACGGAGTAAAGGATTTGGCTATTTCTAATAAACTAAAATCCTCTGGAGGTTCTGATGATCCATGAAATTTCTAACGAGAGTTTAACCGAGAAGAGTATGGAACCGAAACTCCCGCGATCGCCAAAAAAGATTACTTGGGTAATTTTGGGCGTGATCTTGCTGGCTGGACTAGTTGTTTTTGGTATCCATGCGGGTGCAGCCAAGACAGAGAAAACGGGAAAAGCTGATCGTAATAAGCAGCAAGTGACACCTGTAACTGTGGCAATGGTGACACAAAAAACGGTTCCAATCCAATTGCAGGCCATCGGTAACGTGCAATCGGGGTCTACGGTAGCGATTACGCCCCAAGCCAGTGGACGGATCATTGGAGTTTATTTTAAGAAAGGTCAAGAGGTGAAAAAGGGACAACTTTTGTTTACCCTGGATGAGCGATCGCAAACTGCTGCAATCCAGCAAGCTCAAGGAACTGTCGCCAAAGACCAAGCGCAGGTACAACAAGCAAGAGCTGCATTAACTAGAGATTTGGGTCAGATAGACCAAGCTAGAGCGAATTTAATTAAAGACCAAGCTTTGGTGCGACAAGCCCAGGCGACTTTGGCCAAGGATCAAGCGCAAGCAGAATTTGCCAAAGGACAAAGCGATCGCTATGGTGCGTTGTATAAGAAGGGCGCGATTAGTTTAGATCAATCACAGCAATACGTTTCTAATAGCAAATCGGCTACCGCAACTCTGCAAGCAGATCGAGAAGCGATCGCTAATGCTCAGGCTGTTTTGAAAAGCGATCAAGTGGCCATAACTAATGCTCAAGCTGTTGTCAAAGGCGATCAAGCTGCGATCGCTAATGCTCAAGCCGTTGTCAGTTCCGACCAGGGAGCATTAGATAATACCAAAGTCCAATTATCTTACGCCAAAATTTATGCGCCGATTGATGGTCTTGCTGGCAATATTCTGGTGACTCAGGGCAATGTGGTGCAAGCTAATAGCACGACTCCATTGGTGAATATTACCCAAATTCGCCCGATTCAAGTTGCTTTTTCGATTCCCGAAACAAATCTACCCCAAGTACAAAAGTATATGCAGAATGGCAAGCTGAAGGTAGATGTGACGTTCCCGGATAATCAAGCTCATCCTCTACCAGGTACTTTGACATTTGTCAATAATACGGTCGATAACACCACGGGAACAATTCAACTTATTGGCGACTTTGACAACACGCAAGGACATTTATTTCCCGGTCAATTTGTGAATGCAACGCTGACGCTGACTCAACAACCGAATGCAACGGTTGTTCCCTCCCAAGCCGTGCAGAATGGCCCAGATGGACAGTTTGTTTTTGTAGTTAAGCCAGATATGACAGTGGAAAATGTTCCAGTTACAGTTAGTAGCAGCATTGATGGGCTAGATGTGGTTCAGAAAGGACCGCAACCAGGCGATAAAATTGTCACCGATGGTCAAGCGAATCTGGTTTCGGGTAGCAAAATCCGCATCAAAACAGCCGGCAATAATTCAAATGCAGATGGGAATTCCTCGAAGTCTAGAAGAAATCATTCCCCTAACTCAGGCGGAGGTGATTTATGAACCTCTCAGAACCATTTATCCGCCGCCCAATCATGACGACTTTGGTGATGGCGGCGATTTTGATCTTCGGTTTTATGAGTTATCGCTTGCTGCCAATCAGCGATTTACCCAGTGTGGATTATCCCACAATTCAGGTAAGTGCCGCCCGACCGGGAGCCAGCCCCGAAACCATGGCCGCATCGGTTGCCCGTCCCCTAGAGAAGCAATTTTCCAGCATTGCGGGACTCGATTCGCTCAACTCAACTAGCACTCTGGGACAGACTCAAATTACCCTGCAATTTAACCTGAGTCGGAATATTGATGACGCGGCGCAGGATGTGCAAGCCGCGATATCGGGAGCATCGGGGCAAATTGCGACCGATTTACCCAATCCTCCCACTTACAGCAAGGTTAACCCCGCCGATCAACCGATTCTTTACCTTTATCTCGACTCTCCGACTCTGCCCCTTTCCCAAGTAGACAATTATGCCCAGACTTATCTAGCGCAAAAGTTATCTACAATCAATGGAGTAGCACAGGTAGCTGTCTACGGTTCCCAAAAGTATGCGGCTCGAATTCAACTTGATCCGCAGCAATTGGCAACGCGGCAAATTGGGCTAGATCAGGTGGCGACGGCGATTCAACAGGGTAACGTCGATTTACCTACCGGCAGTCTTTCGGGAAATCACAAGAATTTTACAGTCCAAACCAACGGACAACTCCAGGATGCGGCTGCTTATCGCCAGTTGATTGTGTCTTACAAAGATGGAATGCCGATCTATCTTAATCAACTGGGGCGGATCATTGACAGTGTAGAAAATGACAAGTTAGCCAGCTGGTACAACAACACCCGCGCGATTATTATCACGATTCAAAGACAGCCCGGAACAAATACGGTGCAAGTCGTAGACACGATTAAAAAATTGCTGCCGAATTTGCGAGAGCAGATTCCGGCATCCGTGGAAATTGGGATTCTCTATGATGCGTCTCAGTCAATTCGAGACTCAGTAGATGATGTCAGATTTACCTTGATTCTGACGATCGCTCTAGTTATCTTAGTAATTTTCCTATTTTTGCGGAACCTCTCGGCGACGGTGATTCCCAGTTTGGCATTACCCGTTTCGCTGATTGGCACCTTTGCGGTGATGTATTTGCTGCACTATTCACTAGATAACCTGTCACTGATGGCGTTGACCCTTTCGGTGGGCTTCGTAGTCGATGATGCGATCGTCATGCTAGAAAATATCGTCCGTCATATAGAAATGGGGGAACGTCCACTAGAAGCGGCGTTGAATGGATCGAGAGAAATTGGTTTCACCATCCTATCGATGACCCTTTCCTTAGTTGCAGTCTTCATCCCCATGTTATTCATGAGTGGAGTCCTGGGACGATTATTTCATGAATTTGCAGTGACGATCGCAGTTGCAATTCTCGTATCTGGTTTTGTGTCTTTGAGTCTGACTCCGATGTTGTGCAGTCGTTTTCTGCGTCCTGTAGATCATGCACATCAAAGTCGGTTATATCAAGCTTCCGAATATGTATTTGATCGCTTCCTCGGTTTGTACGATTGGAGTCTCAAAAAAGTCTTAAAATATCACCGCACCACGATGATTTTATCTGGCTTTCTATTAATAGTGACAGTTGGGCTGTTGGTGGTAGTTCCCAAGGGCTTTATTCCTAGCGAAGATACCGGACAAATTACAGGCATTACCCAAGCAGCCCAGGATGCATCCTTCGATAATCTTGTGCAGCATCAGCAAACAGTTGTTAACCTGATTCGGCAAGATCCAAACGTGGATGCAGTCAACTCCAATATCGGGGCGGGAGCGAGTGGTAGTGGCGGTGGGGCAGCAGTTGCAGCTAATTCCGGCAGTTTGTTCATTCGGTTAAAACCGCGATCGCAGCGCCAACTTACTGCCGACGAAATCGTGCAAAATTTGCGAACCAAACTTGCCACTCTTCCCGGCATCCAAGTATTTTTACAAAATCCCCCGGCGATTCCCATTGGCGCTCAACAAAGTACAGGACTTTATCAACTAGCACTCCAGAGTTCTGATGTCAAACCCTTGCAGGAGTATGTTCCCCAACTTGTTCTCAAGATGAAGACCTTGACAGAACTCCAGGATGTGAACAGCAATTTACAGTTTGCTTCTAAGATTGAAATTGACATCGACCGCGATAAAGCCTCAACTTATGGGATTACCGCCGAGCAAATCGAAAATACCTTAAGAAGTGCTTACGGTTCCTACCAAGTGTCAACCATCTATGCAGCGACCAATGAGTATCAGGTGATTCTGGAATTAGCACCCCAGTATCAAGAGAATATCAATGCTTTGTTGGCATTATACATTAACTCCAGTACTGGAGTGGCAGTTCCTTTGAAGACATTCGCCAAACTATCTCAGGGAGTCAGCCCGTTAATGGTTAATCATAACGGTCGGATGAACGCCGCGACTATTTCCTTTAACCTCGCTCCCGGTGTGTCCTTGGGAAATGCCAACGAAGAGATAGAAAAACTGATTAATCAGGTAATTCCTGCCAGCATTAGCACGAACTTTCAGGGCGCAAGTCAGGTATTTCAGAGTTCACTGCCGAGTTTGGGTTTATTGTTAGCGATCGCAGTCTTAGTAATTTATCTGATCCTGGGTGTTCTCTATGAGGATTTTCTTCACCCGATTACGATTCTTTCCGGTTTGCCTTCAGCAGGTTTTGGCGCATTGTTAACGTTGATTATATTCCATGTCGAACTGAATGTTTACTCCTTCATCGGCATAATTCTCTTGGTGGGCATCGTCAAGAAAAACGGGATTATGATGGTGGATTTTGCCATTGAAGCCCAGCGAAATGAAGGGAAAAAGCCCTCTGAGGCGATTTATCAAGCCTGTTTAGTGCGCTTCCGCCCGATTATGATGACAACGATGGCAGCGCTAATGGGAACCTTACCGATCGCGATCGGATTTGGGGCTGGTTCCGAATCCCGCCGTCCTCTAGGGATTGCAGTTGTGGGCGGACTGATATTTTCTCAGATATTGACCCTGTATTTAACACCAGTCTTCTATATCTATATGGAATCATGGCGGAAAAAGCTCAGTCAAGTTAAGTTCCGTCGGGTATTCTCATTTTCAGGCGGGCGATCGTGATTTTCAACAAGCAATCCCAATCTTTCAAAAATTCACGGTACTGATGCAAAAACCCTTTACAACTCTCTTACCTTTGTGTCCTTTGCTCCCTTTGCGGTTCGTTTCCTCATTCTCTTATGCTTTCTTTTGCCGCTATAAAAATATCTAATTTTTTTAACGAACCGCAAAGGACGCAAAGGGCGCAAAGGAAGAGATAGCAAAGTAACTCACATTCGCATCCCCACCACATTTCTGGGAGAACAAAACCCATGAACCTTTCAGAACTCTTCATTCGTCGTCCAGTCATGACCACTTTGGTAATGATCGGTATCCTCATCTTCGGTCTGATGAGTTATGTATTATTACCCATCAGTGCGCTACCTAACGTTGAATATCCTTTTATATCTGTCTCTGCTAGTCTCCCAGGTGCCACCCCCGAAACAATGGCATCTTCGGTCGCCGCCCCCCTAGAAAGACAGTTTACCGAAATTGCCGGACTTAATTCATTCAATTCCACCAGTTCAACTGGTAGCACCAACATCTCCCTCCAATTTGACTTTAGCCGCAGAGTGGAAGATGCCGCCAAAGATGTACAGGCAGCCATTTCAGCAGCAGCCGGACAACTGCCCGCCGGAATGCCTCGCCCACCCAGCTACCGCAAAGTTAACCCATCTGTCTCACCAATTCTCTTCCTCTATATGTATTCTGAGACACAGCAAATCTCGACAGTAGATGAATATGCAGAGGTAACAGTTGGTCAGCCAATCTCGATGATTGATGGTGTTGCTCAGGTACAGGTTTTTGGTCAACAGCAATATGCAGTCCGCGTCCAGCTTGACCCGCGAGAGTTAGCATCAAGGGGAATCGGTCTAAGTCAGGTAAAAACTGCAATTCAACAGGGAAATGTCAACTTGCCAACAGGCAGTCTCTCTGGCACTTACAAAAGTTATACGATTCAGGCGAACGGTCAACTCACCGATGCTGCCGGCTATCGCCAGCTGATTGTAACTTACAAAAATGGTGCGCCCGTGCGCCTCCAGGATTTGGGGGACGTAATTGACAGTGAACAAAACGTCAAAGTCTCGAATTTGTATAGCGATCGCAAGGTAACAAACCGCCATTCCGTTGTTCTCGCCGTGCAGCCACAGCCGGGTGCTAATACGGTAAATATCGTTGATGCCATCCAGAAACTTTTACCTACACTCCGCGAACAAGTTCCCAAATCCATTGAGATGGGGATTATGTACGATCGCTCCCAAACCATCCGAGCCTCTGTCAACGATGTAAAGTTTACCTTGGTTCTCTCGGTTTGTCTAGTTATCTTGGTGATTTTCTTATTCTTACGTGACATCACTGCAACGCTGATTCCCAGTTTGGCGCTACCTGTAGCGATCATTGGCACTTTTGCCGTGATGTATTTGTCGGGCTTCTCCCTAGACAACATCTCACTGATGGCGTTGACCCTCTCCGTGGGCTTTGTCGTGGATGATGCGATCGTGGTGTTGGAAAATGTCGTCCGTTATCGGGAAATGGGCGAATCTCCCCTAGACGCAGCATTGAAGGGATCAAAAGAAATCAGTTTCACAATTTTGTCAATGACCCTCTCCCTAGTAGCGGTGTTCATCCCGATCATGTTTATGAGTGGAATAATCGGTAAATTATTTCATGAATTTGCCGTGACGATCGCAGTGGCAATTTTGGTTTCGGGTTTTGTTTCCCTCAGTCTCACCCCCATGTTGTGCAGTCGTTTCTTAAGTTCATCCCATCAGCAAAGACCAAATCGGCTCTATCGAGTCTTAGAAGGGGGATTTGATTTCCTACTGCGGGGATATGATTGGACGCTCAAGCCTGTTTTAAAATACCGCCTGATGACACTGATTGGTTCTGGCATTCTGCTGCTAATGACCGTCTATCTGTTCGTCATCGTTCCCAAAGGATTTATTCCTACCGAAGACACTGGACAACTGATGGCGAACACGAAAGCCGCCCAAGATATTTCTTTTGATGATATGCTGCGTCACCAGCAAACGGTTGTTGATATCATTCGTAAAGACCCTAACATTGAAGCAGTTGATTCGATTGTAGGTGCAAGTGGCCCGAACGGTTCAGTCAACGGCGGGCGAATTACGATTCGGCTAAAACCACGTTCTCAACGTCAACTGAGTGCTGACCAAATCATTCAAGAGCTAACCCCGAAGTTGAGACGTACAACTGGGATTAAGACATTCCTCCGCTCTCCGCCAGCTATTCCCATCGGTGGACAACAAACTAATTCTACTTATCAGTTCACCTTGCAGAGCTTGAATTTGCAAGACTTGCGCCAATACGTTCCGAAACTTGTAGATAAAGTCAAAACCCTACCAGGACTCCAGAACGTTGATAGCGATTTACAACTCAGCACTCCCCAAATCCAAGTCCAAATTGACCACAACAAAGCTGCAACTCTGGGGATTACCGCCCAACAAGTTGAACAAACCCTCAGCGCCGCTTATGGTTCCAGCCAAGTTTCTACTATCTATACCCCAAATGACCAATTTTATGTAATCTTAGAAGTGAAACCGGAGTTTCAGCGAGATCCCAGCGCCCTATCGCTACTATATGTGCAATCGAGTACTGGAAAACTGGTTCCTTTGAGTGCGATCGCTAATATTACCCAGAATGTCGGACCACTCACCGTCACTCACGTTGCTCAACTCCCCTCTGCGACTATCTCTTTTGACACCCTACCAGGAACGTCTCTAAGTCAGGCTACAGATGCCATCAAGCAAGTAGCCAGTGAGTTGCTACCCTCAACAATTACCCCCAGTTTTCAGGGTTCAGCCCAAACGTTCCAACAGTCCTTCAACGATTTAGGGGCGCTGTTGTTGGTGTCTATTGTAGTAATCTATTTGATTCTCGGTATCCTTTATGAGGATTTCATTCACCCGATCACCATTCTTTCCGGTCTGCCTTCGGCGGGTTTTGGCGCATTACTAACGCTGCTGATTTTCCAAGTTGATTTAAATCTTTACTCTTTTATCGGCATTATTTTGCTAGTGGGCATCGTCAAGAAAAACGGGATTATGCTGGTGGACTTTGCCATTGAAGCACAGCGAAAGGAAGGGAAAAATTCCTTTGATGCCATCTATGTCGCTTGCTTGACTCGCTTCCGCCCGATTATGATGACGACGATGGCAGCTTTAATTGGGACATTACCCATAGCTTTGGGGACGGGAGTAGGTTCAGAAGCGCGTCGTCCTTTGGGGATTGCGATCGTTGGTGGATTGTTGTTCTCTCAGATATTGACTCTCTATCTGACTCCAGTGTTTTACATTTACATGGAGGCATTACGGAAAAACCTTGGCCAACCTAAGTTTTCCGGCTTTTTATTCAAAAAGCCCAAGGTAAGCTGAGAATACTGATTATTAAAGGGTATTAGCTTCAGTCCCCGTCAATCAATTTTGGATTTTAGGATAAGTCGCACACGCTTTCTATCACAACAATTTAGAAATAGTGGAGGCTTGGATAGAAGCAGACGAAATCAGGTTTTATAAACAGCTTGATGAGGTTCCTGGTGATGATTGGATGGTTGTACTCATACAGCCATTTTACATAATGAAATAGTTGCGTTTAGTCAGAGGGTAGAGCGATCGCTCTTAATTTACCTGGGTGGCTCAGACCGGAAATTATCTACGGTCACTTCAATCCTATCGAATCTTCTTCAGGCTTAGCTCGACTTTATCCAAAATTAATAACTTGGATCTCTTGTATCGGCAAAACCCTAGCTTTTTGGCAAAAACTTTTTCCATATCACTGATTTTAGGTGAAAACTAAAAAGTAAAACTACGGTCATACAAAGCTTTCAGCGTCAGCTAAAGCGTTGCCAAAAAATGGATAAAGTCGAGCTTAGAGGATGTTTGAAAAGTCGTAAAGTATATTAAAAACCCCTCTCCAAACCTCTCCCCGTTGGCGTCAGCCTGTCGTCAGACAAGGGTCGAGAGGCTTTGAAACCCCCATTCCCTCATAGGGAAGAGGGGCTAGGGGGGTTAGGTTCCTGATGCTTTGATGTTAGCAATAATACTTTTCAAACATCTTCTTAACCAGTTTTTCGATCTTGGTAGTTATTTGAGGTGTTTTTTGAGCAAGAGTGATCGCTGAGTCATTTGCCGTAGTTCAGGTGTAAACCTTACTGTGGGTTAGTTGATTTTTGAAAGCTGCCATATTCTAATTCTTTGAGATTCACGGGACGATGTAACGCTTGTTGCTTGGCAACGTATCCAAAATTAGCAAAGTCAGTAAAATAGCCATCTATTCCTAACTTAATGAACTGTTCAAACTCACGAAGAGGTTGCCCGTGGTAGTCAGGGGACAGAAAATATGAATCGCTGCGGAAGGTGTAAGGATGGAGTAGCAAGCCAGCATTATGAGCATCACTAACTAAGGAAGTTGGCTTTCCGAGGAACTTATCAGCATCGCTAATCAGCCCATCTCCATTAATATCAATCGGTTGACCTTGGTTATTCAATCGTGCAGACGCAGGCACAATTAGCCGTTTGTCAGGGCCAATTCCGGTTGCGTAAGTTTTAACTTGAGTCAACCCTTTAGGAGTGATCAGATCAGCGTAAGTTTGAGGAACCTTATGATAAATAAAGTCATAAGGAGCGCTACTACTATCAATTAACTGAATCAGAGGAATATCGACTCCAGCAGCAGGCATGATCTTATTTTTTAATTCTTTCAGATTAGAGACTTCAAAAGATTGAATAAAAATGCGATCGCGATTAGTGTAGCCGTTGGCAACCAAGCGATTAATCAGAAGTTGTGAAGTATTCACATGGATAGGAGTGCCATCTAAATATTTACCAGCTTCCGCAAAATATGTCGGGTGCTTGGTTTCGGGATAGATACCAAGCACCCGACCAGTTTTTGCTTCGCTGCGTTTGGCAAGATTGATAACTTCATCAAAAGTAGGGATTTGGAACACACCATTATACTTAGTATTCTGAGGACGAATCTTGGGCAGGCGCTCGATTGCCCGTAGTTTCTTAATCTCAGCTAAAGTAAAGTCTTCTGCAAACCAACCTGTAACACGATTCCCGTCAAGGACTTTGGTTGTTAGACGTTTAGCAAATTCGGAAACATCGGCAACGTTTGTTGTGGCTTCTTGGATAGTAGGTTTCCCACGATCATCGTAAACAATCTTGCCATTGTTATCTGTTTTCACAGTTGCCAATAGAGGTTCGTGGCGAACAATCAGGACTCCATCTTTGGTTACTACCAAATCAGGTTCAATGTAGTCTGCACCAAATTCAATTCCTAAGTTGTGAGAGCCAATCAGATCACGTCCAAAATCTCCCACCGTATGTTCTGGACGATAACCAGTTCCACCGCCGCGATGACCGATTACTATCGGCGGTTGTCCGTATAGAGTATTTAGCTTGGGAAGCTTTGGGTTACGGCTGTCAATAGCCTGAACAAAATTCATACTCCCTAGAATGACTGAAACTGATAATGCTAGAAAAAAGCACAAAAATGATACATAAGCTTTGAATCGAAGCATATTTAAAAACTCCCAAATCTATGCTTTCTAGTTTGAGAGTTCGAGGTTAAAACAAGGTTTACGAGAGTTTAAGTTCTGCAATCAGCAGCTAGTTAACCCAACGTTTAGTTACCTCTGCAATGCGTTGCCCAAACCTTAGTGAAGTCAGGTAATCACCCGGATCTAACAGTGGTTCTTTACCGCTAGTATCAAGTTCGCTTTGACCCATAACACCTAAAAATCCCCCCAGTCGATTCACCCCATCATCTTTACCAGACAAAAAGCTTTGTAAATCGCCGACATTTACCCAAATCATGCCGTGCTGGGCTGCATTGGTAGCTAAATAGAGGAGTGTACCTTGCTTATCACCACTAGGAGAGCTAGAGTGTGTAAATCCCGCAGCAATTTTGTCTTTCCATCCGTGTCGGAACCAAACTTCGCTAGCGGCATCGATAAACGCCTTTAACTGAGCTGCTACACCACCCATGTAGGTAGGAGAGCCAAAAACAATTGCATCAGCTTGATTGAGAGTTGCTATTCCCTGATCGTTTTTCCAACGACCATTGATAATCTGCTCTCCAGTAATCCGCAATAATTCAACAGTGGTGTCTTCAACTTTCACAGCACCTTCGGCAATAGCTTGGGCCATAAGATGAGTATGACCTGTACCAGAGAAATAGACGATCGCAATGGTTGGCATAAGAGCTTTAGTCAAATTTTTGACTGAAACTGAACGAGGAATATCATAAGGACTAATGGCTAAGAAAGTAAAGTAGTTAATCTTAAAGACCTGCCGCCTAATATCAACTCAATATTTTGACGCACCGATTACACGTATTCCACAAAAAAGCCCCACCGAGTGATGGGGATGAAAACCGATAGATTTTTGGCATAATCTCTATTTAGAGTACGCTTGGCTTATTCACTTCTTCTAATGGAGAACTGCCAGGGTTAGCTGCTGAACTAATGACATATTCAGGGTAGGCTGGTATGCCATGCTCGTGTAAATCCAAACCTTCCAATTCGCCTTCTTTCGACACACGCAGAGTCCCGGTCAAATTTACTAAATACATCAACCCCATTGCCAGAGCGAATGTAGACACAGTAATAATGAGGTTGCCGATAACTTGTGCGCTCAACACCTGTATCCCCCCACCATAAAACAAACCTCTTAACGGTGCAGAGACATCAGGTGCGATCGGGCCAGTCGCGCCAAATTCACCAGTGGCAAACAAGCCGAGTGACCACGTTCCCCAGATGCCGCAAAAACCATGTACAGGAACTGCACCGATGGGATCGTCAATCCGAAGCCATTCCAAGAGGTCTATTCCTAGAATTACAACTACGCCAGCGATCGCCCCAATGATAATAGAACCTGTCGGATTCACCCAATAGCAAGGACAAGTGATCGCAACCAAGCCCGCCAAGAAGCCGTTGACTGTGAAACTCAAATCCCACTTTTTTGTTTTCGGATAAGCGAAAAACAGTGCTGACAGACCGCCTGTACATGCTGCCAAGGTAGTATTAGCGGCAACCCGTCCAGTCCCCACAAAGTCCATCGCCGAAAGTGTCGAGCCGGGGTTGAAACCGTACCAGCCGAACCACAGAATCAGACCGCCGGAAGCCGCAATTACAAGATCATGGGGCAACATCGGCCCGCCACCGTCGCGCTTGAACCTCCGACCCAAACGTGGACCGAGAGCGATCGCACCCGCCAGGGCAATGAATCCCCCAATGGTGTGAACAACTGTAGAGCCTGCAAAGTCATGGAAGCCAATTCCCAAGAAAGGCAGGAAACCGTCTTTGCTGCCCATCGTTGCCAGAAAACCGTCTGGACCCCAAGCCCAGTGTCCGATAATTGGGTAGATGAATCCAGAAACGCCAATGCTGTAGAGAATATCGCCAATAAACCCTGTCCGCCCAATCATCGCCCCAGAGGTAATCGTCGAGCAGGTGTCTGCAAAAGCGAACTGAAACAGCCAAAATGCCAGAAATGCTACGCCTGTACTTTCATAGGTGGCAGGAGACCCTTGCAATAAAAACCAATTCAGCCCAATCAAGCCATTACCATGACTGAACATGAAAGCAAAGCCCCACGCATAGAACAGTAACCCGCAAAGACAGGTGTCAACGATGCACTCCATCAAGACGTTCACGGTTTCACGAGAGCGACAGAAACCCGCTTCCAGCATCGTAAAACCTACCTGCATTGCGAATACTAGGAAGGCTGCTAGCAGTGTCCAGAGTGTATTAATCGGGTTAACGATGTCATTCCCTCTGAGTACTGGATCAGCTGCCAGAACTGGTGTAACTATCAAATTGGGGATGAAGGCAAATACCATGAACAGCATGATGATAGCCATTGCCTTGCCCAGCAGTAGTAAGTAACCATAGCGCCTCCACTCTGGGTCACGTAAACGCTGTCGTAATCGTGTCAACTTGTTAACTTGCTGACTTTGCCCAACAGTCATCGGCATTTTCTTGATTGTGGGGAATTGCTGATCCTTAAAGAGGAAAAAGCCTTTCTTTAGTGGGCTAGATCCCACCTTCACGAAAAAGACAATAAAGCTTGTTACCAAATAGCCAAATATGTTGAGGCAATTTAAGCTATTTTTTCCTAAAGAACTACAAGCCTTAAATAAGATAGTTTTTAGTCTGTTTCTATTGTTACCCACTAAGTAAAACCTCCATCAAGGTAATGTATTTTTAAACAACCCCAATCTCAATTGTCAAAAAAGCTGCTGAGGAAAAATCTGAATGTATTTATGTTAAATACACTTGAGCATAATTGTCTCGAAATCGACAGTCGAACACGCTAGAATAATTGCAGCAGCATCCGCATCAACGAAGTTTTTCGACAATACGTTGACCACAGTTTTTTAATATCAAAAATCCTGATATTGGGAAAAATCTAACGGTTTACCGACAGGAATAAACTAATAAATTTGACTAATTATTTACTTAGTTACTCCAAAAAAATGTATCTTTTAATACATTTTTTCAGGTAAGTTCCCGGAAGTTACTCTCGCTACATCAGATAGAACAGTTGTATCCTTTACAGTATCAGTATTTCCCGATATTAAAATAAAGCCATCCAGAATTTTATTAATTTTATATACAATAAGTCAAGAAATTGTTACTTATAAGTAGCATAATCAATCTCGTCACATTTGCGTCATTAATTTGTCATAGATTTGTAAAACAAATGTGCAACTATCAGGTTGGTATTTTCTTGCTGCTGTGTGCGATCACAGCTGTTAGCCAGTTTGATTACGGGCATTTTAGTGATAGCAAACAACAGACACCTGAATTATCCTGTATATTCAGGAAGTTTGCTTGTTCTCTATTTGGTAAGCCTGCAATAGATATTCACCATTGAAATGAATCAGGTGAGTTGAATCTTCAGCAACCCAAACATCTGTTTCCCAAGCAATCTCTGCCAAATATGCCACCATTGCCTTACGACTGAGAAATGTTGTTACCATTACCAGAGGTATTTGGACACCTCTGAATAAGACTTCAAGTTCCTTCTTCCGCTTCGGATTAATTGGTCCATGCGAGGTTACAGCTTCAATCAGCACCAACCAGTTATTTGTTGTGAAGTGAATGATCACATCTGGCATTTTCCCGTGGGAATCGATGTTAACGCCCAAATCTGTCAATGTAGCTTCATCAAAGTAGGTGAACTTTTCATCTGTATCACCAATATAGATGAGCTTTCCATTAGGGGTAAAACAAAGGGCAAAATCATTAATAATTTTTTCAATCAGAATATTCTGACCACCTGGCGATAAAGTTTTAATTTCTCCATTAACTACTATCGGAATACGAGACATTTCGCGCTCTTGAGCATATTGCTTTTTCAGAGTTTCAATTGAAGCAAGGTAGGTGTTGATGCTCTTTTCCCATTCCTCAGTACCATAGGTTCGTATTAGTTCAAGCGCACTGTTTTCAATTTGATATACAGTTTTAGGACTGTTAATAGCGCGGCTTAAATCATCTGGATTAGCAACTATCAAAGCTGCATCCAGAAATTGATGTACTGTCTGGCGGCGAACTGTTTCCCGTGTGTTGGGCTTATAGGTTTTGCCATAATATTGACCCATAAAGTTCATCATCGGCGTAATTCCCATCAAAGGGTAAGTTGCTAATTGCCAAGAGTCTGTCGGTTTTAAGTCAAGCAACGCCAAGAGAGTTAAAGCTGATCGTTCATTAAGCTGTGCTTGTGGAAAGCCTAATTGTGTCAATATTTGCAGCGCTTCATCAATTCGAGACTTAGTTGTAATTAGATTATTATCTGATAAGTTCGACATACTCAATAGCTGATTTTCGATAAGTTGATCAATTTCCCGCACAGAAGGAAACTCCTCTTTAATCCCTGTTCCTAAAGACAATAGCTGTTCCAAATTAGGATAATTTAATTTTCGCAAATCTGTTGCATTGACCTGAGTATGCCCATTGAACAACCGAAAAAAAGCATCGACTAGAGTTGAATTGAGATAAACAGCAAGCCCACGAGCCAAGGTAATACTAAGTCCATGCCCATCTTTGTGAAAGTAATTCAAGTGATTTTCAAAGCCGACATAGGCATAATTAAATTGGCTGGCATCATAAACCACCGCAACCACACGCCTTTTCTCTTCTTTCGATGAGAATCTTTTGGATATGACGTAATGTTCGTTTGGTATCAGAAGATTCGCTGTTTCTTTTATATGAACTATCGCTTGGGGTTTTTTGGTTATTTTTGGGTACTCTACATATCCATTCGATAAATTCACCGGATAAATTAAAGGGACAGTATTGTTTTCTGGATTTTTCCTTAAGTACTCTTTTGCACGAAAATCTACTACCCGTCCGGTTGAAACCGTTAGCCCTAAATCTTTCAACGTACAGGTAAAAAGTTCCATTCTTTGAACGATTTGCTGGCTAATCTTATCTGGAATAATATAAATAAACTGCTCTAAATCATTGGGGTGAACTAACTCCGAATATGGTACAGAGTGTGATAGGATCAAGTCATCATTAGCGCCATAACTGGTATTGATAATTACGCTGCTAGACTTTTGTCTTTGTTTTGTAGCTTGGATGATGATAGTTTCCTGTAAAACATCATCGTCACTAAATGTTTCTTGGCGCGACTCAAAAAGATGTACTTGCTCTAAAGCCATCATCTCTAAAAACATCTTGCGGAAGTCACGGAAATATGGCCCATTACAAAAACTGCGCGGGGTAATCGCTACAAACTCCCCACTTGGTTTTAGAAGTTGTGCTGTAGCAGCCATAAAACCAGTATAAAGATTGCTAGTTTCCAAACCGATGGAACGCAGCAATTCGCGCACCTGGGAATGAGCATTGATTTTCAAATAAGGCGGGTTGAGAATAGCATGGGTAAATTCTGTTGCGTAGTTTACCGCCGTAGGCATCGCACTATTCAATAAACCAAGTTGAAGTAGCCTGACTGCATCTTCGATAAAATCAGTCTCACGAATTTCGTAATTGAAGGAAATACCTACATTTTCACATTCTCTCTCACATAGTTTTAAAGTCTGATGCAAATATCCAATTAAAAAAGGGTCAATTTCATAGGCTACAACGCGCAAACTTGACGTTTGTTTTTCCTGCTGGCATACTTTTGCTACAAAAGCGGCTAATAATGAACCGATTCCGGCTCCAGCATCAAGTAAGGATATTTCCGGCAAATCCAGCCGATTAAACATCCCAGCCATCAATTGGGCTACTGAGCCGGGAGTCAGAAACTGACCCATCGACACTTTTTTATCTTGCCTTAGCTTTAAACTTACTACAGCCCGACGAAGATCGACTTCTGCAAGCAAGTTTCCACTTGATAGTTTTGCGAGGCTGGTAAACCCGAAACTACTGTTATGACTTGCGACTAACGCTCTACTGCTTGATGGGACGATCACGGTCTGTCTTCTTAATTGCTATCAAGTTTACAACTTTATGGCATTTTTATGCTGAAGCAGACCACGTTTGCGATCGCGCCGTGCAGAACCTTATAAGAGGATGTTTTAAAAGTGGTTGGGTGTAATTTTAGGCACTTATTGATCCCCCCTAACCCACGCCAGTCGCTCATGGGAGAAACCCCCTGTTCCCGCGCTGGCTCACCTTAAAAAGGGGGGAACCAGAATCAAAATCCCCCTTTTTAAGGGGGATCTAAAACGTTTTTATACCGAACAGAGGGCTTTTAAAACATCCTCTAACATTTTGCTATGAGGATGCATTTAATATTTATTTATTAAACGAACCGCCAAGTACGCCAAGTACGCCAAGTACGCCTTCTTTACGAGACACTACGTGTAGCTTGTCCTCCGCAGGAGTACGCGCAGCGCAAGGTAGAGAAGGAAGAGAGGGATCAAGTAATTAGTGCAAGTTTATTTACTCAATACTCAAAGAAGTCCTGCTGATTCATATAATCGTTTGAGCATTGCTGAAATCTTCGTACCATAATCCAAATCTGCTGACCACCGCCCTGATAGCTGATCAATTAATGTTGCAATCCCGCGTGTGACAAAGCGAAACCTGGGATCTACTACTTCTTGTACCAAAGGTTCTAAACTGGCGTAAGCTTTCAAATGTTGGATGTGCGCCCTCACTCCAATTCTCGCACTTGGAAAAGATGCAGCCTCCGAACCTCCACCGATCGCACCTAACCCAGCAAAGTTATTTTGCTCAGGTCTAATATCACCACCAAACCGTAAAAATCCAGTTTCTAAACACATTTGGCAAAAGGCAATATCATAGTTTACTCCCTCCATACCTGCTTCTTCCCGATAAAGTTTTGGGATGTCAGGAAACTTTACCAAAGCATTGTCATTATTGTTTTTGAGGAATAATTGTAACTGTACTTCTGAAGTATTACCGTTCGACATCACTCGGTCAAATTGACCAGGGCAAACCGTCAAATTCGAGCGCAAGCTGACAGTATGACTTGCCGCATCCCAACTAACTGCAATCTTAAAATCTCGCAGTTCGATCGCTTTAACATAAACTACTTTGTGATAGGTAATCCGATTGACATTAGCTGCTTTTGAAAGGTCAATCCGTAGAAGGTCTACTAAATCAATGGGGATGTAAGCATTACCATTAACTAAAACCCCTTGCTCTGTATAACTTTGCCCATTAATATTAATATTAATTGCCGGATAATCCGCTTCGGTCGGAGTTCCAGGAGTGGGGTCAATCACACGACTCCAAGTTACAAGTCCATCGACAATTCCCAAAGCAAAATCGCGGCGACGAGTTTGCAGCAAAGCCCGATCCTCTGGATTGCTAAGAAACCCCACTTGCATCACCAAAGCTGGAAGCGTTGTCTGGCGACAGAATGCTAAACTACCTAACCCACTATCTGTATCTGGCTTGACTCCCCGATTCGGTAGTTGTGGTACGCGGCGCAACAAGCCGATTAGCAACTGTTCAGCATTACTCTTGCGATCGCTATTATTAGCAATGTAAAAGACGCTAGCCCCACGCACAGAAGGGCTGTTAGCCGCATTAGATTCAATTTCTAGGGCGATATTACCAGGGCGACTACGGGAATTGATCCAGGCGATAGTTTGGACGGCACTCAAGTCATCAGGAACCGCCAAAATTTCCAAATTCCGCGCTCTCAGCTCCGTGACAATCAAATCCCGTAGCAAAATCATTTCTTTAGCTTCACTTGTACCACCTACGATCGCACCTGCATCAATTCCTCTAGCTTCTTTGCCTCCATGAGCCGCCGATATAAAAATACGTCCCATTTTCAGTATTTCCTCTGGTAAAATTAAGTGTAAGCAATTCTATACATCATTCTTGCTCTAGCAACAAGAATATAATAGCGATCAGAAGCCCAAAGTCATTTGTCCTTTGTCCTTTTTTCAAAGTTCATGCCCAGGGAGTGGGGAGTGGGCTTGCCGTGAGCTTGTCCTGAGCGTAGTCGAAGGGCGTAGCCGAATGGGAGTGGGGGAAGAAGAACTATTAATTATTGAGCAATGCCCCATGCCCAATACTTCGGCAACGCTCAGTACAAGTGCCCCATGCCCCATGCCTAATGCCCAATAACTAAATATATATATGCAAATCCCCCGCTTGCACCCAGACACAATTGAGGAAGTTAAACTAAGGGCTGATATTGTAGATGTCGTCTCGGAATACGTAGTTTTACGCAAACGGGGAAAGGATTTTGTCGGTTTGTGCCCCTTCCATGACGAAAAATCTCCTAGCTTCACCGTCAGCCAAACTAAGCAAATGTACTATTGCTTCGGCTGTCAAGCTGCGGGAAATGCGATTAAGTTTGTGATGGAGTTGGGAAAGCGTTCTTTTCCTGACGTGGTGCTAGATTTAGCACGGCGTTACCAAGTACCTGTACAAACTCTCGAACCCGAACAACGCCAAGAATTACAGCGTCAACTATCTTTGCGTGAACAGTTGTATGAAGTTCTCGCTTCGTCAGCACAGTTTTACCAACACGCTCTCAGACAATCCCAAGGGCAAAAGGCAATTCAATATTTACAATCTAACCGTAAACTCAAAGAAGAAACTATACAGCAATTTGGTTTAGGTTATGCCCCCGCAGGTTGGGAAACTCTCCATCGTTATCTAGTGGAAGATAAACATTACCCAGCGCAAATACTGGAAAAAGCGGGATTGATTAAACCACGTAAGGAAGGAGGCGGTTATTATGATGTATTCCGCGATCGCTTGATGATTCCCATCCGTGATGTCCAAGGGCGCGTCATTGCCTTTGGTGGTAGAACCCTGACTGATGAACAACCTAAATATCTCAATTCCCCAGAAACCGAACTTTTTAGTAAAGGTAAAACATTATTTGCCCTTGATCAAGCCAAAGCTGGGATTTCTCAAGTCGATCAAGCGGTGGTGGTAGAGGGATATTTTGATGCGATCGCTCTCCACGCTGCTGGTATTAATAATGCCGTCGCCTCACTCGGTACAGCCTTAAGCTTAGAACAAGTGCGGTTAATATTACGCTATACCGAATCGAAACAATTAGTACTCAACTTTGATGCTGATAAAGCCGGAACCAATGCAGCCGTTCGGGCGATCGGTGAAATTGCCGAATTAGCATATAAGGGCGAAGTTCAGTTAAAGATTCTCAATTTACCCGATGGCAAAGATGCTGATGAATATTTGTATAGCCACACTCCAGAAGATTATGGAGAACTCCTAAAAAATGCGCCACTTTGGTTAAATTGGCAGATTCAGCAAATTATTCAAGACCGAGACTTAAAACAGGCTACTGATTTTCAGCAAGTAACTCAGCAATTAGTCAAGTTACTTAAAAATATAGCGAACAGCGATACACTAAATTATTACGTTTCTTATTGTGCAGACATACTCAGTTTGGGAGATACCAGACTTCTACCCCTACGAGTCGAAAATCTGCTAACTCAAATTGCGCCGGCTACGGCTACATACACTAAGCCCGTGTCAGCGAAGAAAGCATGGGGAGGTGGCAAAGTTTCTGACTCTCCACTTCCCACAGAACGCAGTCTTTTAGAACACGCAGAGGCGTTATTACTGCGAATTTACTTACATTGTCCTGAACAGCGTCAAGCGATTATTGACGAACTAGAGGAGCGAGATTTGCAATTTAGCCTTTCCCACCACCGATTTTTATGGCAACAGATTTTAGAAACAGCTGTGGAACAGGTAGATTTAATTTCAACTCTGGAAAACATATATTTAGAATTATCAGAAGACTTGGGATTAGTGTCGTATCTGTTTCATCTCAACGAAAAATGGAAGAAAGAAATACTTCGGACTCTGCAAGTGGTTCAAGCTGCGATCGCTTGCATGGATTTGGTAATGCTGGAAAAACGCTATCGTCACTTTTTGGAACTATGGCAACAAACTGATCCAGAAGCTGAACCAGAGCGTTATCAATCTTATTATCAGGCTTTCTACGCTGAAAAAATCAAGCTTCAGAAAATAGACCGACAACGGTTATTTAGCATCACGGAGTTGTTGTAGCTTCGCACTCACGCCCAACCTCACTCTTCTTGGGGTACACTACTAGCTGGCTGTGCCGCCAAATCTTCCACCATAGGTATAAGGCGCTTGTTTCTTCTCGCATCGCCTAAATCGGCTTTCCGCTATTTAGGGACTGACAAATAAAAAAATATCCAACTACTTATTGTGGGGTGAGTGTCTCACCCGCCCATAGCTAAAGGCGGGCTTTTCGGCCTACCCCACAAGTAGTAGTAATTTATTTGTTGGAAATCCCTTATCCCCTGCTGAGTTGGCAAAGAAAATCTAAATGGCAACAAGCGTCATCAAAAGCATGATTTTGCAATCAGTTTTGTACACAACGACAAATCAACAACCCCTGCTTTGTCCAAGTACCGCGATGTGGCAATGCTCTCCTACCCCATCTATGATCATTGCTGCCCCTAATAACTTTAACCCTGATGTCCAAACACCACCGCCACAAACCGTTCCACAACCTAATGCTCCCACAGTCACGCCACTACCGCTAAAACCAAAACCGACAGTTACGCCAGAAAAACCTGCTACTCCTTCGCTGAAAACCTCACCACTGCCATTGACTCAAGCAGCTGATCAAATTGCCGGAGGGCGGGCTTGGAAATATTTTGAACGTAATTGGAATCCCCAAACAGGTTTAGTAAATTCAGCAGACAACTTTCCCTGGACAACTTGGTGGGATCAGGGTAGCGCTTTATTAGGAATTCATGCGGCTCGCCAGTTAGGGTTATTGCCGCCAGATATGTTTCAAAAGCGGATGAACACATTACTACAGACGTTGGAAAAACTGCCGCTACCTGCAACTGGTTTACCCAATAAAGCTTATAGCACGCGTACTGCCCAAATGCGCCAACTCAATGACACCCCCGATCCTAAAGGGATAACTGGCTGGTCAGTTATAGATATGGCGCGATTTTTATTAGGATTGCATGTTATGCGATCGCATTATCCAGAATATAGCGATCGGATTAATCGCATCGTCACTCGCTGGAATCTATCGAAACTTGTTAAAGATGGTTGGTTAAATGGTAGTATCCCCAGAGCAGGCAGACTTCTGGAAGTGCAAGAAGGGCGATTAGGCTACGAGCAATACGCTGCTCACAGTCTAAAGCTGTGGAATATTCAAGCTACTAATGCTCTCTCCAATCCACCAGTAAAGACGGTTAAGGTTGATGGTGTGACTCTGCAAATCGATCAACGGAATTTAAAAAACTCTGGAGCTACTAATTACCTAACAAATGATCCTTATTTGCTTTGGGGTTTAGAAATGGGTTGGAATGATGCTGTCAAGCCTCAAGTGCAAAATCTTTTGAAAGTGCAACAACAACGGTTTAAGCGTACTGGAATTTTAACTGCTATAAATGAGGATTCCTTGGATCGTCCCCCTTACTTTCTCTATTACAGCGTATACGCCAATGGGAAAGCTTGGGAAGTCCTGAACACTAGGGGAAAAGCTTTTCCCCAATTGCGGTTTTTCAGTACGAAAGCAGCATTTTCTTGGTTTGCTCTCATGCCAGATGAGCCTTACACGAAAATGCTGCGAGACTTTGTTCAAAATTTATCAGATAAAAATCGTGGTTATCTTTCAGGACGATATGAAAATTCTCAACTCGGTGTTAATGCTTCAGTTGACGTTAATACGAATGCGATCGTTTTAGAAAGTCTGCTTTATAAAGTTAGAGGCAGGCATCCAATAGTCTATTAATTTTATTATTGGTACTAAACCAGGTCTATCTTGAAACCTATAGTTCTTCGGTGATGAAAAGGATTTGCCCTCATCCCCCAACCCCGAATCCCATATCTGGGATTCGGGGAGCCAGAATTTCAAAGTCCCTCTCCCAGATATGGGAGAGGAATTTAGGGTGAGGGCGAAAACTACGGTTCTCAACTTAGATGAGGTTTAATACCAATTTGAAAAATCATTGCGATCGCTTCATCTATCGCAATCCGATCCCATAACTCTTTCTCTACGAGACGCTACAGGTAGCTTGCTTCTTTGCAGGAGTACACAATCCAAAATCCAAAATTGTATAATATGGCAATCCGATTTGATTCTTGAAAAAATATAAGTATATCTAGAGTGTGTTATACCGAAGGCTAACGCACCGCAATAGATCATAAAAACGGTGCGTTAGGCTAACGCCATAACACACCCTACCACGAATGACATCATTTTAGCTTTGTCACGCCACTACGTGTATTTCAAAAATAAAATGTGAGTCCTATATGACTTCAGTTTCTATTATTGATAATTCCTCAAGTTTTTCTGGTAACAGCCGCTCGTTACTCAAAAAAAGAACGCTATTATTTCGCTATTTAGCAGAAATAAATTTAATTTTTGGTATCTGGTATTTGCAATGGCGCATTACCTATTCGATCAATTTTGATGCGCTGTGGATCTCGATTCCTTTGCTAATAGCAGAAATTTATAGCTATTTTGGCGGCGTAATGTTTGTAATTGGCTTGTGGCGTCCTTTAGTCCGACAGATTAAGTCTCTAGACCAGATGATCCCACTTCTACCCAAATTGGACTGGCCAACAGTGGATGTGTTTGTAACCTGCTACAACGAACCACCCAAAATTGTCGAAGAAACTGCCAAAGCTGCTCTGGCGATGGATTACCCGCCAATAAAGTTACGAGTTTATGTGCTGGATGATGGCAACTCGGCTGATATGCGGGCTATGGCAGAAAGATTATGTTTTGAAGATTTGCAGTCAGCACAACTACAACAAGAAGCAAATAGAATTGATGCAGAACACTCTTATTTGTTGGGGCGCCGCAAGCAACTGGAAAATCTGACAGCTAATACTCAAGCCGCAGAACAATGGCTGCAAACATCATCATCAGAACTAATAGTTAACCGGTCTGTTACCGAATTTGTGCAAAGTCTGCGATCGCTTATACTTTGGTTATCTCCGGCTGATCAAAGTATAAGCGATCGCTTAATTACTGAACGGAAAACCTTAGAAGAGGCTATTCGCAAGAAAGAACTCGAACTACTTGAACTCGCTCGTTTTCGTTACATTGCTCGTCCCAAACCAGCTGGTGTACCCCACCACGCTAAAGCGGGTAATCTCAATTACGCGATTTTTTCTGGAGAAACTTCAGGACAGTTTATTCTTACCCTAGATGCTGACCATATTCCCAAACCACAATTTCTCAAGCGAGTTCTGCCTTATTTCTACATCTATAACCTTTTAATAGGTAAATATGAGCCGAATAAAATTGCTTTTGTACAGACACCCCAAGATTTTCACAACATTCCTCCAGGCGATCCGTTTGGGCATCAAGCACATTTATTTTATGGGCCACTCCAACAGGGTAAAGATGGCATGAATGCCGCCTTCTATACGGGCACAAATGCGATACTGAGGCGGGAAGCATTAGTTAGTGTCGGACTGCAAAATTTTGCTGAGGAATTTACCAAAGACGAAAAAAGTTTAAATGAATTTGATTTAGTTGGTGGGATATCGAGTAATAGCATTACCGAAGATATGAATACAGCCATGCGTCTGCATAGTGCTGGCTGGAAATCTATTTATCACAATGAACTTTTGGCAGAAGGTTTAGCGCCAGATGACCTGAGTTCTACTCTGAAACAGAGGCTACGCTGGGCACAAGGAACTATCCAAGTGTTAATGAGAGAAAATCCGCTCACAAAATCAGGGCTAACATTCTGGCAAAGATTGCACTATTTTCAGACGATGTATAGCTATTTCTCTGGTTTTTCAACTCTGGTTTTTATTTCTTGTCCAATCATCTATTTTTTCACAGGCATTGTTCCAGTTAAAACCTACGGTTTTGATTTCGCTCTACACTTCTTACCAGCTTTTATTATCAACCGCTTGACTTTTCTTACAGCTGCTTGGGGCATTCCACCTAGAGAACTTTGGCGAACAGAGCAATACGCGATCGCTTTATTTCCCTTGTTTATCCAAGCCGTATTAAGTGTGCTTTTTGGGAGCAAGATCAAATTCCAAGTAACACCTAAGCAGCGACAATCTGGAGTGTATCTCCAACTAATTTGGCCCCAACTACTTATCTTTGTCCTCACTATTTTAGGAATATCGTGGAGCCTTTACCGCTTTGCAATTAATCATCTAAATAATCCTTGGGTTTACCTAATCAATGGGGCATGGGCTATCTATAACTTGTTACTTTTGTGGGCGATCATTCGTGCATCTGTTTGGCAGCCTCCAAAAGAAGACTTAAGAGGCAAGCAGGGGAAGAAGAGGTGAATAATAAATAACTCCTGACTCCTGACTTGTAAATCCAATCTATTTTCAAAACTATGGTTCTAAAAATAGATGTGATTTATTCCTATATCTATTGCGGTTTGCATTAGGTCAATGCCAAAATATAAATATATAGTTTCTCAAGAAAAAATCGGACAATAAACCCATGAAATTGAATGTAACAGTCCTAGAATTATCTGGAATTTTAGATGGGATTAGAGGTAATCAATTACGTCATGAAGTTAGCAACATTGTGGCTGATGGAGCTAATATTTTGTTGCTTGATCTTAAAGAAGTAAACTTTATTGATAGCTCTGGTTTAGGTGCTTTAGTATCAGCAATGCAAATAATGCGAAAGGCTAATGGTAGACTTTTTGTCTGTTCGATCAGCGATCAAGTCAGGATGTTATTTGAACTGACTAAAATGGATAGAATTTTTAAAACCTTTGCTGACCAGGATGAATTCAAGCGCCAAATATGGACAACACAATAAGCTGCTAGACAACACGAAATTCAATATGCAGATTTGACTATCCTAACCAAACTTAACTTTTACTAAAGATAAATCATCATCAAGATTATCTTGAGCATTTAAGGTGATAATCTTCGCTAATAGTTGATTGAGGTTACAACTATCTTTCTGGCTATATTCGGTTAGTAAGTCAATGAAAGCATCAATCCCCCAAATTTTCCCATCTGACTGATTAATTTCATAAGCACCATCACTAAAGATGTATAAAGTGCTGTTTTCTTTGATATCAAAAACAGCATCCTCAAATTGAACGTCAGGTAAAAAGCCGATTGGTAAATCTAAAGAACTTAGCTGTTTAACTTGGATGCTTCTTGTAGAGGTAGTAGATAACAGTAAAGCTGGTGGATGTCCGGCGTTGGCATAAATGAGTTGACGTTTAAGGCGATGATAAACTCCATACCAGATTGTGAAGTATTTATCACCGTGCTTGGTCATTTGGAAGGCGTGATTGAGGGCTTTCAGGACTTCACTTGGTTGACAAAAGTTAGTGTTTGGTAGAGATTGCGATCGCAAAACATTCAGGACAGATACAGATAGGAGGGCTGAACCCACGCCATGACCTGATACATCTAACAAATAAATTGCTAAATTATCCTCGTCAATCCAATGATGATCGAAGCAATCACCCCCTAGCTGTGCTGAGGGAATAAACAGATTTTCTGTAGTTACTGCTCCAACAAGCGGTGAAGGTAAAAGCGATCGCACATAATCAGCTGCCTGTTCCAATTCTGCTTCCAAAATTTGCTTTTGGGTTTGCAAATCCTGATTGAGTGTCTCCAAAGCTTCTTTTTGACTTTGTAAATCCTGATTCAGCTGGTGTAACCTTAATCCTGCTCTTACTCGTGCTTTCAATTCATTCATCTCTATTGGTTTAGAGATAAACTCATCTGCTCCAGCGTCAAGTCCCTTAACTCTATCTTCCTCCTCTCCTGGGGCTGCTCCCCTAGCAGTCAATAGAATAAAAAAAGTAGTTGCTAATTGTGGATTTGCTCTAATTCGACGACAAACTTCTAACCCATCTAGCTGGGACATCATCCAGTCACAGATAATCAGAGCCGGATGTAGTAATTGTGCTTGTGCAATTCCTTCCTCGCCATTGCTGGCTACACTGGTATCATAACCCTGCTTTTGGAGTGTTCTTTTCAGTACTGTTCGCACTATCGGGTCATCATCAATAACCAGAATTTTAAACATAAATTAATTTTTATTAAGTAAAATCATCCGTAAATAGCTGCTTTAATTTAACTTATATGCAATTTAGTTGGGAACGTATAGTGAAAATACTCAAATTAAATAAATTAATTACCGAATATAATCATCTCAAAATATTTTATTGGTTAAAAAGTGAAAAATAAAATTTATCTAAAAGTCAACACAGACCTGACAGCATCGCCCCAAGTGTTGTCTTGGTTTGAGCAGATGAATCAACCACCTATTGCCGATCAACAAATTTGGTGGCAATGTCAAACACTTTTGATGGAAGGCTTTACTAATATTGTTGAACATGCCCACAAAAATTTACCGATTGAAACTCCTATTGAAATAGAAGCTGTGCGGCTAAATGAATATATAGAAATTCGCATCTGGTCTCAAGGTGAACCCTATGACTTAGAGCAGCGATTGCAACAAACATTTGAATTTGAGGAGAATGAGCAAGAGCGCGGTCGTGGTTTAAAAATCATGTCCGCCATTGCCGACAAATTTAGTTATGAGCCGACAGGAGATAATCGTTGCTGTTTATTTATTAGTAAATATTATTAAAGGGAGTTTGGAGAGACGCGATTAATCGTGTCTGTACAGGAGTTTGGAGTCTTGATTAAAAATTCTTGGATGCGTTTAATAAACTCTTCTAATTCGGAGATGAAGTTAGTAGTACCTCGACGCTCTTGGTTGCGAGCGAATTGTTCTAGTTTTTCTGCGGCCAGAAGCATGGTTGTAGCTCCCATATTGGCACTAGCACCTTTAATTTGATGGGCTTGGAGCGCTAGTTCCTGAAAATCATGAGTTGCGATCGCTATTTTAACTACCTCTATACGAGGTTGAATATCTTCAACAAATATTTGCAGTAGTTCCAATTCAAATTCTGGGTTGTTTTCTGAGAGTTGATGCAAGCGTTCCCAATCAATTAGGAGGTCAACTGAACCTACATCTGGCGTAGAAACTGTCTGCTCTATGACAGCTGCCTCTTTTGCCCTGAATATCACACTTCTCCAATGCTCTACCGCCGCCGCCAATTTCTCTTTGATTACTGGCTTGCTCAAATAGTCGTCCATGCCGGCATCTAGACACATTTGTTGATCTTCTTTCATGGCATTAGCTGTCATCGCAATGATTACAGGACGATGGCCACTGGCAAAACTGCTTTCTTGCCAACTATGAATTTCTTTTGTGGTTTCTAAACCGTCGAGAACTGGCATTTGGCAATCCATCAGAATTAAATCGTAGGAAATTTTTTCTAATAACTGCAAAACTTCTTTCCCATTCCCAGCGACATCAGCGCTATAACCCAGGCTTTGCAGTTGCTTCAAGGCAACTTTCTGATTCACCAGATTATCTTCAGCTACGAGAATTCTTAGTCTGGGGGAGTCAGGAGCCAGGAGCGGGCAGCTAGGAGAAAGATAGTTGTTGTTATTTTCGTAATTTTTCAGTTCTAACTCATGAGGAATGTATTCTGAGGAATGTATTCTGACTCCTGACTCCTCTGTTTCCGGCTGCATTCCTAAAACAGTCATGATGGTATCGAGGAGTCGGGACGGCTTAACAGGTTTGACCAAATAAGCCGCAAATCCGATTTTTAGCGCCCGTTCGATTTCATCCCGTTGATTAGTAGAAGTAAGTATAATCAAAGGCAGCCCCGCGATCGCTGAATTTGTCTTAATTTGTTCTCCCAAAGTCATGCCATCTATTTCTGGCATCTGCATATCAATCACAGCAACGTCATAGAGATTTTTTTGCTTGGCAGCCTGCTGAATAGCAATGAGTGCAGTAGTAGCCGAAGCAGCCTGATCGACCAGCATCCCCCAACGAATAGCTTGATGGTGGATAATTTTGCGATTAGTGGCATTATCATCCACCACTAATAAGCGGCGATTCAGCAAAAGTTCGGGGTTCTCGTAGCGTCTGGTAGAGAAGCCATCGCCTTCTAAGGAAATAGGGTGAAGTTGTTTGGCGAGGGTTACTTGAAACCAAAACTTAGATCCTTTCCCCAACCGGCTTTCTAGGCCAATTTCTCCTCCCATCAAACTCACCAGTTGCTTGCAGATGGCTAATCCCAAACCTGTGCCGCCATATTTGCGGGTGGTGGAAGCATCTACTTGGGTAAATGGGGTAAAGAGTTTGGATTGGTCTTCAGGGGTAATGCCAAGACCGGTATCTGTGATCGCAAAAGAGATGCTGGCTGTAGTAGAGTTTTGCGATCGCAATTCGGCTCGTAATACTACCTCTCCATTGGTGGTGAACTTGATCGCATTGCTGATCAGGTTCATCAGAATTTGCCGCAGGCGGCCAGCATCCCCTTGAAGGTAGGTGGGGACGTTGTTATAGATTAACGCTGCAATTTCTAATCCCTTTTTATGGGCTGAGGGAGCCAATAATTCCAACACCTCTTCCACACAGGTAGATAAGTCAAAATCTAGAGTTTCTAGTGCCATTTCTCCAGACTCAAGTTTGGACAAATCCAAAATTTCGTTGATTAGGCTTAAGAGAGCGTCTCCACTAATGCGAATTGTTTCGATAAAATCCCGTTGCTCCGAGTTGAGGGGAGTTTCTAACATTAAGCCTGTCATCCCCAACACAGCATTCATCGGAGTCCGAATTTCATGGCTCATGTTCGCCAAAAAGGCACTTTTGGTTTGAGAAGCTAATTCAGCTTGGTGACGGGCAATTTCGAGTTCTCGTCGCTGTTGAGTTTCGGCGTTTAACATTTGAGCTTGGGCTAAGGCAATACCTACTTGGTCAGCTATTTGCCGTAAAAGATGAGTTTCAAAGCTAGACCAGTGGCGGGAACTGCTACACTGATGGACAATCAGCAAACCGCAGAGTTCTTCTTTGACAAGAATGGGTATGACCAGATTGGACTTGACTGCAAATTGTTGCAGTAATTCCATGTGGGTTTTTTGGAGTTCAGCTATATCTAATTCAGCAAGCCCCAGATCCTGTTTTTGACGGTACTGCTGTAGATGGTACTGTTGGATGTATTCTGCTTCAAAGTAAGTATCAGTGAGCTTTTTCTCTTTGATTGCCAGCCAGCCAGAAACTACTGCCTCAACCACCGTAGCTCCAGATGCATCTGCCAAAGGTTGATAAATCAACACTCGATCGCTATGGATGATTTTTTGTACCTCTGTAACAGTGATTTGGAGAATTTCTTTGATTTGCAAAGACTGACGAATCTTGAGGGTGATTTCAGTAAATAGTTGCGATCGCAAGTTTTGGCGTTGAATTTGTTCTTCTGACTGCTTGCGCTCAATAAACTGCCCTACTTGCTCACCAATAGAATTCATCACCTTTGCCAAATCTGGGTCAGGTTGCTGGATCTGATGACTAAAACAGGTAATCACACCGAGGATTTTTTTACCACTACGGATCGGAAAACCGAAAGCTCCGTGCAGTTCTGCTTCGCTAGCGATTTGAAAGCGGATGAAATTCTGATCTTTAAGGACATCAGTAATCCAAACAGGTTCAGCACTAGCCCAGACACGACCAGGTAGCCCCATTCCGGGTGCAAACGTGATCTGCCGACTTAAGATGTCAAATTGTTGCATCTCGAAGGAGATTTCATACCATGAATTTAGCAAACTTAGTAGATTAGTTTGCTGATCTAGCATCCAAAATTCACTTAAATCCCATCCCAAACTTTCGCAGATTCCTTGGAGGATTTGGGGCATGGCTTCGTTGATTGTAGTTGACTCTGCTAAAACGCGGGTTGTAGCATACTCTGCTTTGAGATGCTGTTCTGCTTGTTTGCGTAACCGAAGCTCCTCGTAGACATCGGTGATATCAATACCTGTGCCAATAATATATTCAACGTCGCCCTTATCGTCTGGCAAAATAGCGTTAGCCCAGGCAATCAGCCGCCGACTGCCATCCTTAGTTACCCAATGGTTTTCGTATTCTTTGACACCTGCACCAAATCGCAACTCTTCAAAAACTGCTTTAACTGGCCCGATCTCTTCTGGGAGTAGAAACAAGTTCCAGAAATGCCTTCCTCTCACCTCATCAAATGAGTAACCTGTTGTTTGTTCACAAGCTTGATTGAAGCGAACGATTTGCCCTTGTGTGTCAATAACTATTACCAAAGCGCTGGCTGTATCAAGGACTGCTGAAATAAAGTTGCGTTCTTTGTTCAGTGTCTCCTCTATTAATTTACGCTGTTTTACCTGACGATAAATGAAGTAGTAAAGTATAGCTAAAATCAGAAAACTTAGGCAAGTAGCGATCGCCTGTATCAGAAGAGTATTACGGGTACTAGTTTTTGTGATTTTTAACTGCTGCTGAAGTTCTTCTATCTCTTTGTTTTCCATCTCACGAATGATATTGCGGATATCACTCATTAAGTTATTTCCCTGATTTGTATTTATTACCTCCAATGCAGCATCTAATCCCAAATTCTGGCGCAAGTAGATAGTTTTTTTCAGTTCGTTCAGTTTTACTATGATCAGGGGTTCAATGGTGTTGAGTTGACTCAGTTGCTTAGGATCATCTGCTGTTAATTTTCTTAGCTCCTTAATTTCGGGAGCAAGTTTGGTAATTGCTGTCTGATATGGTTTTAGATACGCATCCTGTCTAGTGAGTATATAACCGCGTTGTCCTGTTTCAGCATCCTTGATATTAGACAGCAGTTCTTGCAAGCTGTTGATTGTCAGTTGAGTGTTGTTCAACTGGTTACTAGTATTAATCAAAACTTCTCTACTCTGATAAAAGAGCGTGCCAATCAGAATTAAAATTGCCAACGCTAACCCAAACCCTGCGGTTATTCTTTGAAAAAATTGTTTGCGTCCCTTCTGTGACTGTTTGCGTGTATCACTTGCCAATACCAAACTTGCTAAGTTGCGCCGCATTTCTAGTTGCTTGATTACTTGGCGACCTAGAATTCGTAATGCTTCAACTTGTTCTGGAGAGAGGTTTCTTGGTACATGGTCAATTACACAAAGTGTTCCTAGTCCATATCCTTCAGGGTTAATCAGTGGTACTCCAGCATAAAACCGAACATTTGGGTCAGAGGTGACTAACGGGTTTGTCGCAAACCTTTCGTCTTTTGTGGCATCAGGGACAATAAAAACTTCAGGTTGCAGAATCGCATGGGCGCAGAATGCCACATCTCGCGGTGTTTCTAGAGCTTCCATTCCAACTTTTGACTTGAACCACTGGCGATCGCTATCAATTAAACTGATTAAGGCAATGGGAGTTCCACAAATATATGAGGCTAAATGGGTGAGGTCATCAAAGGCAGTTTCCGAACGAGTATCGAGGATCTTATACTGCAAAAGAGATTCGATTCGCTCTGTTTCGTGATCAGGTAATGGTGCTTTCATAAAAATGGGCG
>NZ_JBALCE010000114.1:0-67717 GCF_036919815.1 Nostoc sp.
TACATGAATTGCCCCTACTTGAAAATAAGGGTTTCGATTATTGTTTGCGTAAGTCCTAAAATTATCCAATCTTGTGGGGTGGGCATCTTGCCCGCCCATAGTTAAAGGCGGGCAAGATGCCCACCCCACAATAAGTAGTTGAGTATTTTTTTATTTGTCAGTCTTTTAGCAGATAGCGCCACAAAGAGCGAGTCATCTCCCATGCGCTAAAGCCTCTCCAAGAGTTGGGGAGACGATGCCGCGCAACGAGCGTCTGGAGGTTTCCCTGATAGAACACCTTTTCAAGACAGAGAAGTGCTTGGCGCTCTTAAATAGCCTTGTGGCAATTTTTCTTGATTTAAACCCCGACTAGAAACTGATGCTAGGTGTAAACGTAGGGTTCTTAAACCCTTTAATTTACGACAACAGTCTGAGAATCCCACCACATGAAACTGTGGGAGTGTGAATTAAATCACTCATTAAAGCTATTATCCTGCAAGACTTTCAATCAAATGCCAATGACGGCTACTTTCAATAGCCTGCTTGATGAATTCAAACATTTGTCGGCAGTAATTATCTAGTTTAAGTGGTAGTTCTTCATTTTTAATCACAATACTCATCCGGGTTTCTGTTTCAGTAGATTTTGATTTATCAATCAGTACTTCTATTGTTACCAACTTAGGAAAAGGAACATTTCCAGGAACCTCACGAGCGATAATATACTCACCCGTATGGTATTGAATATCCAACTGAGAGTCCTGTAGAAGTTCTACAAGTAACGGCTGGAGATGGTCACTAGGAACAGAAACAATAAATGAACAGGTATAGCGAGCCATAATAGCCCCACGCCTTGCAACACTCCGTCCATCCTATAATACCGAAGTATATAAATGTAAAGTCATTAAAAAAGCAAAGTTTTGACTTTTGAGATCAAGCATTACCAAAATATACAGTCACATCTGTTCTATCCACAAGGAAATTGCCGTAAGCTGAAAGTTTGATCAAAAACTTTACAATAAAGCTTTGGCTGAGGTAGGAAATGAAAGTCGCAATTACTGGAGCAACAGGATTTGTCGGTAGTATTTTAGTACAACGACTCCACAGGGAAGGTCATAAAATAGTAGTATTAACTCGGAACACCGCCTTTGCTCAAAAGGTTTTTCCATCTGAGGCTTTCTCTAATCTAGAAATTGTTGCTTATACACCAAATACATCTGGTTCTTGGCAAAGTGTCATTGCTAGTTGTGATGGCGTAGTTAATTTGGCAGGAGAACCAATTGGTGAAGGACGCTGGACACCAGAACGCAAACAAGAAATCCTCAATAGCCGGAAGCTAGGTACACAAAAAATAGTTGAAGCAATAGCCAACGCTAACCCCAAAACGGCAGTCGCTACAACTCTTGGAACCCCCGCAACGCGCTGCCTCCCAACTGTGTTAATTAACGCTTCGGCTATTGGCTACTACGGCACCAGTGAAACGGCTAGCTTTGATGAAGCAAGTCTATCTGGTAATGATTTTCTCGCTCAAGTCTGCCAAGCCTGGGAAGCAGAAGCGAAAAAGGTAAAAGATGCTGGTGTCCGGCTGGTAATTCTGCGTTTTGGGATTGTTCTAGGTAATGGTGGTGCTTTAGGTAAAATGATTCCGGCTTTCAAACTCTTCGCTGGTGGCCCTATTGGCAGTGGCCGGCAGTGGTTCTCATGGATTCACGTAGACGATTTAGTTAACTTGATTCTGCAAGCTTTAACTAAACCGGAAATAGAAGGTGTATATAATGCCACTGCCCCTAACCCAGTCCGAATGGCAGATTTAAGCCAAACTTTGGGAGGAGTGATGAATCGCCCTTCTTGGTTGCCCGTCCCTGGTTTTGCGATCGAAGCTCTTTTAGGAGACGGGGCTATAGTAGTTTTAGAAGGTCAGCAAGTCATCCCAAAACGCACCGTCGAAACAGGCTTTGAGTACAAATATCCTAATTTAAAATCAGCGTTAACACAAATTCTTACAAGTTAAAAGGGAGTGGGGAGTGGGGAGATGAGGGAGATATAAGCAATGCCCAATGCCCCATGCCCCATGCCCAATTCTTTGACTATTGACTAGAGGGAAATTTTCTGGAAACCCAACTGATAATACCACTCAGAATGGCACCGCCCATGAGGATGCCAATTGCTGGGTTAAACAAGGGTTGCCACAGTTTATGCCATAAATCCAAACCCAGGTTTACTCCCGCAGCATCTCCGATCGCTGCGATCGCTAACCAGCCAAAGCCAAAGAAAACTAAAAAAACATCTGCGACTAAAACCATGTTTAGCCAATTCAACAATTTATCTTTCATCTATCGTTTGATCTAATCGCACAAAATTTTAGGAATAGTAACTTAGGACTATTAACTAAGTGATGGGTAAGTGAGAAGTCAGGATTGCAGGCTTGAATTTAACTTCTAACTCCTCACTCCTCATTCTTCAAACAGCCAATTTTTGACTTTTGTCAAACTTTGCCAATCTGGTTTTCTACTTAAACCGTCTTCAATACTATTTTTTATTTCATCACTCCATTCTTCATTCACATAAATTAACTGTTGTGCTATGTCAATGTGTTCCCGCAAACCTTTTTGACCTGTTTCCAGCATTGCTAAGGCGAGATTGACTCTCGCCTGGGGATCTTGTGGGTTTAACTTGACTGCCTTCTGTGCAGCTTTGTAAGCCAAGTTGGGTTTGTTATCGAGTAGATATAACCACGCTAAACAAACCCAAGCAGCACTAGTTTTCGGAGAGCGATCGCATACTTCTTTAAACACAGGTATTAAAGAATCTACTGCTTCTCCTGCTTTATAGCGTTCTAAACCTGTATCAAATAGGGAGTCAACTGTATTAGTCATTGGTCATTGGTCATTAGTCATTGGTCATTAGTCATTTGTCTTTCGTCCAATGACAAGGGACAAATGACAAAAGACTATATTACACCCCAAATGACTTGCCGCAACCGCAAGTTTGGTTGGCATTGGGGTTGGTGAATTGGAAGCCACCGCCAATCATGGCATCGCTATAATCGAGCATTAAACCGTAGAGATATAATAGACTCTTGCGATCGCTGACAATTTTGAAGCCATCATAGTCAAAAACTTCATCCTGCGGGGTAATCTTGCTACTGTCTTCAAAGTCCATCATGTAAGACATCCCAGAACAGCCACCCTGACGCACTCCTACCCGTAAGCAGAAGTCTGTGCCTTGCCTGTCCCGGAGAGATTTTACTTGGTGCAATGCGGCTTCGCTCAACAGAATTCCGCGTTCTTGAGCCTGAATTGCTTGTGTCATCTGCTTTTTCAACTCCTTAATTAATCTAAGTGTTACTTTATATCGGCTTATTAATGCCTCTAGGTTGTCGTTGAGTGTTTTTATATTCATTCTAGCGGCTTAGATATCGCTAGATGCCATAATTCTAAACACTCCCTCAAAAGCAGCCAAAGATTTTTATTCTAGAATTGAGAGACTTAGTGTGTTTATACATTCGGTATTTTTTGAAGTTTAAGCCTTGCGGCAGCCTGAGAAGCAACTACCCTTCAGGTGCAGCCATCAAAACTTAATCCGAGGCTAGCTATCTCCCAAAGTTTACTTCCAAATTGCTTCTTTTGATTAACTTACTCTATGACAAGTTTTAATCGCTCTACCAGTCGTCGGTTGAAGAAATTAACTCAAATTCCTTCTGTATGGGAGGGCGATCGCCGTCCGTTGTCATCACCAAACCAGCACTCAGACTCAGAGGCAAAGGGAGAATGCATTCTTTGGGTAGATTACTCTCAAGGTGTTGTCCGAGGAATGGATGTCGTAGCTTCAGATATCGGGCCAGAAGCAATAGTTCGCACCTTAATGCAAGCAATGGAGCATCCCCAGAGTCCGGCAAGACCCGCTAGGCCGCAAAGAATTGTAGTCAAAGACCGCGAGATCCAATTTTACCTGCGGGGAGTGCTGCAAGATTTGGATATTGCCATTGACTACGCACCAGAACTACCTTTGATTGACGAACTCTTTCGGGGATTTGCCGACCTCCTCGATAGTGAAACCCCCGACTTACCCCCACAATATGCCCAAATCTTGCCAGAGAAAGCATTTGCAATTTGGCAAGCAGCACCTTGGGAATTTTTGGAAGAACAGCAAATTTTGTCAATTGAGATTAATCAGTGGGATGTTGGCACACTCTACGCCTCAGTTATGGGAATGCTGGGAATGGAGTATGGGATTTTGTTTTATCGCTCAGAAGAGTCTTTAAAACAGTTTCGCGCCGCAGTTTTAACAGATGAAGAATCAACGGAGCATTTAGAAGAAGCGTTCCTCAAGCAAGATTGCCTATTTCTCACTTTTGAGAGTGCTGATCAAACCGATGAAGATGAGGATGAAGCAGATGATTTGGCGGATCTGCCATTATCAGAAATTGACCCCACCTTCGGCAATATCCACCCCTTAGAAGGACTACGGTCTGTTTTGTATGAGGAAGAAGCACTGGTAATGTTCGTTGCGATCGAAAGCTTGAGCCGCTTTATTCGCGATCACCGTCGCCAGTTTCATGAAGACATCCTCCCTACCCTCAGCCGTCGCTATCGCATTTCTCTGCCGCAGTCGGAAGAATCAACTAAATCTTTGGCTGTGACAGTCTCTACCATGCCGCAGTTAGCAGCAGAATTAGAGGAAATGGCAGGCTTTGATGTCGATGATCAGGAGATTGAGAACGCTGATTCACCGTCTTTCCAAGCATTGCAAGATGACTTGATACCAGAAGATTCCTTCCTCAGCTTAGGTGTGGTGTCCTGGGAAATGTTGGAATACCTGCCGAAGGGGGCCAGTAACCATCAGGCTGGTGAAATCAAGCAAGTGGGTGACGGTTTGCCGGTGATTTTAATTCAAACTTCCCGGCCCAAGGCTAAGATTGTAATTGAAAGAATTGAAGCAGCAGGCGGACTTAGAGCAATTTGCTTTAATCCAGGTGCCGACCCCTTGGATGGCGATCGCTACGACCTGGGTTTCTTACAAACTCAAAATGGCGAATTGTTCCTATTCGGTGAATTTTTAGATGAAGATCCGATTCATGTAGAAGCCCGAAAAAAATGGAATCAGCGATGTAAAAATACTAAGGGCTACTGTGGCTTAATCATTGCCAAAGGACTAACGGGAGCCTCCCGTGGCAATCCTCAGTTACGAGATATGATGGCTTTGTTTGAAGGGCGTAGGCAAAGTCCGCACTTCGACAAAGCTCAGTGACCACCCTAGGCATTGCTTTCACCTAAAGATTTAGGTATTGGCACTCTCCAACTGATGCCCCAACTTAAATTGGAATAGTTACACGAATTCTGGCGATCGCTTATTTGATTCGCATATTGACTGGATTCATTACTGTTAGCGGATAGCGAGGGTTTAGCCCGTGCTGAGTGAAGTAAAAAGTACTCAGGATTTTTATTTATTGCATTTGTATATGCCCCACCCCTTCTAGGCGGTCTTTCAACTCAGGACTCTTCATCTGCGTACCTTTCAGGGCGTGGTACTTTGTAATGCATATTCATGTATCAATACGCTTGGCTTTGTGAAAAATAGCTTTGTTGGGTAGAGCAATAGCGAAACCCAACAAATGGTTGATAATGTTGGGTTAGCCTGCGGGAGGAAAGCTACGTTTCTCAAACGCAACAGCTTACTAATAGGCGAAGACTGATTAGAAGTTAACTTTACCTCAATTTCATGAAGTACCTGTAATCTTATATTTTTCCAGCTATTTCCTTTGGATATTTATCAGTATAAATAATTACAATTCGCTAAAAATTTATCTGCAAGGTTCGGTTTAATCAAACCTAGCTGATCAATTAGATATTGGAATCTTTTTTTTAACAAGTTTTTGAGTTCAGCATCTTGTTATGTATCGATATCATTAAGCAAAAGCTTAGGTGATATCTTTTTCTCTGTAATTTTTTTATAAAGAATCAAAATGAGCTTATTTAGTGTCTAAATGAAGATTATTTAAAGTCCGTAAATAATGGCTATAATGAACAGACTACCGAAAAAGATTGAAACCTACAATTATTTTTAGGGGTATATTTAACAAATAATAAATAGTTGTAACTCAGAAGTTTATTGCCAGTAATTTATCTCTGAGTTTAAATCTGACCATCAGGTTTGCTGTCCAATTTTTAGCACCATAAATGGCTAAAAATGATTTATATAGCCTCAAAATAGATGAATACGAACAAAGGCGAAAAAACCCTGAGTTAAAAGCAAACTATATCGCTAGAGTGAGGATCAAAAAACATGTAAAATTTCGTCGTATCTTTACGGAAAGTTCATGTAAAAGCATCAAAAAAAATTAAGATATGATCATCGGCAACAGCCAACTAACATCATATCTCTAATGGATGCAGATGAGTGTTTGTTCTAGAGCGATCGCTTATTTACCTACTTTTTAAGTGATTATTCACGAGCTATACACACCACTCTAACCCGCCTGTAAGTCAGCATTTCAGCATGATCATGATTCGGAAGCTTTCTTCTCTGGTATTGTCCCAGATGTTGTCTCCAAGAGGGTTTGGCGAACTTCGTTAAGAGAGAAGGTCAAATGCTTTCAATGGAGAATAATTTTAGAAATCTTGATTGAGTCAACAGTAGGTGTCTAAAATTAATTTATCAAATTTCATTGTCAGCCTTGACTCATGCTGTTAGCGGGGTTGTTAGCTTCATTAGCAAGTATGTACTATTTTGGCTGTCACAATAGCAACAAATAAAGTATAATCTTTTGATTTTTTTAGAAAATGATGAATCCTTAGACCAAACGAACATTTTTAATATTAATAATATTACTTGTTTCCTGAGACAAACTCTGATAATCTTATCGGTCTCCTCTTTAATTAGATTCTTTCAATGATCTAAAATATACAGCAAATAGCATGACAATGACCAATAAAAAATGGGCGGTTAAACGTATAACAGTGAATCTTGCAACACAGGAAGCGGAAAAACTAGAAAAATATTGCGAACTAACAGGTAGACCTGCAACCGACGTGATTCGTGAATTGATAAGAAGTTTGCCTGTCTCCGACGACAGCAAAGATGTAAATAGGTAAGAAGATGCTTTTAGAACTTATCCAGATAACTGCTTTACGACCAAAAAAATAGCTATGAGACTTTTTTCAGTCCGCCGCAATGGACAAGAGTTTGTCTAGCTGATACAGACGCGTTTTTCTCGCGTCTGATCATTTGCCGGGACTAAAAAAGTGATCAAAGAAGTTTTAGTATCGATATTGCCTGGACTGAATATGCAGGTGGAGTTGATATTTAAGTAGCAAATTCCGACACCAACCCAGTTACAATCTGTAAAGAAGCTGAAAAGGAACGACGGAATGCGCGTTGCAATCGTAGGTGCGGGACTAGCTGGGCTAGCAACGGCAGTATATCTAGCTGATGCTGGTTGTGAAGTAGAGATTTTTGAGTCTCGTCCATTTGTGGGTGGTAAAGTTAGTAGTTGGGTTGATGGCGATGGCAACCATCTAGAAATGGGGTTGCATGTATTTTTCGGGTGCTACTACGAACTATTTGACTTGATGAAGAAAGTGGGGGTGTTAGGAAACTTACGCCTCAAGGAACATACCCACACTTTTATTAACAAAGGAGGGCGCACTGGTGCTTTAGATTTTCGCTTCCTTACAGGTGCGCCTTTCAATGGCTTAAAGGCATTTTTCACTACTTCCCAACTATCGTTGCAGGATAAATTGCAAAATGCGATCGCTTTGGGTACTAGTCCCATAGTTCGCGGATTGGTAGACTTTAAGGGGGCGATGAAAACCATCCGCAAATTAGATAAAATTAGCTTTGCCGACTGGTTCCGCAGTCACGGTGGGAGTAATGGCAGCATCAAGCGCCTGTGGAACCCCATCGCCTACGCATTAGGATTTATTGATTGCGAAAATATGTCTGCCCGTTGTATGTTAACAATATTCCAGTTATTTGCAGTCAGAACTGAAGCTTCAGTTTTGCGAATGCTGGAAGGTTCTCCCTCTGAGTATTTACACAAGCCCATTCTGGAATATCTGGAAGTTAGAGGCACAAAAGTTTACACGCGTCGGCAAGTGCGAGAAATTCAGTTTACTGAGTCAGAGGAACAAACCCACGTCACTGGTATAGTAGTTGCCCAAGGTGATAGCGTAGAAACTATTACTGCTGATGCTTACGTCTTTGCCTGTGATGTTCCAGGAATTCAACGCATCCTCCCCCATGAGTGGCGTAAGTGGTCAGAATTTGACAATATTTACAAACTGGATACAGTGCCAGTGGCTACAGTGCAGTTACGCTTCGATGGTTGGGTAACGGAACTGAATGATGAAGATCAACGTAAACAGCTAAATCATGCGGCTGGAATCGATAATTTACTTTACACAGCCGATGCTGACTTTTCTTGTTTTGCCGATTTGGCGTTGACTAGCCCTGCTGATTATTATCGCCCAGGACAGGGATCTTTGTTACAGCTAGTGCTGACACCGGGAGATCCGTTTATTGCCCAAACTAATGAAGCGATCGCCCAGCATGTCCTCAAGCAAGTCCATGAACTGTTTCCCTCGTCGCGGGAGCTAAATATGACTTGGTACAGTGTGGTAAAACTTGCTCAGTCTCTCTACCGAGAAGCGCCAGGAATGGATGCCTACCGTCCCAACCAAAAAACACCAGTAGATAATTTCTTCCTTGCAGGGAGTTATACTCAGCAAGATTACATCGACAGCATGGAAGGTGCTACTATTTCTGGACGGCTTGCGGCTAAAGTGATTTTGGAGAGTTTGAAGAATTGAGGTAGATACGCAGTGGCTTGCCGCAGGCTACCGCCAAGGGCGCAAAGAAAGCGATGAGAAGGAAGAGAGAATGTCAGATTGGTTAGAGCATACTGTGCAGGTAGAAGTAGACGCTCCCATAGATTTAGTATGGAGCCTCTGGTCGGATTTGGAGCAAATGCCCCGGTGGATGAAGTGGATTGATTCGGTGAAAGTTCCGCCAGATAATCCAGATATATCTATTTGGAAACTGAAGACGGGCAGTTTAGAATTTACTTGGAAATCCCGAATTCTCAAAGTTATTCCCAACCAAATTATCCAATGGGAATCGATTGATGGTTTGCCGAATCAGGGAGCGATTCGCTTTTACGATCGCAACGGTAGTAGCATTGTTAAAATGACCATTTCCTACGCTATTCCCGGCATTATTGGCAAAATTATGGATAACTTATTTTTGGGACGGGTAGTTAAATCAACGATTCAAGCTGATTTGGAAAGGTTTAAAGAATATGCGCTGAGTGTTAAAGCTAATTGATATAGATATCAAAAATAGGCAGTAGGAAACAATGTGTATAAGTTTCTTGCTGTCTGATGGGAAAATATGGATTTTTTTAAGGGTTGGAGAAGGTGCGATCGGGCACTATTATTTTGCTAGCAAGACTAAATTTATTTTCTTATTTTTATAAGATGTTCTCCATCTGCTTTCAGAGTTATTTCATGACATCTAACTTTAGGAACTGTCATTAACCTTTGGATAAATCCTAGAGTATCTAATCCTGTTGCTCGTCTAAGTAAAAATAACAATCCTCCTATTCCTGTACGAACATAATTTAAACTATTTGCAACTTCATAAATTTGATGCCCATAATAAGGCTCTACAGCATGTGTGAGCATATTTCTCTCTTGTTTTAAAAGTACGAAATGATTCCACTCCTTTGTTTGATTGATAGCTGATATGTTCTTCCTAGTCATAGTATAAGTTTTTAACCATAAATCAATTTTGTTCTCAATTTTAAATTCTTTTTCTAAATCTTGGAATTCTGGAGAACTGCATCCCTGATGTCTAAGTAATAATATATGACGATTTATAAATGCATCAATTAGTGAAATACAAGCTAATATATAAGCCCTATAGTATCTGCAAGTTAAACAAAAATCATTAGAATTGCTATTAGTACATACTTGTTGCCTATAAAAAATAATATCTTCTGTCAGTTCATCTTCACAAGGAGCTACACGACAAGGTCCTCTAAATTCTTTTGAATTACCTGCGTATAAAGTATTAATACTTAATTCATGATTTGGAGTTGCAAGACTAAAGTATTTTCCAAATGTCTCATCTCTAAGGTCTTTATCTTTTTGTAAACTCTCAATAGCAATACCAGTTAATCTTGCTTGCTTTACTAGTTGGTAAAATTTAAACTTACTAGAATAACCGTTATGATTAATAGTGATGTCCATATCACCCCAATTATTATTTGGTAGTTTGTGACAATGAAGTTCTTTTAAGGCATCTGTCACTAATTCTTCAGCTTCTTTTTTAGATAAGTGGTATTCATCCATTGTTAAAAAATGTGGTACGGTCATAAAATAATCTTATAGTACTTAATGTAGTATAAGATAATTTTGTCTAAGTTGATTATTTATGAAGTAACTTTGCTACAAAGTTTTTTTAAGTACTTAAAATTATTAGGAACTTGAAGTTAAGCCCCGAATTGTACCAAAATAAGCTGCGATCGCGCAAATTGTGCAGTATTAGTTACCACCTAGTAAATTGCGTTAACACACCCTACTTACTGTTGGTTCTGGAAGTGGATCACCGACAGCTTCGTAAGCAATAATTAGAGACTCTAAGGCTTCAATTGCATTTGCTACAGCCAACTCGTAAGTATCCCCATGAGTCCGCCAGCATTGTCCTGGAAAATCAGGGAATCCTACTAAGAAGCAATCATCTTCCTCAGACCATTGAATTACCATTTGGTATTTAAGCTTACTCATCTTGTTCTTTTCCTCTACTTCTTTATCTGACCTTCTGAACTTAGAGGGTTAAAAATTACCAAGTAGGATCGCTAAACAAATTAATCGTCAATTCCTCGCGTGGCGGTACTGGGGTGATACAAGCGCGGATGATTTCTCCATCCTCTAATTCGACGGTGCAAGCGTGACAAGACCCCATGAGACAACCGGTGGGAATAAATACCCCAGCCCGGTCTGCTACATCTAAGAGGGCTTCTCCCACTTCGGCATTTACTGTGACATCATCTGGTAAAAAGCGGACACGAACAATCATCAGAAAATAATTCGTAATTCGTAATACTTCTCTACGAGAGGCTGCGCCAACGGCTGCGCTCAGTACAAGTTCGTAATTCGTAATTAAGACAGACTCAAAGTGGTTTTGAGCCTAGCTTAAGATAAAAACAGACTTAAGTCTAAATGGCTTTCAACTTCAGTGGCTAGAGAGTCCAAAATCTGCTCTCGCTGTTCCCGGTAGTTAGCAACACCAGTAGGCAAAGATTTTAAACCGCGCTGTTGACGGAGGCGATTTAACCAAGCCCGTCGCCAAGGGCCATTGTCAAAAAGTCCGTGCAGGTAACTACCCCAGACTGATTGACAACTATCCACTAAGCCTAAATTAATATCGTCAAATAGGGCATGGTAGGATTGGGGATCTATGCCTTGCTGTTCGATGCGCGATCGCCCTTGGTGGATTTCAAAGCCATTGACTGGCAAGCCCTGTTGCGGATAATTTGAGCTAACTTGACGCTGACGGGCGATTTTTTGTCCTGTAATTACAGTTCTGATTGGTAAAAGATTTAACGCCTGAAATCTGCCAGCTTGTCCCTCTATCCCTTCTGGATCAGCGATCATTTGACCGAGCATTTGATACCCACCACAGATACCTAAAACTGTTCCCCCAGAAGCAGCATAGTTTTGGATAGCTTCTGCCATACCACTTTTTTGCAGCAGTAGCAAATCAGCAATTGTGGTCTTTGTACCTGGGATAATCACGGCATCAGGATGTCCTAAATCTTGTTTAGGACTGAGGTATTTTACTGAAACTGTGCTTTCTGATTCGAGTGGGTCAAAGTCAGTGAAGTTGGCAATTCTGGGTAAGCGGATGACGGCAATATTGAGGTCAGCTTGGGCTTTATTCGACGACGATTGACGTTCTAGCAGATCAAGGGAGTCTTCGGCTGGAAAGACATCTTGTAAGTAAGGTATAACACCGATAACGGGGATACCTGTACGTTCTTCTAACCATTTTATTCCCGAATCTAGGAGCGATCGCTGTCCTCGAAACTTATTAATCACTACACCCTTAATTAAGGCGCGTTCATCTGGTTCTAATAACTCTAAGGTTCCAACCACATGGGCAAAAGCACCACCTCGGTCAATATCGACTACTAACATCGTTGGCGCATTCAAATATTTTGCCACCCGCATATTAGTTAAGTCGCGGTGCTTAAGGTTAATTTCGGCTGGACTACCGGCACCTTCACAAACCACCATGTCAAATTCTGTTCCTAAATGCTGTAGCGATTCTTCAATTGTCCGCCACCCTAGTTCAAAATATTGCTCGTAGTAATCTGAGGCATTGACTTTGCCTACAGACCGGCCTTTGATAATTACTTGGGAGGTCATATCCCCTTGGGGTTTGAGTAAAATTGGATTCATTTCTACCCAAGGCACGACTCCCGCCGCCCAAGCTTGTACTGCTTGGGCATAGCCAATTTCTCCACCACTGGCAGTGACATAAGCATTTAAAGACATATTTTGACCTTTAAAGGGAGCCACTCGCCAGCCACGCCGCGACAGAATGCGACAAATAGCTGTAGTTAAAAGTGATTTCCCTGCATGGGATGTTGTCCCCACTACCATAATTGATTTCATAGTCGCTATTAGTTAGTTTTTCCAGATACAGGGTGAATTTTTAGGAGCAAACAACAGGGGAGATGAGGGAGATGGGGCAGATAAGGGAGATGAACTATGCCCAATGCCCAATGCCCAATGCCCAATGCCCAGCATCACAAATTTCAGTCAAATAGTTATGGTAAAGACTTCATGAATAGATGTGATGTTTCCGTATATATTGTTCCCTTTGATTCCCTAATCCTAACTCTTTGCTTTTTTATTCTAAAACGGTATCCGCAACCAACGAATCACAGCATCGTTTATCCGATCGCGCCATGAAGGAGTCCGCCAATTTTTTCCCTGGTATTGTTCCACTAACTGGCGTCCCAAGGGAGTGAGGCGATAACTATCTGTAATCCCCTGACCATCGACTTCTCGGCGCAATACACCCACTTGGATTAGCCAGCCCAAGATGTTGTCACACGCTAATTCTGATAAAGGGCGTTTAGTATACCCCTGCTTGAGTCCATTTTCCAGGGCGATCGCACCCAATGACACGCTCTGGTGTCCCATGACTTCAAATAAAGATAGATTAAAGGGTGAACACACTAGCGATCGCTCCGCTCTTTCTACTGTGGTTCGAGGATAGACAAAAATATTTGGGTTTTGGGAATCAACAGCAGCCATTGTGTATGAGTAGAATTTTTTTCTGATAAATATTTATTTAAGGATATATTTTTTCTTGTCCCAGCTACCTGATTTAACCAAAATTAGTTACCTCAAGTATAGTTATCCTATTTTTATAAATTAATAAATTAATGTAATAATGTAAAATTTCAAGTGCATCAACAATCTGAAACAGGAAAGGTTAATTATGTCTCTAGCAGTTGGTACGAATGCACCTGCATTTACCGCCAAAGATACAAACGGCAACACAGTCTCGTTATCTGATTTTGCCGGAAAGACGGTCGTTTTATATTTTTACCCCAAAGATGACACGCCAGGTTGCACCAAACAAGCCTGTAGTTTTCGGGATGCCCAGTCTCAATATCAAGGTAAAAATGTTGTAATCTTGGGAGTCAGTGCAGATGATGAAGTCTCCCATCAGGCATTCACCCAAAAATATAATTTGAATTTTCCCCTACTGGCTGACAGCGACAAATCCCTGATCAAAGCTTTTGATGTGGACAAGCGCATCACCTACGTAATTGATCCTACCGGGAAAATTATCCATGTTGACGCTAATGTAAATACCAGCACCCATGCTAACGATGTTTTAGCTGCAATTGGGCTGTAGTTTTTTAGCTGATAACTAAAGATTTTTTAAATAGTCTCAACCCCAAACCCTAACGGGTTTGGGGTTCTTTGTTTGAATTCAGTTACCTGATGGTGGTGTAACTGATCGTGGCGTAAGTGATGGCAGTGTAACCGATGGCAAACCGGGAGTTGCTTGGTGTTGTTGACCTGGAATTAATTTTTGTTGCCTTGCTTTAAAGGCTGCTGCTGCTGAGTCTAATTCTTGGTTCTGTTGGTCAGAATTCCAGTTGAGAGTTCCGAAATTCGCCCGATGAACCAAGTCAAGCATATTGAAATTGTCTGAGTTTGAACGGGAGAACGGATCGGTATTTTGGTCTGTTGTACTAGTACTGGGAAAAGCATCCGCCGGGCTGCTGACTTGAGCCGAACTTGGTTGAGCCATGAGCAAGGAAGCAAAGCTAATTCCTGCCAGGGTAGCCACAAAGAGTCTAGGAATTTGTAAAAATGGTTTTTTCATGGGGTTTTGACCCTAAAATTGCTCTATTTTATCTTAAGCAAGAGTTCGACGCAGTTGGGGTTGAATACTCAGTAAGGCGACAAGGGCAAAGCCAAACAACACCAGCAACGCTCCCCCAAAGGTAACATTACCCCAAGGAGCCTGCATTACTACACTACCTAATCCCCAATTGTTGTGGAGATAAAGATAGCGAATTGGTTCGATCGCATAGCTGAGAGGATTCAGGGTAGCCACAACCTGCAACCACTGAGGCATGAAGGATAAAGGTGCCAAAGCAGTACTAGCAAACAATAATGGTAGGTTAGTGACAAAAATCACTGCAATCAATTCAATGTGTCCGGGTAGGGCAAAAGCTAAACCGAGGGAGATCGCTGTTACACCCAAAGCTAAGAGAAAGACAATTAAAGCGATCGCACTTAAACCAGCTGCATCTGGTAGTCCAGCACCCAAGAACGCCCCCGCCGCTACAATTACTGCTGCTTGCAACAAACTTTGGCTGATGATGAAGATTGCCGAAGCAAAGACAATAGAAAACCGCGATGCTAAGGGTGCTACGAGTAAACGATTCAAAAAGCCGAACTCGCGGTCAAACATGACGGGCAAACCCGCATTCAGCGCCCCAGCAAAGGCTGTAAACACAATTATGCCGGCAGCCAAAAATTGTCCATAATTTGTTGTATTGCCAAATATACCCTTGGGAGCATTTTGGAACAAAGCACCAAATAGCACTAACCACATTACTGGCTGAATAATTCCGGCAACGAAAGATGAGGGACGGCGTTGCAACTGAATAAACAAGCGACGAGTTAAAGCCAACGTCTCTTGTAGCAATTCACCGAAAAAGTTAGGTGCAGCATTAGCATCTGCTTGCGGCGATGCTAACGGCTGCCAATTGATATCAGATTTAGGAGTAACGCTCATAAGAATTTTGGATTTTGGACTTCGGCTACGCTCAGTCGAACGATTTTGGATTTTGGATTGAGAATTGGGAATTGGTAATTATCTCCATGCCCCATTCCCTATCTCATATTCTGCTTTTTCTCAGCTTTGGGATCGCGAGTAGCAACGGCTGCGAGTTCTGCATCTATCAAGGTGCGTCCTGTAGCGGCGAGATAAACGTCATCGAGGCTGGGGCGAGATTGGGCGATGCCAAATATGGGCAAGCCAGCAGCATTTAACGCTTGCTGTATGTTAATCAGAGCATCATTCTGAGGTGTCACCACCAAGTTGAGGGAATTTCCTTGAGCGCTGTTAATGATTACTTCTTGGACAAAGGGCAAAGGTTGCAAGAGGTTTTTGGCAATTTCTGCTTCCTCAATTGGGGAAAACTCGCGGATTCGCAAGGTGATGCGATCGCCCCCTACTTGATCTTTTAATTGTGATGGTGTACCCTGAGCAATCACAACACCGCGATCTATAATTGCCACGCGATCGGCTAGAGCGTCAATTTCTTCTAAGTAATGGCTGGTAATTACTACCGTCGTCCCAGAAGCGCGTAATTTTCGTAAGAAATCCCATACCACAAAACGGGTTTCTATGTCAAGTCCTACACTTGGCTCATCCAACACCAAAACATCCGGTGAATGGAGCAACCCAGCAGCTAAGTCTAGGCGCTTGCGTAAACCGCCAGAGTAAGTTCCTGTTTTTTTATTAGCGTATTCTTGCAAACCGAGTAAATCTAATACCGTCTCAATACGCTGTTTGGCGATCGCGCCTGGGAGGTGATAAAGTGCTGCTTGTAATTGCAGCAGTTCTCTTCCAGTCAGCACCTTATCGATAGCGACTTCCTGAGCTACATAGCCTAGTCGTTGTCTGGCAACTCTCGGATTATCTAACACAGAAATGCCAGATATTTCGATTTTACCAGCATCCGGTGTGGTAAGTGTACATAAGGCACGCAAGGTAGTAGTTTTACCAGCACCGTTGGGTCCCAATAAACCAAAGATTTCTCCTGATTCTACCTGAAAGGAAACATCCTGGACGGCGACTACTGTGCCGTAGCGTTTTTGCAGATTTTGAATGAAAACGGCGGGAGCCATGACAGCTAATCCCTTACTATACAAATCTCAATAAAGTCTATCTTTATTGTAGAAGGTAGAAAGCAAGGAAAGAGTGCATCAGATCAATTTTGGATTTTAGATTTTAGATTTTAGATTACACACTCAATGCGCCACGTCGCTTGGAGGAAAAAATCAAATTTTCAGCACTTTCAAAGTTTTGAAGCTTGGATCATTGCAACCACTGATAAATCCTCCCATCGCTTGAATGTGTTGCAGATAGTCAAGGATGGGTTTGGTGATCACTTCTCCCGGCATTAACACGGGAATTCCTGGGGGATAGGGACAGACGATTTCGGCACAGATGCGATCGCTTGTTTGTGCTAGAGGCAATGTTTCACTAACAGCAAAAAAGGCTTCACGGGGAGAAAAATGTAAAGGATGACTCAGTTTTCTTACAATATTTTGCCAGATATTGTTGTTGAGAGTCAAGTTGGTTCGGCGATATTCTTTGGCGAGGGTGGTAAAACCTTGCACTAATTGCTCAATATCGGCTGGGGTGTTGCCTAAACTAATGATCAAGGTGAGATGTTGCAGTGAGGCGAATTCAGCAGTGACAGCAAATTTTTCATCGAGAATTTCCTCTGCCTCAAATCCGGTTAAACCTAAACCAGAAACAGTTATAGTTAGTCGTGTTTTATCTAAAGCCACAAAGCCGAGAGATTCCCCCAACGAAGGCATTTCCAAAACTGATAATCCCGGAATTTGGCTGATTCGCGTTCTCGCTTCGTCAGCAAGTTGCAAAGTGCGAGACATCAGCATTTTTCCGTGGAGTGCCATTTGCTGACGCGCTGCATCTAAAGAAGCTAAAAGTAAATAACTAGGACTGGTAGATTGTACAAGTTGCAAAGCTTTACTGATGCGATCGCCATCTATCCGATTACCTTGGACGTGCAGCATCGATGCTTGTGTCATTGCACCGAGTACTTTGTGAATGGATTGTACAGTTAAATCGGCACCTGCGGCTAAGGCTGGAGTGGGTAATAATTGTGGATGAAAAGCAAAGTGTGCGCCGTGTGCTTCATCTACGAGTAGAGGGATATTATATTGATGTGTAATGCTGGCGATCGCACTCAAATCTCCACAAACGCCGTAATATGTGGGGTAAACTGTCAACACTGCTTTGGCGTCAGGATGCTGTTGGAGTGCAGATTCTACAGCATTGGGCGTGATGCTGTGGGCAATATCTAAAACTGGATCATATTCAGGATTGAGAAAAATGGGTATTGCACCGGAGAGAATTAAACCAGCGATCTCAGAAGAATGCACATTGCGAGGCAGAATGATTTTATCGCCTGTGCCACAGGTAGCGAGAATTGCCGCTTCAATCCCACAGGTAGAACCATTGACAAGGAACCATGTTTGCGAAGCACCAAATGCCTCAGCCGCCAGTTGTTGTGCTTCTTCAATAACGCCTTGGGGTGCAAAGAGATTATCTAAATCTGCTAATTCGGTTAAATCAGCGCGAAAAACTGCTTTGCCAAGTAAATCAGCCAAGGGTTGAGAAATTCCCTTACCTTGTTTATGTCCTGGGGTGTAAAAAGGGGCATGGGGTCTTGCTGCATTGGCTTTTAAGGCATCTAATAGAGGTGTTTTATTTTGATTGAGCATTTTTAGAGAAACAAACCGTTAATATGGTCAACAGTTTAAGGTAGATTGAATAATACTTGATATAGACGGAATCAGGCTGCGGACAATTCGGGAAACTACCGCTAATAATCTTTATCCACGGTTTGATTACTGCATTTTTGAAGTTAAATGAAAAAACTTAAACTTTTGGATACTATTGCTTCACTCAAGCCTATTTCCATTGAGAGATTACAACTAGTGGAAAAAGATTATAGTTCTATCGCAAGCTTACCCAGTGTGCAAGTTGGAACAATTGTAGAAGTGTATGAGCAAGATGAAGAATATTATTATTTAGTAGAGTTTGCTGATACTCAAGGCTGTGAATATGCAATGGCGACTTTGAGAGCAGATGAAATCTTAGTTTTACATTAAATAATTAGCTTCTTACTGCACGGTCTCTCACCCATTCTTTTAACAGAGGGATTTCAAAATCATATCCTCCATTGATTTTGTGTAAAATATGATAACGCAACAAGCGGGTTAATACCTTTTCAGCAATTTCAGCAGTTCTAGGTAATAAAATATCTGTTCTGGCAACTTGTAATAGTAATTCTTGACCAATTACCATTTCTTCTGGTGTAGTTCCTGTAAATTCTGTCCAAATATTTGTAAAATAAGGTTGACCGGAAATAAATGCGTCATTAATAGAAGCTTGCAAGAGTTCAAAAGTAATAAAATCAGTATGGTTAAAGTTAGCTTGATTAACCATTGATGCGCCTAATAATTGTAGGCAGTAAGGGTGACAATTGGTAAGTTTTAATACTTCCTTTACAATGCCTGGAGCGTAACGCAGTGTAAAAGCTGGATCTGGATTAAGCAGTAATTCCTCGGCTTCGTTAGGTTCAAGATAAAGCATTTCTATCGGGACAACGCTGATAAAATAGCTACTCCAATTCGGGCCTAATTCCTCTAAAGTTTGCACCCCAGAAAAGAGAAAACCGAGTTTTTCATAATGTTGAATTAAGTGGCGCAGTTCGTCAAATAAACGTAAAGTTATCTGTCCCTTTTGGATGGCGGTACCGGTTTTTTCAAATTCATCAAGGTTGAGAAGAATACGCCGTTCTCCGATTTGGGCAAGTGCTTCATCTAACCAATCTTCTAAGGTAGGATAGGGACTATCTTTAAAATCGGTGCGTTTAGGAATGTTTGGTAATTGAACGTTTTGACTTTTGCAGTCTTTATGAATTGCACGGACTAAGCCAAAGCAAAAATCAGATTCGCTGGTGGTAATGGCGGAACTTTGCATATCCACAAATACGGGGAGGATATCACTGGGAAGCAGGCGGGGAAAGTTATACAAAAACGAAGTTTTACCACAGCGACGGGGGCCATGCAGCACAAGGGTAGGTCGGTCGCGGTCTAAAACTCGACGGACAACTTCATTGGCAAATCTCTGACGACCTTTAAACAAGTTTTTTTGGTCAAGTCGCACCGGATTTCCATATTGGAACGGGTTGATTAGTCCGCCTTGAGAGAGTTTGCTTTGTTCATTTTGTTCCAGTTCCAGTTCAATAACGCTTTGCCAATGTTCCAGTACAGGTGTCCAGCGTTTGATGGCTTCGTGTTTAAGTCCGAGAGAGGGTAATTGCGATTTTAATCCCTTAAGTTTTTTATTAATTTCTTTTAATCCTCGTTCTTGTAGGGGTATATTTTTATTTTCAAGTGCAGATTGAATACCTCGAATAATAGTTTGCAAATGAGGAAGAAGGATAGAAAGTTCAGGTTTAACCTTTGGTAAAGGTGTTTCTGGAGTGGGGGTATCACTGTCAGAATCGAGGTGATAGAAGGGGGAAATCAGGAAGGGTAATATGGGATGGTCTGAGTTGGCAGTAAAGATTAGTTCTGGAATACTTTGAATTTGCTTGAGTTGGTCGGCAACAATTTGTGGTAAGGCATTTTGCAGGGTTATTTGAAATCCTGGCAAGGAAAAAGTTTGGGTATATTGAAAGATTGTTAAGGCTTGTTGAGGTCTTTCACGAAATTCAGAAACAAGAAGTTGAGCATGATTAGGTAAAGGTATCCACAGGAGTTCGCTAGTGTAAGGAGGTAATTGAAAAAGTATTTTTGCTGTTTGGGGACGTAACCACCTAATTGTTGAATCTGAAAATCTGAAAAGTTTTAGTAAATAATGAATAAATAATGTGTAATAACTACCTAAAGAGATAAAGCTATAATCAGGAAATATTCTGTAATAGCTGACTAAGGTTACAGGGGTAATTAATGCTGAATGCCATTTTAAATTTTGGACAGAAAGAGCTATTAAAATCACTGGAGTGATGATAAAAACTGTATTGCCTTTTACTGGTGCAAGAGCAAAAGCGATTAAACTTGCAACAATCGAAAACCAAGTAAGCGGTAAAGTAGCAACTCCCGTCACGACTCCCGTCGCTCCGACCTGCATTTGAAATAAAAGAGGTAAAACTTTCACTTTCCTAGCTTCTATTAAGCCCTTTAACCACCTATCAGGCTGATTTAATACAACTATCAACCACAACAAAGGGATAACTAGTCCTAAAGGTAAAAATAAAACTCCTGTCATATAAGCAATTAACATTACACAAGGTAACTGTAACCAATCCAACAATTGATTACGCTCAATTAGCTTTAAAATCAGAGGGATATTAGAAATAAATAATAGTAATAGATACTGACTAATAAATCGGAAGTTTCGGAAAAGTAAAATATCAAAAAAACTTGTGTCTGGTCTGCGTCCATCTTTTTCTTCTTGAGGCGACCATTCATTCATTCGTTGCTGAAGCCTTGAAGGACAAAACATTGCCCACCAAAATAGTTCCCAAGTTTCTCGCAAAAACAGCAACATTTTTTATATTTAATATTTGAATCTTTGGCTTATTGCTTTATCTTTGACCTTTCACAAACTCTGCAAACACACTGCTAAATAAACCCCCATTCTTCCGTAATAACCCATGACGCTGAAGCGTATCTACAACTGGATCAGCACGTGAATTCCTCTCTCCCAACTTAGAACGCAATGCTAAACGTTCAACTTTTGTTAAATCTTTCCAAAGTTCTTCAAAACGATACTTTGCTTGAGAATTAAACTCATCTTTAGCTATTTCTTGATTCCCATATTGCCACAACTTCGCCCCCGCCATCTGCACATAATAGGGCAACCCTCCTGCTAACTCATCCACCCATTGTAATACCACAGAATTAGGCAGCAGAAATTCTTTCCGTCCTTTCTGGATGATGCTTTGCCAAGCTTCCTGCTCTAATGCCCCTAAAATAGTGGTACTGAAAATATTGTCAAAGGGAGAACCCAGACTCAAAGCTTTGTAAACTTCATTAAGAGGGCGTTTGCTACCAATTACCATTGTTAATAAACCCGCACAAGCCTTAGAACGCCAATCTTCTCCCCAATCCTGAAACAATTCCAATCTATCTTTTTTACTAGCAATGGCTTCAAACTCATCCAATAAAATAATTAAACGATACCCTTGATCTACTAACACCTGTAAGCCATCTTCTACTTCAAAGCCATCTTCATTATCTTCCTTTGACCAAGGAAAATTCCCTGTTATTTTGTGAATCTCTCGCCTTAAGCCTTCAATAATCCCCTCTGGAGTATGAAATTTTTGACTCGTTAAATCTAATGAAACAACTAAAGGCTTTTGTTCTGGTGAACAAAATTCGCTGATTCTTTCTTTTATATATCGCAATAGAGAGGTTTTTCCATTGCGCCGCAATCCAACCAAATTGATACATTGAGGACTAATCGCACCAATGCGGTTTTTAATCTCTAAAATCTCTCTTCTCCGTCCGTAAAAACGTTGTGGAAGAACAAGAGAACCATATTCAAATGGATTTTCACCTTTGGGCTTTGGCTGATGAAATTGTTGATTACGTAAGGCAATTTCGGAAAACTGTTGCACAATAACTTGAGCCGAAATTGCCCGCCCTCCTAAATCGTTACCCTCATCACGGGAAAGATGCACAATTCCACAAACTTTACCTGTTAGTAAATTTAACAAAGGCGAACCACTAAAGCCTGAGATAACTTGCCCTTGCTTTAACTTATAGTGGATAATATCCTGTTTAAAACTTATTCCTTCATATTTAAAGCTTGCCGAATCTCCCTGTGAATAATCAACTTCGCTATTCTTGGGATAACCGAAAATATATAAATCATCGTTGGTTTTTGGTTCTGTGACATCCAATTGAACACAGGGATGATCCAAACAATCCTCGTCCAGTTGTAAAAGCGCTAAATCAAGAGGATATTTGTATAATTGCGTAACTCTAGCTGTGTAATTCTGGTTTCCTGCTTTCCAGAATACTTGCACAGGGTTATCTTTTGCAGATTCGACCACATGGGCGCAGGTGAGAATCCAATTTGGTGCAACAAAAAAACCTGTTCCCTGACTACTGGCAACATTTAAACGCACTGTACAGCGTTGTAAATCGTCTTCGTTACCCATTAATTGCTCTCACCTAGCATCTTTGTAAAAAGATTACCACAACTGTAAAGTAATCAACTGTTATTTACCCCATTCCATCGTAATTTCTAGGTTAGCCGTGCCTGTTCCTTTCACAATTAAAGCGGTTAGTTGTCCTGACTCAACTCCAATTTGTAAACCTAGTTTGACACTAAATTTATCTGGTTTGACTGTTTGGCTAATATCTTTTAATGTCCCTGCGACATCTTCAGCAATGGATTTAATAATTTCTGTTGCTTGTTTAAAGACTCTGGTTTCAGCAGAAACAGGTTGTTCTCCTATAGGCGTAACCTCTACTTTAATTATTCTGCCGTCAGAAAGTTCAAAGGAAATTATCTTGGTTTTATCTGCCATACTTCTTTTTTTTTGTTAATTTTTTGTGCAAGACTGTTCCTGAATAATGGGAAGAAGGTATATGGTATTATTACATTTATCGGGCGCAACTAATTTGAGTCTGGCAACGATTCATACATAATATGCTACACGTTACTTTCATGATTGAAAGGTTTCAGAACGTTATAAGCACTAATCATAGCCTAAGTAATTTATATAGCAGTTCTCAATTGCATCGAATACAGACCTAACCCCCAGCCCCTTCCCTTGTAGGGAAGGGGAGTAAGATTCAAAGCCTCTCTCTTTTTAAGAGCTACGGTGTCATAGGTTTTAACTCTTCTAGTAGTTTCGTAGGGTGCGTTATGGACACGCCGAAATAACAAATGAGTATCCTGAAATAACAAATGAGTACCCCGAAATAACAAATGAGTACCCCGAAATAACAAATGAGTACCCCGAAATAACAAATGAGTATCCCGAAATAACAAATGAGTACCCCGAAATAACAAATGAGTACCCCGAAATAACAAATGAGTACCCCGAAATAACAAATGAGTACCCCGAAATAACAAATGTGTTGGCGTAGCCCGCACTTCTCTGCGAGACGCTCTTGCTAGCAAGATCCCCGTAGGGGTACGACAAAGCTACAACTCTTAGAGAGGCTGCGCCCTAAGCGTAGCTATGCCGCAGGCTTTACGGCTACGCTCAGGACAAGTTCAGTACAAGTCAGTCGCTATGATTGCAACAATTTAGCTTTGTCACGCCAGCGTTACACACCGCAATTCTTTGGTGGATGAAGTTTTTTCAACTTGTGTGTACACCGTAGCCTTTTAGGAGAGAGAAATGGAAGTGAGGTCTGAGTGTATTGCATCCAAATCAGAAACGCTATATTACTTTGTATAAATAGCAGATTATTAACGTTCGCCCTTTAGAAAAAAAGTTTTTGGTTTACTGTTCAGGGTTGAGAAAAATTGGTATTGCACGCAGAAGCGCAAAAGACACAGAGGAAGAAGAGACTCCTTACACAGAATGCTGTGCTTGCGTTAAAATCCGTAAGTCCTGTGTGGCTGACTAGATGAGACCTTATCATCAAATCCCGATTTTCGAGTGTGGTGAACCGCTAATGGCGATTCCTTTAGAACTGTTTGCGGTGGAATCTCCCCATCCTTATGAAAAATTAGGTGCTACTTATGGCGATCGCTCTCCTTATTATCTCCGTCAAAGTGTGATTGAAAATTTGATCCAAGCCCAAAATTACCTTTATCTCTTGCATCCTAACTGGCTTATCCAAATTTTCGATGCCTATCGCCCGATCGCAGTCCAACAGTTTATGGTAAATTACAGCTTCGCCCAAGCAGTGCAGGAGAGGGGACTGACTGAGGTGGAGTTATCACCAAAGCAACGCCAAGAGATTTGGGAAGCCGTTTATGCAATTTGGGCTGTACCAAGTTTGGATGAAAAAACTCCGCCTCCTCACAGTACAGGTGCGGCGGTGGATGTGACGCTGGTAGATGATGCCGGGCAAATAATAAATATGGGTTCGCCAATTGATGAAATGTCCGAGCGATCGCATCCCGATTATTATGCCAATAGCAACTACCCAGAAGCACAAAAGTATCATACTCACCGTCAGCTATTGCGAGATGTAATGTTAAAAGCCGGCTTTCAACGCAATCCTAGAGAGTGGTGGCATTTTTCTGTTGGCGATCAAATGTGGGCTTGGCTGAATAATCAATCTAATCCAGCCAATCCTTTCACGGCACGTTATGGGCGTCTTACATAGATGCATTATGCATCTTGAGGATTTAGTTCCCTTAACTCGTCGGTGGTATAAGTACCAATAGGAGTCCAAACTAGATAGGGAAGGAGTAACAGCACCGCCATTAGAGAAATTGGCAAAACGCAGATTGCCAGTACAACAGCTAAAATCAAACCCATTAGTCCCAGAACTTCCCCAGCTTTGAGACTGCGAAACCTCAGCATTATAGGTATGTAGGCGACGGTGATAATTTCCACCAGGAGGTATAAAGCCATTAGTAGCCAAGTAATTAGACTTCCGGGATTTTTTTCCCAGACAACATAAGCTGAAGCTGCACCGCCAATAAAAACCACAGTCCAGATGAGCGGAATTAGCGGCTCAAAAACTAGCCAACGAGGGCGACTTAACCGTGCGAACCATTTCACATCACGCGGCGTAATCAAGAAACTACCAAGGGCGATAAAGAAAGTTACAGCCCCAATTATTATCCAAGATGGAATCATCATGTACTCAAGCTTTGTGTATTTTATTAAGTCATATACTGCAAGTTTGACAATTTCCGCCATAGTTTGAATCATTCGCTGGTGCGAATCTTATGGAATAAGAATTAAATAAAATACAATTTATGTCCCTGGCTTACCTCACCCTCAATCCCTCTCCTTATAAAGGAGAGAGAAGCTGGAGACAGGATGAAGTTTTGCATTTTATTTAATCCACGTTCCTAAGCATCTTGAGGATTGAGAGCGATCATCTGCCAAGTGGTATAAGTACCAATGGGACTCCAAAGGAAATAAGGAACTAGTAACAATGCTGCCCAACCAGAAAAACCTAAGATTGCAAGTATTAACAAAACACAAATGATAAAACCTGTGCCACCAAGAATTGTACCCACTTTCAGACTGCGAAGCTTAAACATTACAGGCGTATAGGCAATGGTAATAATTTCTAAGAGCAAGTATAAACCCATGATTAACCAGGTTGAGGTGCTTCCTGGGTCTTTTTCCCAGACAATATAAGCTGACCAAGCACCGCAAATAAATATTACAGTCCAGATAATTGGAATCGCACCCTCAAAAGTTAGCCATCTCGGTCGTTGTAAGCGCTTGAACCATTGGCGATCGCTAGGCGTAATCACGTTAGCCGCCAACGCAACTAAGAAAGCCACACCCCCAATCACCATCCAAGATTTAATCATGCCCGTTATTCCTTTACAAGCGCTATCTATCGCTTAATATCACTCTTTATAGTGTAATTTTGTCAATTTAGTTGCTAATTACTCATCATCCCTGAGTTTGAAACCTTCAGATCATTTGGCAGGATTTTAAATTATGGGAACTGGGGAGGCAGAAAGGAATAAAGCTTATACTGAGTAAATTATAACGAGTGCTTGAACTCCATTAATGAGTCTTTGAACTCCGTTAATGAGTCTTTTAGCTCCGTTAATGAGTCTTTGAACTCCGTTAATGAGTCTTTGAACTCCGTTAATGAGTCTTTTAGCTCCGTTAATGAGTCTTTGAACTCCGTTAACGAGTCTTTGAACTCCGTTAATGAGTCTTTGAACTCCGTTAATGAGTCTTTGAACCTCGTGAACAATAATCAGAATCTCAAGAACAGAGGCGAGACAACAGCATTCAAACTTTTACAGGCGGTTCTCAAAGACAGAAGAGATTTATTGATAAAACTAGGTTATGCGATCGCTACCATTAGACAAAGGAAAAGAAAATGAATGTAGAGACGTAGCACTGCTACGTCTCTACAAGGGTTCTGGATTAATTTCTGGAGATGTCTATTTTAGAGGCGATCGCACTGCAATTTCTCAACTCTGCGGGATCTTGCTACAGCATCAGATTTTACACACTTCAGCTTTTATGAGCCAACTGTGACGTTGTAAGACAACTCAAAGGGCTTGAAACTAGCTCCAGATTTGGGAGTACCGCTTAACTCCAATTCATAAGCTCCTACTTTGGGAAATATGATCTCCGCTCCGGGAATGCTTTTATATTGCCTGGTTGATACATTATGTAAACTTGGCTTCAGCAATGGGGTATCGGTTTCACTGTGAGGTTCGGGGTAGACAGCCAACTGACAGTTACATTGTGTCAGGGGGATTAGTCGCCCGCCTTTATGGGTGAGGACAATCCAAACATGAGCGGTTTTACCAGCTTGAGGATTGTCATAAGGTTCAATATGCAGCATCCCGCCCACGTCTTTTGATACCTTTTCGGTGTGGGCATTAACTGGTGTGGCAATCAGAACCGAAATTAATAATAGCCATCCCAAATTCTTCTCAAGGGTAAAGTGGAACATAAAGTTTCTAAAAAGTAAGCGAAATAGTCCGGGCTGACTGGGTAAAGGCAATTAAAGGAAAATTTAAATATTTTTGATGCTATTTTTCCACCAGTATTTAAGAACGATAATTTTAAAATAATAGTTGTGTCAAAAGACAACCTGTCAAACTTTGCACGATAATTCGTTACCAACCTCTAAGGCTTAATCCCAACTAAAAACTCGTTGACTCCTGAACTTCTACCTAAATATCTAACTTAAGGCCACATTAGCTTATTACTTATGATAGTTATTAGAACTCACTTGGATGAGTGAAAGTAGTCAGAGTGATGAGTCAAACTAAATATACTTAGTAACTGAGGTTTAAAGCATGGACTCAACAGGTAAGGTTCAAATTGTGGACTCGTCCTGGTACGTTCCAGTGCCGTTGAAAGAGTATGCAATGAGCCGAGTCACTGTCTACTTTTATAGCGACGGATGGGTTCCAATTAAATATTGCTCTTTGCAAAAGGCAATTTTGCTTCACCAGAAGGCAAATTTAGAAGGCAAGGAAATTTTATTATTTCCTGTTAATTTAGACCCTAATCAATTCGGTAACTTTTTTAAGTAAAGTAGATTGAGGTAGACTATTATTCAACAATCTTGGCAACAAATTAGTCAGCTATAGAGGCGTACATATATATGTACGCCTCTACTTATAAATGGGATTAAAAATATGGCGATTGCTAACAATAGCGCTTAAAAAGATAGTTTGTCAAATAATTATATAGGCTTTGTTATCATACTAATGGGTTTTTGTTACTCGCTGCTGAGTTTACGGTTTGTTCAATTCTTTTTAATCTGGTTTCTGGACGTTTTGCACTGTCAATCCAAAAAAGGATATTCTTTTTGGATGAGTTATTAAATGCCTCAAAATACCCTTTGGCTGTTGTGTTTGCTTCTAAAGCCTGCTTTAAATCTAAGGGAATAATTAATGCTTCGATCGCATCTAAAGAGTTCCATGAACCATTTTCTTTTGCAGCTTCTATTTTTTCCAGACCAACTGTAGTCATCAATCCTTGTTCTATGAGTTCTTCAATATATTGTTTGTTTAATTTTGACCACACGCTTTTTAATTTTCGAGGTGTAAAGATTTGCATATAACGTTCTTCATCTAAGGATTTGACTTTACTATCAATCCAACCAAAGCATAAGGCTTCTTTTACCGCTTCGCTATATCGAACACTTGGTTTACCACTTTTTACTTTGTAGTAGATGAGCCATATACCGAAACAGGTGTGATGATTGTTCTCTAACCATCTTCGCCATTCTTGACGACTTGTTGGGCAAAAAGTGGGGAATTCATTATTAAGTTTGGATACACCAGAAATCTGACTTTTGCTGAGATTTGCCTCTGTATTTTGCTGCATTTGTTTTCTAAACCAATCCAGAACGCAGTGCTACAACTGCTGCTTGCACGCGATCGTCTACTGCTAATTTATTCATAATCCCCCGAACGTGAGTTTTGATGGTGTTGGGACTGAGATAAAGTTTTTCGGCAATCTCTGGGTTACTCAACCCATCTACCATGAGTTTCAACACTTCTAACTCGCGCCCAGATAAGTTGGCGTTATTGCTGGTGGGTGAGGGCGGTTTGAGATTATCAATTACTCGCCGCGCAATTTGGGGATCGAGATAAGCTGCACCATCAACTGCGGCTGCGATCGCACTTAACAATCGTTCCACACTTGCACCTTTGATGCAATATGCATCTGCACCGCTAGATAGTGCCGCAATAATTTCTGTCTCCGTTTGATGAGATGTCAGCATTACCACATGAGTTGCTGGTAGCGCCGCTTTAATTTGCTGTGTTGCGGCAATACCATCCAATCGCGGCAACCCAATATCCATAACCACCAAATCAGGTTTCAGTTGCAGTGCGGCTTGAACTCCCAAATAACCATCTTCTGCTTGTCCAACAATCTCCAATTGAGGATGAGCCATTAACGATTGCTCTAATCCCAGTTGCATCATCGGATCATCTTCGACAATTAACACGCGCAATGGTAGAGCATTGGCGGGTAAATTTAAGGGATAGCGAGTATCTAAAGACATTTTTATTAGTTAGGACGCAGGAGGAAGCAAGCTAGAGTAATTAGTTTTTACTAATGACAAATGACCAATGACTAATTTTTTATTCTTCCACCCGATAGCCTAACTCTGCTAAACTCACCCGCGACTGTCGCCATTTTGGTTGGACTTTGACAAACAATTCTAGGTAAACTTTACCAGCGATTAACTTTTGTATTTGTTCGCGGGCTTCACTACCAACTGCTTTGAGCATCGCTCCGCCTTTGCCGATGAGTATGCCTTTTTGGGAATCGCGCTCGACGTTGATGGTAGCAAGTATACGGGTAATGCTAGGAGTTTCTTCTACTAGGTCAATGGCGATCGCAACTGAATGGGGTACTTCTTCACGAGTCAATAATAAAATTTGTTCTCGGATCAATTCACCCATAATAAAGCGCTCTGGCTGGTCAGTTACCAAGTCTGGGGGATAGTATAATGGCCCAATTTCTAAATGTTCAATTAATAATTCTTGAAGTTGTGGTAATCCGGCACTAGTCTTGGCAGAAAATTTCACGATTTTCCATTCATGGGACTTGGCTATCTGGGCGTAACTCTCATCTATAAACTGGGAATCGGGCGGTTGTTGGTCAGTTTTATTCATACCCAGAATTACCGGTGTTTTGCTGCGACTGAGCAAATCGACAATATAGCGATCGCCTGCTCCACAAGCCACGGCTCCATCTACCACAAACAGCAATACATCTACCGATTCAATCGCAATTTTGGCATTTCGCACCAACACTTCACCCAATTGATGATGGGGCTTATGAATTCCTGGTGTATCTACAAAAATTAACTGCGCCTCTTGTGTAGTTAATATACCGCGCAAACGGTTACGTGTTGTTTGTGCGATCGGTGATGTAATGGCAATTTTTTCTCCTACCAATTGATTCATCAAAGTAGATTTACCGACATTAGGACGACCAACAATGCCGATAAACCCTGATTTAAACTCAGGAGGAGCCTGTGGGATTGTGGCTTCTCCTGAAAAAGAGAAGTTGTAATTATCAATACTAGTCACCTTTGGCTCCACCCTCATATTTTATAGCTGGGATAACTCGATTTTTTCTTAAACGCAAAACAAGCATAAAATTACCTTGGCATTTTTAAGGATTACTTTTGCCGAGGTTTAATCTACTACTGCCTCTACACTTATATTTTACAGCTGAGATAACTTTGTTTTGTTTTTAGATCCAAAACAAACAGTTCCATGACGAAGTTTCTATTAGCCTCAAGGTCATCTGTGTATAATTGAGCAATCAGTTCCTCCGTAGGGGCAATTCATGTAGCTTTAGCTTCCCGCAGGGTATTGCCCCTACTATTCATAAAAGTAAGTGAATTTACAGATGACCGATAAACGAGAGCTTTCAGAACAGGATATTTGTACACAGTATGTTTTACCTGCTTTGCTTAAATCAGGGTGGGATGTCAGCAAGCAAGTCCGAGAACAGGTCTATTTTACTGATGGTCGGATTTATGTCAAAGGGAATCAAACGCGACGTGGGAAGGGGAAAAAAGCTGATTATATTCTTTATTACAAGCCTAATATTGCGATCGCTGTGATTGAGGCTAAGAAAAATATTTATCCTGTTGGTCACGGTATGCAACAGGCTTTAAACTATGCAGATATTTTAGATTTACCTGTGGCTTTTAGTTCTAATGGTGATGGTTTTTTAGAACATGATAAATCTGGTTTTTCTAGTTTAATTGAGCGAGAATTAAGTCTTGATAATTTTCCCACTCCTGATGAACTTTGGCAGAAATATAAGAAGTTTAAGCAGATTGAAACCCCAGAAGCGGAAGAGATAGCAACTTTTGATTACTTTTTTGATCCTAAAGGTCGCCAACCGCGCTATTATCAACAAATTGCCATTAATCGGACAGTGGAAGCGATCGCTAAAGGTCAAGATCGTTTATTATTAGTGATGGCAACGGGTTCTGGTAAGACTTACACCGCCTTTCAGATTATTTATCGGCTGTGGAAAAATGGCATCAAAAAACGAGTTTTATTTTTAGCTGATCGCCAATCCTTAATTAGTCAAACAAAACGCGGTGATTTTAAGCATTTTAAAAACAAAATGACGGTGATTAAAAATAAGAAAGTTGACACCGCTTTTGAAATATATTTAGTATTATATCAGGGTTTAGTTAATTATGATGAAACTGCTGATGCTTACCGAGAATTTAGCCCAGAGTTTTTTGATTTAATTATAGTTGACGAGTGTCATCGTGGTAGCGCCGCAGAGGATAGTAAATGGCGGGAAATTTTAGAATATTTTAGTTCAGCAACCCAAATTGGTTTAACAGCAACGCCAAAGGAAACAAAGGAAGTTTCTAATATTGAATATTTTGCTTATCCAATTTATACTTATTCTCTCAAACAAGGGATTGATGACGGTTTTCTTGCTCCCTACAAGGTGATTCGAGTCGGTTTAAATGTTGATTTAGAAGGATATTGCCCGGAAGCGGGTAAGCAAGATAAATCAGGGTATTTGGTCGAAGATCGGGTTTATAATCTCAAAGATTTTGACAGGAATTTAGTAATTGATGAGCGGACAAAAGCTGTTGCAAAACGAGTGATGGAGTTTTTACGGGAAACTGATGTTTATGCAAAAACAATTATTTTTTGTGTGGATACAGAACACGCAGAACGAATGCGACAAGCTATTGCTAATGAAGCCGGAGATTTAGTCAGGGAAAATTATAAATATGTAATGCGAATTACAGGAGAAGATAAGGAAGGTAAATTGGAATTGGATAATTTTATTAATCCAGAAGAACGTTATCCTGTGATTGCGACGACTTCTAAGTTAATGACGACGGGGGTTGATGCTCAAACCTGTAAATTAATTGTACTAGATTCTAATATTCGTTCGATGACGGAGTTTAAACAAATTATTGGCCGAGGAACAAGAATTAATGAACAGTTTGATAAGCAATTTTTCACGATTATGGATTTTCGGAATGTGACGGATCTGTTTTTGGATCGCGCTTTTGATGGTGATCCGGTGATGATTAAGGAAGTAGGGGAAGATGAGCCATTTACACCAGAAAATATTACCGGGGATATAACAGAAGAAATTATCGATCATGAGACGGGAGAAATAGTTGATTTTGAGCAAAACAACGAGATTCGAGAAAGTACAAAACCGACAATTATTGATGGTGGTGAAATTACTACAGAAAAGCAGGTTAAGGTTTATATTGCTGGGGTAAATGTGGCAATTTTAAACGAGCGGATTCAATATCTCAATGATGATGGGGAGTTGGTGACAACAAGTTTACGAGATTATACCAAACAAAACTTGCTGCGAGAATTTAGCAGTTTAGATGAGTTTTTGACACGCTGGAATCAGGCGGATAAAAAGAGTGCTTTGATTGCAGAACTTCGGGAACAGAATATTATTCTTGAGGATTTGCAGAAAGATATTAAAAAAGATTTGGATTTATTTGATTTGATTTGTTATATTGCTTGGGATCGTCCACCCTTAACTCGTAAGGAACGGGCGCAAAATGTCAGAAAACGAGATTATTTTACTAAGTATGGCTCACAAATGCGGGCGGTTTTAGATGCTCTTTTAGAAAAATATACTACCGATGGCATCGAGAATATAGAGGAACTTTCGGTGCTAAAATTAGAACCCCTGAAGCAACTTGGATCTCCAGGTGAGATTGTACAATTATTTGGCGGTAAATCTCAATATGTTTCAGCTTTGCAAGAATTAAAATCTGAATTGTATCACGTAGCAGCGTAATTCGTAATTCGTAACTATGTTTTATGACGGGGATTTCAACCTCGGCTAAGAGGATGTTTGAAAAGTATTTGGCTGTGATTTTAGGCACTTTGATCCCCCCTAACCCCCCTTAAAAAGGGGGGAACCGGAATCAAAGTCCCCCTTTTTAAGGGGGATTTAGGGGGATCTAAAATGTTTTGATACCGACAATAGGACTTTTCAAACAACCCCGGCTAAGATACAAGCCGTTTGTAGAAATGGGGGTATCAATCCCTATTTAATTACAAATTACAAATTGGTTAATAATTCTCTATACCACAAATTTTGATCAACGCATAATTAAATTCGGTCAATGTCTAATGAAAAATCTTGGCGGTAATATTAAAAGTCTGCGTAATTTTATGCGGAAAGATCCGGGTGTGTCTGGTGATGGACAACGGATTGAGCAGTTGGGGTGGTTGCTGTTTCTGAAAATTTTGGATGCTAGCGATCGCGAGTTAGAATTACTCAAGGATAATTTCGTTTCGGTGATTCCAGAACGGTTGCGCTGGTGCAATTGGGCAATTTCAGAGAAGGGAATGACTAATGGTGAAAAGTCATTAACGGGGGATGACTTACGGATTTTTATTGATCAAGAATTGTTCCCCACGTTGCGAAGTTTAGACACTAGCACGGGTAATCAACGCGCGGTGATTGTGCGGGAGATTTTTGAGGGTACGAATAATTATATGAAGAATGGGACGATTATTCGTCAAGTTTTGGATAGTCTCAATGAAATTGATTTTGAAAGTTCCGAAGATCGTCATTTATTCGGGGATATTTACGAAACGATTTTGCGCGAACTCCAGACGGCGGGCGCTTATGGGGAGTTTTACACACCCCGCGCTTTGACGGAGTTTATGACGGAAATGGTTAATCCAATGTTGGGGGAAACGGTACTTGATCCGGCTTGTGGAACTGGTGGTTTTTTAACTTGTGCGATTAATCATCTGCGTCAGCAAGGTTTGGATGAGGTGCGCGATCTGGAGACATTGGAAAAGACGATTAAGGGGATGGAGTTTAAACCCTTACCGTTTATGTTGGCGGTGACGAATTTATTTCTCCATGACATCGAGGTTCCGAATATTGAATATATAGATAGTCTGAATCGAGAATATACTTCTATCGGTACGGCGGATCGGGTAGATGTGATTTTGGCAAATCCACCTTTTGGGGCTTCGGTGACGGATGGGGTGCAGGATAATTTCCCGATGAGTTATCGCACTACCGAAAGTGCAGATTTGTTTCTGTTGTTGATGGTGCGATATCTGCAAGATGGGGGACGGGCTGCGATCGTTTTACCAGATGGTTCGTTAACTGGCGATGGGGTAAAGGCGCGGATTCGTCAGCATTTATTAGAGTCTTGTAATCTGCATACGATTGTGCGTTTACCTAATTCGGTGTTTCAACCTTATGCGTCTGTGGCGACTAATCTTTTGTTTTTTACGAAGGGTAAACCGACAAAGGAAATCTGGTATTGGGAACATCAATTAATGGAAGGGGTAAAGGCGTATTCTAAGACGAAACCGATTAATAAAAGTGAGTTTAAGTCTCTGAAGGCATGGTGGAATAATCGAGAAGAAAATGAGCAAGCATGGCGGGTGAGTTTTAAGGATTTAGAGAAAAACGGATTTAATTTGGATGTGAAAAATTCTCATGTTTTGGAGCAAGAAAGGGGTTATAGTTCGGTGGAGTTGTTGGGGATGTTACATGATTCTTTTCGTAAAAGTGATGAATTATTAGATATGTTAAAAAATCAATTGTCCCCGTAGGGGCAATTCATGAATTGCCCCTACAATGAGATTGTTTAAAGGAAGGTATTGCTAATGAATCAATGGGAAAATGTCAAACTGAAGGAAATTTTACGGCATCAAAAAGGAAATGCTCGATTTTTGCAAATTGATGAATCTACTGAGTACAAATTGTGCAGAGTACAAGTACATCGTAAAGGAGTCGTACTACGAAAAAAACAATTTGGACATGAGATTAAAACAAAAAAACAGCAATTATGTTATGCAGGTGATTTAATCGTTGCTGAAATGGATGCTAAATTTGGGGGATATGGTTTTATCACTCATGATTTAGAAGGTTCTATAGTAAGCAGCCATTATTATTTATATGAACTAGATTATTCTAAAGTAACGCAAGAATATCTCGAAGTTTTGATTAATACGGATTATATTCAAAACCAAATAGAAGCAAAGGGTAGTACAAATTATTCTTCTATTAGGGCTTGGGAATTTCTTGAATATACAATCCCTTTACCAAGCATAGAATTACAAAAGAGTATATCGAAAAAATTTAGAAGTTTTTCTGATTTCAAAAATGAATTAATTGTTGAACTTCAAAAACAAGAAAAATATATTTCTCAACTGAAACAGGCGATTTTACAAGAAGCGATCGCAGGACAACTCACAGCAGAATGGCGCGATCGCAATCCAATGCAAAAAGTCAACCCAGACACCGATGCAGCCGCACTCCTAGCCAAAATTAAAGCCGAAAAACAACAGGCGATCGCTGATGGAAAACTCAAAAAAGAAAAACCCATCCCCGAAATCTCACCTGATGAAATCCCATTTTATTTACCTGATAGTTGGGTTTGGTGTCGATTTGGAGCATTTGCAACTTTTGAAAGAGGTCGCTTTTCAATCAGACCTAGAAATGATAAATCTTGTTATGGTGGTCAGTATCCGTTTATTCAGATTAATTCATTAAGTAGAAATGGAGATGTCATCACAGAATACAAGCAAACTTTAAATGAAAAAGGCCGTTCTGTATCTAAAGAATTTCCTAAAGGTACACTTATTATCGCAATTGTTGGTGGAACAATTGGTAATTTAGGTGTTTTGGGAATTGATATGTGTTTCCCTGATAGTATGGTTGGAGTTAAGCCTTCAAGTATAAGAAATCAAGATTTTACCCTTTTACTTTTGAGATTCAAACAGCCTGAAATCAAAAAGGCTGCTTATCAAATGGCTGGTCAACCAAATATAAAAATTCCTACTCTCACCGATTTAATCATTCCCCTTCCTCCCCTTGCGGAACAAAAAGTGATCGTTGAAAAAGTCGATTATCTGATGAAAATAATTGACCAACTGGAAGAACAAATCAAACACCGGAAACAACTCGCCGAAGACCTCATGCAAACCGTCCTCCGCGAAGCCTTTGAATAACCTTCCACCTGTAAGGGCAATACCCTGCGGGAAGCTAAAGCTACATGAATTACCCTTACATTAATCATCAGAGGTACAGAACTGTTGGCAAACCTTCATCCACTTCTTCCTGCAAGTTCACTGGCAATGAACCAATACGGTCAGTCAAAAATACTTTGTCCACAGTGAATATCTGAGAGACATTTACAACTGAATCTGTGGGCAAACCCGTCGCGTCACGTGGTAATAAAACATTGCCCGGTGCCTTTGCAAGTTCGATATTAGAAGTGATAATGACAACAATTACTGTCCTGATGCGACTTTGTGTAAGAGGTTGTTTGAAAAGTGATATGTTGTGATTTTAATCGAATTGTTACCCCCCTTAATCCCCCCTTGTAAAGGGGGGAAACAAGAAAAATTCGGTTCCCTCCCCTTTATAAGGGGAGGGTTAGGGTGGGGTAAAAAATATTTGATACATCAATCATGACTTTTCAAACATCCTCTAAATATATCATCCTGAATAATTAGCACAGGTCTACGATAACCTGGTTCTGATCATTCTCCTGTGGCAGAGAGATAAATTGCATTGTTGCCATAACTGAGTCTAAATCTGAAGATTCTTGAGAGTAGACTTCGTTTAGTTTTGATAAAATCCGCTCTCGGTTATATCGTCGCAAATATACTTTCAATGCTTCGGTATATAGTTCACTGCGAGATATCCCCAACTGTTGAGCAAGTGCCTCAGCTTCTTCAAAAATTGGGTCTGGAAGAGAAATAGCAGTTTTCATAACTAGATTCCTCAAGTAGTGGTTACATTTTAGTTATACCAAATTCATACCTTTAAATTTCTTTCCTAACTAATAACTCCCAATACAAACTCACCTTCATTCACAGCTTGATTGGTTGCGACATCATAAACTAATCCATCCTTTTGAGCGCAGACATCAATTACACTTGGTAACTTACCTTCCTTATTAAAACTGAGAATTTGATACAGCTTTTCTCCAGCTTTGACTGAACTACCTAATTCTATTCTGGATTGAATCATGCCACCTGCGATCGCATAATATTTTTTCCGGTTGCTGCTAGATGTGAAAGTCATTTCATGGGTTTTTCTGTCATCCAATAAATCAGGAATTTGCAGTACACCTTTTTGCGCTAAATAGTTTTTCACACCGCGTACACCTTTGGCAACTGAATCAGGGTTCATTTGCATTCCTGTTCCTAATTCTAGTGTCCAAGCTTCCACATCAAACTTGATTTCTCTACCAAACTCTTTAAAACAAGCTTCCAGTGCTAACCAAGGTTTGATAAAAGCTTCATCAAAAGCATCACCATCATATTTATCAAGTAAGATTCCAAAATCAAGCCCGAAGTATTTTGCACTTTCTTCTCTATTTCGGAAGTAATAAAGGTAGCCTAACGCTTGATCTGTAGAAGTATGTAAGTCAATTAAATAGTCTGCATCTAAACTCAAATTTTGGAGTTTATAGCTAAAAAGCTCAGTGTAGGGCACACTACTAGGAGAATTAATTTTTTCTAAAAGTTTAGCAAATTGTTGTTTAATTATAGTTAGATAATTTTGTCGAACCACCTCTAAATCAAGATGAAGTTGAGATTTAGTAAAGGCGACTAAATCATCAGCTTGTTTCTCGTAATCCCAAAATATGCGATTCCAATCTTTGGCTTCGTAAAGGCAGTAACGTCCAGGCGAAAAATGGTGCGATCGCTCATTCGTCCCCATTGGATTACAAACGGGAATTAGCCAAATCTCTCCAGCTAAATTTGAATCATTTATTGTTAATAAAAACTCAATTAACTGATGAATAACGGCATTACCAGCAATTTCTGCACCGTGCAGATTAGATTGAATATAAACCTTTTTACCAGGTTTAGCGCCGACAAATTTGTAAACTTGTAGAAACAAGCGATCGCCCGAAGCCATTTGACGTAAAGCAATAATTTCAATAATTGGCAACATAAAATAACTCGGTGATAATTTAAGTAAATTATCGCTGTATCTGTACTCAATTAAAAGCCCTAGCGAATAAAATTAGGACTAGGGTGTGTTGCTGATTCATAAGTTTTGTTTAAGTATTGCTAGCGATCGCATAAGCATTTGCCCAAATATTGTGATATTAAGGATAAATGTCGTGATGTTAATGATGAACATGGTGATGTTAATGATGAACATGGTGATGTTAATGATGAACATTGCGATATAGACCGTTATATGCTATTGATTCGGAACTGCGATGTCTACGACGGGCTACGCCAGAGCAACATTTACAGCAACAGTGTTATATCGTAGAAAGAAAAAGAGCAGAAGTATGCAAGCCTACAAGCTGAACGCCACAATTGATGAATCAGGTCATTTGATTATTGACGAACCTCTAAATATTGCTCCAGGCAAGGTAGAAGTCATTATTTTGCAGCCAGTTCCATCCTTAAAAAGTTTTACAGAAAGCGCCACTGAGCCACAGCCAGAGAAGCCGAAGAGGAAGTCTAAAGTAAAAGCATTTGAAGGTTTATTTGAAAATGCTCCTCCTGTTCCACCAGACTTTGACCCAGACGAAGCTCGATGGGAAGCTTTGAAGGAGAAACATAATCTGTGAAAATCTTATTAGACACCAACATCATTGTAGATGATGCCCTTGAACGTGAACCTTTCTTAAACTCAAGCGAACAAGTGTTAGTGCTTGTTGAGCAAGGACAGGTAGAAGGTTATATTTCCGCCTCAACTTTTAGCGATTTGTATTACATCATCCGCAGGGCAAGAGGTCGAGAGTGGACACTTACTTATTTAAGGCAGTTGCTCAACTTTTGCAGTGTTGCTACCGTAGACAGTACCACAATCAACATGGCGCTAACTACTAATTTTAGAGATTTTGAAGACGCTATTCAATACACCACTGCGGTACTCAATCACTTAGATGCTATTATTACTCGCAACCCTGGAGACTTTCCAGTTGCTACTCCCAGAATTTTGACACCTGAAGAGTTGATTCAGGAACTAACAAATACTCAATAAATAATTAAGTCAAATATATCAATACCTTCGCCAAAAATAGAGGTAGTCTAGCTTTTAGCGAAATAGACCAACCTAATGTTATATATTTTAAAAATTGTGATAAACCTTTACTGCAAATATACTGAACCAGCGATTCAGGAGGAAGCAAGAGAAAAATAATAATTCCTAACTCCCAACTCCTGTACAGACGCGATTAATCGCGTCTCTCCTAACTCCTTCACGTTCCTGGTAAATTTCGCAACCGCTCATCCAAATGAGTCCGGTCTGCCAAAACCTTTAACAGCGGCCCATGTGAGCTAAATTCTACAATACTAACCGAAGCAACAGGGCATCCCAAACGAAAACGGAAGCGTCCGACATCAATCCCCAGTAAACTAGACAGAATAATTCTGATAGTTGCCTTGTGGGAAACCACTAACACATTGCCACTAGTGTAATTTTGCTTGATTTCTTCAATTACCTGCAAGGCACGAGAAGCAATTCTAACAGCCATTTCTCCACCAGATGGAGCATTCCAAGCCGGGTCTGCTGACCAGCGAATATAATCATCGTGATATTCACGGCTAATTACTTCTGGAGTTTTTCCTTCCCACTCGCCATAATTGATTTCCTTCAAACCATCTCTGAGTTGTGGTTCTATCCCTAGAGATGCACATAAAGGTTTTGCTGTCAATACAGTTCGCCGCATTGGACTACAAAATATTGCTGTCCAAGGAATAGAACTATATGCGTCAGCAAAAGCCTTTGCCATCTCCAATCCTTCTGGGGTAAGTTCTGAGTCTATGGAACCGCAAAAGGCATTGTTGCGACTATATTCTGTCTGTCCGTGACGGAGGAAATAAATAGTTAGGTTCACGGTATACTCTCATCGATTTTGAATTTAAAAGCGCTAACAATCAGATATAGTTGAAGATAGTTAATGCCCGTGCCATACTACTACAATTTGATGATATTTTAAAGAATTTTCAGATCCAACAAAATTGCCTCACCGCCCCCTCCTCGCTTGCGGGGAGGGGGTTGGGGATGGGGTTCTTGTAACTTACTCAACTGAGAACCGCTATAAACCAATTTTCAGTGCGATCGCCTTTTCTAATTCTCCCTCTATTTGGCTGGAAGGAATCCGATCTGGATTTAAGCTTTTAAATTGTCAATTTAATAATAGAGTTTAATTATCTAAATAACTTTTTTAAAATTTTTGAAAAGTGTAGAGACGTAATTACCTACGTCTCTACATAAATCCTGATAAATCAAGCGATATTCTATTCTCTACTTCTTAATCAGAGAATCTGAAAAGAGTCTAGCTTGAGTCTCGAACAACTCATATTTTTTTGCAAAGCTGAGATATATCCCATTTATATCCCTAGACTTTCTGCAAAAAAGCAGAAATTATTAGTCAAGCTTTTTCTTGACATTATCTTTTACGTCTTCAATCCCGTGACGTACTTCGCTTTCAGCTTGCTTTGCTTTACCTTCAGCTTTATCTTCTGGATCTCCAGTAATATTTCCTAATGCTTCTTGGGCTTTACCTTCAACATTTTTAGCAGTTGCTTTGGCGCGATCTTCTATACTCATTTTAGTACTCCTGATTTTCTGGTAAATTAATTTCAAAGCTCTAAACTAACTTTGAAATCCTTTGTTATTACCTTTACACAGTAGCTTAAGGTTTTTGCTAAAGCCTTCCACCACAAGGCATAATTCATAGTTCGTAATTCGTAATTCGTAATTCGTAATTAAGAAAGGTAGTTGTAGTAGGCATCCTGACTGTTAGCATCATGTAAATTAAAGCCAGGACAGCTTAGTTTTCTATGCTAAAAGACATAGAATAATTGCAAATATCGTCATCTCTAGTTTTGACTCTTTAGCTAAAAAAAACCAGCTCCGTATAGAAACTGGGTTAATAAAGTTATGGGGATATTGTTTTGTCTAATCTAGAAAACCCATCAGGGTTTCTGAATTGTCAACCTCATTTGCTGCTATTGGACGATTACCGAATGATGAATAGTTTTCAGAAATTGCCAATGAACTTGAGCCAATTGGACGAATCCCAGAGAGATTTATACTTTCAACGACCTCAAATGTATTAGCACCAATTGGACGAATACCCATTGCGTTATAAGTTTCAACTACTTCTAACGTGCTGGTGCTAACCGGACGCACCCCAGCAATTGAGAGGTGTTCAGCAACTTCTAAGTCGCTAGCGCCTATGGGACGAACTCCAGCAATGACGAGTGGCCCAGAAGATCCCGACACTGGCTGTTCAGTAACTTCCTCGACTTTATCTGTATTCAAGCTCTGGTCTTTTTGATTTTCAACTTCCTCTGTAGTTTCCCCTTGAGACTTGGCAGACTTTTGCCGAGAACTGGTTTCTTTGCCAGTGCTGCTAATAGTCATAAACGAATACCTCTGATTTGTTAATTGAATTTTACAATAATTAAGGAAAGATGAAATTTTTTCCCATATACCTTAGAGTTTAACCTTAAAAAACCTCATATAGATATAAGAATCTTTAAAAGTGATACATAAGTAAATTTAAATTAATAATTTTTGTAAAAAGTTATTACTATTTATTTGGTCTGAGAAGCCAGCTAGAATGGATACAGGGTGAAATCGTCACCATGAGATCGGGTATTTCCAGCAAAACTGTATGACAGAATTTTGTCTTCAAGCTCCCTTTAGTCCCACAGGCGATCAACCACAAGCGATCGCCCAACTAACCGCTAGTATCCAATCAGGCAACCGTTACCAAACTTTACTAGGTGCCACTGGAACTGGCAAGACATTTTCAGTAGCAGCAGTTATTGAGAAAATTGGCAAGCCTACTTTAGTACTGGCGCATAACAAAACCCTGGCTGCACAGCTTTGTAACGAGTTGCGGGAATTCTTTCCCAACAACGCAGTTGAGTATTTTGTCAGCTACTACGATTATTATCAGCCAGAAGCGTATATTCCCGTTACCGATACTTATATTGAAAAAACAGCAGCGATTAATGATGAAATAGATATGTTGCGGCATTCAGCGACGCGATCGCTTTTTGAACGCCGTGATGTCATTGTCGTTGCTTCCATCAGTTGCATCTACGGTTTGGGAATGCCAGCAGAATATCTGAAAGCTGCCATCCCTCTACAGATAGGTATGGAAGTAAATCAACGCCAAATTTTACGGGATTTAGCAAATGTTCAATATAGCCGCAACGACATAGAAATGGGTCGGGGGAAATTTCGTGTCCGGGGTGATGTCTTAGAAATTGGCCCGGCTTATGAAGACCGGATTATTCGTGTCGAATTCTTTGGTGATGAAATTGACGCGATTCGCTATATAGATCCGGTGACAGGTGAAATTCTCAAGAGTTTGGAAGCGGTGAATATCTACCCCGCACGTCACTTTGTCACCCCAGAAGAACGATTAGAAGTAGCTTGTAACGACATTGCCGCCGAATTAAAACAGCAAAAACTAGACTTAGAACAAGCTGGGAAATTATTAGAAGCGCAACGCATAGATCAACGTACACGTTATGACTTAGAAATGTTGCGCGAAGTAGGTTATTGCAACGGCGTGGAGAATTATTCTCGTCATTTAGCAGGAAGGCAAGCTGGAGAATCGCCAGAATGTTTAATTGATTATTTTCCTAAAGATTGGCTATTAGTTATCGATGAATCTCACGTTAGTGTCCCCCAAATTCGCGGGATGTATAACGGCGATCAAGCTAGAAAAAAAGTTTTAATTGAACATGGATTTCGTCTTCCTAGTGCTGCTGATAATCGTCCTTTGAAAGCAGAAGAATTCTGGCAAAAGATGAATCAGTGTATCTTTGTTTCCGCAACTCCAGGAAATTGGGAATTAGAAGTTTCTGAAGATCATGTAGTTGAGCAAGTAATTCGACCAACTGGCGTAATTGATCCAGAAATTTCTGTACGTCCCACAGAAGGACAAATTGATGATTTGTTGGGAGAAATTAAAGATAGAGCCGACCTCCATGAACGAGTGTTAATTACCACATTAACTAAGCGGATGGCGGAAGATTTAACCGAGTATCTGCAAGACCACAGTATTCGAGTGCGGTATTTACATTCGGAGATTAATTCAATAGAGCGCATTGAGATTTTGCAGAACTTGCGCGAAGGTACATTTGATGTATTGGTTGGTGTGAATTTGCTGCGGGAAGGGTTAGATTTACCGGAAGTTTCCCTAGTAGCAATCATGGACGCGGATAAAGAAGGTTTTTTGCGAACTGAACGTTCCTTAATTCAAACTATTGGTAGAGCCGCGCGTCACATCCGGGGACAAGCGATTATGTATGCTGATAATTTGACAGGTAGCATGATTAAAGCCATTGATGAAACAGATAGACGGCGTGGGATTCAAATGGCACATAATCGACTGCATGGAATTACACCGCAATCGATTATAAAAAAATCAAGTAATGCGATTTTGTCTTTTTTAGATGTGTCTCGGCGGTTGAATGCAACTGACTTGAAAGTAGTAGATGAACATATTGATGAACTGCCATTAGAACAGATTCCCCAATTGATTACTGTGTTAGAAGCGCAGATGAAAGAAGCGGCGAAGAAGCTGGAATTTGAAGAGGCGGCAAAATTGCGCGATCGCATTAAGCATTTGCGAGATAAAATGCTAGGACGTTAATGTGAATATACTGAGTCTTGAATTGGAGTATGATTGAAGGGACACTGATGACCGATTGTTAATTGTAAATATCACGGCGATGCCCAACTTGATGAATTGTGATGAGTTGTGCTTCAGTATTAAAGGAATAAATAACCCGGTAGTCCCCAATTCTGAGTTTGAACAAACCGCTTAAATCAGCACTCAAAGGTTGAGGGGTTAAGTCCTCAAAGTTCTCAGACAACCAGCGAATTTTACGCAGAATGCGCTCTTGAATAGTTGAGGTGAGAGCTTCAAACCCGATAATCGCCTCTGATTTAAATTCGATGTCGTAGCTCATTACCAGGTCAATCCCAGGTTTTTTGCTACTTCCTCAGCAGGGATTCCACGTTCTCCAGACTGAGTACTTTGTAGGGAGTCGAGTAGTTGCTGTTTCACTTCTGGCTTTATTTGTTTGCCTTCATCAGGATCAAGCAATAGAGATTGAATCGTTTCGGCAACAGTTTCTTGAATCAGAAGCTTGAGTTCTTCGATGGTCATATCTTTGACTTGCATAGGGGATGATGGTTCGTGAGAACTACTTTTACTGTTTTACCTGCTATTGTGGCATATTGCGGCGATCGCGGCGGCATAACAAACCGCTTGCACATCGCATTAAGCATTTGCGAGATAAAATGCTAGGACGTTAACGTGAATCTTCTGCTGACCAATATTCGCCTAATAATATGAATGTAGTAGATATAGGCGAAGTAGAAGAGGGCGATTTATTCATAGATGATAATTCGAGTTTTGTTGGCTCTAACTGCAACTTGTTCAAGCTAAAAACACAAGACTTCATACTTTTTAAGGTGGTAGAGCAACTTGAGCGTATTATTAACGTAGAGTATGTATTTTTAGTGGCAGACGATGTTGGTTACAATCCTTATCTTCAAGACTTAAAGGATAGAGGAGCGGAAATAATTGTTTTTCAGAACTCAGAAAATTCTGGCTCAAGAATGTTCCACAACTTTAACTGGGCTGATATATCATATCCTCTGGCTTTGGCTATGGGTTTAAACCAACATGAACTATAGTATGAAGAAGCAAGCTAACAACCCAATTGGAGTGGACTGACAAGTGCAGTTTGAAAGCGAAGCCATCGAAAAATAAAATCCCTTCCAGAAATTCCCCTAAAATTACAAGCAGGAGAACCTCTCAGGAGAAATCATGGCTATTGATGCAGAAATTTTACAAACACTAGATCAAATGCCAGAGACACTTAAACAAGAACTCTTGCATTATGCTAAATATTTAGTTGAGAATTATTCTAAGGCTATTTCTCAGGAAAGTTTACTACAACAAAAGCGTCGATCTGGCATCTTAAAAGGAACTTTTGTTTTACCTTTGCCTGATGACTTTGATGAACCTCTCGAAGTTTTTAAGGAATATATGGAATGAGTAGTTTCCTTTTAGATACTCATGCCTTTATCTGGCTAACTGAAAATGACTCCAGCCTTCCAGATAATCTGAGGATGATGATCACATACGGCAGATACCGTTTATCTGAGCATCGCTAGTCTTTGGGAAATTTCCATCAAGTTGAACCTTGGCAAATTATCGCTTCAACAGAGCTAATACTAAAAGAGAATGCCCTTTTTTCGCTATCCTATAAAAGTTAATCATTAACAGATCGCGCCGATGGTTGCTTTACCCGACAACATTTTGATGAGTGCAGAAGAATATCTGGTTTGGGAACCCACCCAAGAGGAACGCTACGAGTATTGGGATGGCGAAGTTGTGATGATGAGTGGTGCTACGCGCAACCATAATCGGATTTCTGCAAATTTCTTTAAGCTTCTAGATGATGCTTTAGTAGATCGCTCCTGTGAAGTATACATTGTAGATGTGAAGGTGCAGATAGAACCGGGGCAAAAGTATTTTTACCCAGATGTGGTGGTGACTTGCGACGAGCGCGATGACGATCCACAATTGATACAATATCCCTGCTTAATTATCGAAGTGCTATCACCTTCAACGGAAGCAGTCGATAGGGGAAAAAAGTTTGCCAAATATCGTCAATCTCCAACCTTGCAAGAATATGTCTTAGTACAAGTAGCTCAACCGGGTGTTGAAGTGTTTCGACGCAACGAACAGGGAAAATGGGTGCTGTCGGAGTATAATTTGGACGAGATATTGCGACTGGAATCGGTGGATGTAGAAATAGCGCTCGCCCATTTGTACCGTCAAGTCCAGTTTGAAACCGAAGCAACCGAAAATTGAATAGATGATCACCAATATTCGCCTAAATTGAAATAGCTGATTCCAATCTCAAGTATGATCGAAAAGTAAAAGCGATGGCTTCTCTTCTCTACGAGAGGCTGCGCCAACGCCAACGCCTGCCGTAGGATGCCCGTTCGGGTAGCGTCTCCTTTAGGAGAAGGGCTGTAGGGTGAACGCCGATGCTAAATACTTTTGTTCCTAGAGTTCTTGTCTTGAAAGAATTCTCAGCAAATATAGTCATCTAACTAACTAAAGGAGAACCATCATGCCTGTATATTTAATCGCAGACATTAAAGTTACCGATGATGCCTGGATTTCGGACTACGCAGCAAATGTTCACGAGATTGTACGTAATCATGGGGGGAAATACCTTTCCCGCAGTGGCAATATTACAACTATTGAAGGCGAGGAACTAGAAACAACGCTGATTGCCTTGGTGGAGTTTCCTTCTATCGAGGCAGTACAAGCGTTTACTAACGATCCAGCCTATGCAAAATATCGTCAAGCTCGCCAGGCTGGTAGTATCAGCAGCTTGAATGTAATCGACGACACTGATGTTGTAGGAACCATACCCTATTTACCAAAAGGTTAATATTGTCGATTGTCCGATTTGATCCAAAGTATGCATCCTGATACAGCAGATTTTAAGGAAACAGTGTGCGATCGCCAGAAAGCATCTGCATGGCTTGTTGCAGGATGATCAGATTTACGGCTAATTACAAGTCATTTTAAATACTACCCATCAAAAACCACTCCCGAATGCCCACAGACCCTTATGCTTGGCTAGAACAATCCTTAGCAACTATTCATCGGGCAGACTGGTATCGTTCAGTACAAACAATCCAGGGTCGTCCGGGTGCAACGGTGGTTTTAGCTGGGCAAAAGGTAATTAATTTTGCCAGCAATGACTATTTAGGACTTGCGGGAGATCAGAGGTTGAAGGCAGCCGCAACTGCTGCGATCGCTGAATTTGGCACTGGTAGTACTGGTTCTAGATTACTCAGTGGGCATAGAGAATTACACAGAGATTTAGAACAGGCGATCGCATCTACCAAACAAACAGAAGATGCCTTGGTATTTAGTTCTGGGTATCTAGCAAATTTGGGTGCAATTACTGCGATCGTTGGCAAGCGTGATTTAATTTTATCTGACCAATACAATCATTCCAGTCTGAAAAATGGGGCGATTCTTAGCGGTGCAGCAGTTGTGGAATATCCGCACTGTGATCTTGCAGTACTAAAAACTCACTTGAGTCAACAACGGCAAAACTACCGACGCTGTTTGATTCTGACTGATAGCGTCTTCAGCATGGATGGCGATTTATGTCCGTTGCCCGCATTGTTGGATCTCGCTGATGAATTTAGCTGTATGCTGCTAGTTGATGAAGCTCATGCCACTGGGGTATTAGGAAAAACTGGCGCTGGGTGTGTGGAACATTTTGAGTGTACGGGAAAGCAGTTAATTCAAGTTGGCACTTTGAGTAAAGCTTTGGGTAGTTTAGGCGGGTATGTAGCCGCAAGTAGCGCCCTAATTGACTTTTTGCGAAACCGCGCATCCACTTGGATTTACACCACTGGGCTTTCACCTGCTGATACGGCGGCGGCTTTAGCAGCAATCAAGATAGTGCAACAAGAACCGCAGCGCCGTGCCCAATTGTGGGAAAATGTAGATTACTTGAAAAGTTTACTGCAACAACAGTTACCAAATCTAAAATTACTGCCTTCGGAATCACCTATATTATGTTTTCAATTGCCGAGTGCGATAGATGCACTCATTGCTGGAAAACAGCTAAGAGATGCTGGCATTTTTGCCCCAGCAATTCGTCCCCCCACAGTGCCCACAAGTCGAATCAGAATATCTTTAATGGCAACTCATGAAGCAGCACATATTGAAAAATTGGTAGCAGTGCTGAAGGATATCTGTTAACTCCTGAGATTCTAAGTAGGTAGGCGTAAATAATTAAAGGTTTATAGTGTACAGCCTTTGGGGAAGCAAGCTACACGTAGCGTCTGGAAGAAAGGGCTGAAGACCTATTTACAAGCAAATTTTAATATTTTTATATTACTTAACATAGTTTGATTTATCCTCGCCCACTTACTTCTAGCAATCCTAAACAACATCCCCGACTTCTTTGATAATTCGGGGATCTGTGGCTTTCAATTTTTACAAATCAAACAGGATTGCTATATATAAAATTAACGATAATTTTTTATTTTTCATACTATATTCTTGAGGAAATAGCTTCTAGCAAAAGAGGTTTTTAAAACCAAATAAAAATCTATCTAGGGATAAGTTACTAAAATTTGCAAAGTAGCTTAGTGTATGTAGAGCCTCTGCAATAAGTATTGGTTGTTCCTAGACATTTTCATGCCCCATATTCATTCTTCCCAATTACTGCGTTATAGCATTGTTGTCTTAATTGTTGCAGTTGCATTAGTGATAATGTTGATGCTAGACCCCTGGTTAAGCATGAGTGCAACTCCTTTCCTGGTGTTTTTAAGCGCTGTAATGGTGAGTGCTTGGTATGGTGGTTTGAAGTCAGGGCTGTTAGCAACTTCCTTGTCTGCGTTACTGAGCGATTACTTCTTTCTCCCCCCAGTTGATCAACTGAGTTTTGACATATCCAATTTTGTCCCAATTGGGTTGTTTGCATTCCAAGGATTGCTCTTTAGTATCCTATGTGATGCCTTAAAGACTGCTAAAAGACAAGCTGATGAAAATCTCCAAAAGCTGAGAGTTAGTGAGGAGCGATTTCGATTAGCGTTAAGTAGTTCAGATATCGTCGTCTTTCAGCAAGATAGGGATTTGCGATATCAGTGGATTCACCATCCTCAAGGTCTGGATACTACTGAGGAAATCTTAGGTAAGTCTGATGATGAATTATTTCCAGCTTTAGTAACCGAGCAATTGAGGGTAATTAAGCTGAAAGCACTAGAGACTGGTCTTGCAACCCGTGAAGAGGTTTATCTCACAATTTCTGGAAAAGACCGTTACTATGATTTGCTAGTTGAACCGCTAAATGATGCAGACAATAGCATTCAGGGTATTACGTGTATAGGTGTGAATATTACTGAGCGCAAGCAGACTGAGGAAAGACTCCGCTATATCGCCGAATTTAGTAGTCTACTCTCTACTTCGCTAGATTATGAACAAACTTTAGAACAGATCGCTAAAATCTCAGTTCCCCAGCTTGCTGATTGGTGTAGCGTTGATATTTTAAATGAAGATGGTTCTATTCGCCGCCTACCCATTACCCATATAGACCCAGCTAAAGCAGAGTTGGCGCGTAAACTTGAGGAGTATATCCCCGATCGCAACGGTGCAAATCTCATCGCTAAGGTGCTGCAAACCCGGCAAGCAGAATTAATTTCAGAAGTATCTGACTCGCTATTGGTGGGGACTACTCAGAATCAGAAACACTTAGAACTGATTCGAGAATTGGGGATCAAGTCTTTGATGATTGTACCTTTAATCGCACACCAACGAGTACTCGGCTGCATCTCCTTTGCTACCACAGAATCAGACCGTCGCTACGATCGCTCTGACTTAACTTTAGCAACAGATATTACCCATCGTGCTGCCTTAGCAGTGGAAAATACCCGACTTTATCGAGATATGCAGCAGGCTTTAGTCCATTATGGCGAATCTCTATCTCTTCTAGATGCGCTACTCGGAGCTGCTCCGGTTGCTGTATGCTTTTTGGATCGCGAACTGCGATATATCCGAATTAATCAAGTTTTCGCTAACATTAACGGTTTGACCATAGAAGAGCATCTAGGACGCCAATTTGGGGAAGTACCGTTATCTTTACCGGCTGAGTTTAAGCTACAGTTACAGCGCGTGTTGGATACTGGAGAACCCCTGCTGAATATGGAAATCAGTAGTGAAACAAGGGGACAACCAGGATCTTACAGCTATTGGCTGGGCAACTATTACCCCGTCAACAACGCAATGAGTGAAACCATAGGAATTGGGATTATTTTGGCAGATGTGACAGCAGCAAAGCAAACTTCACTTGCATTGCAGGAAAGTGAAGAAAGGTTCCGGGCAATGTTCAACCAAGCAGCCGTTGGCATTTCTCTAGTAGCATTGGATGGACAATTTCTGCAAATTAATCCGGCTCTGTGTGAAATTACTGGATACAGCTATGAAGAGTTAATCCAGATGAACTTTCAGGAAATTACCCACCCTGACGACTTAGAACTTGATTGGGAGAATGCTGGGCGGGTTTTTGCAAAAGAAATTAGTGGTTATTCTTTGGAGAAGCGCTACATCCGCAAAGATGGTTCGATTGTTTGGGTAAACTTAACTATATCAGGAGTTTGGGATGCTAACGGACTTCCAAAGTATGCATTAGGGATTATTGAGGATATTAGCGAACGCAAACGAGTTGAAACGACTCAAAACTTTTTAGTCGAAGCCAGCACCTTACTAGCTGCCTCATTGGATTATGAAATCACTTTGGAAAGTGTGGCGAAGATAGCAGTTCCTACCTTAGCTGACTGGTGTATTGTAGATGTTTTTCGGGAAGATTGGTCAAGTAAACAAATTGCGATCGCAATTGCCGATCCCACAAAACTAAATACTTTAGAGGAAATCCGACGGCGTTATCCACCCAAAACCAGAGCCAAAAAGCTTGTACAGCAGCTACAGCTAGGAATATCGATCTTTTATCCGGAATTATCTGACTCTCATCTTGTGCAGATGGCTAAAAACGAAGAACATCTGCAATTGCTGCGAAGCCTGGGTATTCGTTCTCTAATGGTGATTCCAGTTCGTTCTCGTGGGCAATTATTTGGAGCAATCTCTTTTTTTACAGCCGAGTCAGCTCGCCACTACAAACAGACAGACTTAGCTTTAGCAGAAGATATTGCTCGGCGGGCGGCGACTGCCATCGACAACGCCAGACTCTACCAGGAAACTGAAATATCTGTCAATCGCACAGTACTTTTACAAAGAATAACTGCTGCTCTTTCAGAAGCGCTAACTCCCGAACAGGTGGCTGATGTGGTGGTGAATCAAGGGATTGCCGCCTTGTCAGCCACTGCTGGTTCCGTTGTCTTACTGACTGAGGGAGGTACTACCCTAAAAGTTGTGCAAGCAATTGGCTATCCGCAATCATTCATTGATGCCTGGGCAAATTTTCCGATCACTGCACCTAACCAGATAGCGGAAACAGTCAGAACAAGAGCGCCGATTTTTTTAGAAAATTTAGCAGCGATGACTGCTAAATATCCGAAATTAGCAGATCGAATGGCTCTTACAGGAAATAATGCCTGGGCTTCCATTCCCTTGATTGCAGAAGGCAAAGTAATTGGGGCGCTGGGATTAAGCTTTGCCACTGTCCAAATATTTAACGAAGAATACCGGGGATTTATATTGACACTGGGACAACAATGTGGTCAAGCGATCGCTCGCGCTCAACTTTACGAAGCCGAAAAGACTGCAAGGGCACAAGCCGAGACAGCCAACCGGATTAAAGATGAATTCCTCGCCGTCCTTTCCCATGAACTCAGAACTCCCCTAAATCCGATTTTAGGGTGGGCAAAGTTACTCAGAACCCGCAAGTTCGACGAAGCCACTAGAATCAGGGCATTGGAAACAATCGAGCGCAATGCCAAGTTACAAACCCAACTGATTGGAGATTTACTTGATGTTTCGCGGATTTTGCAAGGGAAAGTCAGGTTAAATCTCTATGCAGTAGATTTGAAAGTAGCGATCGCAGCTGCACTAGAAACGGTGCGTTTAGCAGCAGAAGCCAAGTCAATTGAAATAAAAACGGTGCTAAGTCATGATATCGGCAAAGTTCTGGGTGATGGCGATCGCTTGCAACAAGTGATGTGGAATCTCCTCTCCAATGCCGTTAAATTCACACCCACAGATGGACTTGTAGAAGTGCGTTTAGAGCAACTTGGCTTAGATGCCCAAATCCAGGTGATTGATACAGGTAAAGGAATCAACCCGGAATTTTTGCCCTACGTATTTGATTACTTCCGGCAAGCAGATGCCAAGACAACCAGAGTCTTTGGGGGACTAGGATTAGGACTAGCAATTGTGCGTCATCTAGTAGAACTTCACGGTGGTACAGTTCAGGCAGAGAGTCTGGGAGAAGGACAGGGGGCTACCTTTACAGTCAGACTACCTTTGCTGAAAAATTCTGAGTTGCGAGTCAGCAGTAGTGAACCTTCTCAACCAGAACTCACCACTGAGGACACATTACTGGCTGGAGTGCAAATCCTATTTGTGGACGATCAAGCAGATGTGCGAGAGTTTTTTAGCTTTGCGCTAGAACAATATGGTGCGACTGTAACAGCAGTTGAATCAGCCGCCCAAGCGCTGGAAACATTAGCCCAATCAAAACCACATATCCTGTTAAGCGATATTGGAATGCCCTTAATGGATGGCTATATGCTGCTGGGTGAGGTGAGAAAATTATCACCAGAGCAAGGCGGACAAATTCCAGCGATCGCTTTGACTGCTTATGCTGGAGAAATTAATTATAACCAAGCAATGGCCGCAGGGTTTCAAAAACACTTACCTAAACCCGTCGATCCTGTGGAATTAGCTACAGCGATCGTCAATCTGATCGCGCCCAATCAACCTGGAGTTTAGTAGAGAACACCAGAAAAAGAGTATAGAATTTAATCATTCGTAGGTTGGGTAGAACGGAGTGAAACCCAACATCAAATCTGAATATTCCCGAACCCTTTGACGGTGAGGTTCACTACATAATTTCACAAGTTTGTAGCGAAAAACTGAATTAAAATAGGACTTACGCAAACAATAGCTAAAAAGAGTGATTTTCTTCTTAGGGGCAATACCCTGCGGGTTGGCGTAGCGTTCCGTAGGAAAGCTAAAGCTACATGAATTGCCCCTACAGCGTGTAGTTTTGCGTAAGTCCTATAAAAATTTACTGGGAGGCTCTGTAGAATCTCTTTAATTATGAATTATGAATTATTTTGTCAACCAATAGGGCGATTACCAGGATTGACAGCATGAATATATTCACTACCCGATCGCGGTCTTCCTCGTTTATAATAAGCTTCTTCTGGTTTACCCCATCCTAGCTGCAAAATCATTTCCAAAAAGCTAGGATTTTCCCACTTACACAAACTTGCCCATTCTGTTCTTTGAACAATTCTTTCAACATCAGATGCAACAATTTGTTGATATTGTTTGCTATTATTGAAACTCAAGTATAAATCCATTTCCATAGAGACTTCATACCAAAATTCTACAATAGAATTTTTAGCAGCTTTTAATATCTCTAAGTCACTGGTGAGGGCGATTAACTCAGTGTCTACTTCGGGATAGTTCAAGTTTTTCCCTTTGACTCTTACCTCCCGCCAGATAATACCTGAAACTTGATTTTCCCTCTGATAGTCATGAATTGCAGTTTTGAAATCTTGATAGGCAGTGAACCGTTGTAGCCCATCATTTCTAAGAAACTGGTCAATTAGAGGATTGCCAGAGACAGTTATTTCTAATTTTAGACGTTTTCCATTCAGGCAAGCTTGGCGTTCAGCTGCCAAAATTTGAATTAGCTCCTGGGTGGTGTAAACCTTTGACATCAGAATACACTCTAGTTAGTCATTGGTCATTGGTTGTTAGTCATTAGTTACGGACTATAGACTATCGATTAACTTTCTAATCTGTTAACACAGACATTTAAATATTATGCTTTGGCATCGGCCGAAATGTAGTAACAGATAGCACTAAAAATTAGAGCAGACCAATTTGGTCTACCCCAGAAGTTACTTCGCTAACTCACTACTGAACTCATTGAAGGCTCGCCGCTTTAGCTTTGTTGTTTCCGTGCGTGGTGCCAAATCAAATATTTTGCGAAATTCATCGTCTATATCTTCAAAAGCTACTTGACCCTTCTTATTCAAAACTACTTCACCTGATTTATTAAACACCACGACTTGAGGAACACCTCCAGAATAGTAATATCCTACTTCTGTAGGGTCATAGGTCTGTTTAAGTGGGATAGTATCTACATTAATCGGCATAATTTCTGCTACCCGACCATAGAATTCTTGTACGCGTGAAATGGAAATGGCATATCTTTTGGAATCGCTACTGTCATCCAAATAAAATGCCAAAAATATGGGTTTATGTTCCGCTAAAGACTGTGCTAGTGTCTGTCTGGGAGGAACCAAAGAACCATTGCCAGCATAAATGACAAAGATGTTGCCATCATATAAATCATTATTGAGACTGGCATACGCAGGTTGCATACTTATAATGAAAATACTTGCAAGCAATAATAGGCTTTTGGATAACAACCTTCGCCAGCCAGTAATTTGTTTATGTAAAAAAAGAAACTTTGTGCTATTCATCAAAAGGAACCTTGCAAGCTACTAGTTGTTGTGAGTTTGTGCTGAATTCGGCAAACTGGGCTGGATATGTAATTACGCCCACACACTATTTTTTAAGATAACGCCTACTGAGATTATCTCTCGCAAGTGGCTGGTATCGCTACGCAAAAATCAAAACAGAGGTAAAGTAGCGCAACCGTAAGGCTCAACCATCCAAAATCCAAAATTGGTATGGCTGGCTTTTTCAGCCAGGATTCGGTAAACTCACAAGATTAAATTTGCAATTAAATACTTGCAATTAGCAACCGCCAGAAGACTAGGGTACAGATGTGGGAAACAAAATACAATTCATAGATAGGCTGCGATTGCGTTTCGCGGTGTCAGTGGCAAAAAGTGTAACGTTTATTGTACAATTTTTGCGTCTGGGTGCTGCTAGTGTATTACCAGGCGCGATCGCTCGTCGCATTCAGCCCCGCCTTTTAGAATTATTGAGTCAGCAAGTTAAAAACGGGGTGATTTTAATTGCTGGTACTAACGGTAAAACTACTACAGCGCTACTTTTATGCACGATACTAGAACGCAAGGGTTATCGCATCGCTCATAATTCTACAGGTGCAAATCTGGAAAATGGCTTGATGAGTGCGCTATTAGAAAGCACCAACTTCCTAGGTACACTAGATGTTGATTACGCGATTTTAGAAGTTGATGAAAATATTGTACCAAGAGTATTAACCCCACTCCAACCGCGAATTATTCTCTGTTTAAACTTGTTCCGTGACCAACTCGATAGGTACGGGGAAGTAGACACAATTAGTAAGCGTTGGACAAAAGTTATTTCTACGTTACCAGCAGAAACGGTAGTAATTCCCAATGCTGATGACCCAACTTTATCTAACCTCGGTCAGCAGTTACCCCAACGAGTGTTATTCTTTGGCTTGAATGAACCAGAACATTATTTAGAAGCAATTCCTCATGCGGTTGATTCTATCTATTGTCCCAGATGTGGACATTCTTTAGATTACAAAGGTGTTTATTTGTCTCATTTGGGAGATTTTACTTGTCCTCAGTGTGGTTTTAGTAAAAGTAAACCGACTCTCGAAAGTAGTGAATGGTCGCAAATTCTGGTTGGTTTGTACAACAAATATAATACTTTAGCGGCTGCTACTGCGGCTATTGACTTGGGAGTTGATGAAGCAACAATCAGAGATGCGATTAATAATTTCCAAGCGGCGTTTGGTCGGGCTGAAGATTTAGTAATTAACGGTAAACGCGTGCGGATATTGTTATCAAAAAATCCTGTGGGAACGAATGAAACCATTCGCGTAGTTACTGAAAGCACAGATAAAACCACACTGCTGGTATTGAACGATCGCACGCCCGATGGCACTGATGTATCCTGGATTTGGGACGTAGATACGGAGAAATTAGTCGAACGTGGAGGGACTTTAGTAGTGAGTGGCGATCGCGTCTACGATTTAGCTCTACGTCTACGTTACAGCGAAAAGTCTCCTCAGAGTAAGTTAAATTTAATTGTCGAAGAAGATTTGCGACAAGCGATCGCTACTGCATTAGAGCATACACCAGAGAATGAAACTTTGCATATTCTGCCTACCTATTCAGCCATGTTAGAAGTGCGAGAAATTTTGACTGGTCGGAAAATTCTTTAAATTGGGGAGTAGGGAGTGGGGAGAGACGCGATGAATCGCGTCTGTACAGGAGTTAGGTATTGGGAAGAATTCGTGCCCAATGCCCAATACCCAAAGAAATAGATAAATCACTTAAATTGGCAATATGCTTATTCAACACTTCCAGATGCTTTCACGCTACAATTATTTAGCAAATCATCGCTTGTATGAGGTTTGTTCACTACTTTCAGATGTAGAACTCAAGCAGACTCGACCAGCATTTTTCAAAAGTATTTATGTGACATTGAATCATATAATGATCGGCGATCGCATTTGGATGGGGCGCTTTACAGGTGAAGAGATGTCATCTCAAGGACTTGATGCTATCCTCTATGATAAATTCCAGGAATTGCGTGAAGCCCGTTTTTTAGAAGATGAGCGGATTACAGCATTTATTGATAATCTAGATGATGAAATCTTGAAGGTAATAATTACTTATAAAAATAATCAAGGTAAAATTTATAGCGATCCAGTGAATCTGTTGATAGCACATTTTTTCAACCACCAGACACATCACCGAGGACAAATTCACGATATGCTAACCCAAACGGAAATTACTCCTCCAAGTCTGGATATGCACAGAGTAATTTCACCCTAAGATGAAGAGTTATTTATGAGTTCTCAACAATTGGAAATCACAATAGGTTGGCTTTATCCGACGCTGATGAGTACCTATGGCGATCGCGGTAATGTAATTACTATAGAACGTCGCGCTCAGTGGCGAGGATACGATGTTAAAGTGTTACCCCTGGATCAAAATGCCACAGCCGCAGATATTAAAGTTGTAGATATCATAGTTGGTGGTGGCGCACAAGACCGTCAGCAAGAAATTGTCATGCGTGATTTGCAAGGTGCCAAAGCCGACGCTATGCGCGAGAAAATCGAAAATGGAACACCGGGAGTTTTTACCTGTGGTTCACCCCAATTGCTAGGACATTATTATGAACCAGGATTAGGACAACGAATTGAAGGTTTGGGAATCCTCGATTTAGTTTCCGTCCATCCTGGTGAAAATACTAAGCGCTGTATTGGCAACTTGGTAATTGAAGTGACAGCTTCACGTTTGGCGCGAGATTTGCAAGAGATGACGGGTAGTACACCATATTTGGTAGGCTTTGAAAATCACGGCGGACGTACAAAACTGGGAAAAGTGGAAGCATTGGGGCGCGTAGTGTATGGTTTGGGAAATAATGGTGAAGATGGGACAGAAGGAGCATTTTATCAGAATGCGATCGCTACTTATTCTCACGGGCCATTGTTACCCAAAAATCCTTTTGTCGGCGATTGGTTAATTCAAACAGCATTGCGGCTAAAGTATCAGCAGGAAATTACCTTGCAATCTTTGGATGATAATCTTGCTGTACAAGCGCGGGAAGCGATGTTTAAGCGGTTGAAAGTGAGTTTACCAAATGGTGCTGCGACAAAAGTTTAACCTCAGTTAGCTAATTAAGCCTCTTTGCGTGTCGGGGAGAGGTTTGATAGGGGTCAAATTTGACATAAAGCAAGGGGGCAAAGCATGACTCAAGCCTTAGCCAAACAAGTAACATTTCAGGACTTACGCACTAAAAACTTGAAACCTTGATCCCCCCTAACCCCCTTAAAAAGGGGGGAAACTCAAAAGCCCCCTTTTTAAGGGGGTTGGGGGATCTCTTGTGCGTAAGTCCTATAAATGACAAACACTCGTGCGCGAGTTTGAAATACTCATGTACAAAGCTCAAATACTCATTCACAAGTTCCAAGTGTTCGTGAGTGAGTCTGAAAAACTCGTCTATGAGTATTTGAGATTCATCGACGAATTACAAAGATTCGTTCATCGGCAAAATATCCTCATTCACGAGTATCAAAGACTCATTAACGGAGTTCCGAACCTCCTTAATAAGTCTCAAAGACTCCTTTACAAGCCAATCTGAACCATTGATAATGATAAATTATTGGAATTTAAGCGGCAACCAATTAAAGACACTACCAGAAGCGATCGCCCACCTGCAACAACTCACCACCCTGGATTTAAGCGGCAAATAGTTAAATCGGCGGTTAGAAACGGACTGTATTGCATGGAATTGAGAACTGGTATTTAATCAACCGCGATCGCACCACCCCAACATATTACTGTTGTTCACCTTTTTCTTGAAGGAGCGATCGCCAATCTACGATCGCCTTTTCTGTCCACAGCCAATTTTTAGCTAATTTATCTACCTGGAAATTTCCTGGATCAGACTTGAGAACCAATTGTCGCAACTTAATCGCTTCATTCAGATATTGTGTCTGCTTACTATTAGGTTGACTCAGTGCAGATTTATACATTCCCAGAGCTAAACCAGCATAGGAAGTTAAAGCATCTTGAGGCGCTGCTGTCTTTCTAGATGTTGAATTTGTCTTCTGTTCTTTGAGAGCTAAATTCAAAGCCTTGAACCAAGAATCATTGGCTCGATTCAGATTGCCTTCTGTGTAGTAGGCAAATCCCAAAGCGTTATTATACAAAAGCGATTCTGGTTTAGCTTTTGCAGCAGTTTCCCAATAACGACGGGCATCATCGACGCTATAGTTCTTGTCTCCAGTTTGGATAGATTGCCAAGCTAATCGTCCCTTGTAAAAGTTCACAGATGGATCATCAGCTTGTTTATTTGGAATCAGTTTCAGGGCAGTATCAGCCGCAGCCAGTGCGCCACGATTGAGTAGTTCTTCTACAGCTAACAACCCACCTTGCAAATCTCCTTGGCTCATTTTTTCTGTAGCGGTGGCGGCGACAATTCCAGTTGGTGCTGTCTGTAAGTCGATATTTGGCGGCTTTTGACGTAGAGACGGAGGGGGAATTTCTGGTATGTTAGGCAGAGTTACTTTAGATCGATTTTGCCACCAATTTAAAGCGATCGCAGCTGCTAAGGCACTAATTCCCACAATCCCCACAATCGTCCACAGCTTGCGGCGTTGGGTACGATTTCTTGGTGGGGCTGATTGCGATACCTGCGACGGGCTACGCCTACGCAAAAAATCAGCAGAATTTTGCAAATTTCCTTCAAAGTTGCCAGCAGCTTGAGATGGCGGTGCTGGGGCTTCCCCCCACAAATCTGCTCCCTGTTGCAAAGAAGCCATTTCCTCGGAAACCTGTTTTTGCTGAAGACTATTTTGGTGAATTTGTTGATCCAATTCAGTTGGAGCTTTTGGGTTATCTAGCTGACGAAACAAATCCGAAACTATCGCAGAATCTTCTGCATAGCTTGGGTCATCATACTCAATTTCATCAACGAGATCGCCCCAAGTATCTTCACCTAGCCAGTCCAACCCAGAAGAGTCACGCGCCAAACCAGAAGGAATCATTTCCTCCATTCCTAAAGACATCTCGGAATCATCTGCCATATCAGAGTACATCGTCGAAGTTACCCCTAAAGGCGAACTATACTGATTCAGCGACTCCGCACTTTCGGATAACTCAGTTTCCTGACTCAAGAAACCGTCAAATTCTGGCTGGAGATATAAAATCGGTAATGCCCAGTACATCTGGTGAGAACCATAGGCAGAAATTAATCCTTGACGCACCCGACTTACGCACAAATCTACTGGATATCCCTGACTCAAGTTGCGGTAAAATAATTGTGTGAGCGTCAACGCCACTTCATCAGGAATCCGTTCTGACATAGCCAAAACGCTTCTAATTCCGCGCTTCACCAGACTTTCTGCCAAATTTCGTTCGCCAGTATCTCCAGAGGCATCGGACGCAGGTGTGTATGCCCCCAAGCAGGAGTTAAACACTGCCATTTGGATGTTATTGTTGACGAGCAAACCTGCTAAATCGTCCCCAGTTAAGATTTCCGTTAAGCCAGTTCTGCGACTAGCAAGATAAATTTCTCCGCCATTAGATCCGAAGTTACTATGACCAGAGTAGTGTAGAACGTGGTATCTGCCTTGTTCTAAAGCTTGCGTCAGTTCTTCCCGTCCTGGTTGGTCTAAGACAGTGAGTTCAATTTCTGGAAAGCGATTGCTACCTTCAGCAAGTCGTGGTATGCGGTGAAGTTCCGCTTGCAGTTTAATCGCTTCCTGTTTTTGTAAGTCAAGGTGAACTTGATCTGAGGGAGAAGCAATTACCATCAACACTTTCACACCACCTTCTTCTCGTGGTGTGGGCATATTTGGCGTAGGCGTAGCCCCCCGCAGCGATCGCATTGGGGAAGCCCCCAAAACTCCACTTTGGAAGCGAGAAAAAGCCACATAAGGCCCAGTAGCCAGGGGGCGATCGCCTGCGTGCATCACTTCCCAAGGCAGACGAGCTAATCTAGTGTCTTTTAGCCCCAAGCGTAACCGTAGTACTTGTTGGTGATTTTGGGCAATACCTTGGGCAGTAATCCAACTATCTCTGAGAGTCCCTTGAAATAGGGCGGTATAAAATTGTTGACCCAACGCCACCAAGTTAACAGAATTTCTGGCGATATCGCTTTCATTCCCGCCAGAGGCGAATATATCTCCCTGCAACACCGAATTCAACGGGTCATTCATCAAATGCCCAGCAGCCATCAACCACTCAGCTACAGGCCAAGTCACCAGTTCTTCTGCCAATGGCACCCCAGGCGCGACTTGTTCAGTCCGCACCAAATAGTCATTTTGCCCTACAGGAGTTACCGAAATGTGGAATTCCTGGGTCACAGCTTCTCCTGTCCGCCTCCTAAATCTGGTTTGAAACGCGAAAGTTTCAAGTCGATTTTTCGCTCCCTTTGATAACTTAGATGCATCCCACCCCTGAATGTTTCTGATTCTAGTTATTTTGCTTTTTCTGCCATTACAACTTTATCCGGATCGGATTACTTGGGACTAGAACATTTAATTGGTAGATGCACCTTGATCTTCAACTCCCCTAGTTGGCTAACACCCACTGGGGGTTTTTTTCAATTTTGGCAAACAACAGCAACTTCTGACGCAGATATTCTCTAGCAGAAAATAGTGCTTAATCCTAGAATACTTGATTAATAGATGGATGTACCTTGATCTTTAACTCCCCTAATTCAGTTAATATTCACTCTTGTTTTTTTGAGACACGACAACAATCAATTTTCTAGTAAATTTATCCGGAGCATGGTGGTTAAACCGAGAACATTTAATTGGTAGATGCACCCTGATAACTAGCTCCCCTCGTTGGCTAACGCCCACTGGGGGTTTTTTTATGACTCAATAAGTACAAAACTTACGCACTGAAAACAACCAAACTTATATCTGAATAAGCCCACGCCAGTTCCTTTTCCTGTTCCAAAACGCTCTTGCTAGCAAGCTTTCAGAGTTGGGGGAACCCTTTTAGTAGTTCCTGTGTTGCTACCGCTACGCTCACAGCAAGGTACTGGCTCCCCTGAAAAAAAGGAAACTTTAAGAGCCTTTGGCGGATCTCTTCTGCCTAAGCCCTAAAACAGCAATCATCCCTGACACACCCATTTTTTAAGGCAGTGCACCGATCATTTAATTGGTAGGTCTGTCCTGATAACTAACCCCTCTGAGGTTTTTCTCTGATAAACAAGCAGTAAAAACTTCAACCTCTCAATTTATCTGGTAGCTACCCATTACTTTAGAAAAGATTCTTGGTAGATGCACCCTGATAACTAACTCCCCTGGTTGGCTAACACTCACTGGGGATTTTTCTAGTTGCGTCACCGATAGCGACTTTTAAAGCATCACAGCCCGTCTTAGACATCGCCATCAACCCTGATTTTGCCTATTTTATCCGGAAGATACTGGCTGTCCCTAGAAAAGATTATTGGTAGATGCACCCTGATAACTCACTTCCCTAGTAGGTTAACACCAACTGGGGTTTTTTTATTTAAAAAAATAACTGAACTTTGTACAAATTCATCCGGAGTATGGTGTTCAACCTAAGAACATTTAATTGGTAGATGCACCCTGATAACTAACTCCCCTGGTTGGCTAACACTGACTGGGGGTTTTTTTATGCGTAGACGGGTAGCTGCTTGTCGTTAAATATCACCCTAGCATTTCCTGCCCACATAACTCGAATGCACCACTACTCTAACTACTGCTGGTAGACTTTAAGTATCCTCCTGTTGCCAGGATAGAGCATAACTTGCTCACGCAATCCCTGAATCGCTTTCTTTTTATTGTGAGCTAGAGATGCCACACTAAAATGATTACTATGATATTTAATCACATTCTTAATTTTTTTTCTATATTTTGACTAGATCATATTTTTAGTTCCCAGGTTCAGCCTGGGAAAGCGGTACTGGAAGCTCCGCCTCCCAAAAAATTGCCTTCCCTGCTAAAAGTAGGGAAGGAGAAAAAAATACTTGCTCAGGATTTCAGGCTGAAGTTGACACTAATGACCAGCTATATGATAATATTTCATGGCATTATGCTAAAAAAGTTTGCCTAGAATCAAAGAGTCTTCAACCCATGAGTTTAGCTGTAATTAAGTTCTCTTCAGAAGAGTGCGGCATCTGCCACAAAATGTCTTTTTATGACAAAAAGGTGGCTGAAGAACTGGGTTTAGAATTTATCGATGTAAAAATGCAAGATACGGCTGCTTACCGCAAGTATCGCAAGATTTTATTAACTCAGTATCCCGATAAATCAGAAATGGGATGGCCTACTTACATCCTCTGCAATTCTCCAGAAGGAGAATTTCAGATTGTGGGTGAGGTAAAAGGAGGTCATCCCAAAGGGGAGTTTAGAAGCCGTCTTCAAGAGGTTCTGAATTCCACAGCTAATCAGAACTAACTAATTACCTCAAAAGATTTGACCTCCAAAACAGGGCCAATCATGGCAGTAGTCATGATATCTTCACGCACCTGTCCTTTAACTTTTGTTTTTTGTCCAGCTTTGAGTAAGTCTTTGTCAGCCCCTCTAAGGATTTCGTAAGTAACGCCCTCTTCTGTGACTAAAGCCCATGCGCCTGTGCCAATATCACGGCGTTCGATTGTACCTGTAAGTGTAATGCTCATAAGAAGTGGGGAGTTGGGAGTTTGGAGAGACGCGATTAATCGCGTCTGTACAGGAGTTGGGAGTTTGGAGAGACGCGATTAATCGCGTCTGTACAGGAGTTGGGAGTTATAAAAATTCATGCCCCATGCCCAACTCCCAATTTATGCTATTTTTTCTTCGTTTTTCAATGCTAAACGAGCAAGTCCATAACAGATTAGGGCATTACCGATGAGGAACAAGCGTGCTAAATGACCACTTCCCAAACCCCAAACCGCCGGGTCGAAAAACGCACTTATAGTTAAGCACGCTGCTACACCTAAAGTTGAACCAATGGCAAACCATTTCCAACTAGGATGTCCCAGCAACAATGCCATTAAGACAATGGGAATCAGTACGCTAGCAAACAGGGGATTGAACGCATCAGTTCCCTGGAGGCTATTGCCTAGTTCGGGAATTGAACTGCCCAAAACCCGGAAAGGCCATTGGGGAAGATCAAAAATATAGATTCCCTTGAGGAAGAATAACCCAGAACTGCCAGCAATTAAGCCACTGGATAAAGACCAACTCCAAGTGAAGGGGAAGTAAACACGTAAAAACCAAGCTAGCAGATAGGAACCAACTACCATTAAAATCTTGGGTAACAGCGCGATCGCACCACCATCAATCCAAAAGCCGGGGTTAAGATAGCCGTTATCGCGTAACCACCGAAAGAAATCTGGGAAACTGATTTGTCCCCCAAAGGCTAGTTTAACTGCTGCTTCTGCATTCAGGTGTCCAGCGCCATAATAGTTCAAACCATCATCCTGGATAACTCGCGCTGACTGCTTCAGGACTTTTAAAACTTCATCTGGTTCTTTGATGCCAGCAGCTTTGATTAATGCCGCAACACCGGCAACGTGGGGAGAAGCCATGCTTGTACCCTGGAAGCCCAGAAATACGCCTTCGCCTTTTTCGTCGATAGTTTCTTGCAGAATCTTACCAGCTTCACTACCACCAGGAGCAGAGATATCTACCCCAGCACCAAAGTTAGAATAAGGCGCTCTTTCCCCATCTGGGCCAATTGCCGAAACGCCGATGACGTAGGGATAACGGGCTGGATAGCTTGCCCCATTGGTGTTTTCATTCCCGGCTGCGGCAATAATAACTACACCTTTTCTATGGGCATACTCGATCGCTTCTTTCATCAATTTGCTTTCACCGCTACCACCCAAGCTCATATTAATCACATCTGCGCCTTTATCAGCAGCAAATTTAATCGCTTCGGCAATATCGGCAACAGTACCGCCACCATAGGAACTGAGTACTTTCAGGGGCATCAGACTGGCTTCATAGGCAATTCCAGCGACGCCATATTTATTATTTGTGGCTTGGGCAATAGTTCCGGCAACATGGGTACCGTGGCCATTATCGTCTGTGGCTTCTTCTCGGTCGTTAACAAAATCATAGCCTTTGACGAATTTTGTCTCATACAAGTCCCGCACCTTGGTAATCCCAGTGTCAATTACTGCAACTGTGATGCCACTGCCTTTAGTTTGACTCCATGCGCCTTCAATACCGATTTGGTGCAAGTTCCACTGCTTGCTGTAATATTGGTCATTGGGGCCAGTTAATGAGGGACTTGCTTCATCATCTTCTTGGGGTCTTAAAAATTCTCCAAGCCAAGCTGGTTGACCGGGTTGTGGAATCTTTCTGTAGATATAATTTGGTTCAATGAATTCTGTAACTTGGGCAAATTGAGATTTTTTCAGTTCTTGGAGTCGCTGCCGATCGCCTTTGACAATATACACATGATCTTTTTCGGAAAACTTGTTGTCTAATTGGGGTGTAAGGTTGTATTGTTTAGCGATCGCTTGTAGATTCTGTTCCACCACAATTGATGGAATATCTTCCCGAAAATCAAGCAAAATCGTCTCAAACTCTCCTTTAGCTGCCAGTCCCTGGAAATTCAGGAAACCAAACATCGCAGATCCTAGCCCAATGACAAACAAGCATAATAATATAAGCTTTCTCATATTAACTCATTACCGCTTTTTGCCAGTTTGCTCACTACCATAACTTATTTCCATCCTTTATTGGTAGATTTTGCACTTTTAGTTACAAGTTTCACTCAGGACTTTTTAAACGATGGAACGTGGTCTTTTATGGTTGCCCTTGTTAGTAATGTTTTTCTGGTTGGCTTGGCAAGGCTCGAAGGAGTATCAAAAAGTTGAAGCCTATCGCGCTTGGGCAGAGCAATTTGAACGGGCTAAGTATGATATTTATTCAGTGTTAGGTCAAAAAGGCAACAATCTAACTTGGGGAAAACCCACGCCTAAAGGGCCTATTAAACTAGAAACATTCTCTTTGCTTGATGTCAAACAAATTTATCTTTTGATAGATGACAAACAAGTAGATTTAGAAAGTATACCGGAGAAAGGTCGTTCTATAGAGTTAGAATTTCTATTTTCCGAATCTATTAACTCAGTGCGGGTTCCGTTTACAGAAATCCCTTTGGCTGCGGAATGGGGTAAGTTTTTGCAGAGGGTATTACAAGACTTGCGATCGCAACCACAGCAGTAGTAAAATTGAAACTACAACTTCCAGATGATCCGGCTATTTCTGGTCAAAAAGTAGGGGCACAAATATATTGCGCCCCGATGTCTGTGATCTCTTTAATTGAAAGTCGATTCATGTTTGGATTACATTTGGACTCAGTTAACCCGATCCAACTATGCTTGAACGATGAAGTCGGAAGCAGTAAGAGTAGGCGCACCAGTAAGTTGTGCAAATTGACCGCCACTGCCCAAACCAGCAGCACTACCATTTTGATTGTATAGTAATTGCCCACTCAGAGGGTCGTAAACAATTACGGCATTGCTAACCGCCCCTAAACTGCTGATTTGAAAATCACTGGCGTTACTAAAACCCGTTCCCACAGCAGAAGTAACGGCAGTAAAGGTGCTCTTACCCAGAACAATCTTGTCACCTTCAGAGTGATTGAAGTCAGCGATGGTATCAATACCCACAGTACCGGTAGTAAAGGCAGTATTGGTGTTGTAGAGGAAAGAGTCAGCACCTATACCACCGACGAGAGTATCATTACCTTGTCCACCAATGAGAAGATCATTGCCAGTACCACCCCGCAGCAGGTCGTCACCACCGCTGCCATTGATGGTGTCATTACCCCCTTGACCATTAATCACATCGTTGGAACTGTAAAAACCGCTGATGTTATTGTCCAAGTCATTGAGAAACGTGACGCTATTTGGGGTGGAAATATACGTTTGATTGGAGTTGGCATTAATCACATCAAAGCTTTTGGTAACACTGGCTTCTCCGTCAAATACGATATTACCGATGGCAGGTCTTGTTGTCGATGCACCTAAGTTATCTAGGTTTTCTAAGTTAAAGTTTTGCAGAGTGACTTTGGTATTATCCACATTTCCAAATAAGACTTCTAAATTGTTGCCATTTTGAGTTAATTCCAGATTTCTTGCAGTCAAGTCAGTCCCAATAAATTGCAAGGTGTCTACTTTGGCAATCACCCCAGCCGGAGGGCTTGAGCCAATACCTACACCACCAAAGCCAGCGATGCTGTAATTGCCATCGCCTCGTCGAATAACAAAAGTATCATTGCCATCAGTGCCATTGAGAACTTGAATTTCCGGGGCAGGAGCGGGTCTAACTGTGCCACTAATCGCAAAGTCAAAGGGGCTTTCATTAATATCGTTGTTGTTTAAACTGAGGCTGCCACCATAGGTGCCGGATGTAGTGGGGTTGAGTGCCACCGATATGGTGGTAGAAGCATTAACAGCCACGCTCGTTGGAAGAGTTCCAACCAAACTAAATCCGTCTGGAAGTTTAAGATTACTCAGCTTGAGTGCGCCTGTGCCGGTGTTCTTGATGGTAAAGGTTTTGGTCAAGCTGTCACCAACAGTGGTGTCACCAAAGTTAATGGCGGTGGTGCTGCCATCTGTAATGTCAATAGTACCATTGAGAACTTGAATTTCCGGGGTAGTAACTGTGCCACTAATCGCAAAGTCAAAGGGGCTTTCATTAATATCGTTGTTGTTTAAACTGAAGCTGCCACTATAGGTGCCGGGTGTAGTGGGGTTGAGTGCCACCGATATAGTGGTGGAAGCATTAGCAGCCACGCTCGTTGGAAGAGTTCCGACCAAACTAAATCCGTTCGGAAGTTTAAGATTACTCAGGTCGAGTACAGCTATACCGGTGTTCTTGATGGTAAAGGTTTTGGTCAAGGTTTCACCAACAAGAGTCTCGCCAAAGTTAATGGGGGTGGTGCTGCCATCTGTAATGTCAACAGTACCATTGAGAACTTGAATTTCTGGGGTTTTGATAGAGCTGCCGGGAGCTTCGTATGCACCAATATCAATCACTGTACTGCCATTACCATCGCCATCCTGAGGAATATTCGTACTGATGCCATTGAAGTCATTGGAACCAGCATCGATGGCAACACTTCCAGATTTGAGCGCAAAATTCTTTTGGTCTGCATCAACAAATTGGGGATCTATACCCAAAATATTCTGCAACCCTGTGGCATTTAGATTATCTGAAGCTTGGAATTGAGAAGAGTTATAAACAAGGTTGTGGTCAAAGTTGACATTTGTAGAATATTTCAGAAGATTAGCCACTTGATTGTCACTGGCATACATGATATTGTTCTCGGCTCTAACATTTTCTGAGTAAGTGACTTTAATCTCTCCGCTGTTAGTGAGAACCTGGCTATTTTTGTAAACTGTATTGTTGACAATATCTACATTGGCTGCTTTGAAGGCGCTAATCCCAGAGTTACCACTGTTGTAAACTATATTATTCGCAATCAAAGTTCTACCCAAGTAAGCTTCTCCTGATTTACTTACATTAGTAGTATCAAGCATAATCCCATGTCCTTCAGTGATTTTGCCTGCTACTTTCCACGGAACCAGACTTTGATTATCGT
>NZ_JBALCE010000115.1:0-9879 GCF_036919815.1 Nostoc sp.
ATTAAGACTGACTGGTTGTGATTAGGAATGAGTGTAACTTTAAACGCTTTTTGCATTTTAATTTTCGCTATATCCTAGAAATAAGTTTATCATGGAAGCAAGCATCTGCTAACCTAACTATGGAAATTATGATCGCCTAACTCATGACTAGAAGTCACGAGTGTGCGGCTTGTAGAAATCAAAACAGAATAAAAAGTCTGTATTGACGTTCAATCTTCTCTTTATCTTTAATAAATTGCAATCTGGCATTTTCCTTGTTGAACCATTGATATTGGACGTTTAGTAGTAAAACTTACGCAAAACTACATACGCGGGCAATTTATCTAGACGAAGGCTGACCGCAGGGTACATTGGTGTCAACTTCAGCCAAAACTCCTTTAAAACATCGTTTCTAGCTCTCTGGCTAGAAATGCTCCTCATTGCGGCTCTGCCGCAAGTCTTGAGGCGGCAGCCTCCCATAGGCATTAAGAGTCAGAGACTTATTTTCGAGACAATCTCTAAAAGCTGGTTATAGACTACACATCTGGTGAAAAAGAATTGTTTTGACGTAGCACTGCTACGTCAAAACAAAAGTTCTGGGTAACGCATATTTAATTTCTGGAGATGTCTACTGGCTATGATTTAGCGCATCTTCATACACAATTGGTATGAGTAAACCGAAAATTTGGCAAAGTTGACGAAAGAATAAGGGTTTCAGCCGTCGTTTTGGGGACGTAATCACCAGAACGTTAAACCCAAAATTCCGGTTACAGGATTGATTTTTCTGATACCAGAAGCTGCAATTGCTCTTGATACACCAGACGACTACGAGCAGCTACTATATATTTTGTAAATCGGACAGGATGCTTAACATACAATAATAGTGCTATACCTTTGTAGTTGAAAATTTTAATAAACCACAAAGCCAACTTTTGCAACACAACCCTATTTGATGGCTAAATCAAATTTTTCCACAAAACAGCTCGGCAGCCAGTTAATCCAGTGGTTGCTTGAAGAAGACGGACGCAACAAGGAAGGGCCTTACCGCAAGCAAGAACTACATCGCCAGCATTCTTGGTGGCAGGTGATGTGCTTGACCGGTGTAGATTATTTCTCGACTCTTGGCTATCAACCTGGGATTGCAGCACTGGCGGCTGGCGCTCTTTCGCCTCTAGCTACCCTAATTTTGGTTTTGCTGACACTCTTTGGCGCATTGCCAATCTATCGGCGCGTTGCTGCCGAAAGCTCTCAAGGGGAAGGGTCGATCGCAATGTTAGAGCGTTTGCTCCCCTGGTGGCAAGGTAAATTCCTTGTGCTGTGCTTACTTGGCTTTGTGGCAACCGACTTTATTATTACCATTACTTTGTCAGCTGCTGATGCTACAGCCCATATCATCGAAAATCCCCTGGTTCCAATTTGGGTTCACAGTCAGACGATCCCTATCACCCTAGAATTAGTTGCATTACTAGGCGCAGTTTTCTTGAAAGGTTTCCGAGAAGCGATTGGGATTGCAGTAGTTTTCGTGGCAGTTTATCTGCTATTAAACTTCGTTGTCGTTGGCGTCGGTCTGTATCAGATTTTAACTCACCCGGTAGCGATCGCTAACTGGCAGACTGCACTTTTTGCCCGCGACTCTAACCCTTTGATATTAGTCGGCATATCTCTTTTGATATTCCCCAAGCTAGCGCTGGGATTGTCAGGCTTTGAGACTGGTGTAACCGTTATGCCCCTGGTTCAAGGTAGCAGCAGTGACACTCAAGAGCATCCCAGAGGGCGGATTCGGAATACACGTAAGCTGCTCACCAGTGCTGCTGTGATTATGAGCTTCTTTTTGCTCACCACCAGCTTTATAACTACTCTACTGATTCCAGCCGCAGAATTTGCATCTGGAGGCAAAGCTAACGGACGGGCCCTTGCTTATTTAGCACATCTGTATCTAGGCAATGGCTTTGGCACAATTTACGATTTAAGTACTATTTTCATTTTGTGGTTTGCAGGTGCATCTGCAATGGCAGGGCTACTGAATATCGTACCCCGCTATCTACCACGCTATGGCATGGCACCCAATTGGGCACGAACAACACGACCTTTAGTTTTAGTCTATACAGCGATCGCTTTTGTTGTCACAATTATCTTTCGGGCAAATGTGGAAGCCCAAGGTGGGGCTTACGCAACTGGTGTGCTTGTGTTAATCACCTCAGCCGCTTTTGCCGTAACCTTATCAGCCCACCGTCGTCGAGAGAAGCGGGCAAAATTCGTCTTTGGCATTATCACACTGTTATTTTTATATACCACTGTTGTTAATATTATCGAAAGACCAGAAGGCATTAAGATCGCTGGATTCTTCATCGGTACGATCATTTTTACCTCGCTGGTTTCTCGTGTTTGGCGTTCAACAGAACTGCGAACAGAGCGGATCGAAGTTGACGAACTTGCTCGCCAATTCCTGGCGGAAGAGAGCCAGGGAGCAATACGGCTAATTGCCAATCGGTTGAATAAGGGCGATGTCCTAGAGTATTTTATGAAAGAGAAAGAGGTACGTGAGGATAACCATATTCCAACCAACGATCCAATTCTATTTCTAGAGATTCATGTATCAGATGCTTCGGAGTTTGCGGATGTCATCAAAGTAAAAGCGGTGCAAGTTGGTGATTATCGCATTCTCCGGGCTGAGAGTGCAGCAGTACCTAATGCGATCGCGGCTTTACTGCTTTATATTCGTGATCAAACAGGTAAGATTCCCCATGTCTACTTCGGCTGGGTTGAAGGCAACCCCATACAATACTTACTGCGTTTTATCTTATTTGGGGAGGGTGATATTGCTGTAGTCACTCGTGAAGTACTCCGTCGAGCTGAAAAGAATCCTCACAGGCGTCCTGGCGTTCATGTCGGGGGTTAATTAAGCATCACGGATTAATAATAACCACAAAACTTTTTTCCCAGAGGTCTAATGAATAATTCCTACAAGAAAAATGTTGTCATTATCGGAGGAGGTCCGGCGGGGTTAGCCACAGCTTTAATGTTAGCGAAAAGAGGCTGGAAAGATATTACAGTTATTGAAAAAAGGCCATCAGCAGATTATTACGAACCAGATAAATCCTTTAGTTATCAAATTGATGGTCGAGGCCAAAAATTAACTGATTTGTTAGAACTAACTGCCAAACTAGCTGATTTGAGTGTCTCTAGTACCGAATTTTATTGGACTCTCATTCAAAAAGACGGCACACGCAAAACAACGAAACTACCCATTGCTGATTCTAAACGCAAGACTGCCTATTGGCTGCCAAGAGCATCTTTTGTGGATTTACTTTACCAAGAAATTCATCAACATTGGCAAGATTCGATTCAGGTCTTATTTAATACTGATTGTGTAGAAATTAAACAACATATAGAGCATTTAGAAGTTATTACCCAATCTCAATATCAAGAAAAATTGAGCTTTATTCCTACTCTGATAGTAGGTTGTGATGGCTTAAGTTCTATTGTGCGTCAAACTCTTCATCAAATGGAAGATCAATCACATTCCTTTGAAATGCAAAAATTTCCTTCTGCTAGTTCCGGTTTAAAATACAAAGTTCTCACTTTACCTCCTCAGTTTCCCTTATCAGAGTCAGAAGAAGATTTAGCAGAAACTACAATGGCTTACAGCATTAGGTCTACTTTTAAAGGGCGTAAAAAAGCAATTTCTCTGGGGTTATTACCCTTTAAAAATCCTGATCAACCAAGAACGGCGAATATTATTACCTACCCAGATCATCAAATCTGGCAATTAGAAACCAAAGAAGAAGTTAAACAATTCCTGACACAAGCATTTCCTCAGCTTCCCCTAGAAAAAATTATTTCTCCTGAAGAAATAGCCAGATTTGCATCTAGTGACGGAGGTAAATTTCCTATTCCTCAATATTGTTCAGGTTTGTATCAAATTTGGGGAAAATCTGAAGATAACCAAGGAACAGCAGTAATTTTATTGGGAGATGCAGTTCATTGTTTTCCTCCCGACATTGGACAAGGCGTTAATTCTGCCTTAGAAGATATCTATGAAATCCATGAAATTTTGGCAGCAACTCAAGATAATCTCTCTCAAGCACTTCCTCGCTATGAAAGCTTACGCCAACCAGATATTAAAGCCTTAATCCGCTTAGTACAAATTAGTTATCCTTGGCAATATAATCAAGATCCTCTACAGAAGCAATTATGGAGTCTTAACTTTTTTCTGCGCTTACTTTTGAATCGTTTATTTCCTTTTCTATTTAATCCCCATTCCATATTACTAATTCAGAATCATCAACTATCTTACTCAGAAATTCTCGCTAAAAGTAACAAAACTACTCAAGTTTTAGCTATTTTAGGAGGATTGGCAATATTGACTTTAATGGTGAGTCTTATGACTTAGAAATATTTTTCTGGAATGGGACTAAGACCTTGAATAGGCTTTTCTACAAGGGGCAAGTTTAACCCAAGAATCCCACAGCTTTAGGTCAAATTTCCAAAAGCCCTGGGAGTGTTAACAAATTAATTTTCTTAGTGATGGCTTACTTTTATGTTCGTCGGTTAACTAGGGTAGCGCTAGCTTGGTCAACAGGCATCAGCACAACTTCATTAATATTGACATGGGGCGATCGCGTCACACAGAAAAATATCACATCAGCTACATCATCTGCTGTCAGGGGTGTAACTCCCTGGTAGACTTTGTTGGCGCGTTCAGTATCTCCGTGAAAGCGCACCTCGCTAAATTCCGTTTCTACCATACCAGGGTCAACGGAAGTTACACGTACCCGCGTTCCCAACAAGTCTTGTTTTAAACCTTCAGAAATTGCCCTGACAGCAGCTTTAGTTGCACAGTAGACATTGCCACCGGGATAGGTTTGATGTCCGGCAATGGAACCTAAATTTACCACATGACCGCGATCGCGACTCACCATTCCCGGAACGACATAACGCGAAAGGTAAAGTAAACCCTTAACGTTAGTATCAATCATGTCTTCCCAGTCTTGAAAATTGCCTTCGTGCAACTTGTCTAAACCACGACTTAGACCAGCATTATTAATTAGAATGTCGATATCAGCCCAGGCGGGGGGTAGAGTCGAAATAGCAGATTCAACAGCACTGCGATCGCGCACATCTAGCTCTAATAAATGAAATTCAGTATTAAAATCTTTACTGAGAGTATCTGCTAGCAGCTGCAAACGCTCTAACCGTCGTGCCGCCAAGATCAGTTTTGCACCCGCACCAGCGAAGATTCTCGCACAAGCAGTACCAATACCACTACTTGCACCAGTGATCAAAATGATTTGATTTTTTAACGATATCATTGTAAGTCAAGAGTCCAGTGTTAATTTAAATACACAATTTAGCGATTTAGCAAGTTACTGACAGAGAAAATTTAGGGCGACCAATTGGGGTTCTGTAGGTTAACGTCAGTGGTAGATACGGCATAGTGCTAGAAAGACCAAAGCTATTGCTTCGCTCAATGAAAGAAAATCTCTTACCGTCAAGCATCACCATCTTTTCTCGCTGCCTCAAGAAGGTTTGATAATGTTTGGGCAGCTTCATCCGCCTCGTAAGGAGACCATACAACCGCAACCGTTGATGCCAGTTCATTGAGCAGTAAATCTTCTGGATTTCTAATATTTGTAGACTCTGTAGACTCTAAATTACAGCCCTCTTCCTTCGCTACTGCTAGCAGCAGAAAATGGATGAGGCGTAACTTGTCTTGGTGTGATAGTTGACCTACAGTAGGTAGCAGTTCATTTAAAGACATATCGCTACTTATCAAAGGCTTTAATATAACTCCAGCTTATCTCACACAAATGTCTTTAGGACTTACGCAAAAAGGCAGTGAAAGCCTTGATTTCCCGTAGGGGCAATTCATGTAGCTTTAGCTTCCCGCAGGGTATTGCCCCTACATTTCGTACTTGATGCGTAAGTCCTAGTCTTAAAGGTAACGCACCATACAGCTTTTTAGTACGCTAGCGGTAGCGTAGCGCACTAAAAAGCTGTACAGACGCGATTAATCGCTCCTAACTACTTCTTCACCACTTGCAGACGCTGAGTTATCATCGTCATCCCATTACCCCGCAGAATGACAGCAGAAATCCATTGGCTACCAGGGATAGATGGTGCTTGTCCAACTTTAAATAGTCCGCCAGATGTCAGTAATTCCAAATCTACCGATGTGGGGTTGATAAATTTATCTGGTTGGATAGATTCCTCTAGCGCCGATCCTAGTAGAAAATCATCACCAAGTGGCTCTTTGACGATCGCATCAAAATTATATTTCTGACCGACTTTTACCTGCTGCGGTAATTTAATGTCAATTTGGGGTGGCTTGCTGCCAGAGGTAAGTAGGGTGCGTTCTGACAAAATATCTTGGCGGACGATTTTCCCGCCTGCAATGCGTTGACGCGATTTAATCGTGGCATTAAGAGACAAATTATTACCGCTACCGGAGGGTAAGCCAGTTATCTGTGTTTCCGTTTCGGCAATAATCCCATTGGCTTCAGATTTTGAAGATAGCAGTTTCGTACTGTATTGCAATTTGGGATATCGTTGCCAAAGTGAAATCAAAGACTTTTCCATAGTTTGGAGGTTTAATCCATCCCCATGAGTGAAATTGGGGCTGTAGAATTGCAACACCCCTTTGACATCGCCCCGGCTGGCGGCAGCATCAACTTGCGTCAACAGGTTTTTCAGTTCGGCTGGTGCATTTTGGGCTGTAGTGGCTTGGACTAATTGTTGTGGTGTCGTCGCTTGAGTGCGTTGCCAACCACTTGTTAAACCAAGTGTCAGCAGGAAGGAAATCAACCCGATACTTGCTGGAAATCTAAGTTGGCGTTTCACTAAGGCGGTAATAATGTTAGTCATTGGTAAGAATTTACTGATTTGATTAGAGAAAGTAAGGAAATTGTTTTATCTTAGTTAAGCTAGGCGCTAAACGGTAAAGGTTTGATGGCAAACGCACCGATACGATTATTAATTGCCGCCAGTGGGACTGGTGGACATTTGTTTCCAGCGATCGCACTGGCAGAGAAACTCCCAGATTATCAAATAGAATGGCTGGGAGTACCCAATCGGTTAGAAACTCAACTTGTCCCCAAACAGTATCCCTTGAATACTATTGCAGTTGAAGGGTTTCAGCAAGGGTTTGGACTATCCTCGATTCGCGTCTTGGGTAAACTCGCCCTTTCGATTCTGGAAGTTAGACGAATTCTAAAACAGGGAAATTTTCAAGGGGTGTTTACCACAGGGGGTTACATTGCTGGGCCTGCCGTCATTGCGGCGCGTTCCCTCGGTTTACCCGTGATTTTTCACGAATCTAACGCCTTACCAGGTAAAGTAACTCGCTTTTTCGGCCCTTGGTGTAATGCCATCGCCTTGGGATTTGAAGTAGCTGCTAAGTATTTGCCTCGTGCCAAAAGTGTCTACGTTGGCACTCCTGTGCGAGCCTCTTTCAGAGAAGCTTCGCTAACGCAATTTCTCGATGGGGCAATTAATCCACCTCTGGATTTAGCCATTCCTGAGGGTGTTTCCTTAATTGTTGTCTTTGGTGGTAGCCAAGGTGCAGTTGCGATTAATAAATTGGTGCGTGAATCTGCCCAGGCTTGGTTTGATGCTGGTGTATATATAGTACATTTGACTGGCGATCGCGATCCAGAAGCAGATAGTCTCAAACATCCACAGTACATAGCCTTACCTTTTTACAACAATATGGCGGCGTTGTTGAAACGCGCAACTCTTGCTATTAGTCGTTCTGGCGCAGGTAGCTTGACAGAATTGGCAGTGTGTGGAACGCCAGCGATTTTGATTCCTTACCCCTTTGCCGCCGAAGACCATCAATCTTACAATGCAGACGTATTTACTTTATCGGGTGCGGCGTTAACTTTGAAGCAATCAGAGTTGACGACACAAGGATTGCAAAGTATTGTGTTGAATTTGTTGCAGTCACCGCCAGAATTAGCAAAGATGGCAGAAAAAGCTCATGCGATCGCAGTTCCCGATAGTGCCGAAAAGTTGGCGCAATTAGTGCGTGAGGTGATTGAAACTTAAACAATTCAAAACTCAAAATAGTAAAAGACAACAGGAATTTATTTTCCAAGTTATGAATATCTTGTTTAACCAAAAATTTCGCATTACAGTAAGTTGTACTGGTTTATTACTTGTCAGTTTAGCTAGTAGCCATCTATATAGTCAGTCAAAAACTAAACAGCTAGCTCAAAAAGATCAGTCCTTTACTCAGCAAGAAAATTTTGCCCCACTTCAATCACAGATTTCCCTTACCTCAACCTTTCAAAATCCTTTTGTTACTCAACAAATATCTGAGCAGATTATCGAAAAGCAAAACGCCTTTTCATCTCGGCAGGATTTGTTAGCAGCATCTGCACCCTATCCAGTTGTCGATGAGTTCAAAAAATATAAATTTAGTATTAATGGCAGCCAGATTGTTACTCCAGTTAAACTGCCAAGTAGTAAGGTTAGCTTCAATCAAGGAGATTTATTAACCGTTCTCGTCAATACTAGAAAATATTTTCAAGATTACTCTTCAGAAGACCCAGATATTCTGCGTACAGGAATACTTGCTACTCAAGGAGTTACTCTGCCAGATGTTCTGAAAACTTTGGATTTTATGATTGCTGTCTTAAAGGAGGATGTTGCGAATAATCGAGCGACTCGTTTACAAGACCCTAAATTTATCAATAGCAATTTTCGAGTTATTAAATGGTCTGCTTACAACCAAAATAATAAACAGCAAAAACAATTACGAATTACCAAATATGCTGTCTTTACTCACTCCGGTTCTCGCAAGAAAACCTCTACTTATAATATACCGATTTATAGCTTAAAAGACAACTCTAATAACGATAAGTTCTACACTCGATACACAAAGCAAGATGTTTTGTCGGGTATTTATGAACCAGGTGGGAGAGAATCTGGAAAAGTTACAACTCTCGCTTATCTAACCAGGAATGGCTTAGAAGAAGCAATTATGGAAGGAACAATACTGATTAATTTTACGGATGGTTATCAGGCATTTTTTAATGTTGATAGAAATAATGGAATGTCTTATATTCGCGGATTGAAAGCAACAGCCCAAAAGCGTTATTGGTATTTTCGAGAAGTTGATGCTATTAAAGGCTATGGATACAAAATAGATGCAAAAATTTCTATCAAACCTGGAGTCACTTTTGCTGGAGATGTTTTGAATATCGGTTTAGGTAAAGTGATTGTGATTGAGCATACTCAAGGTGGTCGCAAACATCTGCAAATGGGAGTCATCGCCGATACAGGCGGAGCATTTTTACCTAATCTTTATCAACTTGATTTTTTGGCAGGTATTTTTAAGAATAAAAAAGAATTCGGGCAGCAGATCACGCAATTGCCAGACTATGCTACAGCATATTTTTTAGTAAAGAAGTAATGCCTTGAATTGATGTGAAATATCTAGCCACGGCTCAACATTTTATCAGGACTTACGCAAACAATAGCCGAAATCCTAATTTTTAGGTAGGGGCAATTCATGTAGCTTTAGCTGACCGCAGGGTATTGCCCCTACCGCGTGTAGTTTTGCGTAAGTCCTATCTATGTAGTTGGAACACCCGCAAATACTAAAATATAACTCTTAAATAAGCAAAACTAATAACTTGTATCAGCTTTACTGAAGTAACAAAACTTGATTAAAATTTGTAAAGTAGTGTAAAGTATTTTCACAGGCAAAGACAAAACCGCCTGATTCATAAACAACCGCAATTATAAAACGATGACAACAACCTTACAACGTCGTGAAAGCGCCAACGTATGGGATCGATTCTGCGAGTGGATCACCAGCACCAACAACCGGATCTACATCGGTTGGTTCGGCGTAATCATGATCCCCACCCTGCTAGCCGCCACCGCCTGTTTCGT
>NZ_JBALCE010000116.1:0-26349 GCF_036919815.1 Nostoc sp.
AAAACTTTAATGGTTTAAAGCTTGTTGGCGACAGTAATGAAAATAGTTCTTTCTCTATTTGCTCTATTGGCGGCGCTGGTACATGCTTTTGCTGCGGCAGATCTGGGTTTCCTGTTCTTGCTGGACGTTTGCTACTCATGATGTATCAGTAAGAACATCAATTCCGATGTTCTTAGATTACATCCTATGGTTCCTTTTTGCTTAAGTTGACACCAATGAGCATTGCTGTGCCCCTACCGCATGGTCTATTTACCTGAAAATAGCTGTAAAATACCTGATTGCTTTCTCAAAATACCTAAATGCTTTCACAAAATCGCATTTGACTTGCTCATTTTGTTGTTTTCCGCAAGTAAAATCGCATTTGACTTACTCATTTTGTTGTTTTCCGCAAGTAAAATGACATTCGACTTACTGAAAATGGCATTCGACTTACTTATTTTGGTGTTTTCCGCAAGCAAAATCGCATTCGACTTTAAATATCTAACCCAACCACTGTTAATTCCGGCGGATGTTCAACATTAAACTGGTAATATATCTCTCTTCGCTCCTGTGGTGGAAGAGTTAACTGCCATTCTAAAATCCCCATTTCACCAAGTTGAATTTGTGGGTTGCTGCGACTGAGGCGCACCTTAATTTGCTCGTTGCGGCTAATCGGCAATTGTTCAGTTAGTTTCAGATTTATTTCTTTGTCGAGTAAGTTAGTAATTATCAATCGATAAGTATAAGTAATCCGGCGCTGGTTGCTAATCAATCTTTTATCTACCACACGCTCAACTAAATCGCGCTCAATTTTTAAACCTTCGTCAATTCCTAAATTCAGTTTAAACTCTTGCCCTGGTGCAATATTATCTAACTGAGTTGTCCCAATAAAAACATTGTCGCGGAAAATATTCGCTTTACCTGGTAACAAAGTTGCACCGTTGGGACTATTTTTCACATTAGCTTGCAAATAAGCAAAGCTTACCAAGCGTGGCATTGCCACATAATCAAAGCTACAAGGATAATCATCATTGAAAATTGTAGTTTTATGGGGTGCGCCATCACTAGGAATGTTACCGCCACCATTCAATTTGAAGGTAACTACACTTCCTTTTTTGGATACTTCTGCTGTCACGGTTTCTGCTGGAATCAGACTATCCTCTGTAACTTCGTCTTGTTCTTCCCAATCTGCTCTGGCAGTAGAAGCGGGCGGTTCTGGTATGCTAGGCAGCAGTGGTGGCTGGGCTTCAAATCTTCGTCGCACTCTTTGAGGAAGTGGCGCATCAATATACCAGGGTTCAAGTTTGGGTGGAAGTGTACCTAATCCCGGTTTAGCGGTAGAAAGGGTGAGATTTGCACCAATCCAATCTTCGCCACTGCTTTGGGTAATTTCTGCAAGGTAGCTTAGATGCACAATATCGCTGGTAGTGGTAAAGCGCAAGTCATAAAGCGGAGTCCAACTAGCGCGATTCACTAAGTATGATAGCTCTAATTCAAATTTGCCTTCACCCGTAACTTCAACTGCTACAACTAAGTTAAAACTCTCTTTAGGATGGGGTGTTTGGATTTTTTGCAATGAGGTGCGGAGTGATTGCAGTTGTTTGTCTAATTCCTGCTGCTGGGTTTTGCACTCCCCAGATGCGATCGCATACTCACTATACTGGCTTCCAAGAAAGTTAAGGAAATCTAAAGTTTCACTGAGGCTGAGATTTCTGCGAGACAAACTCACTGAAAATGGTTCCTCTGTTTTTTCCCGTAAGCCTTCGATAAAACTAGACTGCAATGCTAAAGCATCAACTTGGGCTTGCAAATGGCGTTTTTCTGCTTCTAATTGCTGAATTTGCCTTGTTAAATATGCTACTCGCTCCGCTACAGGTTCAGTGGTGTAAATGCGATCGCTACTAACTCCCACCAAGCGCACCCCTACCGTACCTGCACCACTAACCCTGACAGACTCAGTTTCTAGAGTCAGTGGCACTGGAGTAATTACTAATTCCTGTTCAATTCCTGTTAAATCAACTACACCTCGCCGTGTAACCAATGCTCTGTCAGAATATACACTCACAGCTACAATCTCGCTTTGTACTGTTTTGCGCCAAGACGGTATTTCCGGGTTAACCACTGCCAGTTTTCCCCCATTTATAATGATTCTGCTGGTTAATTGTCAATGCTTCCCGGTCTAACCGTCAACCCCTTTAGGTAATTTGTAATTCATAATTCATAATTCATAATTACGAGTTATTTGAACCGGGAGTTGGTTCAAGCGTACTAGAAGTAGTATCAGCCTTTTGCTGTACAAAATTCTTTGCCGCAGCTAGTAGATACTCATAATAGGCACGAGCGACGATCGATAGCTGCTTGCCAGATGGGTAAACCATGTACCAATTTCGCTGAATCGGAAAGTGTTGTACATCTAAAATGCTAAACTCTGAAGAGTCTAATAGTAAAGTATGACGGGATAAAACAGAAATTCCTAAACCACCTGCGATCGCTTGTTTAATTGCTTCATTACTTCCCAATTCTAGCTTGACTTTTACCCTCACCTCTTGTTCTTCAAATAGCCTTTGCACGGCGCGACGAGTTCCTGAACCTGGTTCCCGCATAATAAAAGGTTCGTTAGACAGGCGTTGTATCGGAATATTTTTTTCCTTGGATAACGGATGATTAATCGGTGCAAAGACTATCAAAGGGTTTTCTAAAAATGGTTCACAAGTCACATCTATATTGTCTGGAATTTGACTCATGATATATAAGTCATCCAGATTCTGACTCATCCGTTCCAAAATTTGTTCGTGATTTGTTACTTGCAGCGAGATATCAATCCCTGGATAAAGTTCGCAAAACGGCCCTAACAAACGTGGAATAAAGTATTTTGCTGTTGTAATCACTGCCAAGCGTAATTGTCCCTGTTTTAGCCCTTTTAAATCTGCCACCTTCATTTCATACTGGGCTATATTCTCAAAAATCTGCCGACAAGTAACAAATAATTCCCGTCCGGCTTCCGTTAGATATAACCGCTTTCCCACTTGCTCAAATAATGGCAACCCTACCGATTTTGTGAGTTGCTTGATCTGCATAGAAACGGTAGGTTGGGTGAGAAACAATTCCTCAGCAGCACGAGTAAAGCTACTATGCCGTGCCGCCGCCTCGAACACCTTTAACTGGTGCAGCGTCGCTTGGTTCAAAGGTGATTCTCCTGTATATAAGGATTAATAGATATAAAACTAGTATTGCTGAAGACTGGCAAATGATATACCGATGCTCACAGAAAGTTACGAGTTCTATTATAGACAAAACTCTATTATTTCTATTTAAATAAAGGTATTTTACTTATGGATTGAAGAAGCTATTATCAGAACAATAAGAGCGTAAGATGCCTTCTATTTCCCGATGAATGCTGAATGAGGATTTTTCCAAATTCATCATTCATCATTCCATAATTCTTCCGTAACTTTTGTATTTAGCTTGGTTAAGTCTGGTAATCTTAGTACCTCGATTTGGGCAACTTGTTCTTTAATATTCACAGGCAAGTTTAACGCTTGACGTTCTTCTATCCAGCAACTTGCTAATGGCAAGGTTAACTCCATTTCGTCCAGAGGTCGGGGAATTACCATCACTGCATTCAATTCCCCAATGCGTTCTGCCTCAAACATTCCCGCTTCCACAGCTACCGCCACATTTGCTACGGAACCGCGAATAATCGCTGTACACAAACCCGCACCAATTTTTTCATAGGCTGCCAAATGAACATCAGCAGCTTTCAGCATGGCATCACACGCTCCCACCATCGCTGGAAATCCTCGCGTTTCTACCAAACCAATTGCTTGATTACTCAGACGGCTGTAATTGCCCTCCTGCATCAATTTAGTTAAACGAGTTGTGATCGGAAGCACTATATCTAGGTTGGGATAAGGTCGGGGAATCACTAAACTAGAAATCAGCTGACCAAACTGTTCAGCCGTTTGCACACCTGATTCTACAGCCAGACGCACGTCAGCAATTCCACCCCGGACGATCGCAGTACAATGACCGCTACCAATTTTTTCATACCCAACTAAGTGAACTCCTGCCGATTTCAGCATCATATCCGCCGTACCAACGATCGCTGGAAAGCTGCGGGTAGAAACTAAACCCAAAGCAGTATCCTCGTAGGTTTCGTAACTATGCGCTCCCTGGCTGGTATTGAGAGACCGTTGATTATATGTTTCCATGATGAATTCTCCAAGATACCGAAAAAGCCGACAACTTACAATTAACACTTACTCGGACTGATTGTCAGAGTTTGGGTTGCTCAAGGATTGTCTATGAGGAAACAATGTAGTCAAGAGTCTGTGTATGCTGCCTTGCCCATAAATCTGAGACCCGAAACCGTTAGGCGATTCTGTGGCTAGCTGACCGGGGTCTGAGTCATGTTCTGTAGACTCTTGGGCGGCTTCCTCCAAGCTGGAGTCAGCATCTTTAGTCGGTTCTTCCACAGGAGGAGACTGTTTTTCTGGAGTGACGGGAGATTTAAAGTAAGAAATCGACTTATTTTGTTTGAAATCTACAAAAGCCGAAGCTGAAAAGTTAGTTGAGGAAATTACCTTTTCTTTAACTCCACCTAAGCCATTTTCCTCTTCCTTCGGCGGTGGTGTATTTGTAGAAGCTGGGTTACTTGGAGATGGTTCCAGTTGCTTTGTTTGGTCAATCTGCCGACTGGTGTCTCCTAAAATCGAACCCGATGGAATTACTTGTCCAGGTTCAACTGAATAGTTAAAAACTGTTGTCGCCGAACCAATGCAAGCATTTGCTCCAATTTTGCCCTTACCAATCATCAAAAAACCGGCCCCCAGGTTTGCGCCTGCTTCTACCTCTAGGGTTCCTTCATGGACTTGGAGAATGGCTCCCATACCAATACAGACCCCTGGCCCAATGATGATTTTGCTGTTTACAGCCGCTTGGAGTATTACCCCAGGTGCAAGTACCGCGCTTGGATGAATACTCACCTCACCACTAATGTAAGAATCAAATTTATTGCTGAGGTGCGGTAGCGGCACAGACATGGAAATTTTAACCTCGGAAGCCGGAATGGGGAATGGGGAGTGGGGAATTGGGGAGTGGGGAATTGGGGAGTGGTGGATATTAAAATTCCCTATTTCCTACTCCCTATTATGGGGAGTAGTCAGTGGTGGAAAAAATTCCCGACTCCCAACTCTTTAAGGTCGTTGAATAATCGTTTCCAGTACCCGACGCTTGGCTTTGGGGTCAACACCAATTAAGCGCACATATTCCCCAGGATATTCGGCGATCTGCCTTTCTACGGCTGCGATCGCTTCTCTTTCTGAGGAGGCTTGAATTTGACCGGTACTAGTCCAGGAACCTGTACGGAACCGTCGTTGGTCTACGTGCTCAATGCTAATTTTAGAGCCGCCAGCCAATAAATGCCGGAGTTGGTCTACTACTTCAGTACTCAAGCGGGTACTGGTAGCTGTTGCTGTTGCTGTTGCAGTGGGGGCACTGCTAAATGATTTCTGACTGCCAGATGAGGCTACTTGACCATTTGGACGTTGGATAATCGTCTCCAATACCCGCCGTTTGGCTTTGGAGTCAATCCCAATTAAGCGGACATATTCCCCTGGATATTCGCCAAGGTGTCCTTCTATGGCTGCGATCGCTTCTCTTTCTGAGGAGGCTTGAATTTGACCGGTACTAGTCCAGGAGCCTGTACGGAACCGCCGTTCATCTACGTGTTCAATGCTAATTTTATATCCACTACTCAATAATTGCCGCAGTTGTTCTACTACTTCAGTACTCAAGCGGCTACTGGTAGCTGTTGCTGTAGCATAGGGTGCTGCACTGCTAGTAAATGATTTCTGACTGCCAGATGAGGCTACTTGACCATTTGGACGTTGGATAATCGTCTCCAATACCCGCCGTTTGGCTTTGGTATCAATGCCGATTAAACGCACATACTCGCCTTGATGGCTTTCAATACATTCTTCTAAGCCGGAGATTACTTGATTTATGGAAGTTGCTTCAATTGGCTTGCAACTAGTCCAGGAACCAGTTCGGAAGCGACGCTCATCTACGTGTTCCATGCCAATTTTGTAACCACTTGCCAAAAGTTGACGGATTTGATCTACAGCTTCACCATTAATTTTGCCACTACTAGAACCGTTACCATTACCATTACTGCTGCTATAACTGCCATTACCACGACTAGCAGGTGCCTTAAAGCTGGTAGCTGGTTTAAGATCATCATCTGGACGTTGGATGATGGTTTCTAATACGCGCCGTCTACCTTTGTCAATGCCAAACAGCCGCACATACTCGCCGCTATGCTCTCTCACACAGCTTTCTAATGCTGCGATCGCTTCACCGAGCGATCGCGGTTCAATTGGCTGGCAACTAGTCCAACAACCCGTGCGAAACCGTCTTTGGTCTACGTGTTCCGTACCAATCTTATACCCTTGCTCCAATAGATAGCGCAACTGCTCTATTGTTTCTGCACCCAAGCTATTGCTCGACACTTCACTACTCCTTTCCAACTCTAAGACAGTAATACTACTACCTGTATAAGATTTAGCAATCTCATCCCGAATGGGTGCTATACATTTGCTATCCGCAGCACAGAGATAACCCGCTCGCAGTGCTTGATTAATTCCAACCACATGATGAGCAAATTCTTTATCCTGATCTTGCACATCTGGCAAACGGTCAGCTTGTTGCTGGTGAGTAATTATCGCTCCCGAAGGTACATATTTACCTGGGGGAATCTCTACATCTTGAATCAAAGCGTGCATCATCACGATGCAACCTGCACCCACCCTGGCATTGAACACCGTAGAGCGAAAGCCAATGAAGGAATTCTCCCCAACATAAGCTGGTCCGTGAATTAAAGCCATGTGGGTAATGCAGGCATTTTTGCCAACCCACACCGAGTATTTATTTTGGTCATCGCCAATTACTCGACCTTCTTCCAACCCATGAATCACAACACCATCTTGAATATTCGTGTTTTCACCAATATAAAAAGGTGTGCCTTCATCCGCTCTAATCGTAGTTCCCGGAGCAACGATTACATTTGCACCTAACCTTACATCCCCAATCACATTGGAAAATGAATGTACAAAGGCAGTTTCATGGATTTTGGGTTCAGCTAAATTCCTCGACCACGGGGTTGGGGGTGCCGCCGTGTTGCGGACTGCCATCGCAAGATTCCTCCTCTATTAAGTTAGTCATTAGTCAGTTGTCATTTGTCTTTAGCTAATACCAATGACTAATGACTAATGACTAAATAACTATCGATATTGATCTTTTTTGCTGTAAATAACGCGATCTTCAACGTGAATGGTATCTATGATCGCTACTACTACTGCATCTAATGGACGCTGCTCGTTTCCCAGAATTTGACGAGCGGCACTGCCACGACTGACAAGTACCCACTCATCTACTCCGGCTCCGACAGTATCTGCTGCTACTTCGTATTGTGGGAGGATGTTTCCATCTTCGTCCACTAATTGTAACAACAGTAGTTTGACACCTCTAAGACTTGGGTCTTTTTGGGTGCTAACTACTGTGCCGCGAACTTTGGCAACTTGCATTACAAATTACGGTCTTCTACCGAAAGGACGAATTGCATTGACATTTTCGCGGAACTGCTCTACGTCTTCGGTATAACGAATTGGCAGGACGTATTCTAAGTTCTCATGAGGACGAGCAATGATGTGAGTCGATAACACTTGTCCGCCAAAGACTCGCTTTACAGATTCAACTCCTGCGGCCACAGAAGCTTGCACTTCTGACACGTCACCCCGGACAATCACTGTAACTCGACCACTACCGATTTTTTCATAGCCTACTAAAGTGACGCGGGCAGCTTTCACCATTGCATCAGCAGCTTCTACGACTGCTGGAAAGCCTAGCGTTTCAACCATTCCTACTGCAATTGACATTAGTTTTAATCCCTATTTGAAAGTTTTTAGCATTGGACAAAAGTGATGCTGAATCAGGCAAAGAGCGTTAATTACTTTGTTTAAACAGCTTTTAAGTACGGAACTGTTCCACAGCTTCTGTGTAACGTATCGGCAAGACGTATTCCAGGTTTTCGTGAGGACGAGCAATGATGTGAGTGGATAACACTTCACCACCATTGACTCTTTTTGCGGCTTCAACCCCAGCTGCTACAGAAGCTTGGACTTCCGATACATCTCCCCTAACGATCACGGTGACACGAGCGCTACCAATTTTTTCATAGCCTACTAAAGTGACACGGGCGGCTTTCACCATCGCATCAGCAGCTTCTACTACTGCTGGAAAGCCCTTCGTTTCAATCATCCCAACTGCAATTGGCATCGCAGAACTCCTACAAAATGAATCTAATCAGTACTGTTGTTTGAAATTTTTGACGGGGAGAGCTTGATCTTAAAGCTAAGAAAACACTTCCAAATTAAGCATAGTAAAGCTTGGCGTCCCTGGCAATATAAATTACTATAATAGTTTATGATAAGAAAGTTTTAAAAAACTTAACAAATATTTATCTAGTGTTTCCGGGCAATAAAAGTTCACTAATTCCTTGAGACGCCACTTATGCTTTATAATTTCTTTATCACATTTAGAAAAGGACATTCATAACTAAGGCTAACCCCATCTGGCGAGGGACGAACAACGGCTGTATGTTTTGCTATCTCTATCTTTTGTCAAATCTTGTTAGATTTACAACGACTAGGTGAAAAATAGATAATTTTTTCAAATATCTCCTATAAATTACTTTGGTCAAATTAGAAATAAAAATTTAAAACCGGAGGTTAAGTTAAGCCAGTAAATGCTTTTACTTATGTAAAGTTATATTTTACTTATGTTTAATCGGGTAAATTAAGTAAAAGTACTTGCGGGAATTTAGTTGAAAAAATAATAAAATATTGATGTTTTGGTAAATTAATTTATATTAAAAATTGGTTTAAATTTTTTTAAAATCAAGGCTGAGTCGTCAAGGGAAATTTAAATGAATCAATTTCTATTTTCAACAAGTTGGTTTGTGCCTTTTTATAGCTTATGGGGCGCAATTTTGACCTTGCCGTGGGGACTGAGAATAATTCAACGAACAGGGCCAAGACCTGCGGCATATATCAACTTGCTGACGACTGTTTTAGCTTTTGCCCATAGCCTGTTTGTATTTAAAAATATCTGGGATAGAGAACCAGAAAAGTTACTGGTCAACTGGTTCAAAGCTGCTGATTTAGACTTATCTTTTACCTTGGAACTCTCAGCAGTCAGTATTGGGGCAACAGTTTTAATTACGGGGTTAAGCCTACTGACACAAGTTTACGCTCTGGGTTACATGGAAAAGGACTGGTCGTTGGCACGTTTTTTTGCGCTGCTGGGATTTTTTGAAGCAGCGCTAAGTGGTCTAGCGATTAGTGATTCTTTGTTTCTCAGCTATGCCCTTTTGGAACTCCTGACGCTTTCGACTTACTTGCTGGTGGGGTTCTGGTATGCTCAACCTTTAGTAGTGACGGCGGCACGAGATGCGTTTTGGACTAAACGGGTGGGAGACTTGTTGCTGCTGATGGCTGTGGTGACGCTTTCCACCTTAGCCGGCAGTTTGAACTTTTCGGATTTATATGAGTGGGCGCAAACAGCTAATTTAAGCCCAATGACATCGACGTTGCTGGGGTTGGCGTTAATTGCTGGACCTGCTGGTAAATGTGCCCAATTTCCACTGCACCTCTGGTTAGATGAGGCTATGGAAGGCCCTAACCCCGCCTCAGTAATGCGGAACTCGCTGGTAGTAGCGGGTGGTGCTTATTTACTCTATAAATTTCAACCATTGTTAGCACTATCGCCAGTTGCCTTGAATGCCTTGGTAGTCATGGGCACGGTGACAGCAATTGGGGCAACATTAGTATCCTTAGCACAAATAGACATTAAGCGATCGCTATCTCATTCCACCAGTGCATACATGGGCTTAGCGTTTTTGGCGGTGGGGTTGCAGCAAGGGGGTGTAGCCTTGATGTTGCTGTTAACTCATGCGATCGCCAAAGCATTATTATTCATGAGTTCCGGTTCAGTAATCTTAACTACCCAAAGCCAAGATTTAACAGAAATGGGCGGTCTATGGTCACGGATGCCAGCCACCACCATAGCCTTTGTAGTGGGTTCAGCCGGGATGGTAACATTGCTACCATTGGGAAGCTTCTGGGCAATGCTATCATGGGCTGACGGTTTTGTGAATATTAGTCCTTGGGTGATTGGGGTTTTATTATTAGTCAATGGCTTGACAGCATTGAATTTGACCAGAGTATTCAGATTAGTATTTTGGGGTAAACCGCAACAAAAGACCCGTCGCACCCCAGAAGTTGGTTGGCAGATGGCCTTACCAATGGTGATTCTGACAGTATTGACTCTGCTTTTACCTCTGATGTTACAGCAATGGTACTTACTACCCGATTGGGAAAGTATTAATTGGTATGTGGCGTTAGCCTTGTTTGCTTCTACCGTCGTGGGAGTAGGTGTAGGGTCTACACTTTATCTGCACAAAGCTTGGTCAAGATCGAGAATCTTGACGTGGAGATTTATGCAAGACTTGTTAGGTTATGATTTTTATATTGACCGAGTTTATCGTGTAACCGTAGTGAGTGCAGTAGCACTGCTATCTAAAGTTTCAGCTTGGAGCGATCGCTACTTGGTTGACGGTTTAGTAAACTTGGTTGGGTTTGCCACAATTATCGGCGGACAAACTTTAAAGTACAGCATTTCTGGGCAATCTCAGGGCTATATGTTGACCATCCTAGCAGTTGTCAGCGTCCTGGGTTTTTTCATCAGCTGGTCATCGGGTTTACTAGATAAATTACCTTTTTAACTGAGTTAGCAGTTACTCCTATAGTTCTGTCAGAATACCTAATTTTTTAAGGAACCGCCTTCTCTACGAGACACTACGTGAACGCGTAGCGTCTCGTTAGAGAAGGACGCCAAGGACGCCAAGGAACAAATAGGTAATCTAGGATTTATTATTCTCCCTCATCTCCCCTTACCTGAATTCTATCTATGCTTAGTGTTTTAATTCTAGTGCCGTTAATCGGCGCAGCTTTAATTGGTTTCTCACCCTCTGGCATCAGTGGGAAATTCGCCCGTGGGGTGGCTTTGGTCTTTGCCAGTATCGCTTTCTTGTGGACAATCGTACTAGCAATTCAGTTCCATCCAGGGGAAATCACTCAACAGTTTGCCGAGTCTATACCTTGGATAGATGTTTTAGGCTTGAATTATAACCTGGGAATAGATGGTTTATCTTTGCCATTGCTGGTTTTAAATGGACTATTAACTTGCATTGCCATTTACAGCAGCGATGAATCCTTACAGCGTCCGAAATTTTATTATTCTTTGATACTAGTATTATGCGCTGGGGTAACTGGAGCGTTTCTGGCACAAGATTTACTGCTATTTTTCCTATTTTACGAATTGGAACTAATTCCCTTATATCTGTTGATAGCTATTTGGGGTGGAGCAAAACGGGGTTATGCTGCGACAAAATTTCTCATTTATACAGCCGTTTCCGGAATCTTGATTTTAGCAAGTTTCCTCGGCATGGTTTGGCTGAGTGGTTCCTCTAACTTTGCACTAGCAACCTTGAACGCTACCACTTTACCTCTAGCAACACAGCTTTTATTGCTAGCGGGAATTTTGGTAGGTTTTGGGATTAAAATTCCCTTAGTTCCCTTTCATACTTGGTTGCCAGATGCTCACGTTGAAGCTTCCACACCGATTTCAGTGTTGTTGGCAGGGGTGCTGTTGAAGTTGGGAAGTTACGGCTTACTGCGGTTTGGCATGAACTTGTTACCAGAAGCTTGGGCTTATGTGGCTCCTTGGTTAGCGACTTGGGCAGTAGTCAGTGTACTGTATGGTGCATCCTGCGCGATCGCTCAAACGGATATGAAAAAAATGGTGGCGTACAGTTCCATTGGACACATGGGTTACGTGCTTTTAGCGGCGGCGGCGGCCACACCTTTAAGTGTTTTGGGTGCTGTGATGCAAATGATTAGCCACGGCTTGATTTCGGCAATGCTGTTTTTGTTGGTAGGGGTTGTGTATAAAAAAGCCGGAAGCCGTGATTTAGAAGTCATCCAAGGATTGCTGAACCCAGAACGCGGTATGCCGGTAATCGGTAGCTTGATGATTGTCGGAGTCATGGCTAGTGCTGGTATACCGGGAATGATCGGGTTTATTTCCGAATTCGTAGTTTATCGGGGTAGTTTTCCAGTTTTCCCAGTGCAAACGCTGCTATGTATGATTGGTACAGGTTTAACAGCAGTTTACTTTTTAATTCTCGTCAACCGCGCCTTTTTTGGACGCTTGTCTGCATCAGTTACCAACTTACCGCGTGTCTATTGGAGCGATCGCGCCCCAGCTGCAATTTTAGCTGTGCTGATTGTGATTTTCGGCATTCAACCTAGTTGGTTAGTGCGCTGGAGTGAACCAACAATTACAGCAATGGTAAATACTCAAAACGTAGTAGCAACAGTGTCCTTGGATAAAGCAATCAAGCCTGGAGATTAGGGACAAGGGGACAAGGGGACAAGGAGAATAACCTGCCCAATGCCCAATACTTCGACTTCGCTCAGTACAAGTGCCTAATGCCCAATGCCCATAACTAATGACTAATGCCTTTTGGAGAGATTGCAATGATAACTATTAAAAAGAAAGCTACTCACAATCCCTTAGCTGAGTATATTGAACGTCTGCAAAAAGGAGAGGCATTACTCCCCGATAGTCCAGAAAATGTGCTGGAAGTAGTTGGCATTCTTAAAAGCTATGGCGTAGTTTTAGATGCCTACTCAAAAAATCTTAACTATATTGCCGAGCATCAGTTTTTAGTATTTTTCCCATTTTTTAAATACTTTAATGGAGAGGTTTCTTTTCAGAAATTACTCCGTCACTGGTGGCATGACCGAATTAATTTTGAATATGCCGAATATTGCATGAAAGGCATGATGTGGCACGGTGGCGGTGGACTAGATACGTATTTAGATACAAAAGAATTTCAAGAAAGAGCGCAAGCCGTTATCGCCGCAAAATTTAAAAATAATCTCTTAATTCCGGGTATTAACCAACTGTTTCCAGATTTCTTAACAGAACTCTTGCGCGTCTCTGCTTACTACACCGGTTTAGGTCAATTCTGGCGAGTAATGGCTGATATGTTCCTCAACTTATCAGACCGCTACGACCAAGGCGAAATCAAATCGATTCCCGAAGTTGTAGACCACATTAAAACAGCGTTAGTCGCAAATGCATCAAACCCAATTACCTACGCCGTCAAAATTCGGGATGAAGTCTATGAAATCATTCCCAAAAGCGTTGGTTTGACCTTCTTAGCAGATACAGCAATACCTTATGTAGAAGCAGTATTCTTCCGGGGAACTCCTTTCCACGGTACAGTTTCATACAACGCCCAAGGATATCAAATTCCCCTAGATCAAACTCGATTTCAATATGGCGCATTGTATGCCGACCCCTTACCCATCGGCGGCGCGGGTATTCCTCCTACCTTGTTGATGCAGGATATGCGTCATTATCTTCCAGAGTATTTGCACGAAATTTATCGTCGCAGTCTTCGGGGTGAAGATGATTTGCGGGTACAAATATGCATAAGTTTCCAAAAATCGATGTTTTGCGTGACGACAGCAACGATTTTGGGACTGATGCCTTATCCTTTGGATACTAAAGATCCAAGTGAGGAAATAGGTAATCAAGTTTATTTAAAGAAGTGGATGAGTCGGTTAGAAACTTCGCGGTTGCTGGATGTGAATAAATAGTTGATTTTTTGTCAAGATTATGGTTCTGGTTCAACGCCGAGCGATCGCAAAGCAGCTTATTGCTTCTACGTAACTAGTCTATTACTTGTTGACCTTACCCAGCCAAATCTAAAATAGGCGCGATCGCCTCCGGGAAAGTCAGAGCGATGTCTAACGACCATCTGCTGCGTATCTACGCAATTTCGCCCATTAAGTTAAGTTAAAAAATGAATGGCGCAATTGTTGAGAGTTCCTTCTTTAATTCTTGCGACAACGATTCCAAAAACATCATGTCATTGGTATTTATAGAGTAAATCTTCCGTAAAACCCCTATTTGACAGTTATGGTGCGGAATCTGGGTTGAAAGCAAAATGCTTTCATCGTCAAGATAGCGATCGCACTGAGTAAGTTTGAGTAACTAACTTATAACGTTTCCTAATAAGAATGAGGTACAAATTAACCTCACCCCGATAAAGCACATCTTTATCGGGGTGAGGTTTTAATCTGATGTACTAGAGTTAAGGCGAATGGAGTTCGCGGCTACACAAACAAAGTCCACCTCCGTGGACTAATACAAAATTGAGGGTTTGAAACCCACAGAGATGGGTAAAGTCTCGTGTAGACGCGCTTTCTAACCGCCGATTTGACTTAAGTTTACAAGACTCCCCTAGTGAGCATTGGGAATCAGCCGACCACAGGGATAAGTCGCTGTTTGCTGTGAAGCATTTTCTGCCACTGCTGCTGGAATCTGATCGGATGGTCGGGTTTTGGCTGCGAGATAATCTTTTTGCAGTTTGTCGAAAATGGCTTCTCGCCTGTCGTATATACGCTTCAGGGGACGAGGTTGGCATTTGTTCAAGACGTATGCTGTCACCAGTGGTAGAGCGATCGTGCTATCGGTATAACAAACAATTGTGTTAGGTAACTCTTCGGGGTCAATCTTACCCCAACTGACGGCTTCCGATGGGGTTGCTCCAGACAAACCGCCTGTATCTGGACGCGCATCGGTAAACTGCACAAAGAAATCATGTCCTCGTTCTTCTAGTCCTAAGACTTCGTGAAGTTGCGGTTGGGTTTGGAGCAAAAAGTTTTTGGGACTACCGCCACCGAGAATTACAGCTGCACTTTTACCTCCTGATTCACGGGCATTATATGCGATCGCAGCCGTCTCATTTACATCAATTGATGGATCTATCACCAACTGCGAACCTTCCAAAGCTAAAGCTGCCACGTTCATCCCAATTGAGCTATCTCCTGGAGAAGACGTATATATCGGTACTCCACACTCATAAGCTGTCGCCAGCAAGCAGGAATGCTCCACACCCAGCTGCTTTTCTACTTCCCGAACATACTTACCCAATAAATAGTGAAACTCAGCAGTTCCCATCCGCTTCTGAAACGCTTCCCCTTGCAGAATCTTGCGGATAAACGCATCAGTTTCCAGCAGCACATCGTAACCAAAGATAATGTCATAAATGCGAATAGTGCCTTCCTGGCGCAGTTTCACATCATCCAAAAACGGATTACCAGCAAAGAGTTCAAAACCCAAACCATAGTGCATATCGTGGTAAAGATTTGCACCAGTGCTAATCATCCAGTCAATAAAGCCGTTGCGAATTAAGGGTGCAAGCGCTGAAACCCCAAATCCTGCTGGTGTCATCGCACCCGAAAGGCTAACTCCCACCGTCACACCTTCTATTAGCACATCACGACTCAGAAGTTGGCAAATTTCCCGCAACCGCGCTGAGTTGTAGGCGGTGAAGTATTGATCAATCAAATCCACCACATTGATATCATTTGATATCGGTGTCGGTGCAATTTTTTGACCCAGCTGTTTAGACATTTTGGCACTCCTGAACAGTAAACACGCCCGAATCTAATGTTATCTAGCTTTCAACCAAAGTGACAGCAATTAAAATCGTGTCACCTAACTCAATGCCTAAAAGTGAGGCAATCTCACTAAAATGAGTTAGGAACACGTACTCTGGGGCAAGAGAGTGCAGTTAAGGTTAAAACACTAACACTGGCGTAGGTTGGGTTGAGGAACGAAACCCAACATTATCAAGACTTCGTTGGGTTTCGCTGTCGCTTAACCCAACCTACTAATCTAGGACTTACGCACAAGTCTATGGAATAACGTAGACGCTTCTCTACGAGACGCTACGCGAACGGCTTGCCGCAGGCTACCACAGAGGCGCAGACAAGCCAGTGCATTGCGGGGGTGGAGGAGTTTGTAGCAACTGGCGTGACACAGAGAAATCAGAGTTTGAGAGATATTTTGCGTAAGTCTAAGTCCTGTGAGTTTCCGAAAATATTAAATTTAATGGAAGATTTAATAGTTCGAGATCGTTGTACGCTACCTAGATGGGAATGCGTCAACAGAGGACTCAACCAATGGGATATGTAATTGCTACTGCAAATATGAAAGGTGGCGTTGGTAAAACCACTCTCACCGTCAACTTAGCTACCTGTTTAGCTAAAAATCATGGCAAGCGGGTGCTTGTCCTTGATTTAGACACCCAAATCAGTGCCACACTTAGTTTAATGTCGCCTTTAGATTTTGCCAAGCGTCGTAAACAAAGTAAAACATTTAGATATCTGATAGACGAAGTTATCAATCCAGAGCCACAAGCAAAACTGACAATCCAAGATATCATTCAATCTCAGGTTTGTAATCTTCCCGGACTGGATTTATTACCAGGAGATATCGACTTGTATGATGAATTTGTTGTCTCAGAAATGCTGCATAAACAAGCAACTGCTTTGGGTGAACAGGACTTTGAAATGATTTGGAATCGCTTTGAAAGAGTCCTGATTAATAACATCTTAAAACCAGTACGTCAAGAATATGATTTTATCCTTCTCGATTGTGCCCCTGGCTATAATCTCTTGACTCGTAGCGCTTTAGCTGCCAGCGATTTCTACATACTTCCTGCTAAACCAGAACCTTTATCTGTAGTAGGTATTCAACTGCTGGAAAGACGGATTGCCCGATTAAAGGACAGTCACGGACATGAAAGCAAGATAGATATAAAAATGCTGGGAATTGTATTTAGTATGTCTAGCGCTAACCTTCTGACTGGCAGATACTATAAACAAGTGATGCACCGCGTTGTTGAAGATTTTGGTGTAGAAAAAATTTGTAAGGTACAAATTCCAGTTGATGTCAATGTTGCTAAGGCTGTTGATAGTTTTATGCCAGCTGTTTTAATTTCTCCCCAATCAGCTGGTTCAAAAGCTTTCTTTCAGTTAACTCAGGAGTTGTTGCAAAAGCTTTAATTTAAAGTTATGAGCTATGAGTGAGGAGTTATGGATTTTATTCCTAACTCCTGTACAGACGCGATTAATCGCGTCTGTACTTCTAACTCCTAAGTTTTAGAAGTTCCCGGCTAAGGCTGCAACACACCGATCGCAAATTAGCGGATGTTCTGCTGATTCTCCCACATGAATGGAGTAGTTCCAAGAGCGATCGCACTTCGTGTAGGCTTTGCCAACGCATTTTTCCCCGTCTGCATTCACTACACCAATTACCCAGTCTTCTGTTTGTGCTGTATATTTTAATTTTTGTAGTGCATCAGCAGAATCTAATAATTGCACTCAACTAATTGTTTTCTCCACTCTCAATTGCACAAAACCAATATTTTAATTACGAATTAATTTTTTAATAAATCGCCACAGCAGGGAAAAGGGTAAAATTAATATCGCCTTTAATATTTGCATCAAGTGACTTAATCGACCTTTCCGAATAGCGGGGGGATTAGACTGGCGTTGCAGGATTGCTAGATTTTCTCGAACTTTCGCTGTAGTGGGATGATTAACGCCTAACACCCGTTGGCACATTGTCAGGGCTTCAATGTACAGAGGTTCGGCATCGCTGTACCGTCCTTGGCTATTGTAGAGGTAAGCTAAATTGTTCAAGCTAGAAGCTACATCGGGATGCTCCCCAGCAAACAGGCACTTTCTCATTGCCAGGGCTTCAATGTACAGAGGTTCAGCATCGCTGTACCGTCCTTGGCTATCGTAGAGACCAGCTAAATTGTTCAAGCTAGTAGCTACATAGCGATTCTCCCCAGCAAACAGGCGCTTTGTCATTGCCAAGGCTTCAATGTACAGAGGTTCGGCATCGCTGTACCGTCCTTGGCTATCGTAGAGACCAGCTAAATTGTTCAAGCTAGTAGCTACATAGGGATGCTCCCCAGCAAACAGGCGCTTTGTGATTGCCAGGGCTTCAATCAACAGAGGTTCGGCATCGCTGTACCGTCCTTGACTTTTATAGAGGGAAGCTAAATTGTTCAAGCTAATAGCTACATCGGGATGCTCCCCAGCAAACAGGCACTTTCTCATTGCCAGGGCTTCAATGTACAGAGGTTCGGCATCGCTGTACCGTCCTTGGCTTTTGTAGAGACCAGCTAAATTGTTCAAGCTAGTAGCTACATAGCGATTCTCCCCAGCAAACAGGCGCTTTGTCATTACCAGGGCTTCAATGTACAGAGGTTCGGCATCGCTGTACCGTCCTTGGCTATCGTAGAGACCAGCTAAATTGTTCAAGCTAGTAGCTACATAGGGATTCTCCCCAGCAAACAGGCGCTTTGTCATTACCAGGGCTTCAATGTACAGAGGTTCGGCATCGCTGTACCGTCCTTGGCTATTGTAGAGGGAAGCTAAATTGTTCAAGCTAATAGCTACATAGGGATTCTCCCCAGCAAACAGGCGCTTTGTCATTGCCAGGGCTTCAATGTACAGAGGTTTGGCATCGCTGTACCGTCCTTGGCTATTGTAGAGGGAAGCTAAATTGTTCAAGCTAGTAGCTACATTGGGATGCTCCCCAGTAAATAAAGATTGGCAAACATTTACGCAATCTTCAGTCCAAGGTTCTGCTAATTTATATAGTCCTTGTCCTTCGTAAAATCTTTTTACCCCTATAAATACCCAAATTACTTTATCATTGGGAACTGATGCTAAAGAACTTATCTGTGCCTCTGTTGGTTCTTTTATCTCTGCAATTATACGTTTACCCAGGTCTTCGAGATGGGGAACGATATCTCTGATGCTTTCAATCTGCTCAGAAGTGGCAGAATCAGGAAGGATTTGGGCTTTGGTTATCATCGCAATAGCGAAGGTTGTTTCCAAAACTAATTTCATCTCGCCAGCATCGGCTAACTGCCCTTGCAAAAACCACCGCACTAAGGCATGAATTTTATAACATCCTGCTCTTTCTTCTAAGAGTTGCAGCAAGTTGCACCCGTAGAGTTGCTTTTTAGCTGCGTTTAATTCTTCTTCTGACCAAGTTAGCTGTTTTTGTTCTTGATTTTCTGCTTCCCCTCCACCTATCGCCACCCAAAGAACTAAATCCCAAAGAATCTGTACAGGAGAAAATAAACTCAAAAATATTCCTAGTTGTTGCGCCAGTGGGTCGAGTTCTGACCAAGTTAAAGCAAAGGCGGCTTTGACTCCTAGTTGAGTTGAGTTGAGATTTTCCCGGTCTTGTAAAGCTGCTTCTGCTAATTTACGTTCTTGCAGTCGCCCAAACATGATATCTAAAGATATGTCCGGGTCGCGTACTAAATAGCCTCCCACTAACTCTATGCCCAAGGGCAAATATTCTAAACATTCACATATTGCTGTTGCGGCTTGTGGTTGATTTTCAACTCGCCTATCTGTTTTCCTCAACAGTCGTTTTAACAGTTCTAAAGCTTTACCTGGTTCTTTTTGGGGCGAGAGAACATCTAAGGCAATCTCTTGAATAAAATTCGCGTCTAAATCCCGCAGTCGAGTAGTAACTAAAACTCGGAAGCGGTTATCCTTGGGTACGACTTGGCGGAGGTTGTCTAAATCAGTTACGTCATCGAAGACAATTAAAATCGGCAAGGCAGAGTTAGGATATCTAGACCAACACCAGACGAGTTGTTGTTCAAGGCTTAAAAATCTTCCTCCTGATTCTTGGGGAATCTCCAAACCTAACTGCAATGAAAAAAACTCTAAAACTTCGGCGGCGAGATTGCTTTCTCTGTCGTTAAACCAAGCAATTCCCCCATAATCTTGTTCGTATCGTCTAGCGTATTGGGTAGCTAATTCAGTTTTACCCACGCCACCCATTCCGGCTATTGCTACATAATTTCCGCGCTGCAAGTCTTCATGCAGCATTGTCAGTTCCGTTTCTCGCCCGACGAAATTAATAGAACCGCGATAAGGAATAGATTTTGTGGGAGTTAACTTTGTCCGTTCCCCGTCAGACGACTTTAGTCAGTTAAAGGTGACTGGGGCGTTAAATGTATTGCCTTGGAAAACATTCTTTATCTCATCTGCCAAATTTTGATAATTAATACTATTTGGCTGTTGCGGCTGCGACTTCAGCATATCGGCGAATTCTTGTATAGATTGAATAAATTTAGGATTTGGTTCCGCTTTTGCTGCTTGTGCCAATTCCTCTACGGCTTGAGTTACTTCAGGATTAGCTTCAGCTGCAGATTGCACCTCTAGTACAGCCTTGCCATAATTGAGTGGTTGCTCTGGTGCTTTCTCTATCGCTTCTACAGTATGGGGAGACTGTTTTTTCAGGGTGACAAGAAACTTGCCAGTCTTATCCAATAAGCTTTCTGTTACCTTTTCGGTGGTTTTTTCTAAGGCTTTGGTGGCTATTACAGAACCAATTGCGATCGCCGCAGTCTCAAGTATCATATCCTGCCTTGACTATGTGTTTGCTATCTAACTTATTAATACATCGCCTTTGTTCTAAATTCCAAAGACGCGATAAATCGCCGTCTCTACAATAATCAATCCTTTGTAGACGGCGATTTATCGCGTCTGGTGCTTTATCATCGCTGTTTCATCAACAAAAGCAACTGTTTCATTAACAAAAGCAACTGTTTCATTAACAAAAGCAACTGTTTCATTAACAAAAGCGACTATTTCATTAACAAAAGCGACTATTTCATCAACAAAAGCATTATTTTTGTGATAAATACTGATATTTACGTCATATTAATACTGATAAATGAGGATTTTACTGAGCTTAGATCCAGCTTTAGTAAGGCAAACTAGCTCTAAGGCAATAAAAAGGATACATTTATGACTGCTCAAAAACGTACATACCGCGTTTTAGAAAAAGCTGAATTAAGACTGACGGGATTTAAAGCGATCGATCCGAGTATGGATTTTGGGGATATTCGCAACTTGCAAAACGTGACACAACTAATTGAGCAGTACCGTAGCAAGATAAATGCTTATAATACTGCTCTAGCCGTGATTAACTCTTCTAGAACTGAAATGGATGAATTAGACAAAAATTTAAATGACTTGGTTGAGAAAATGCTGATTGGAGTTGCTTTCAAATACGGTAAAGACAGCCGTGAATATGAAATGGCGGGTGCTGTTCGCAAAAGCGATCGCATCCGCAAAAGTCAGGCGACACGTTTGAAGAATTCAGAGCAAAAATCCAATCAGAATGCAAAAACCAGCTAGTCTCATCAGGCTTTGTTTGTAGCCAGTAAGTTTTATTCTGTTAAAACTCTCCGGCTAAGGCTGCAACGCATCGTTCACAAATTAGCGGATGTTCTGCTGATTCTCCCACATGAGTAGAGTAGTTCCAACAGCGAATACACTTCGTGTAGGCTTTGCCAACGCATTTTACCCCGTCTGCTTTCACTACCCCAATTTCCCAGTCTTCAGTCTGCGTTGTATAATCTAATCCTTGCAATCCCTCAGCAGAATCTAATAATTCCACCTGGGAAGTTAGGAACAAATAACGGAGTTCATCCACATCGTTACCCTTAACAGGATTCAAGGCTTTGATAGCATCGCCTAACTGTTTGTGAGGTATATAAATCAAAGCTTTGGCTTCTAGGGAAGAACCAATTAGTTTTTCTATCCTGGCTTGTTCTAATACCTTATTAACATCAGTGCGGAGTTGTCGCAGTGCTGACCAAAATTCTGCTAATTCTGGATTACACCATTTTTCCTCTACCTGCACCCAACCGGCTTCAAACACCGATTTGTAAGGTGTTTTGTAGGGGAGATATTGCCAGATATCTTCGGCAGTGTGGCATAATACTGGTGCGATCGCTCGTGCTAAATTATCTATTGCTATTTTCAGCACCGTTTGACAACTGCGACGGCGGAAAGCATCGGTTGCACTGATGTACAGCCTATCTTTGGCAACATCTAAATAAAAGTTGGATAAATCCACGACGCAGAAATTCTGCACTGTTTGGAAAAAGCGGAAGAATTGGAAACTTTCAAAAGCTTCCGTCACATCTTCAAACACCTCGGTAATGCGGTGCAGCATATAACGGTCAAGTTCTGGCAATTCCTCAAAAGGTACTGCATCTTTTTCTGGGTCAAAATCATCCAAGCTACCCAATAAAAACCGCGCCGTATTGCGAATTTTGCCTCTGACATCGTTCAGCTGCTTGATGATATTTTTACCAATGCGGACATCGCCGGAGTAGTCTACCGATGATACCCAAAGCCGCAATACATCTACACCGTAAGCCGGTTCTACTTTTTGATTTTTCCCGCCTTGAATGATTGTATTTGGGTCAACCACATTTCCTTCTGACTTACTCATCTTCCGCCCTTGTTCGTCCAAAGCGAAGCCGTGAGTTAGCACAGTTTTGTAAGGTGAAATGTCATTTACCGCTATACTGGTAAGCAAACTTGACTGGAACCAACCGCGATGCTGGTCGGAACCTTCCAAATAGATATCAGCAGGGTAGCGTAACTCTGGACGCTGTTGGACGACAGCTGCCCAAGATGAGCCAGAATCAAACCATACATCCATTGTGTCTGTACCTTTGCGGTAAGACTTCCCATTTTGGCGATAGGATTCCGGTAATAACTCAGTTACCGATAGTTCCCACCAAGCATCAGAACCTTTTTCTGCGATAATTCCTTGGACGTGGTTGATAATTTCCTCATTCAGCAGTGGTTCTCCCGTGGCTTCATCGTAGAAAACGGGAATGGGTACACCCCAACTCCGCTGACGGGAGATACACCAATCGGAACGTTCCGCCACCATTGGCGTAATGCGATTTTCACCTTGGGCTGGAATCCATTTTACCGTGGCGATCGCCTTTAATGCTTCTTCTCTAAATCCTTCCACGGAAGCAAACCATTGTTCAGTAGCGCGGAAAATCGTTGGTTTCTTTGTCCGCCAATCATAAGGATACTTATGGGGATATGCTTCTTCTTTCAACAAAGAACCAGCCAAACTTAAGGCATCAATCACCGCCTGATTCCCATCACCCAGCACATTTAACCCCGCAAATTCTCCCGCTTCTTCGGTAAAATTGCCATTGTCATCCACTGGCGCAAGGATGGGCAAACCATAACGCAGACCAACAATGTAATCTTCTTGACCATGACCGGGTGCAGTATGTACCAACCCCGTACCCGACTCAGTAGTAATGTAATCACCGCCGACTACAATCTGACTTTCTCGGTCAAATAGAGGATGACGGTAAGTAGTATGTTCTAAATCATTTCCCTTAAACGTGGCTTTTAGAGTTAACTTAACTCCCAACGTCGAAGATAAAGGTTCTACCAAATCAGCCGCAACAATAAGATAGCGGAACCTCACTCTTTCCCTTAACGGAGAATGAGAAGCTACTTCCTCACTCCCCCTCCCTGCTTGCGGGGAGGGGGTTGGGGGGTGGGGTTCCACTTCCACCACTGCATAATTCAAATCTGCATTCACCGCCACAGCCAAATTTGCCGGAATTGTCCAAGGTGTAGTTGTCCAGATAGCCACACCCAAATCTGACTGATATTCCGCCAACAGTGGTTTTACAGCTGACGCCAAACCTGTGATGGGAAAAGCTGCATAGATACTGCGGGAAACATGACCTTCTGGATATTCCAACTCAGCTTCCGCCAAAGCCGTTTTAGAACTCGGACTCCAGTGAACCGGCTTCAAACCGCGATAGATGTAGCCTTTTAAGAACATCTGACCAAACACGCCAATTTGCACCGCTTCATATTCCGGCTTCAGAGTTAGATAAGGGTTGTCCCAATCCCCCCAAATACCGTAGCGTTTAAAATTTTGACGCTGCTCGTCTACCACCGCTAAAGCAAATTCTTTCGCTTTCTGCCGCAATTGTAAAGACGTTAAATTTTGCCGTTCTGCTGACTTCATATTCTGCAAAACTTTTAACTCAATTGGCAATCCGTGACAATCCCAACCAGGGACGTAGCGAACTTTACGCCCTTGTAGTAGTTGGTAGCGGTTAATAATATCTTTGAGAATTTTATTTAAAGCATGACCAATATGCAGTGAGCCATTAGCGTAGGGAGGCCCATCGTGCAGTATAAATAATTCGCCGGGGTTATTTTCGGAGAGGCGATCGTAAATTTTATTTTCTTCCCAAAATTTTTGGATTTCCGGCTCACGCTTGATGGCGTTTGCCCGCATCTCAAAGTTAGTCTTGGGTAGGTTTACAGTATCTTTGTAACTTCCTGATTCGGTCACAGTCTCAAGCCTAGAATTAGGTGTATAGGTTTTATTAATTATAGAAGATGACATCAAAACCAAAATTAGTTAATCAACATAAAGTAGTATACTCTTCTAGGTTCGCCTATTGTCTATCCAAAAGTTTCGTTTAAAAACAAAGAATTTTGGGGTTGCTCTAATGCTAAGTCCTGTAGTCACACTCAGTATCTTTCAAAAACAAGCCGACCCTAAAGTATTTTCAGCAGGCCAAGTCATCTTTGAAGAAGGACAGCTTGGTGATGAAATATATGGCATTCTCGAAGGACAGGTAGATATATTAGTCAATGGCAAGATTGTCGAAACCATTGAAACGGGCGAAGTTTTTGCTGCCGGGGTACTTGTAGGAGTAAAAAATAGAACTTACACAGCTATTGCCAAGGTTGATACCAAACTGGTTTTCCTTGATGAGCAAAGGTTTCTCTTTGCCGTTCAGGAAACACCGATGTTTGCCCTAGAGGTGATGAAAAGTTATTCAGAACGTTTAAGTCGCTTGCAGCATCTGCTTTAAAGCACATCATCAGGTAAGAGTTCCAAAACTAATCACAATCTGCTCTTACTCTTGCCTTCTTTGCAGAAGTCCATCATATATAGCGCTTCTCGTTTGTATGCAATACACTTTGACCTCACTTCCATTCCTCTCTCCTAAAAGGAGAGAGGCTTTGAATATTACTCCCCTTCCCTTGTAGGGAAGGGGCTGGGGGTTAGGTCTGTATTGCAATCAACCCAGAAGCGCTATATATGCTCTCGCTTGGGGAGTCAGAAGTCAGAATTCAGCGAACTCTAAATTTTGGCTTTTGACTCCTGATTTACAGGACTTACGCAAACAATAGCCGAAAAGAGTGATTTGGAGGTAGGGGCAATTGATGTAGCTTTAGCTGACCGCAGGGTATTGCCCCTACCTCATGTAGTTTTGCGTAAGTCCTGATTTATATAAAGTCAAAGGTACAAAATTTACCGGAGGTAGCAATGGCGCGTAAACGGTTAATTATCGAGATGGGGATGGGAATCGATCAACATGGACAAGATCCTACAGTAGCAGCATCTAGGGCTGTACGGAATGCGATCGCTCACAATGCTTTACCTGGTGTTTGGGAAGTTGCAGGTTTAAGTCATCCCAATGAAATGATTATAGAGGTTCAGGTAGCAGTACCATATCCCGAACAAGTTAGAGAAGAAGAAGTATTAGCTGTACTACCATTTGGTCGGAAAACCCTCACTCTAGAATCTGGGGGGATGGTAGTTCAAGGGCGGGCTATTCCCGAACTCAACGATAAAAATGACGAAATGTTGATTGCGATCGCAGCTGTTACAGTTCTGATCGAAAATGACTAGTTGAGTTGACACTCCCCAGCCCCTCTCCCAAAAATGGGTGAGGGCAAAACTCATACAGTCAGAAAATTTAATCATCTTGCCTGATATTAACATTAATGTTTCTACCTACTCTTTCAATTAACTCACTAACACTAATCTCTAATGAGTTAGAAGCTTTGAGTAAATTTTCCCAAGCAGTATTCGTTAACATTATGTTTTGATGCTTCTTTAATTCTTCATAAAAGACTAGCTGATTCTTTGTTCTTTTAATACATTTACCTGTTGACTTCACTTAAATATATGTATATATTAAGTTGACTCTAGCAGATCAGGGAAGTAATTAAAAATTGCTAACAAACTATGTGTATAAGCTTCGACCTAATATATAGTCAAACAAAATGGGCGGATGGCTAGATATGCTTCGCTCTGCTTAAAACTTGAGTTTGGCTGACAGAATCACTCAATACAATCAGCAATTCATTCAAGGCGGTTATTAAGATATTAGAACCAAGGCACTAGCTTGCCCCATAACTTGTTTTGTTAGTAAGAAGGGTGCAAATGGTGAACCTTAGATAAAGGCGAGTTAGTAGAAAAATTAAAGGTAGCAAAAATCGTAAAAAAGCTAGCTTAAAATTAGGATGTTTTCACAAAAAGATTACAGTTAAGTCTTAAGAATCTTAGAGGATGTTTGAAAAGTCATGATTGATGTATCAAATATTTTTTTACCCCACCCTAACCCTCCCCTTATAAAGGGGAGGGAACCGGATTTTTTTATTGTTTCCCCCCTTTATAAGGGGGGATTAAGGG
>NZ_JBALCE010000117.1:0-18629 GCF_036919815.1 Nostoc sp.
CTGTTTAATACCTAAGATTATTCATACTTTTCCTAAGTCTCTGATTAACTCAGCCCTGCTGGGATATTTTGCATGGCTTAGTCTAAACTCCAGTAAGTTATGTTATGCCTACGTATATTCCACATATACCTGAAAGCGCGTACTTTACCGCACTTCTCTACGAGACGCTGCGCGAACGGCACAAGTCAGTGACCACCGTAGGCATCGCATTAAAAATTATTGAAAAATTGAGCGCTTGTTGACAAAACCCTTATTAGTAATCACAATGTAATTACGATTAAGGAAGGTTATCCTTATGGGAACAGCAATTAGAACCCGTATTGTTAAAATCGGCAACTCTCAAGGTATCCGCATTCCTAAACTTCTGCTGGAACAAAGTGGTATTGGTGAAGAGGTAGAAATTGAAATTCAAGATTGTCAGCTAATTGTCCGTGCTGCCTCTCAATCGCGTCACGGGTGGGAGGAAGCATTTCCAACAATGGCGAAGCAAGACGACGATGCACTGCTCGATGATGCCGTAACTACAGAGTGGGAGCATCTAGAGTGGGAGTGGTAGTCAATCGATTTGATGTGTTTTTCGTTAACCTCGATCCAATGATTGGCAGTGAGATTCAGAAGACAAGACCTTGTTTGACACTCTCAGGTCTTAAGACCTGAGATTATTAGTTCATAGACCCGCCTTAAAATCATCTATCCTTTCGGCAATACTTAAACCTGGAACCCGTTTATAAAACAAAGCTTCTAGTTTAATTTAGCTGACCCCAGTGGGCTTCATCTCCCTAAGCGTTAGAGAATTTATTCTCTCGTTCTCGTGCGCCCCACGATACGTTTAATTTGCTGAAAATTTTGGGTTTACTGGTCTGGATACGCGTTGGCATCCACGCTATGTTTATCGTGGTTTACTCGCTACCCACTATCCATTATTTTTTCCTAGCCAGTCGTTTTGGGGTTGATTATCCATTTGAGAAGCGCGGTTATTCTACCTGTGGCATAGCTATATTTTACCACGCCCTGCCCTAGACCAAAAATTCATTCTGAATGCGGTTAAAACCGTGGTCAGTGAGCTTGTCGAACTGCACGAGTCGCTTATATCTCAGCACTGTTCGCGCTTGCGTCTCCCTTTGGGAGAAGTGACTGAGCTTTACGCTTACCGGCTAACCTGTAATAATTTCACCAGATGAGATGAACAAATATATTGCCACAGTCATTGTTGCTCCGATAACAACTAAAGGACAGTCTTATCCGACTCGTGTTGCTTGTCAGTTTCAGGGCAAGGATGGGCAAATCGTTCTAGATCAAATTGGTACAGTTGACAAAACTCGATTAGTCAAAAAGCTAGGTCAGATTGACTCTGATGAACAAAAAGCAGTATTAGATACTTTGGCTGAAATGTTTGCTGAATAATGTGCTTAACAATCGCATACACCGGATAGTTATGAAAATCCAAACAGCTACAAGATTTATTTCTACTCAGGCTCGGCAAGTTATTAGAGAGTATTCGAGGTTTTGGCAACTAGCTCCTTCTATAAGTTCATAAATCCAAAGGAGTCTTTTTACTTAATGATTAGTTGTGACGCAGAGCTTACTTACCACTGCGTACTCAAAAGGTATAGAGCAGCTAGTGCTGCATCCAACCTAACTAGCAATCCTTGCTACAATAAGCTAAAATTAATGATAATGATGAAGTTTTTTAATATATTTTATATTTTTATGAATTGCCTTCCTGGCTATACTACGCCTTAATGCTTGTCTTTAGGGCTTTTGCAGCTTACTTAGCGAGCTTCAGTTGTTACCTTGACTAATTGATGAGGTTAAGAGAAACTAACTACATACTGATCTGTGCTGATAAAATTAATAATTTTTGTAAAAATTCTGAGGTATATATGTTAAAGGATGGAACATTAGTTAAAAAATGGCAAGTTTGTATCTAAGTAAAAATGTTCCTAAGGCTATATTTGTAGCCTTCTGGTAAGGCAGTACAATTCAGATGTACTTATCGTGGTTGGCCAAGAGCATGGAGACATTAGAGTTCATAATCTATCCAGACGGTCGGGTACAAGAGAAAGTCACTGGCATTGTAGGTGCTTCTTGTGCTGAGGTTACAGCAGCAATAGAGGCACAGCTGGGGCTAGTACTTAATCATGAGCCAACCTCAGAATATTTCGCCGCTAAGGTGCAGCAATCTAATGTGGCAAATACACACAGCACTTACAGCGATTGGTAAGTTTTCACAGTAGTTTAGTGTTATTAAATCAAAACCACCATGTCACACTTTAGCCAAATTAAGACTCAAATCCGTAACCTTGATTCTTTGAAAGATGCTTTGACTGAATTGGGCGTAGACTGGAAACCAGGGCCACGGGAAGTACGTGGCTATCACGGTCAAACCCATCCTGCGGAAGTTAGTATTGAGCAGGAAAATGGCTACGACATCGGTTTTAGATGGAATGGCAAAGAATATGAACTGGTGGCTGACTTGCAATATTGGCAGCAAGACCTGTCTGTGGACGGATTCTTGCGCCAGGTAACACAGCGCTATGCTTATCAAACAGTTGTGAAAGAAACCGCTCGTGTTGGTTTTCAAGTCTCTGAACAACAAAAAAATGAAGATGGTTCAATTCGCCTGGTAGTACAGCGCTGGAGTGCGTAATGGCTGATTTTCTGCCGTCGCCGGAAGAACAAGAAGACAACCGTTCCGGTTTGGAACCAGAATTAGGGGGTTTTTTACGGGATGCCCCAGAACGTTCTGGTTTAGAACCGGAATTGGGCGGTGTGCTGCGCCAAAATGGTGTTTATGTTGACGAAATCACCTGTATTGGTTGCAAGCACTGCGCTCATGTTGCGCGTAACACCTTTTACATTGAACCAGATTATGGGCGATCGCGCGTGGTTCGACAAGATGCGGACGCTGAGGAAATTATCCAAGAAGCAATTGACACTTGTCCGGTTGATTGCATTCATTGGCTTGATTACACAGAAGTAAAAAAGTTAGAAGAAGAGCGCAAATATCAGGTAATTCCCATAGTGGGTTATCCGGTAGAACAGGCCGTTGCGGCTAGCGAACGTCGGCGTAAAAAGCAAAAGTTAAAGACCAAAAAATCCCGTTATTAAGATAAAAACGTTAAATCAATATAATAAAGGACTGGTATATCCAGTCCTTTTGTTTTTCGCATATAGTTAATTTCTAATGCCGGGATAATTCTTAACTTTGAATTTCCTGTAAGGGCTGATAGTCTTCATTTGAAATTTAGAGGATCGTGTTGTGAAAGCAATTTTTCTACTTTCGCCTCATCTAATCTAGCAGTTAATCTTCTAGTTTCGTGCAAGTCTCTAGTAGTTTTCGCCAAAGTAAAAGTTGAGCCAACAGAAAAAGCTAAACCCATACCCATAAAGCCTTTCACCCAGCCATCCACAGGCAAGTTTACAACGCCGAAGGTGGTCATAGAAATAGAAATCACAAAAGCTGCCCAAGTTTGAATAACCCAAGCTGAACTGTCTTTTTGCGTACCAATTGTTTGCATATTTCCTACTTTTGTTCTGGGTGATTTATACCAATTCCTAATGGCGCTCTCTACCAGACCCTTCTCTACGAGACGCTGCGCGTAGCTTGCTTCCACGTTCGCGGAGCGTCTCGTAGAGAAGTGGTACGGCAAGCTCAGGGCAACGCGCTGCGCGTAGCTTGCTTCTTTACAAGAGTACGCGGTGACACTAACGTAATTAGGACTTACGCAAAAGTATACGCCCTCCGGGGCAATACCCTACGGTCAGCTAAAGCTACATGAATTGCCCCTAAGAAGAAAATAAGGGTTTCGGCTATTGTTTGCGTAAGTCCTGGTAATTAAGAGGCGTCAGATTTCATCTGGGTTTACAGACTTGTATCTGTAGTTTGATTTTGGAGAATTGGTGTTAACAGTGATTGTATTGATTGGGAGACTTACTGGTATCAATAGTAAGACCAGTTTGATAACTGGACTCCAAAAGGCAAGCTCAAGAGCAATTCGAGTAAGTAGAAACTTGCACAAGCTTTGTGCAAGTTTTACAAGTGGCATTAAGTTGTTGGGACTAGTAGAATATCTCAGAGTGAACCGATTAATTTACTTATTGCTCTGAAAAAGTCTGTACCTTGCCATCAGGACTGAGAACAACTCGAATTCTGACATTTTGTCCGCGTGTATTGGCGGAAACAAAAGGTTTACCAAGTCCAGGCATCCCAGCACTATCAACGTATTCTCTTGCTGCCTTATTGAGGGGAAAAATTCGTTCAACTGTGCCGTCAATACTGACTATCAAACTGTACTCTAATGTTTGTGCTAGTCCAGTGGGTGGTTGCCAACGCTTGATTAAATATTCTCTAGCTTCTGCTACTTGAGGTGTATCAAATAATGTGCCGTTAGTTGCCACTTGTGTAGATGTGGGGGTTTTGCGTCCGTTCCCTAATTGATCGATAAAGGGATTATTATCCCCAGTTTTAGAGGCGGGAAGTTTTGAAGTAGGTTTTTCTCCAGGAGAAGGTGACTTTAGAGAATTGATTGTTTCCTCTAGCTGTTGTGAGTTTAGTGGGGAGGGTTGGGTAACGGTATTGCCACCACTATTATTGGGTATGGTGTCAAGAGACGGGGGGACTGGTGAGATATTAGTTGGCAAGCTGCCTGTGGTAGAAGATAGTCTGGGTGGCAAATTCCGCCGATGAGGGAGAGCATCAGCTTGGGAACTTGATCCTGTAGGGTTCTGTCCCAGATTTGGTAATATGGCAATTTCCTGTCCTGGGATTTTGCTCGATGATGCGATCGCTGGATTAGTGCGAAGTGTTGCAGTCGTTCCTTGAGGTATTGTCAGTGCATTCTTTGGAAATAGAGGTGGCGGTGTAGAGAAACTGGAACTAGGGACTGTTAGAGGTGCTTGGGGCAAACTGGATGTGGAAAGTGGAGCGGTAGAACCTAGCAAATTATCCGATGGAGTGGTGAGTCCGGGTTGAGGCGTGGGAAAGTTTAGTGAAGGTGAAGGTTCTAAAGCAGTCTTTACCGCAGCTGGATTTGCTGTTTTGGCTGTCTGCTGTTGCTTTTCCCTCATGTTATTAGCATATTGCCAAGTAATTGGTAACAAACCTACACCTAATACTAATACTGCGGCAACAGGTGCCCAAGTAGGGAACCTTAGAGTCGAACTCGTGTTATTCAGAGTTGGGAGTGCCATAACATCAGTCGAGTATTCATCTAAAGCACTTGCCAAATCAAATAGTTGCAGCAGACTGAGTTGAATTACGGGGCCAGATGCGTGGTTGGCGAGAGAACCGAGAAATAAGTTGTGAGTTAAATAGCTGCTTGGTTCTAAGTGGATATTTGCCCCTGGAATCTGGGTACTAAAGGAATTTAATGTTTTTGTTGAGGACTTGAATTCCGGCTCATCCAGTGCTGTGCTTGACTTGTGGGCACTGGCGAAACTAGCCCAAAAGCTTTCTGGAGGCTGTTGGAGGAATTGTTGTACGTAGCTGGTGACGGCATCACATAAAGCTTCGAGTTGTTCGCGATCGCCCCGAATTGGAACTCTCTTTTCTTCTGGGATTCGGGGATCGTCAAAACGTAGCTCAAAGCTTAGGTGTTTGAGGACAGTTTTCCCCATCCAACGGGACAGAGGAGAGCTTTGGGCGAATACTTCTAGCGTGCAAGTCGGGGGTGTGTAGCAACGAATAACAGAATTTGATAGAGGCATGGCAGGAACTGCGAGGAAGACTATTTGGGATTTTGCAAAAAAAAGAAAAGTTGAAACAGAGGGTTCCTCCACTCAGAACTTTGTCAGGTTCCTTCCGTTATGCAAACTGGTGTGCAAAGAGGAAGCAGTGCTGATAGTGCATCGCCCAAAAGCTAACGACCATCAAAAGGGAATCCTGATTTAGCAAACTTTAATGAGCGAATTTTGGTTGAGGAATTTCAAATTTAAAATCTAAAATTTTGTCGAACGGTCTATAAGTGCTAGCCAGAGACGGCGATGCCCACCACCCGCACTGTAAAAAAGTAAATCTACAAGCAGTTTTAGTGCCAGGTTGGTTAGTAAATCCGTTGAGATTTGCTCGTCCTCTTCCATCCGCTCTTGGTAGGTGTTGCAAAAAGCATCAATATAATCTCCAAGTAAAGCAGCCTGGTGAGGTTCCCGGTTATTTTCTGCCATTTGTTCCAACAAGCCGACAGCGCGGCGAATTAATTCCTGGTGCTGTTTGGCTAGGTAGCAAGTGATCAGAACAAGCGATCGCGCTTCTTCGATATCTAGCTTTTTTCGCCCTCCTTGACCTTTGCGTAGGGGATTTGATTGGCGCAGTCGCCATAAAGCTACGCGGTCTGGCACTTTTGACTCTAAATTCAGATCAGTTGCCGCCGAAAGCATAGCCTCTGAACCAATCCCAGTTAAGGTTTCTAGCGCCAACAGCACCAAGTCTAATTGGGTTTTGATATTGTCCCATTGAACTGTATTTGGGGCTGGAAGCTTGATTAAATCCTCCCACTGGGAATTTGGAGTGGCTGAGTTGGTGGCCGAGTGCATAACTTTTAGCATAGGTGATCAAGCTGATAGGGGATGTTGCTGTTACCCATTTTGAAACCAGACTCTCAAGCGTCAAGCTTGGTTTCCCATTGCTATGAGCCAGAGGCTTCGCTAGATTTTTTCTATGTGGTAAACAGCAGGTATCTCTGTCCTACTCTAGATGAAAATTTATTTTCGACAAACTAGAAAATTATCAATTGTAGTTAAGGTTTACCTGACTTTCGCTGCTAGCTCCGTACAATAGTATAAATAAACAATCTTGAAAGTGCTAACCCCTAATTATCGCTAGGCAATTATCTAGAATAGCTCCTAATTAGCTTACAGTTTGAAACTTTGAAATTTCTTGATACTTATTACTTATTCATAGTGTATACATAATTACTATACAAATCTTTTGCCTGTTTGCTAAAGGTGCTTCTTGCTACTAGACATCATCCCACCCCATTTTCGCTTGTGTGCAGCCTGTTATTTCAGGACAGGCTGGGCAACATCAGGACGATTGACGCCTCCATGAAACTGAGGAAAAACTTAAAAGTTTGATCAAGTTATTAGCATTTGAAGATGTTGGGCTATTGATTTTTCCCAATTTAGTTGGTATTCTACCTCTAACCGCAAACCACGCACATCTGAGAACTGATTGAGAAACTTGATGAAAAAAAGTAATTATTTCTACGTTTATCTAAAACTAAAACTTAAATAAGACTTACAGATAATTCACTTAGTAGTAATAGCAACGCAACAATTTAACAATTATGAAAAAGCATTTTTTTGCCTTTTCACTGATAGCTTGTGCTATCGGTGTGACTTTGCCAACTCAGGCATTCGCGGTTAAGCTATACGGTGCTGGTAGTTTGCGCGATAGCCTCACACAAGTAGCTGAATCTTTTAACGATAAATATGGGATTCCAGTAGAAACGCGATTTGGCCCGTCTGGTTCAACACGAAAACTTATAGAACAAGAATTCTCTAAAACCGGAAAATCCGCAGATGTTTTTGCCAGTGCAGATATTGATAACCCTCAGATATTGTTTAAAGAAGGTTTAAGTAAACCTGTAATGAACTTCACTAGCAACCGCATGACTGCTGTTGTCAGATCAGCACTTGGTATCACATCAGATAATTTGTTGGATTTTTTGCTAAAACCTGAAATCAAGGTGGCAACCTCCACACCTGTAGCAGATCCATCTGGTGACTATGCATGGCAGATATTTGATAAGACTAATCAGGTTAAACCTGGTAGCTCTAAAATTCTGAAGGATAAAGCTTTGCAATTAGTAGGTGGTAATCCTAATGCTCCTATAGTTCCTAATGGTAAAAATAATTTAGTCTACTTTCTAGAAGAAACAAAGCAGGCAGACATCTTTTTAGCTTATTACACCAGTGGCAAGGCTGCCCAAGCAATAGTAGGTGGTGACAATCTCCAAATAGTAGAATTACCCGACTATTTAGCAACGAAAGCTAATTATGGATTGACTACACTGAAAAATGCCGATCCTGATGGGGAAAAATTAGCTGAATATATCCTGTCACCATTAGGGCAAGAAATTTTGGCAAAGTATGGATTTAGCGCACCCTCTACTTCTGTTCCCGAACATCAGGGTGCGGGTGGAATTTTACTGGCTGTAGGTGTAGCTTTAATTCTGACTAAAAACATCCCACAGGGTAGGAAGTGAAACCCAACAAACCGCGAAAAAAGTTGGGTTTCCTTGTGGGCAGCCTTCTGGCGGGCGTCTACATTCCTCAAACGCCACTTGCTAGCCTGCGGGTTCTCCTACTGCTATTACTTGACTGGACGCAGAAGTGTAATTTTGCCGATACTAGTCTCTTGACTGAGTTGCGCCACGTAGAGATATCCATTAGTGGGATTCTCAACCAAATCCAAGGGACTTGGGTTAAAACCGGTGAAGCCAGTAATACCCGTTTGGAAATTTACAATATCCAAGTTTGCACCACCTGGTGTTAGTACAATGATGTCTCTACCATCACTGAAGCGTGTCACCAGGAGTTTGCCTTTCAACTTGCCACCTAAAACATTACTACGGTATTCAATGATACCATTTGGCGAAAAATGTTCTCCAAAATCAAAGGCAATACCCTTCCAATTCCGGTCAGGTAGAGTACCAATAGGATATTCATTTATCTGACCTGGGTCTGTACCAGCTGTGGGATTTCCTCCATTCAACACCCACTCACAACGCTGAGGATTGGGATGACCATAATAACCATTTTTAACAACGCGAAACAGATAATCTTGCTGCGTGCCTATACTGGTAAGGCCAGGCACAGATGGACTAGTATAAGCCCCATTAGTAGCTTTATCGAGCCGCTTTTGGCAGGCAAGAGGTAGGGGGATAGGTGTATTTGGCGTATTTCCACCAGCCGCTGAACCATTCCCTGGCGCATACAACTGACCATTGCTGTGCCAAACCAGATCGTAGGCACTACGTAAACCGCTAGCAAAAATAGTTACAGCTGCGCTCGGCTTAAAGGGGTTATAAGTACCTCCATCCTCCGTCTTAACGCTTAAAGGAAGTGAGGTGATCTTAGACAGATCAACTCGTAATATAGCAGCAGTTAACAACCGCTCAGGACGATTACTCCAGACCTTGTTTGGTGCGCCGGTACTACTATTACTACCCTGCGACACATACAACACATTTGGCTCATTGGGCTTAAACTCAATGCTGTTGGTTAGATGATCGCGGCTCGAACGTGGTAAATCAACCACATAGTCTTGTACTGTCTCTAGGTTTGGACCGCTCAACCGAGTAATTTTACCACTCCACTCCGGTGCTTTACCAGTTCCATTCCAATAGTAGTTGTTTGTTACCCATAGAATTAGGTTGCGAGCATTTGTTGATGAAGGATCAAAGTGCATACCAATGATAGTTCGGTTAGCACTATTTGCAGTCTGCAATGAGGAAATCGTTTGTGGGATACCTAGAGTGCCATTAGCATTGATCGGGAAGCGCAAAATCTCACCTAGTAAGGTGGCAGCATAGAGTTTATTGTCAGGCCCAATTGATAGTGTGGTGTAAGGTTTGGCAGGTACATTCGGTAATGAGATTTGCTTAAAAGTAATATTGCTTTCTCCCTTCCCAAGGGTGCCTGTTGTGAAACTGATGCTATAAGGTAAGAATGCAGCACCATTGCTATCTGTAACCCCGTCGGTGATTTGTAACAGATATTTGGTATTATTCTTGAGATGATTTATCGGGGACACCACAATCACATCTCCGCCAGCGGAAGTGTTGTAATTGGCATTGACTTGTGTATTAGTGCTGCTATCGATCAGCTTGATGGTTGAGGCTGAAAGGGTATTAACCGCAATCCCACTGTTGGGGAGATTCACGTCTACTGTAATCGAGATATTTGGTGAGAGATTTGTCTGACTATCAGTAGGATTGCTCGTTCTGACGGAGGGAAGGTTACCTGGTGCGATCGCAATATAGTTGAGCTTGGTATTAGTACCACCTTTAGCATCAATTGTCAGCTTGACGTCGGTAACATTAACAATTTGGGTAACTGCGGTAAACTTTTTGGTTGCTGTTCCTACAAAGGCGGAAATAGCAGCCCTACCTTCTATATTGATCTGGTGCTTACTATCTACTAGATTACCAGCATCACCGACGCTAACACTTACATTGTACGAACCATTAGACAGGGCATATTCCCAAGCAGCAGGTATCTTCACTGCTGTTCCCGAAGAGTTAGCAGGATATTGCATATAAATCAGTCTATTAAGTCGCTGATCAATGCCACTTTGGTTGCGATCGCGTGTATTAAGTTGGACATCAAGGGGAGTGGGTGTAGTATTGTCTAAGCTATCTTCACGCACCCAACCAAAGCCCCGAGTGTCATTGTAGGCTTGACCAATGTCTTTAATATACCCAGGTGGTACAGGAGCGTTATTTGGTTGAAAATTAATCCCTAGAACAATTGCTAATACCAGTATTTTGGGTTTGCTCTTATAAATCATCTATGCTTTGTTCTTGTAGTTTTAGTTGATACATAAGTAGTATATTGACATTAGCCAAGTATTTGCAATGATTATTCCTGGCGATCCTTGACTGGACAAAAACGAACATGATGATCGCAAGACGCAGGGAAACGATTATTTTGACGGTTGTCTGGTTACTCTTAGAGGATGTTTGAAAATATTGAGCAAATATAATTAGCAACTACACAAACGTTCGCGTAGCGTCTCGCAGAGAAGTCTGCTTCTACGGAAAGGATGAAAAATCAAGGATTTTAAACCCACTTAGGTAGGTAAAGTCTTAATCCGGTTCGGTTAATGTTTGGCTCTCGGAAGTCCCCCCAACCCACGCCAGTTGCTCATGGAGAAAACCCCCTGTTCCCGCGCTGGCTCATCTTAAAAAGGGGGCTTTGTCTCCTATTTACCCCCTTGGGCGGGGGGATCTTATCCGATCACTTGATATGAGCAATGGTGACACCGGTGCCGCCGTCTGCTTGTTCTGCGGGTTCGTAGTTGTTCACTCTGGGATGGTGTTGCAAAAAGGCGTGAACACCTTGTCGCAGCTTACCAGTGCCGTACCCGTGAATAATCCAGACTGGGCCTGTAGCTTCCGAAATCGCTTTATCTAAAATATATTCAGCATCAGCTACCCGCTTACCACGCAAATCTATGGTATTTTGAGAAGTCCGAATTTCTGGGACACTTTGCGGTGGTGGCGTGACTGCTGCTGGGGCTGGTTTAGGTTTGACGACTGGTTCGGCTTTTTGACCATCTAAAGATTCTACATCTTCCAACTTCACAGTCATTTTCATTAGCCCAAAGCGAACGCTTAATTCCCCATCTTCATTAGGGGCGGTGATCACATCTGCTGTCTGTCCCAGTTTGGGAACACGGAGGCGATCGCCTACTTTGGGCATAAACCCAGCTTTTGGTTTTGCTGGCGTTATCGGCTGATATTGCTGGCCAATTTGATTCAAAGCATTGGTTGCTTGCTGGGCTTCTTGGGCTGTGGGCGTACCTTTCTGCAAACGGCGAATCACTTGGGCAATTTCACCTTTTGCCTGAGCGATCGCTTGTTGGACTGCTACTTCTTGTGAAGCCCGCAAACTGCTTTCCCTCTCCTCCAAACTTGCGGCTTTTGCGGATACTTCTTTATATAAACGTTCCGCTTGCTGCAATAAACTTTGGGCTTCGGCAGCTTTGGTTTCCTGGCGGCGGCGTTGCGCTTCTAAGCCAGCAATCACTTGGTTAACTTCATCTGTGGCCTCTCCCACTTGAGTTTTTGCCTGTTCTACCACTTCTGGTTTTAATCCCAAGCGTAGAGCAATAGTTAAGGCGTTAGAACGTCCGGGAATGCCCCACAGCAGACGGTAAGTAGGCGAGAGAGTACTTTCATCAAATTCTACAGAGGCATTTTCAAACCGCTCATCTTCATATTTTAGGGCTTTCAGTTCGCCGAAGTGAGTGGTGGCGATCGTTAGCTGGGCATGATTGGCGAGATATTGCAACAAGGCGATCGCTAAGGCGCTACCTTCAACTGGATCAGTGCCGGCGCCGACTTCATCGAGTAAGACGAGTGCTGAGTGCTGAGTGCTGAGTGCTGTTAGCGGTAGCGGGGCGTTTAGCCCGTGTTGAGTGTTGAGTAAAGAGTCGTTAGAAGTAGGAAGTTCTTCCTCCGTTCCTCTCCTCGCCTGCTCCTCTGCTTCCCCAGTCCCTAATGCTTCCAAAATCCGACTAATCCGGCGGATGTGTCCAGAGAATGTGGATAAACTTTGCTGTAATGATTGTTCATCACCAATATCTGCTAGCACCTGATCAAACCAAGGCATTTCCACTGGTTCGCGGGCGGGGATAAATAAACCCACTTTGGCCATCAATACCGCTAACCCCAAAGTTTTTAAGGTTACAGTTTTACCGCCAGTATTTGGCCCGGTAATTGTCACTACCCGAATTTGCGGACTGATAAGTAAATTTACAGGAACTACTGGTTGCCCTTGTTCATGCTGTTGCTGCCAGACTAACAGAGGATGTCGTAAGTTCCGCAAGGTAATGATTTCATTGTCTTTCCGATCAATAAATCGCGGAGGATTTGCTCCTAGCCAGTAACTATATCGTGATCTAGCAGTTGCCAGATCCAAAGTGGTAGCGATCGCTAATAACCGCTCTAAATCTGGTTTAACTGCGCCTACAAGTTCGGTCAAAACGCGGCGTACCGTTTCTTCTTCGGCTTGCTCTCTTCTAATGATCTGCCGCAGTTGGTTGCCTAGAGGTACTACTGAATTCGGCTCTATATACAGCGTCGCACCACTGGTAGAGGTATCGTGGACAATGCCGGGGATGGCATCTTTTTGGGGTGCTTTTACCGGGATGACAAAGCGATCGCTCCGTTGCGTAATCAGCTGTTCTTGAACTGCTCCAGATTTTGCCTGTAAGATATTTTGCAGCTTTTGGGTAATTTGGCTGCGTAATCGCCGCAAGTCTGTGCGAATTTCTCCCAGTTTTTGACTGGCGCGGTCAGTTACTTGTGCCCGTTCATCAATACATCGGTGAATTTCCTGTTCTAGTTCTGGATAAGTCCGCAAATCGGCAACCAAATCAGTCAGTATGGGCAAATCTTCCTGATTGTCAATGACACGGCGCAAATTTCTGGCACCAGCTAGGGTAGTAGCGATCGCTAACAGTTCATCCCCTGTCAAAACTCCGCTGCGTTCTGCCCGTTCTAAGGAATCGCCAATATCTTGAATTCCCTCAAATGACAGTCCCGTGGTCAGGCGAGTCTCCAGTTGGTGGACTTCTTTGGTTTGCTCTAACAACTGTTCGCTTTCGGTCTGAGTATCGGGTATTTTCAGATGACGCGCAGCTGTCGCCCCCAGCTTAGTTGCCGCAAAAGTGGCAAGGTGCCGGCAGAGGCGATGCCATTCTAATAGTTCTAAGGTTTCAGATTGGATCAAGGTTTCAATATCTAATCTGAAATTATTGTAACAATTCTAGCTCCTAGATGGACAAATCGTAAAGTACCCCAATTAGATCAGGCTAAGAGGATGTTTGAAAAGTATTGGGCGAATAGAATTCGCTACTACACAAAGCTTAGTCCACGGAGGTGGACTAACACAAAATCAAGGGTTTTTAACCCACGGAGGCGGTCACTAAGCTTGCGTTGCCCTGAGCTTTGTCGTACTCCTACGGAGAAGCAAGCTACGCGCAGCGTCTCCTTGGCGCAGCCTCTCGTAGAGAAGAGTTGGGTCGAAGTGTGGGTTTTGTATTTCGACTCCGCTCAACACAAGTCTGTATAGCGGCGACTTCCAGTCGCCCGGTAAGTAATAAATTAGTCAAAAAACAAAAGAGCCGTGTCGGGGTTTTCTTGGACAGTGTAAACAAAATGCTCATCAATATCTAAACTGGCTTTTGGTGTAATAACTATCCGCTTTGTGATTATTTCTCTAGATGCAGCTGGTTGATCAAGTGCGTGCGTTTTTGCTGCCACCACTGATCATTAACTTCTATTGCCTGTCCACTTTCAAGTCCTGCAATTAAAAGTTCTTCTATATATTCTCGCATCTTACGTTTTTTGTCTTGAGTGATTAACTCTTGTAGATATTCGCTAACTGAACCGTAGCCACCTTGAGCTACTTGTTCCTCAACAAAGGTTTTCATTGACTCAGGCAAAGAAATATTAATGGTACTCATAACCTTGGCAGTTAGATTAAACTATTTTTTCCATCTTATCAAGGTTATTAGGCGTTGTCTTTAAAGAAACTTCTGCGATTAGCTTCTCCGATCGTAGGCGATCGCTACGATCGGCTGTGACGCATTTGTATTAATGAGAAGCGTCACCAAATAGCCCGTCGTAGACATCGCCTGAGGACAAGCTGCTTGTCTAATAATCAGGTCATCGCCACCAAACTGAAAAATGTGATTAGAGCCAGTCTTATCCTTAGAAATATGAAGATTTTTATTTTCCTATAGCGTTTGGTGATGGAGGGCTAATTACGATTAAACAATCGTAAAATTGTTTTCTGTTAATGACAAACCAACAGATAATTGTGCAAATTTTACCTGAGTAAATCCACCCGCACTACCATCTTGATCAAAAAACAGTCCACCTGTAACGTTGTTATAAATAAATCGTTGATCGCTTGTCGTTGCAGATGTTCCGATTGTAAACTGACTAGCTGAGAACCAACCTCTTAATAACCCGCCACCAAAATTATCAGCCGATACCTGAATCAGTTCATTAGTGGCGTTAAAGTCATAAAGTCTATCTACACCTTCACTGTAATTATTGAAAGCAAAGGTATCAGTACCAGTTCCTCCATAAAGGCTATCATTACCGTTCCCACCGGCGAGGATGTCATTGCCATCGCCACTCTTGATGGTATCACTGCCATTGCCACCATCAAGGGTGTTATTCCCTAATGCGGTTATGGCAAAGAGAAAATCATTGCCATCGCCCCCATTTAATAGGTTATTGCCTATTGAATAGTCAGCAAGTAAGGTATCGTTACCAGCGCCGCCGTCGAGGGTGTTATTGCCAGAGGCGGCATTGTGTTCGATGGCGTCGTCCCTCGGTATAGAGGCAGAGAGAAAATCATTGCCATCGTCCCCAGAGAGCAAATTATTGCCTGTTGAATAGTCAATATTCAAGGTATCGTTACCAACGCCACCGTCAAGGGTGTTATTGCCAGTGGGGTGTCCGAAGGCGTAGTCCGTCGCTATAGATGCAGAGAGAAAATCATTGCCATCGTCCCCAGAGAGCAAATTATTGCCTCTTGAATAGTCAATATTCAAGGTATCGTTACCAGCGCCACCCTTGAGGGTATTATTGCCAGAAACGGGGATGAATGCGACTTCATACTCAAAATAGCCAGAGGCAGAGAGGGAATCATTGCCATCGCCCCCAGAGAGTAAATTATCGCCTGTTGAAAGGCCAGCACTTAATTTATCGTCACCAGCGCCACCGTTGAGAGTGTTATTGCCAGACACATAGCCATAAAAGTACATTGTGTCGCCGACTGGACTAATGGTTCCAGATGTGGAGAGGGAATCATTGCCATCGTCCCCAGAGAGCAAATTATCGCCTGTTAAATCGGAATTATCCAATAGAACATCGTCACCAGCACCACCAATGAGAGTATCATTCCCCGCACCACCCTTCAAAAGGTCGTTGCCACTCAAGCCGTCAATGATATCATTACCCTTTTTACCATTAATTACATCATCTGAATTGTCAAAGCCGTTGACCTTGTTGGAGAGGTCGTTAAGAAAGGTGACTGTGTTCTTTTTGAAGATGGTGTTTTGGGTAGAGTTAGCACTAAAGACATCAAAGCTGTCCGTGATGCTAGTTTGCCCATCAAACAGGATATTGCCAACATGGGCTAAATTGTTTAGGTTTTCCAGTGCAAAATTCTGCAAGACCACTTTGAAACTAAGCGTGTTTTCAAAAGTGATTTCTGTGTTCTTACCATTTTGAGTTAATTGCAGATTTCTCGCAGTTAATGGGTATTGGACAGAAGGATCAGTTCTTGTAAATTGCAAGGTATCCACTTCTGCAATCACAGCCTTTGATGGGTTTAAGCCTTGACCAATGCCATCGAAATCTGTGATGGTAATCGTACCACTGTCATAATAGTTAGAACGCTGGAAAACAAATTTATTCTTGCCGCCGCCACCAGTTAAAATTTTATTGGTCAAACCACCATATATGTCATTCATACTACTATAGAATGTGTCATTTCCATTGCCACCGTTAAGAGTGTTATTACCATAGGCACCATAGGCGAAGAGAGTATCATTATCATCACCTCCAAAGAGCAAGTTATTGGCTTTTGGATCGCTATAATTGAAATTATTGCTTGGTGCTGAATTGTTAACAATTAAGTAATCGTCACCATTGCCACCCTTGAGGGTGTTATTCCCTGTACCACTGTCGAGAGTGTCATTGCCCGTACCACCGTCGAGAGTGTCATTACCCGTACCACCGTCGAGAGTGTCATTGCCCGTACCACCAATGAGAGTATCATTGCCCGCACCACCCCGCAGCAAGTCGTTGCCACTCAAGCCGTCAATGATGTCATCACCCCCCTGACCATTAATTACATCATCTGAGTTGTCAAAGCCGTTAACATTGTTGGAGAGATCGTTTAAGAAGGTGACTGTGTTCTTGTTAAAGATGGTGCTTTGGGTAGAGTTGGCATTAAAGACATCAAAGCTGTCTGTGATGCTAGTTTGCCCATCAAACAGGATATTACCGACTTGGGCTAAATTGTCTAGGTTTTCCAGGACAAAGTTTTGCAGGACAACTGTGGGATAATACGTCCCTTCAAAGCTGATTTCTAAGTCATTACCATCTTGAGTTAATTGCAAATTTCTGGCAGTGAATTGCTTAGAACCTGTAAATTGCAAGCTATCCACTTCGGCAATTGCAGCCGCTGATGGGTTTGAGCCTTTACCAATGCCACCGAAATCGGTGATGGTAAGTATCCCATAACTGTAACTGTTCTCGTTAGACACTTGGGAAACAAATTTATCGTTGCCGCCGCCACCAGTCATCAAGTTATCAGTTGCATCATTAAGGAAGTGAGTATACAAGGTGTCATTCCCATTGCCACCGTTGAGGGTATTATTATTAGAATACCTATGGATGTCATCGTCGTAGTTAGAGGTCAAAAGAGTATCATTGCCATCGCCTCCAAGGAGCAAATTATTGCCTGTTGAATACTCAGCATTTAAGGTATCGTCACCAGTGCCACCGTTGAGGGTGATATTGCCTGATAAATAGTCAACATTTAAGTAATCGTCACCAGCGCCACCGTTGAGGATGTCGTAGCTTCTCTTGCCATATAGTTTATCGTTACCTGCTAAACCATTAATTACGTCATCACTCGATGTCCCAGTGAGGGTATCATTACCGTTAGTGCCATTGATATTTGCCATAACTTTCTACCTATCTAAATGGATTTCTTCAGTAACTTCAGTTGTCAATTTGCAGTTAGTGCTGTTTTAAAGCACAAATAACTCCTCGAAATTTGACGTTTTCAGCATACTTTTATGTCAGTCTTGAAGACCAGCCACTTTTCTTTCAATATTCACCCTGTTACCAAACTCTGCTTTCTAGAAAATAGGGAAACAGGTTTTTAGACCCTTGGTGTCGGCTATTGCCTGTGGATATCTAGCTTCAAGAGAAATAACAGCTAAATAACCGGATAAGAACTATATATTGAACAATTATTTATAAGTCTATGCTTAAACAAGTATCTTTGCATACTCATTTACATTACTTGTCATAAATATAAGTAAGTACGTCACTTGGTAAAGTGTTCAGATTTTTCTAGTTGATAGTCAATAATTCTATACAGATATTGAAGCTATTAAGCAGGAAGCCCGTAAGCGTTTATTTTAATTGCAAACTCAACAATTTTCCTAGTTGTTGCGCCAGTGGGTCAACTTCTTCCCAAGTTAAAGCAAACGCGGCTTTGACTCCCAGTTGAGTTGAGTTGATGGTTTCCCGGTTTTGTAGGGCTAACTCTGCTAATTTACGTTCTTGCAATCGCTCAAACATGATCTCTAAAGATATTTCCGGGTCGCGTACCAAATAACCGGCAACTAACTCTATCCCCAAGGGCAAATATTCCAGACATTCACATATTTTTGTTGCGGCTTGTGGTTGGTTTTCAACTCGCTTATCTTTTATCCCCAACAGTCGTTTTAACAGTTCTAAGGCTTTCCCTGGTTCTTTTTGGGGTGAAAGAAGATCTAAGGGAATCTCTTGAATAATCTTTGAGTCTAAATTTCGTAGTCGAGTAGTAATTAAGACTCGGAAGCGGTGAACATCGGGTACGACTTCGCGGAGGTTAGCTAAGTCAGTTACGTCATTGAAGACGATTAAAATAGGCAAGGCGGAGTTAGGATATTTAGACCAACACCAGGCGACTTGTTCTTTAAGTTTGCATCAGTTACAACACCCGCCTCATAATAAATTCTGAGGCTAATAGCTAAAGTCTTCTAATAGGTTGTTTGAAAAGTGGTTTGTTGTGCTTTTAATCGAATTATTACCCCCCTTAATCCCCCCTTATAAAGGGGGGAAACAATAAAAAAATCCGGTTCCCTCCCCTTTATAAGG
>NZ_JBALCE010000118.1:0-165992 GCF_036919815.1 Nostoc sp.
TACCAAAAACGATTTGCTTATCTGGAGAAGAGATGGCAAATTTGTGATCATTATCTGTATTATATCCATTAATTTCGTAATAGATAGAAGGGTTAACTTTGTCGTAGAAGCTGTATTGTAATCCAATAGGTGTTTGATTTATTAAGGATAAAGTTGGAAACAGGAGGGGATAGTTTGGATATTCAGTATCATCCTTTTCGGTGTAAAGATTAGAATCATTTTAACTGAACGTTTCAATCCCTAATAGGGATTTTGGTAAATTGCAATTTGATGGTCCAGGTATTCCAACTGCGTGGAGTGGGTTTCAATCCCTAATAGGGATTTTGGTAAATTGCAATCAATTACAAGCCCAGCAAGGGATGCAGGAGGTTCGTTTCAATCCCTAATAGGGATTTTGGTAAATTGCAATTACTGGCTAATGCTGGTAAGTCTATTTCATGCCATGTTTCAATCCCTAATAGGGATTTTGGTAAATTGCAATAATGGGGAATTTTACGCTCTACCATTAAATCTCGGTTTCAATCCCTAATAGGGATTTTGGTAAATTGCAATGCTACTCATACCACGTCACCTGCTCCAGAAATAAATCGTTTCAATCCCTAATAGGGATTTTGGTAAATTGCAATTAAAGTTGCTATATAGTCTATTGTAAAGCATATGTTTCAATCCCTAATAGGGATTTTGGTAAATTGCAATCTGCTGATGCAGATACTAAGCTTGCGCCCGATTTGTTTCAATCCCTAATAGGGATTTTGGTAAATTGCAATCTTTGCATTTAAGCACTATTTGCCGGGAGTCCCTCAAGTTTCAATCCCTAATAGGGATTTTGGTAAATTGCAATTAATAGCGCTCTAGATGCGAGCAAGCAAGCGCTGGTTTCAATCCCTAATAGGGATTTTGGTAAATTGCAATTTTAGCTTCGGCTTCGGCTCGTTTGAATCCCTCTGGTTTCAATCCCTAATAGGGATTTTGGTAAATTGCAATAAGTTTTTCAGCCAGTTCTCTTATTGCATCTGAAGGTTTCAATCCCTAATAGGGATTTTGGTAAATTGCAATCTAGAATAGGAGTTAGTAGAATCTCTCTAGATGATGTTTCAATCCCTAATAGGGATTTTGGTAAATTGCAATTGCAACGTTCCAAATCCACCCCCAGAAGATGGCGGGGTTTCAATCCCTAATAGGGATTTTGGTAAATTGCAATTCCTGCGGGTGATTTCGGAAGAAGAATATTTAGCATCGGTTTCAATCCCTAATAGGGATTTTGGTAAATTGCAATGCTTTATGTCCAAGTTTTCAAAAGGGGGGCGCGGTAGTTTCAATCCCTAATAGGGATTTTGGTAAATTGCAATTTTTTGAAAGCAGTGGCGGCACCGGCGCAATTTTGTTTCAATCCCTAATAGGGATTTTGGTAAATTGCAATGTGAATTTTCTCAGGGGGTCGATACATCCAAAAATCGTTTCAATCCCTAATAGGGATTTTGGTAAATTGCAATCCGGTTCTAATCCACAATTGTAAGCGCGTGATATGTTTCAATCCCTAATAGGGATTTTGGTAAATTGCAATAGCATTGCTCATGTGCGTCAGGGCCGATCGCCTAACGCGTGATATGTTTCAATCCCTAATAGGGATTTTGGTAAATTGCAATGGGCAGGATTGGTGGGAAGTGGTTTGTTTGCCGTTTCAATCCCTAATAGGGATTTTGGTAAATTGCAATTTCTTCAGGATTTTCTATTGGGTTATCTGCTGGCGTTTCAATCCCTAATAGGGATTTTGGTAAATTGCAATATGAGTTTTGCATTTCCTGTCTGAATTTTCCCAGTTATGTTTCAATCCCTAATAGGGATTTTGGTAAATTGCAATGAGTTCAGCTTTCGCTAATTGTGCTTCTTTATCTGTTTCAATCCCTAATAGGGATTTTGGTAAATTGCAATGGCTGGTGTCTGAAAGCCCTGTTGTATTTGGTTTTCAAGGTGCAGTTGCGCTAACGACTGAATGATAACACAAAGAATAGTCATAGTACAAGATGCAAATCGCTGAAACATAGTTCCCATAAGGTGCGCGGATGGTTTAAAAGTAAAATTGCCCTCAAAGTCTTATATAGATGGAGATGCAACCATTTTTTGCCCCTTCTCATTTTGTACACCTAGCCATCCGCGCATTTGGCAAGAAAATTAGTCTGATTGTAGAGAACTATCTCTATTAAAATAGGCGATCGCCTAATACTTGCACACCTTATACTAAATCAGGGAATACCTCTTGCACAGCAGGATGCACTAAGCGATGATCCTGCACATTCACACCCTTAGCTAATGCTGAGTTAACTTCCAGTGCCTTAATTCCCAAATTCGCCAACTGGACAACATAAGGTAATGTACTATTATTGAGTGCCTGAGTTGCTGTCCAAGGTACTGCTCCTGGCATATTGGGAACACCATAATGCACCACACCCTCTTCAACATATACCGGATTTGTGTGGGATGTAGGATGTAAGGTTTCTATGCAACCGCCTTGGTCAACAGCAACATCAACTATTACAGAACCAGGACGCATTTGTTTGACCAATTCGCGCGATACTAGTATTGGTGCCCTACGTCCCAGTACTAACACTGCACCAATGAGCAAATCCGCTTCAATGACTGCGGCTTCAATATGGGCAGAGTTGCTATAAAGCAATTCGACTCTAGAGCCAAAGAGGGTTTCTAAGTAAGATAAGCGCTCGACACTTACATCTAAAATCTGCACGATCGCACCCACGCCCACAGCAATTTTAGCTGCTTCTGTGCCAACAACGCCGCCACCTAAAATTACTACTTTTCCTGGTTTGACTCCAGGTACACCACCCAAAAGAACACCTCTACCACCTTGCTGACGTTCTAGGAATCTTGCCCCAAATTGTACTGCTAGCCGACCTGCAATCACACTCATCGGGGTGAGCAAGGGTAGTTTGTTAGCACCAAGTTGTTCTACGGTTTCGTAAGCGATCGCACAAGTGCCACAATCAATTAAATGCTCTGTCAATTTGCGATCGGCTGCTAAATGTAAATAAGTAAATAATATCTGCCCTTTCTGCAAAAATTTATACTCAGATGTCAGAGGCTCTTTGACTTTAACAACCAATTCCCGATTCCAAGCCGTTTCTGATGTGAGGACAATTTCGGCTCCAGCATTTCTGTAGTCGTCATCTGAGAATCCAGCACCATTACCTGCTTGCGTCTGGACAAAGATGCTATGACCATTTTCTCGCAGCACCCGCACACTAGAAGGACTTAACCCTACCCGAAACTCTTGATCCTTATTTTCCTTGGGAACGCCGATTTCCATATACCGCCTCTGATAATTTTTTTTGTTTAACTCTACTAGCCTGCCAAGCTCAAGCTTGCTACTTCCCTCTTGCTACTTCCGTATTAGAGATAGCTAATCTCTGTTCTAAGTTTCTTAATTTAATCTGAGTAGCCCCAAACTCTTACCCTTGACTATTGCCCCAGTATTTATACAATATATAAAGAATAGTAACAATTTATTAAAAGAGCGATTGTATAGCTTCCTACTAAGAAGCTTTTGCTGAATTTCTCAAGTCATCTTGGCATTCAAGCACTGCAATCAGCTCATAAGCTACCAAGTGTAGTTAAAGGTTAAAAAGAAAAGAACGAGTCAATTCCTTTAACCTTTACCGCTTATCTCGATTTTCCCAGGCTTCTGCCAGAAGTCTGATATCAATTCCCGTTTGCCAAAAAAAGGTTTCTTAAAAATGACACAAACACAACCAACGATTACACCTAAACTAGAAGAGCCTAAGTTTGGCTTTAACGAATATGCTGAACGCTTGAATGGTCGAGCCGCAATGATTGGGTTCGCTTTGACGGTGGTGATTGAATATGTCAGCAATCAAGGGGTGCTATCATGGCTAGGTCTGAAGTAGTGCCACCAACAAGCACAAGGTAGAAGTTGTAAGCTAGTAGTTAAAAGAGTTTCAACCAGCTGGAACAACCAGTTGGTTTTGACTTTAACAATTAATAGCGAAGTACTTACCCCTAGATACTTTAATTAGACTTATTTGTAAATTATTGCCCTAGAATGTAAGCAAGAGAGGAATCGAAATACCTATTAGTGATTGAAATATTATAGACTTGCAACTACTATATGCAAGGCGATTAAAGACTACATCTTCCTCCCCTACTAAAGAAAATCATAATTAGTGTCTGCCTTCGATAACAAAGGCAAATTATGGGTGAGGTATTCTTGATAAATATACCCGAAAGGTGAACTGGAACCAACCAAGCTGTGATGAATGCTCTATTACCTCGTTTTTTGAAGTCAACCTACCGAAAAGAGCCACTAATTACTGTATTGATAACAATGGGCGTTATGGATGCCCTGATTGGCGGATTCAATGATAGTTGGTCGTTGTTCGCTTTTGGTTTGGGAACGACAGGGATAGCGCTAGCCTTTAAGTTGTGGCGTTTCCAACAGCGTCGTCCTCTACCAGAGGAGCCTGTAGTGCAACATTATTTGCCCTCTCGTTCTTCTAGTCCGCCTTTACCAATGTTAAGTGTTTCTAAGAAAAAACCACGTCTTTAAAAAGCGCAGAGTTATTACTTAAGTAGAACAGCGTTAATAATTAAAGGTTTGTAGTAAGCGGCTCTAGCCCCACTTTGAGAGCTAAAGCCCTCTCTACGAGCCAAATTATTTTTTTAACATTATTTAACATACTTTTATTTATTCTTGCCTACTTACTTAAATAACTCTGCAAAATGGATTGTGATAACCGGATATATAAAAGTGAGGAAAAAGAGTGAGTAGTGAGGGAAGAGGTGGGGGTAATTTTCTGAGGCGGTATATTATCCTGGGATTTATCGCAGCTGTTGCCCTTCCAGTGACTAGCTGGGAAGGGTTTTACATTCATCAGGCTCATGCTGCCATTGAAATAACGCCAAACTCCCAAACTAGCAACAGCTTTGCTAATAATGCCCAACTACTTTACACACTCAAAGGACATAACGGAACCGTTAAATCCCTCGCTTTTAGTCCAGATAGCAAAATTCTTGTGAGTGGAGGTGCAGAAAACGAGGGTGTAATTCGCCTGTGGAATCCAGTAAACGGCAAAAATTTGGGGAATATTACCAAAGCACACAATGCAGCCGTAGAATCTTTATTAATTTCTCCAGATGGGCAAACCCTCGCTAGCTGTAGTGATGACAATACGATTAACCTCTGGAGCCTGAAAAATTTAAAATTTAGCCGCTCTTTTGTCGGACATACCAGTAATGTATTATCTTTAGCAGTATCTCCTGATAGTAAAATTCTCATCAGTGGAGGTTTGGATGGGATTCGTCTGTGGGATTTGCTACAGCAACGCCCACTTGGTACTCTAGTAAGTTTTGATAATTTGATTTATACCCTAGCGATTAGTCCTGATGGACAGACTTTGGCTAGTGGCGACAACAAGGGTGTAATCAAGCTGTGGAATTTGAGTACTGGTAAATTAATCAGTGAATTTGTAGCTCATTCTAATGCTGTTAGCGCTGTCATCTTTACACCAGATGGACAAACATTAGTTACTGCTAGCCGCGATCGCACCATAAAACTGTGGAATATTAATACTGGAGAATTAGTCCGCACGCTCATCGGACATAATAACTGGGTGAATGCGATCGCGATTAATCCCGATGGACAAACTCTTGCTAGTGCCGGTAGAGATGGGATTAAGTTGTGGAATTTAACTACAGGTGAGTTAATAAATACACTGAGTGGACATACAGACTGGGTAAGCGCGATCGCTTTTAGTCCAAATGGTAAAATTCTTGCCAGTGGTGGATTTGATCAAAAAATCAAGATTTGGGGGATTCCACTCAAACGTAAGTAATAGTGAATACCAGAACCCCGACTTCTTCAAGAAGTCGGGGTTCTAAATTGTCTTAGATTTTGACCGAAAAGGGGACTTCAGTTTTTGCCATATTTGCTAAAATTTGGTCTTGCCTTTTCAGAATTGTTATATTGACTGAAGCTCTACGCTTACCGGAAAACTTGCAGGACTTACGCAAAAAGGCAGTGAAAGCCTTGATTTACCGTAGGGGCAATTCATGTAGCTTTAGCTTCCCGCAGGGTATTGCCCCTACATTTCGTACCTGATGCGTAAGTCCTAACTTGTACAAAATCAACCAAAGCTCAGATACCCCAAATGTTGAATAATTGTGAATACTTGATGAAAATACAGCCGAGCTAATATCTTATCCAGCAAATTACTGTAACTATAAACATAGCTAATTTAAAATCATCTATGCAGTTACTTGCCCTCTAGAATCGGAACAATTTCTGAACTTGGACAATCTTAGAAATGGTCATCGTCAGTAAATGCACTCAGTTGATACTCCTCGCTCTAAAGAGACGTTCGCCTTAGCGTCTCGAAGAGAGGATTCTTGAATCAATGAGATCACTTAACTTGGAGTCCTTGCGTCATCCAAGCCAGAGGTGAGACTCTCCTCAAGCGTTACTTTGGGTATGCCCTACCCTAGTTGCATTGCTGAGGCAGTGCGTTGGGCGGCTATGCCGACTTCTACTCCTTCGGAGAACCCGCAGGGTAGCAACTGCCGTGGAAGTCCTGTTTAACTTGAAACGATTTGTTTCAAAATTCTGAGTCGTCCAGCTCCTATAAATCTTTTACCTACTGCTAGGAGGAAACTAGAACAATGCAGTAGAACCGCATAGATTTAATTGTCTTCGCGTTAGCGTCTCCCCTTGGGAGAAGGTTCAGTATTGCCTCTCGGCGACAAGGTGTAATAAGCGGGTTGATTACCTTATCCACTATAATTAGAATACCACACCTTGAGGTAGTTATCAATGTCTAAGCCTGAAGTATTTATCACCTTCCGCGTGACTCAACAGGAAAAAGATTTGCTGAAACTCTACTGCGAACAAGAGGCAAGGAACCAAACAGAAGTACTCAGAGAGTTGATCCGGTCTTTGAATCGGAGAATCAAAAAGCCGTCTGATCTATGATGGGGCTTTAAACCCATTTTTTCGGTAAAAATCACTATCTCGCCTGAAGCAAAGGTTTACAGCCCTTGAGCGCTATTTGCAAGCTATGACAACTTGTTACTTAAATAATGTTTAATTTTCCCGAACTGCTTTTGATCCCCATTTAGATAGAATGAATGACTAGGCAGAACCCTAAAACTCAAAACCGCTTTTGACTGCGACGCCCATGAATCAATTGAACAATGGTTTTACGCTATTTCTAAGTCTGCTAGTCGAGGCGATGCCTTTTTTGCTTCTTGGGGTTTTACTCTCCAGTTTGCTGCTGTTTTTTGTTGATGAGCGCAAATTAGTCGAAAAAATGCCCAAAAATCCGTTGCTGGGTGCTTTAGTTGGCAGCATGATCGGCTTTTTATTTCCGGTGTGTGAGTGCGGGAATGTACCGGTAGCGCGGCGGTTCCTGATTCAGGGAGTACCCACACCAGTCGCAATTGGTTTTTTGCTAGGAGCGCCAACAATTAACCCAGTTGTAATTTGGTCAACTTGGACAGCATTTCGAGATCAGCCAGAAATAGTGGTCTTACGAGTCGTATTTTCCCTAGCAATTGCCACAATTATCGGATATGTTTTCAGTTTTCAAAAGGACTTAAATCCGATAGTCCAACCTGCGATCGCTCGTTATATGAAGTTTAATCCACCTGCACAGCCTGAAAGCAAACGCCGTGGGAAACCTTACCAAGTCGAACAGGAAGCAATGGTACCGAATATCTTGCAATCTGGGACTTATATCTTAGGAGGAAAAGCAGGTATACCTCTGCGGATAGATGCTAATTTCATACCGCCTACCTCAAACTCTACTTCCAATAAACCGCTTGCAGATAAACTGCGCCTAGTTGTGGATAATAGCATCCAAGAATTCCGAGAGCTGGGCGGAATCATGGTTTTAGGAAGTGCGATCGCTGCTGCTATTCAAATCCTCGCTCCCCGTGAATTAATTCTCAGTTTGGGTGCTGGGCCGATTACCTCAATTGTGGTCATGCTGATATTAGCAGTAGTCGTGTCAATTTGTTCTACAGTTGATTCTTTCTTTGCCCTATCTTTTGCCTCAACCTTTAGCAGTGGTTCATTGTTAGCATTTCTAGTCTTTGGGCCAATGATTGACATCAAAGGTATTGGTTTGATGTTATCCATTTTTAAACCCAAAACTGTTTTTTACTTATTTGCTTTAGCAGCGCAATTAACATTTGTGTTCACCCTTTTTCTGAACTTGCACGTCCTTTAAAAAATTATTTGTCATTTGTCCTTTGTTAATGACCAATACTTCTCTACGAGAGGCTGCGCCAACGGCAACGCTCAGTACAAGTGACTAATGACCAATGAATAACAAAAATCCCAAATCTAAAATCCGAAATCTGTTACTCCCTTGGCTGGATGCTATAGCAATTACAGCTTGGGGCGTTTTGATGTTGAGATATTGGCTAACTAACAAGCTGAACCTGTTGATTCACCCAAATTACATTTGGTTTGTAGTCCTGACTGGTATCAGCTTGATCATTATTGGTTTCTTCAAGATGCAGGAACTTTGGCAAAGGCGTCGCCGTGATCTGATGTCAAACTCCCCGCATATTAGTTTATTTCCCCCTGGTTGGGGCAGTGCTTTGTTGTTGAGTACAGCGATTCTAGGTTTTATCATTACACCGCAAGTTTTTGCTAGTGACAAAGCACTCCAAAGGGGTGTGACGGCTGATTTATTGGGAAGCACACGCGTCAAACCCCAAGCTTTTCGGGCTACTGTTCGTCCAGAGGAGCGATCGCTTGTAGACTGGGTACGCACTGTCAATGTCTATCCTGAGCCAGATACATATACAGGTCAAAAAGTCAAGGTGCAGGGCTTTGTCATCCACCCGGCGGATCTAGGAAAAGAATATTTGTTTTTAGCACGATTTGTCTTAACTTGCTGTGCCGCAGATGCTTACCCTGTGGGCTTGCCCGTCAAACTACAAGATAATCAAGAGCGTTACTCTGCTGATAGTTGGCTGGAAGTCGAAGGACAAATGGTAACAGAAAATTTGGCAGGTAAACGCCAACTTACTATTGCCGCTACCTCTTTCAAAAAGATTCCTCAACCAGAGAATCCTTATAGTTATTAGTCATTTGCCCAATGCCCAATACTTCTCTACGAGAGGCTACGCCAACGACAACGCTCAGTACAAGTGCCCAATACTTCTCTACGAGAGGCTGCGCCAACGACAACGCTCAGTACAAGTGCCCAATGCTTAACGACAAATGATTAAATCTAAAGCATTTATCCAACCACTGGATCGGATAGCGATCGCACTAATGCTACTGTTGAGTGTGCTGATTGGGTTAATCTTATTGCAAGGTGATGTGGTAACTGCTCGTGTCCGGGAATTTACCTGGCAAAATCAACAAATTGGGGCAGAAGATAACTCCTTTACCCTCACCTTCAGTCGCCCAATGGAAATAAAAAGTGTAGAGGATAACTTAAAAATTGAGCCACCCCTAGCAGGTAAATTTAGTTGGGCAGGGCGGCGGATGGTTTATACACTGCTAACACCAGCACCCTATGGCACGAATTATAAAGTGCAGTTACAGGGAGCCAAAGATAAGTTTGCCCAGCAAGAAGGCAAAAATCGGCTGATACAGCCCTTTGTTGGTAGCTTCCGCACACGCGATCGCGTCATCCTTTACATCGGAACCAATCAAGAAGAACAGGGACGGTTAGTTCTTTACAACTTGACTCAAGAGCAAAAAAGGATACTTACCCCTAAAGACTTGATAGTAATTGACTTTGAGTCATTTCCAGATGGGGAGAAAATTTTATTTTCTGCTCGCGCCGCAAATAACCAAGACTTACTTTCAGCCCAACTCTACACAGTGACAACAGGCGTTTCTGGTAAATCTGGACAAGAAGCAGAAGCAGGAGGCAAAGTTGACCTGACTTTAGATAGTAAAGATTATCAAAACCTAAAATTTGACTTATCACCTGATGGGCAAACTATTGTCATCCAGAGGGGAAATAAAACTAATCCTGGCGACTTTGGATTATGGTTTATGCCAGCAACCAGTGACAGTTCAGGAAACAAAACCGCCCCGAAACGCCTAAAAAGCCAACCGGGGGGAGACTTTATGATTACGCCAGATAGTAAAGCCGTAGCAGTTGCCCAAGGACAGGGAGCAGCGATTTTACCACTGCAAGATGATGCCAGTAAACCCCTAGATTTTCTACCGCAGTTTGGTTTGGTACAGGCTTTCTCCAAAGATGGCTCTCAAGCAGCGATGGTAAAGTTTAATACAGATTACACGCGAGATTTATTTTTGGTGACAAACCAAGGTGTGCAGAAACAGCTATTAAAAACTACAGGCTCAATTCTCAGCTGCCAATTTGACATCGCCTCACCCACCCTCTACTGCTTGCTGACACAGCTAGTATCCAAGGAACAATACATAGAACAACCTTATGTGGTGGCAATTGATCTGAAAACCGGGCAACAGAAACCACTGCTAGTACTGCCTCCCGCTCAACGGAATGTGCAAATGACTTTATCTGCCGATGGTTTGGGCTTATTATTTGACCAAGTAGTACCGCAGACAAACCCGACAGCATCATTACCGGCAAACACTTTAAAAACTGATGATGGAGATGCGATCGCTACCAGTAGCCTATGGTTAATGCCTCTGTTACCCATCGCTGATGCTGCGACTGTTGAAATTAGACCAGAAAAACTCCCCTTAGCCGGATTTCATCCCCGGTGGCTACCTTGAAATAGAGGCAAGGGAGCAAGGGAGTTAACAATTCAAAATTCAAAATTCAAACATTTTAGACATTTCAGACGGGAATTTAACCCCGACTGAAAATGATGCTACATCTACATATAGATGTAGGGGTATTGAACCCTTGATTTTACGATAAAACAGAATGGTTAAGAATTTTTAGTAGGGGAATACTACTCCCTGATCTCCCTTATCTTGTGCGACGAGGATTTCGCAACTTTGGAAATAGCATCAAGCGCAAAATCGAGATCAGCCCGCGAAACATCTAAATGAGTGACTGCCCGAATAGAATGACCAACGGCTCCCATTTTCACACCATGCTGCTGTAACAGAGTCAGAAACATAGCGTTGTCGAGTCCTAGTCTTGAAACATCAAAGAAAACAATGTTTGTCTCAGGTTTTGGATCTCGAAGTGTAATTCCTTCGATTTCACTTAGCCGTTGAGCCAAATAAGTTGCGTTGTCGTGATCTTCTTGTAGACGTTCAACATGATGGTCAAGCGCATAGAGACAACCTGCTGCAACAATGCCAGCTTGACGCATTGCGCCACCAAAAATGTGTTTATATCGACGTGCTTCAGCGATGAACTCCCGTGTACCCGCAAGAACAGCACCGATTGGTGCGCCCAGTCCCTTAGTAAAGTCAATCCAGACGGAATCAACACAGCCAGCAAAATCCTTGGCTGTAGTTTGAGATGCAACAACTGCATTTAAAAGCCGTGCCCCGTCCATGTGGGTAGCTAAACCTTTTTGCTGGGAGAACTCGCAAACCTCACGTAGTTCATTGAGCCGCCAAACCGAACCCCCTCCAAAATTGTGGGTTTGCTCTACACACAATAAGCGGGGAATTGCAGAGTAAAGGTAAGGAGCAGTTGCGACTCTTTCAAGTGATTGAGCCAGAGCATTAACTGTAAAAATTCCTCGAGCGCTGGCAATCGGTTCCATCAGCACACCAGAAGTCATCGCTGCACCCCCCGATTCAGCTCGAATAATATGTGCCATTTGTTCTACTAGCACCACATCAGCAGGGCGAGTATGGGTCTTGATTGCCACAAAGTTGCAAATGGTTCCACAGGCAAAGAAAAGAGCGGCTTCTTTGCCTAGTAAATCTGCAACCCGTTCTAGCAATTGATTAACGGTCGGATCTTCTCCTTTTTGCTCATCTCCAACTTCAGCCGTGGCGATCGCTTGTCGCATGGCCAGTGTCGGCTTTGTTTCAGTATCGCTTGTTAGCAGAATCATCAGCATTCCTAGAGCAGGTATATATTGGTTTAATGCTCATTTAGTCAAGTTTGCTTCATCATAAAAGTTATTTTCCACTTATGTGAATGATAACCGCTATAGCGGTTATCAGTTGAGTAAGGTACAAGAACCCTACCCCCACCTCATCGCTTGCGGGGAGGGGGCTATGATGTACTTCATTTGATTAGGAAAAGCTATATCAATGAATACAAGATTGCCTTTACAATACTCGAATGAAAAGGCAAACCTGATCAGCGTGCTTATTTGGTTCTAATCGCATCCAGAACTTTGGCTGACTTTTCTCCAACAAAAGTATTATTCAGCATCGTATGAGAATCATCAGTTGGGCCTACATCAGAATCTGGATGATAGATAATAATTCTTAAGGAATCATCAATCGCACTGAAGCTATGTAACTTGTTTTCTGGAAGACAGAAGACCGTTCCCGGCTCCATTTTGAAGGTTCCTTCGTTCACCTGACAAGTTCCACTACCCGCAGCGACAAGCCCAATCCGCAATGAGGGATGGGTATGGGGGGTTTGCGATACACCTGGAGGAACGTAGAGGAAATTCAAGCAGGGTTCTCCACGTCTTAAAGGATTAATCAGAACTGTAGAAGAGCAACCATCAATATAATTCAATCGCCCTAATGGTTCAATAGGCCCCCCAATTGTGAAAAGTCCAGTGTAGTTGAGTCGTGTTGCGACTAACACTTGGGCTATACCATCTAAAGAAAAGTTCCCTGGAACTGCGGCAAAGCAGTTTTTTCGCAATAAGAACTCTCCGTTATTGCTGTTGAGGGTAACTTCGCCCTCTGACACAAATAGAAAGTGTGTGTCTTTTTCACTCTGATTAACTTTGATAGAATTGATAACCCAACAAGCATTCGATGGATGACCCGCCATCGTGTAGTCAAGTTTTGTCGCCTCTAGGAATCGCTGACAGTAAAACTTCTGGTAGTCTTCTATAGGAATGCTAAATAGTTCGGACTCAAGACAAATATTTTGGGCTTGTTTTTGTAATAGCGTTTCGGTTAAGTGTTGCATAATTTATATGTGTTATTTGTGCCTTTTTACGTAGTGGAAAACTCGGTTATTCCAATTATTATTTAATAGATAAATTAAAAATCATATCCGTTTAATTACTTAAATATTTGGTGTTTTTAGTTCATTAATGTACAATGTAACTTATAATACAAGTAGTAAAGTATACTTTAAACAATTTTCTTGTAGCCATTAAACAAGCTTGACATATTGAAGGTAAATGGTTAGGAAAAGCCTCTTGCTAAATAAGCTTGAAATTGCTTGCTAGGACTGTATTTACTCAGAAAAACCCCCTATGAAGTTGAGATTATTCTTTAAAAAATTTTTATTATATTACTTAAGTAAATTACTACCTCTTCAACAGAATTTTATGAGTATTTGTATTTAACTATTATAGGTTCCTGATATTTTAGTTCTAGCAGAAGCTCTTAGCTGTTTGCTGACATGAATTAGCGATCGCCCAAAATAACAGAATAATACTTGAGTACTTTACATATTGACCATCATGTAAATTATAAGCTTGTTAAGCTAAAAGTCTTACTCTGCCTTGTTCACAGGCTTTACCTCCCGTTAAACCAGGAGGCTCTAACTCCTACAAGAGATTACAAAGCTCTGCCTTTTAAGTAGAGGTAAGTTACAGTTGATTGTCTCTGCCAATACGTAAGTACTATAAAAATAGTATTGATATAGTAGATACTTGTACTGACATCTATTCTAAGTAATAAACAACTCAGCATAAAAACGTATTGAGGGATACATTTTTTATTTAGATATTAAGGGGGATGCGATTATAGACAATAATTTATGTGGTGAGGTAGTTTTTCCATGTAGAAAAACTTCATCAGCCAGTTTAGTTTGTAAGCATCGGTTTTCTCTTCTCTGCCGCCTATCCCCAAAAGCAGCTTAGAATTCCCCTTCCGTCTCTTCTTGACGGGTAAGAGCATCGTAGTGTTATAACGGCATCAGTCTAGATACAAAATGGGGAACACCAATTGATAATTAATTGCTGGTGCTTGGAGAGAGTTAAACTTAGCTTCTAGAGCAAACCCTGATTAGACACAGTTAATAAGCAATGCTAATGCCAGCACTGCTAAATATTTTTAAGCAGGTGGGTCAAGAGTGATGAATGAAGCTGACACCTCAAACAAGGGGGCTGTGATCGAATCCCTAAATTCTGCTAATTCGCCACAATCAGAGCAGGCGAGTTGTCCCTTTTACGCAGTTGTGCCTAATGACAATATGACAGTTAGAAAACTGCCACTCCTCATGCCAGCTGAAGATAGACAATTTTCACAAGATACCATCCAGCAGGACTGGGTTGCAGAGCCGGAAAGCGGCAAACAAGCACTTATTGACTCGGAATTTCAGAACCTGCTGGCATTGAATGAAGAATTGCGTGCGGCTAACAATAACTTGTATGGACAAGTCGAGCAGCTAAAAGATAACTTAGCTGAGTCTGAAAAGGTTTTGCAGTGGCAGAAAACGCGTTCGAGCGTTAGTGAGTCGATGCTCAACCAACATACTCAGGAACTGGCTGCGGCTCAAGAGCAGATAAAATCCCTATTTCAACAATTAGAAACTGCTGTACAAACTGTTCAACGCCAGGAACTTTTTATTAATAGTTATAAAGCACAGCTACAAATTAGCCAACAACGCCTCGCCCAGTTAGAGCGAGAATGTACGTTGCTACACACTAACAGCAACGAACAGTCTCAGCAGCTATTGCAATCAGAAAATGCTTGTCGGGAATTACGTACTAGACTGATGCGACAACAACGCCAGACGCTGCAATTTAAAGCAGCTTTGGAAAAATGTCTAGATCCACCTCGGACTACCTATGACTCCCTAGAGGATACTGCAAAACATCCCAAAGATATAACCAGTGGACAAGGAAGATTCTCTAAAAAAGCTCGGTCTTTGTTTCCTAACGCCCAGCCAATTCAACCTTGGTCAACAGAATCAGAATCGTTGACTGATGATTTAGATAATTCTTGGGGCGAACCATCAGTACCACTCCCATTTCAAAGAAATGAAGCCACTCCGACAGCATCATCTTCTTGGAACTGGTCAGTTAATAAAGACACGCTAACGCCAGTACAACCGGAACCCTCTGCAAAAATTGATGATTCCCCAAATACACCAGAAGCTGTTTCACCTTTGGGTTCATCAAATTTAGATCAGCAATTAGATAGTCTAATCCAAATGTTTTTCACCTCCCAGACTGCATCTGCATCACCACCGCCGGCTGCGAAAACGGATGTCGATAGTAATCCGCCTATCTGGGAGACTTTAGCAACAATCTTAGAAGACGATGAGGAGCTAGAAAATCCACAGGAGGAGCAATTGGAAGCAGAAATTAATCGCCTTGCAACTACCTCCACTTCTGGAACGATAGATTCTGGGCTTTCACCAGCCAATAATTTACCAGTTTCCTCTACTTCACCTCACACCGAGACGCCTGTTGAAGAAACTGAAGACTATTGGTCAGATTCACAATTGACGCAGTTGGAATTGTCGGCGACTGATTTTTCCCCAGAGTCATCAGGTGATAACACTGATGATGCCAATTCACCTTCACCAGTGGTTTATCCCCAGCGTCCACCCAAGGGGCGTAAGTCATTGGCATCTGTGGAACTGCCGAATTTTCGCCCCAAGAGTTAAGAGAGACGCGATTAATCGCGTCTGTACAGGAGTTTGGAGTCAAGTGTCAACTGATTAATACCCAATGCCTAATTCAAAATCCTTGCTTCTGACTTCGGAATTATGGCTTCTGGGTTGGTTTTTGCTACCTGAGCGCGCGATCGCGGTTTCCCTGTGGCGATCGCATAATTAATCGCTAACAACCACAGCCATAATCCCGGATTCCGGGGTTCCAGCCAAAAACCTACCCGATTTAAGAAGCGTCCAAACCAAGGACTCAGCAAAGCGCTAACCAGGGCATGACGACCGAAGTTGAAATAACTACCAAGCCATCTGAGTAAATCCCTTGGCCCAGCAAGTTGCCAAATCCATAAAAGCAAGGCGGGATTTTTGCTAGCTGCTTTCAGTGCTAGGCGGTTAAAGGTTAACCAATCACACCGATCTTTGATGAAGTTATCTGCCACTTCTACGGGTTCGTCTGCTAACAGCCCAAAAAAGGTGTTGAGCATCGAGTTAATTCGTTGGGGTGGTAAGAATTTCCCTGTGGGTACCATCATCCCTTTGGAAAATAGCCAAGTTACTGAAACGTTGCTTTGGTAGGCGCGAATTTGGTTCAAATGTCGGAAACTCAACAAATCATGTTTGAGAGCAGTATCCAACAGCATTGTCAAGCGCTCTAAGTTGCGAACTAAAGAACCAAAACCGGTGAAGACGAGGGGAGACTGGAGTGATGCAGCATCACCGATCGCAATCAATCGATCAAAGGCAACTGTGCGATCGCTACTTCCCACACTAAAATGCCCCGGTATATACCCAAATGTCGGCTTCTTCCACACCAATTTGTCCATATCGCATCGGCGATACTCTGGCAAAATCGTGAAAAAGTCCTCGTACATCTCTAGCAAGGAACCGGGATTTTCAGCATTAACTTCATGGTAATGAAATAAATAAATCGTCAGTTCATCATTTGCTCCCGGAAACAATTCCCAAATCAACTGCCTTCCCCGTGAAATATCCCCATGACTGTAAAGAACGTCTCCATATTGGGAATCCCATACCCCCGGCTCAAATCCGCTCTCAATTGCCGCTCCCACTGTCGGACATACACTATCAAAAGCCCGACCACCATTTAATTGCCAAGCGATGGGCGATGCAGTTCCCATTGCATCTATTAGTAGTCGTCCACTTACTTGCTTCTCGCTTTGACTGGGTAAGTGCTTGACTTTCAAAAGTACTTGTGATATATCAATATCTGCACGGATAAACTCTGTTTCATCCCAGATTTCACCGCCTGCCGCTTGCAGTTTTTGTCCACACATTTGGAGCCATTTTTCGGAATCTAAACCCAAATTTAGGACTGTGGGTGTGTGGAGGACGGGCGATCGCAGTTTGGCTGGATTATTAGCATCAAAAAACTTATTGAATCCGTCTTTGTATTCCCTGGCAATGATAGTTTCTAACTCAGTGGGGGTAACTAAACCCAGGTTAACCAAGCTTTGAATCTCATCGCGGGAAATATTCCATTCTCGGTTCATCCGCCCAAAGGGCATTCGTTCCACTAGCAGAACTTTATATCCGAGTTTTGCCATCAGTGCCGCATGAATCGCGCCTAGTGCGCCACCGATATAGATGATGTCGTACTGAGTATGGGGCATAGGGCATGGGGCATTGGTTGTTTCCCCCCTGCTCCCCTGCGAAAACAGAATTTGACGCGGCTGCTGCGGATTCCGTACCCCTTCGCGCCATCGTTGTTCCCACCAATAGGCACGCGTTAGGTCATATTCACCGTTGGGCATTTTCTGAAAATATTTGACGGTGAGGGGGTAAACAGAGCCTAGCGCTGCAAAAATCGATTGTTGGGATAAATCAATCGCTGGCGGTTCTGGGTAATCATGCGGAAAACGGCTTCTGATTTCTTTGGTCAGGCGTTGCAGAATTTGTCCCTCACTGGGAAAGGGTTGTTCTGCCCAACGAAACACTTTTAGATAGGTAGTTCGTTGCACCGACCAGACAAATACTGAAAGTTCCGCAGGCAAGTTTTCGGCAATAGTCCCAGTAGCAGTTGTAGTTGCAGTGGGTATTTTGAGGCGAAAGCCTTCGGAGGTAAGCACTTTTTCTCCATTTCCGGGTTCAAAATCTGTTTGTAACCAGCTACGCACAGTTGCTATATCCGAAGTTGGAACTTCTAAATAAAGGATTTCTCTCATCTTTTCCTGACATCTCCCATCAATCTACTCACTAAGACAGATTTTATGAAGGCACAAAGTAAGGTAAACTCCGCCCTATTAGTTTCGTAAAGATTCAGTGAAGAAATTTTAAGAGTTTGTGAAAGTTATTGTTCATTTTGTATTTCTGTAAACCTACGCCATGAATTATCCCATTCCAGAGAGTCCCCAGGAAATTGTTGCCCTGCGACAAAAGCCGATTGATGAAGAACTAGTTGCCAGTGCGATCGCTGGAGTTATTAAAATTGTCCGCGCTCAGGGTCAATCTTTGGAAGAATTAACCGCTCAGTTGCTAGCAGATGATCCACTGCTGGATCAGCAACAACGTCGCTGGTTGAGCCAATTAGTTGCCCAATCCTGGGAAAAGTTCTCCTAAAACCTTGTATAGGATGAAGTTATTGTCGCAGCATTAGATTTTGAGGTCTGCACCTAAATATTGGATTGGCGATGCCCTTCTCTACGAGAGGCTACGCCAACGGCAAGCTCAGGGTAAGACCTGCGGCGGGCTGCGCCTACGCATTTTAGGTATAAAATTAACAATAATTGTCAGTATGGGGTTGGCTATTGGGTTGCTATTTTTGCATTCACGGCATAAAAGCCACTAAATTAACCATATCAGTACTAGGCACTAGTCAGGAAAAAAGCAAAAGGTAAAAGTAATGACTTTTACCAATTTTGAAGATTTAACTAAAGAGCAACTACCAAGCAGGGCGAATGGAAGCCTAAGCTAAATCCCCGTCACAAAACGTAATTGCGTTAGCGTCACGCTTTCTCGTGTCCGCGAACGTGAGAAATCGAATGGCAACCCAATCTTCAGCCAACCGCGACTCAGGATACTGCCTGAGAGAAGCACGGCATGACCTCTCAAGTTATGGTCAACCAAAAAATTCACGGCCGAGATTCAAACTTGGCTTTTGCGGCTTGAAGTTTTGCTCGAACGGCTTCTTGACCAGGTTTTGGTGGTTGGGTTGCAAGTCGGGCAATGAGATCACGATTTTTTTCTTCGTAGTATTGCCGAAGCTTTTCAGCTTCCTTGAGAACCATTTGATACTCGGCTTCAACGGTGGCGCGATTTGCCTCAATGTAAGCTAAAGCAGCCATAATTTGTTCCTGTGTAAGTTCAAACAATCCCTGGATAAACTTAGGCGGATATTGAGACATCACATAGTCCATCACGTCATAGAGGGTGATGGGCGTACCTCCGATCGTTAATCCTCGCTCTGTACGGATGATGGTTGCTTGCCCATTGGATGCTGGAGTCATACCTTCAGCCTGCTGAAACTTGTCTCCATCGTACCTCATAGAAAAAAATCGCCATAATATCTATCTATATTTGGTTATTGTTACACAGAATTTTTCCGTATATTTAGGCTAAATAAAGCAAATATACGGGATTTTAAGGCGATCGCCTCCCATCTCAACGAAAAGCGTAAAATTCCATGACAGTACATAGTGATTTTTGTCAAGCAGAAGCTTTCAAAGCCGCTTCTGTTTGGGATTGCAACAACAAACCGTATTCCAAGCCCTCGACCACAGCTTGATAGGAAGCCACCAAAATATTGGTAGAAACTCCTACCGTCGTCCAGCGTTGACGACCATTACCTGATTCAACCAACACACGGGTTTTCGCCGCAGTACCCGTATGTCCGTTGAGAATCCGCACTTTGTAATCTGTCAAATCAAAGGTTGCTATTTGGGGATAAAAGTTCACCAAAGCCTTGCGTAAAGCTGCATCCAAAGCTGCCACGGGTCCGTTACCTTCCGCCGCCTCCAAAATATTTTTCCCCTCAACAGCAACTTTGACTGTAGCTAGGGCGTTGCTAATTTCTTTCCCCTCAATCAAGTCACAGTGGACTTGAAAACCTTTGACTTCAAAAAACTGCTGGCGATCTCCCAAAGCTTCGTGCATCAACAATACAAAACTTGCCTCTGCTGCTTCAAATTGAAATCCTTCACTCTCTAAATCTTTGAGGCGCTGGAGAATTTCCCTCGCTTCTGCCTTTTGTTGATCGAGTTCAATGCCAAAACTGCGGGCTTTGGCTAAAACATTGCTGAGTCCAGACTGTTCCGAAATCACGATGCGGCGAGAATTCCCGACTTGTTCCGGCTGAATGTGTTCGTAAGTTAGGGGATTACGTTCCACAGCTGATACATGAATACCGCCCTTGTGGGCAAAAGCCGAACGTCCCACAAAAGCGGCGTGTTCATCCGGCGCAAGATTGACTACCTCACTCACAAAACGACTAGCTTCTGTAAGTTGTGTGAGCTGGTCTTCTGTGATACAACTGTAACCCGCCTTCAGTTGTAAATTGGGAATTAACGAACAGAGGTTAGCATTTCCGCAACGTTCACCGTAACCGTTAATTGTCCCCTGTACCATTTTTGCCCCTGCCATCACGGCGGCTATTGCGTTAGCAACCGCCATTTCCGAATCGTTATGAGTATGAATTCCGATTTGGGGCATTGGGGATTGGGCATTGGGCATTGGCGATCGGGTAGATTCTTTGCCCATGCCCCATGCCCCATGCCCCATGCCCCATTCCCCAGTCACCCTTACCACATCTTGCACAATTTGGCTAATTTCGTGAGGTAAAGTCCCACCATTGGTATCACAGAGAACTAGCCATTCGGCACCAGATGCGATCGCCGCCTCTAATGTCTGTAAAGCATAATCTCGATTGTGCTTATAGCCATCAAACCAATGTTCGGCATCGTAGATAATCCGACGACCTTGAGAACGGAGATACTCAATTGTGTCGCAAATCATCGCCAAATTTTCTTCTAATGTCGTTTTGAGTCCGGTTGTAACGTGTAAATCCCAAGACTTGCCAAAAATCGTTACCCAGCGAGTTCCCGCAGCCAAAATATCCTGTAGCATCGGTTCAGTTGCGGCAGTGGTATTGGGGCGTCGAGTCGAACAGAAAGCCACAATTTCAGCTTGTTTGAGCGGATTTTCTTGGAGTTGCCAGAAAAATTGTACATCCTTGGGATTGGCACCAGGCCAACCGCCTTCAATGAAGGGAATTCCCAGTTGATCGAGTCTCCTGGCAATGCGTAACTTATCTTCTATAGATACTGATAGCCCCTCGCGCTGAGTGCCATCCCGTAGTGTAGTGTCATAGAGCCAAAGTTGAGATGAGGAATTTGTGGTCATAAAACTGGGACCGAATATACAACTTTCGAGGCAATGTGTCAATATACAATAAAATGCCAGTTTGGCAATTTAAAAATGCCTAAGATACTAGCTCAAGGTAAAACAATTGAGTGCGGACAGGGAAGCAATCTCGGAAAACTTTTGCTGCAAAATGGTATTCACCTCTACAATGACGGTGCTAAGGTAATAATCTTTCGCGGCATTGGCAGTTGCGCTACCTGTACGGTTAAGGTAGAGAAACTAGGACAGTAGATATTAAACACGGATGGCTAAACCGTGTCTGGGCGCGGAGGGTTCTGGAGCCGACTCCACCCGATGAAACGTCAAATAAAGGAAGGATGTCTAAGGATGTCAAGAGTTTATCTAGCAGGGCAAAGTATTAGCAGCGAATTGGCGTGATCGAGCACGGCGTTCGCTTCCTCCCCATTCTCCTACAATAGACCTACGTTTAGCCTGTCAAACTCCGGTTTTAGGCGATGTGGAAGTGACAAAGTTGGATGGATTTTGGGGATAAGGTTCTCGAATAGTGTGGACACCAAAAGGTTAAAAAGGAGTAAGACAAGATGGGTAGATGGACACCCTTAATTTTAATGGCTGGAGGTTTAGCCATTCTGCTTGGTACATTACTAGGCATCAACTTTCCAATGGGCGTACAAAGTGCTAACAATCCCGGTGACAAAAAATCAGAAGTACTGCCAGCTAATATCAATGTTAATAGCAGTGCTGGCAGCAAAAATGATGAAACTGCAACTGAAGGAAATGAAACAAGCCAAACAAACCAAACCAGACGCAGTATTGTAGCCCCAAGACTTGACAAGAAGAGTAGCGTTGCCCAGAATCCTACGGATGACTCAACATCACCTGCTGACAGTACAACAGACGGCAATACAGATACTTCAGGAACAAACACGCCATCCAATGATCCAAATCAAGGCAACGAACCAATTCGCGCCTTGTGGTAACGATCGCTCCGTCCTTAGTTACGAGTTATAAGTTATAAGTTATGAATTATGAGTTATTAGTTATGTACTAATAACTAATGACCAATGACTAATACTTCGGCTTCTCTACAAGACGCTAGGCGAACGCTCAGTACAAGTGACTAATGACTAACGAGACTGTAATTATTGGTGGCGGTGTTATTGGTTTAGCGATCGCCATTGAACTAAAACTGCGCGGGACAGACGTCACCGTGCTTTGTCGTCACTTCCAGGGTGCCGCTACCCACGCCGCCGCCGGGATGTTGGCACCAGATGCGGAAAAGATCCCGAATGGGGCAATGCGTTCATTGTGTTGGCGATCGCGGGCTTTATATCCCGACTGGACGCGCAAATTAGAAGACCTGACTGGCTTAAATACTGGCTACCGAGCTTGCGGTATCCTCGCACCCGTTTTTGAAGAAGCAACCGGAGCAGAGGAGCAAAGGAGCAGAGGGGAAAGTCTTTCCCCCTCATCTCCGGCTTACTGGTTCAATAAAGAGGCAATTCATCAAAATCAACCAGGATTGGGAGCAGAAGTAGTTGGTGGTTGGTGGTATCCTGAAGACGCACGAGTTGATAATAAGGCTCTAGCTCACGTATTGTGGGCGGCGGCTGAGTCTGTTGGTGTTGAACTCAAAGACGGCATTACAGTAGAAGCATTTTTACAGCAGCAAGGACAAGTGGTTGGCGTGCAAACCAATGCTGGAATAATTCGCGCCGCGCACTATGTTTTAGCTTCAGGTGCTTGGTCAAATGAATTATTGCCACTACCTGTGCTACCCAGAAAAGGACAAATGCTGAGTGTGCGGATACCGGAATTTGTGCCAGAATTGCCTTTAAAGCGGGTTTTATTCGGACAAGATATTTACATCGTACCAAGACGCGATCGCCTGATTATTGGGGCAACAAGCGAAGACGTTGGCTTCATCCCCGACAACACCCCAGAAGGTATTCAAACATTACTACAAGCTGCCATCCGCCTATATCCTCAATTAAAGCATTATCCCATCCAGGAATTTTGGTGGGGATTTCGCCCAGCCACTCCCGATGAATTACCCATCCTTGGCACTAGCCACTGTCAAAATTTAACCCTTGCTACTGGTCATTACCGCAACGGAATTCTACTTGCACCCGTAACAGCCACATTGATTGCCGATTTCATCTTAGAACAAAAGTCTGACCCCCTACTTGCTGATTTTCACTATTCGCGTTTCCAGTCCCAGCCATCTACCTCCACCGCAATGCTGACTCACTCTGCCAATTTCTCCAACGGGCATCAGCCTGCTATATCCCCACTGCCATTCGACTACGTTCACGGTAAGCCTACTCCCCACTCCCCACTGATTATCGCTGGCAAAACCTTCCAATCCCGCTTGATGACAGGAACCGGGAAGTATCGCAGCATTGAGGAAATGCAACAAAGTATTGCCGCCAGTGATTGCCAGATTGTCACCGTAGCAGTACGACGGGTACAAACCAAAGCTCCCGGACATGAAGGTTTAGCTGAAGCCTTGGATTGGACGAAAATTTGGATGTTACCCAATACCGCAGGTTGTCAAACTGCTGAAGAGGCAATTCGGGTGGCGCGTTTGGGGCGAGAAATGGCGAAATTGTTAGGGCAGGAAGATAATAATTTTGTCAAGTTAGAAGTCATACCTGACCTTAAGTATTTACTCCCAGACCCGATTGGGACGCTGCAAGCAGCAGAACAACTAGTTAAAGAGGGTTTTGCAGTGTTGCCCTATATCAACGCTGACCCCATGTTAGCCAAGCGCTTAGAAGATGTCGGTTGTGCGACAGTAATGCCTTTGGCATCGCCAATTGGATCAGGACAAGGGCTGAAAACAACTGCTAACATCCAAATTATTATCGAAAATGCAGGTGTGCCGGTGGTAGTAGATGCCGGTATTGGTTCACCCTCAGAAGCTGCCCAGGCAATGGAATTGGGAGCAGATGCCTTGTTAATTAATAGTGCGATCGCTCTTTCTCCAAACCCAGCAGCAATGGCTCGTGCCATGAATTTGGCAACAGTCGCCGGTCGTCTAGCATACCTTGCTGGCAGGATGCCCATCAAAGATTACGCCAGTCCTAGTTCTCCTCTGACTGGGACGATTACTAGTTAGGAAATGGGGCAATGCCCAATGCCCAATTCTCAATGCCCAATGCCCAATGCCCAATAATGTAAAGATTTGTCTAGCAGTTTCAGAGCGGATTTAGTACTTATGTAACATAAAATGAACGACAAAGATAAAGGAATTAATTCATGCCCTATACCAATGAAGAAGGCGGCCTTTTGAATAATTTTGCCCGGGAACCAAAGATTTATCAAGCAGAACCTCCCACGGAAGGGCAAAAACGAACTTATGTTTTTTTAGGAATCGCCGGTACAGCTTTGGTTGGGGGCTTGATTATAGTCGCCTTCTTTGTTTCTAAAATTAGTTGAGCATAAAATATCTTAATAAAATTTCATCTTTTATAGTTTAGTTTTTCAGGTTCCGATTTTAAGAGGGGCCTGCTTTTTTATTTTTTGCTAAAATTGAGTTAGCGATTAAAGTATAATTATATACTTTTTTATTTTTGACCTGAAGGCTCAATTTATCCTGAGCCGTATAATATCCACTTAAAAATCATTTTCATTATGAGTTTAACCCACTTGGATGCGCCCAGAAAGGTGATACATACTGTGTTTTGGCTCTTAAGCCACCATGAGCGTGAATGAGACTGCACACAACGATAATTTTACTTGGAATCGGCAAGTATACCACCGTCTAAAACTTGCCCTAAGTCTTGGCTTACGACGACAACTTTTTTTAGCGGTATGTGATGATTTACACTTAAGAAACCAAGTAGCGGCGCGTTTGCATTCTACATTGGCTTATCCTGTTGGACAAGTGCTATATCAGTCATCAAATTCCCAGGAAAATAGCACTCCAGCTTATCCGCGATTAGTGACGTTGCGTTTGCATTTAAACGATCCCAATCCCATCGTTCAGATAAATCAATGGTTGGCTAATTATCCACCGCCAATTGTTGGGGCATCAAAAGATACCCTAGGAAGACCTTTTCCCATCCCAGCATTTCAGATTGTCGGCGTTGAGCAGCTAACCAAGCAACCAGTTGCGACACAACGGCTATTTTTGCACTATCTCCGCTTAAGCGAACAATATTTCTCTCCACAAGAATCCAGCCGATTTTTAGAATCTAACTTGCTGTTGTGGATACCGCGTCCTTGGTTATCTGCTATCAAGCAATCAGCACCACAGTTTTGGCGTTGTCGGACTGGCGTATTTGTATTTGCTGGAGAACCCACACCAGCGACTCAGAATTCTGGCTATCGAGAACGTTTTTCACGTTCTGGAAGCTTGGATTTAGAGAATGTTGAGCAGTCGATTCTAGATGAATCAGTTAATCAAGCAGAACTCAGAACCGCAGCCAGCGAGTTAAATTTTCAGAATAATTCCGATTTTCCGGCAGAAACACAAGTACACAAAACCCAAGAAGCTTCGCCGTCAACAGGGGATTTATTGAAGACTGTACCACAACAGCAGGAATCTACTAATAGGTCTGGTAGTGGGAATAATAATCAATCGCTGGCTTCTTTATCTCATATTAGTAGCGAGTTAACGGAGCTAGTAATCGCAACAATTAACACAAATATTGCTCAAAATACTGAGAATTACTTACAATCGCAGCAGACTTTGCTGGAGATTGAAGAATTACATTCACAGCAAGTTCCAGGGGAGGTACTGGCAGAAGCTTATCATCGCTTGGGCAACTTATACCGCCTTCGCATTGAGCAAGGAGAGTCAACCCTAGAAAACCTGATGGTGGCAATTATTGCCTATCAGGAGGCAATTAGCTATGACGAAACCTCACCACAACTCCCAGATATCTTGAATGATTTGGGTACACTCTACTGGATGTTATACCGCACACCACCCAATTCTGAGGAGGGACTAACTTATATAGAGCAGGCAATAGAATTTTATCAGTTGGCGTTAAAGATGATTTCGCCTCAGACACATTCGGAAACTTACGCTCGTGTGCAAAATAATTTGGGGACGGCTTATGGTGATTTAGCTCGTTTTTCTCACCCATCTGAAAATTGGCAGCAAGCAATTTTAGCTTACAGTGAGGCACTTAGCTACCGTACAGCCGATATGGACTCATTAAAGTATGCGGCTTGCCAGAATAATTTGGGTACTGCTTACTGGCATCTAGGGCAATATAATCAACCGATTGTGCATTTCAAGAAAGCGATCGCAGCTTACAATGAAGCACTTGTACACTACAACCCCGAAGAGGAACCGCTCAAATATGGCATGATTCAAAATAACATTGGCACTGCCTATTGGAATCTGGCACAATACGAACAACCTGCTCAAAATCTCCAGCTAGCTATAGATGTCTACAGCGAAGCTCTTAAATATCGCACTCCAGCTAATGTTCCCAGTGCCTGCGCCGCTACACAAAATAATCTGGGTACTGCTTACTGGCATCTAGCAAACCTATCTCAGACAACTAAAGAGGCACGCGAAAAGTATCTGCAACTATGTATCAGCGCTTACGAAGAAGGTATAGCTTTGGCTCACTCACTTAGCGGGACTTCTTTAAGTTTTGATTTGTTTGCCTCTTATAATAACCTGGGACTGGCACATTATCAGCTAGTAATAGATAAGCCTTTTAATGGCGACAGAGCAACACGTTCTCAACACTTAGAAGTTGCATTAGATAACCATTTGCAAGCCTTAAAGGGATTAAGCAAACAACCAGAAGCTTATCAAACAACCTTCAATTATGTGGTTAAAACTATTCGGGCTTTTCATAATGAATTAGGGATACAAGGACAAAATCTGGCTTTATCTAAAGTCCCTAGTCAGTTGTTGCCAGAGATTTTGTCAAAGTTATAAAGCATAATTTAAAAATACTTGCTCTGTAACTTACAGGGAAAACTTCTCTATTCTTACCGCTTCTTGACAACTTGATATCAACTTGATAATTAATCCGGTAAGCAAGTAATGTAGTGATGTCTACGACGGGCTATGCCTACGCAAATAATGTTTTACAAATAAATATTTTAATCATTCATAAACTTAACTTAATAAATACAAATATTTCATTAAGATATTTTTATATATATAAATTTTTTATAAAAAGTACAATAATATATTGGTGTATTTTCCGTAAATTTACTAACGTAAACTGGATAAATAATTAAGAGAAGTCCCAGGATGAGAATTGAAACCTAAGTTATGAAACTAAGTTTGGTTTTTGCTACTGCTATATCTAGTTTTTTTGTGAGTGCGATCGCAGGATTTGGTTTCTCTGGTCAAGCATATGCTCTAACTTTTTCTGGTATCTCTAGTGCTACATGGGGAGAACCTACTCCAGGAAGTATAGATATCAATCCTATATATACAGGTGTCGGAAGCAACACATTTAATTGGGGTGATCCTAATGTGTGTCCACCCAGTCAAAATCCCCCTAGTGGTTGTACAATAACAGATTCAAATAAACTAACCTTTAATGGAAGTTCATTTTCAACTGATATCAACTCTGTATTCAAAATAGCTGATTTAACTTACTTTAATGGAACGGTATTTGAAGGTACAAACGTTGAATTTGTACCTTTAAATCTCAATATATCCTTCAGCCCTCCCAGTGGAATGAGCGAAGTTTTTGACTTCAAATTGCATCTAGTAAATACACGTAATGAAGCAACAGATGCTGAAAAGAGTACAGACTTTGTATTTATAGACACAAATTTGAGTAATCGCAGTTTCACCTTTGAAGGGAATAAATACACGCTGGAGCTAACTGGCTTCAATCCAGACGTTAGCCAGATAAGTATTAAGGCTCTTGAAGGAGCTACAACTACAACAGCTATTTATGCCAAAATCAAAGCCGTACCTGAACCTGCAACAGTCGCGGGTATATTCCTGGTAGGGATATACTTGATATCTCGGAAAAAATTCGGCCACGTTGATGAAACACAAAGACAGCGTTGATTGCTGCGATCGCATCAAAAATTTGTAGGACTAACCCTTTCAAGGTGACTCGTAAAATCTCTTGAAAATTAAAACCCGCGCTGGCGGGTTTCGTTTTTATGGTTGTGCGACTTCTAATCGTCAAGATATAATTCGAGTTTGGCTAGTTGCGTAGCCATAGCCCGTCTTAGACATCGCGATCGCTTAACCTAGACCGAGGTATCAAAAATTTAATATATGTACCTATAGCAAATTTTGTTAAATCTAGAAATTGAGGGCGACTTTTCTCGTCGATAACTGCAAGTGTGAGAGAACCAATCACCGTAATCAGCATTACAGTAGCTAACACTTCATCTCTAAAAAGAAATTTCTTGGATAACATTTACCGACTCCCAAATCATTTGAATCACTACATCCCTAGCTTTACAGGCGGGTGATTGTTGTAGGCTTAAATACAGGCTTGTGATATGAGTGACTTGTGTATGCGATGAGGATGAATTACGAGATTGGTAGTTAGAATCAGCAAAAGTGTAGTGGTTAGGTTATGTCCGGGCGATCGCTTTGCTGTTCTCCAGAAGGTATCCAAAAAGCAAAAAAAGCTTTGCTCGGCAGTTCCTTAACTCAAAAAGCATTAGCGGATGAGTTAGAAGTAACTCGCCAGCCGATCGGAAAATTCTTTACAGGTAAACCTGTTGACCGCAATCTCTTTGTCCAAATTTGCGACAGACTAAACCTAGAGTGGGAAGAAATAGTTGCTGAACCGGCTAGTGAAGCAGAGGTAAATCAAGACAACAGCATTGATATTGGTGCGATCGTGCAAGAGGTGCGCGAAAAGCTAAAACCTAGCATTCAAGAACTTTGCGGCACAATGCGGGTGCTAGATATGACTCAGCCCATTGAGTTGAATGACATTTACACCAGCGTCAATATATTAGAGAAAATCACTGGACAGCAACGGTTAGGAATTGATGAATTATTGCAAGAATGTACAAATGAGGATTTTGACCGCTTTACACTGACGAGGATCACTGCAAAACGAGTACCAGGACTGGAAGCGGTTGAGAAATATTCCAAGCTGATGATTTTGGGTAAACCAGGGGCAGGTAAAACCACATTTCTGAAGTATTTAGCGATTCAGTGTATTGGAGGTGAATTTCAGGCTGAACGTGTTCCGATTTTTGTCACCCTCAAAAATTTTGCGGAAGCTGCAAACAAACCTGGCTTATTGCAACACATCACTGAAGAAGCGATAAATCCTATCTCTTCTATCCGAGATGTACTAACCTATGGCAAGGTATTAGTTTTACTCGATGGGTTGGATGAAGTTAGAGAAGAGGATAGTAACCGTGTATTAAAAGAAATTCGTGAATTTTCCGATCGTTTCCCAAAAAATCAGTTTGTTATGACCTGCCGGATTGCAGCAAAGGAGTATACTTTTGAGAAGTTTACAGAGGTGGAAGTTGCTGATTTTAACGATGGCCAAATTTTCAACTTTACCAATAAGTGGTTTAAGGATAAAGCTGTAAAACCAGAGACTTTTATCAAATGTCTCAAAGAAAATAACCGCATCAAAGAACTTGCAACAAGTCCGCTGCTGCTGACGTTACTTTGTTTAGCATTTGAAGAGTCAGGAGATTTTCCTGCAAATCGTTCTGAGTTATATAAAGAAGGACTAGATGCGTTATTGAAAAAATGGGATGCCAAGCGGGGAATTCAACGCGATCAGATTTATAAAAAGCTATCAGTTCAACGCAAAGAAGATTTACTCAGCAAAATGGCGTTGACTACCTTTGAGGGAAGTGAATATTTCTTCAAGCAAAAAGTAGCAGAACAATACATTACAGAATACATCCGCAATTTACCCGATGCTAATACTGACGAAGAAGCATTGCAAGTTGACAGTGAGCAAGTTTTGCGTTCAATTGAACATCATCATGGACTAGTTGTAGCAAGGGCAAAAGGGATTTACTCATTTTCTCACCTCACATTTCATGAGTATTTTACAGCTAGAGAATTTGTGGTTGTCAGACAGTCATCAGAGGAAGCACTGCAAAATCTTGTTAGCCATATTACTGAGAAGCGCTGGCGGGAAGTCTTTTTGCTGGCGGTTGCGATGTCTCCAAGTTCAGATCGGTTATTGCTGTTGCTCAAAGACAAAATTGATTTTATAGTGGCTGACGATCAGAGGTTGCAGGAGTTTCTTCTGTGGGTAAGAAAAAAATCTCTTTCCGTTAAGTTTTCTTACAAACCAGCAGCAGTTAGGGGCTTTTACCTCTCCCTCTCCCTCAACCTCTCCCTCGATCTCTCCCTCGATCTCTCCCTCTCCCTCTCTCTCGACCTCTCCTTCTACCGATGCCTCTCCCTCAACCTCGACCTCGAGCTCTCCCGATCCCTCTCCCGATCCCTCTCCCGATCCCTCTCCCGATTCCTCGACCTCTCCCTCGAACTCTCCCGATCCCTCTTCCTCTCCCTCGACCCAGAACTCAAGAATTTGCTGCAAAAACTTCAAGAGCAACTACCAAGCAGACAAGACAGGCAAGAATCTCAGAAATGGTGGTTAGCTAATGGGAAGGCTTGGTGTGAAGAATTAAGACTAGTAATGATTAAACATCGCAATATTGGTCATGATTGGCAGTTCAGTAACGAGCAAAAGGAATTGCTTCAGCAATATTATGATGCCAATAAATTACTGGTAGATTGCCTAAATAGGGATTGTTATGTCAGCCTTGAAGTACGACAGCAAATAGAAGATACTTTACTATTACCGATCGCAGAGATTAAACAGCGTCAGCAGCAATCTTAAATACACATATAGCAGATAGTTGATCTTTCAGTCCCACAGGTAAATCATTCGTTAAGAAAGCGAAAATATTTCCCAAGTCCTAGCAAATAAATCTAGAATAGAAGCAAGAGTTTGCAGTCAGCCCATTCGCCTCTATTCAGTGGTGTAGATATGTGAACGTAAACAATGAAACAACTCTGGAAACTATTAGACTTATTTTGCGTCACGTCAGGATCTCACCCTCTATTTGCTGACGCACATTAGCAGAATACAAATTCTGAGGAGCGATATCTCCGATAGGCGTAGCTGCAACAAATACTCCACGTCCTATAAGCACTTTCATCTTCGGAATACGTCTATAGACAGGTTCAAAAACAATCAGAAACAAACTCAGTGAATCCCCGTCATTACATACATCACATACACAAAGGATAACCCTCTTATGAGTCGCCTACATCAATGGAAATTTGGAACTGCTGCACTTATGGCAATGACCGTTACTACAAGCGTCATTAGCCCCCTATTCAGCTTGACTCCTGCGAATGCTCAATATAGGATTGGGCAAGACAGAATTGGGCAATACGGAAACGTGACTATTCCTTCTGGGGTTGATTTTCCTGTCACCTACGAAAAAGAGACAATTACTATTGCTCCTGGGGAAACTAAATCTCTAACCTTGAGAATAGCCAATAACATTATGGACAGAAATAGAAATGTTTTAATTCCTGCTGGTACTAAAGTAATTGGACAGCTAGAATCTGTTGACTTAGATAATAGTTATTCAAGAGAGACAGATGATAACAAAGGAAAAGGCGTGCGGTTTGTAGCTCAAGAATTAGAATTTTCCAATGGTCAGCGTCAGTCAATTAATGCAACTTCTCGGACATACACCAGAACTGAAAGAGTTTCCCAAGGGCCTAGCACAGGTCAGGTTTTAACTGATGCAGCTATTGGTGGGGGTGCTGGTCTTTTAGGTTCATTAATTACTGGTAATCGCCGAATTGACGATTTAAAACCTGTTGTCGGTGCGGCTGCGGGTGCGGGTGCGAGTGTGCTGTTGCGGAAAAAACAAGCAAATGTCTTTGTCCTCAGACCTGCACAAGATTTGAAGCTGACACTGAATTCTAACTTGAATTTAGTACCACCATCCCGCTACTAGATTTTACTCCATTTAAGTTGTGACTTTAATCACCCATGATCGGCGATCGCACTTTAACTATAGTGTGCGATCGCCTTCATTTTTAACCCGAAAAAATTCTATTTTCCAGGAACTATTCTATCTCTGTATCGTCTGAATCGGTATCTATATTCATTGGAATATTTATTTAATTGCATTATGGGGAGCTAGGAAAGTCGGCTCTATTAGACATCTCCAAAAAAGAATGTAGAGACGTAGCACTGCTACGTCTCTACAAGGGTTCTGGGTAACGCATATTTAATTTCTGGAGATGTCTATTGTATTCTGTATCCAAAAGAATATTCAAAATTCCTGAATATTCTGATATTTTTATTGAAGAGTGCCGATAAAGGAGTATTTTATTGTGGTAATTCAAGGTTTCAGTTTAAGCGCATATCTGGCAATTCCCGTGGTGTTAAGTCTTTTGGCTGGGGCAGAAAGGATAAAAGTATCTTTAGTTAAAAACGTCCGTCAGGTATCCACTAACAAGGAAATGACCCTATCCAGCCGCGAGCTAATCAGCACTGCCGCGACTCCGAAAACATACTATATTAGTGGTACTGGAAACGACCAAAATAGTGGACTTTCTTCTTCAGCCGCCTTTAGGACAATTCAAAAGGCAGCAAATTTGACTAACCCTGGCGATACAGTATTGATTATGAACGGAGTATATACAAATTTACCCCAAGCTGGGAGTGCACTAAATATTAAACGTTCTGGAACTGCAAAAGCATGGATTACGTATAAAGCATATCCTGGGCATTTCCCAAAAATTCAGCACAATACATGGAACGGTATCGTGGTTTCAAGTGGAGCTTCATATATTGAGATAAATGGGCTGGAGGTCATTGGGAACAATGCTAATGTAACCCTTGATTATGCGATGAGTCAGAAGACTAACAAAACAAATCGGCTGACAAACGGAAACTGCATAAACATTGACGGACGAACCAATGGTCATGTTCATCACATCCGTATTCTGAACAACAAAGTGCATGACTGTGGAGGAGGAGGTATTGGATCAATGGAGGCTGATTATGTGACAATAGATAATAACGTCGTGTTCAATAATGCCTGGTACAGCATTTATGGTTGCAGTGGTATTGGAATGTTGAACAATTGGAATTCTGACAACAACCAGGGATATAAGATGTTTGTTACCAACAACAAGAGCTACAACAATCGGATGTACATCCCTTGGATTGCAGTCGGAAAGATCACAGACGGTAACGGCATTATTATCGATAGTACAAGCAATTTTAATAAGCCCCAATTGGGTGAATATAAAGGACGTACTTTAGTTAAAAATAATCTGACATTTAATAATGGTGGATCAGGGATTCATTCATTTTTTAGCGATCATGTTGATATTGTAAATAACACTGCTGTTTTAAATAATCAGAGTCCCGAAATTAAAGGTGGGCAAATATATGCTCATACATCATCTGATGTCAGAATTCTAAATAACATTCTTTATGCTTTTCCTGGCAAGGATATCAATATTAACAAAAAAAATAAAAATGTTATTTATGATTATAATATCTACATGAATAGTTCTAAGATAAGTGTTAAGGGTCCTCACGATATTGTTGCAGACTCAGAGTTTTTAAGTAAGCATCCCACTCTAAAAAAAATATCTGAGGATTGGAAATCGCGGCTAGAGAAACAAGATCCACCAACGCGGACTTATGTAGAGTCTAAGTCAGGAGGTTTTGTTTGTGGACCAGTGAGTTATCGTTTGCAAGAGAAACTCATCAAAGTAGGATGCTCGCTGCAATCTTTGGCTCAAGTTGCTTTTTCTGATGTTTCATCTAACTATTGGGCGGCACAATTTATTCAACAATTGTCACAGCAAGGTGTAATTGTTGGATTTCCTGATGGTAGCTTCCGCCCTGAAGAACCTGTGACACGCGCTCAATTTGCCGCTATGGTCAACAAAGCTTTCCCAAAAGCACAGCAACGGCAGGCAATCAATTTTACTGATGTGCCCAGCAAGTATTGGGCATCCAGTGCGATTGAGCAAGCTTATACCATTGGTTTCTTATCAGGTTATCCTAGAAATCGCTTTGAGCCTAACCAAGTTATTCCCCGCGAACAGGTTTTGGTTTCCCTCGCTAACGGTCTGAAATATACTCCTGGCGGGAATACCGAAAGCACTCTCCAATATTTCAACGATGCCTCTAACATCGCTAGCTATGCCCGTAGCCCGATCGCCGCAGCAACTCAGAAGCAAATTGTGGTCAACTATCCGAATGTGAAGTTGCTAAATCCAACCGCAACTGCTACACGGGCGCAGGTAGCAGCTTTTATCTACCAGGCGTTGGTTAGTTCTAATCAAGCCTCAGCAATTAACTCGCCCTATGTCGTGTCAAATGTCAGCAATTAACTGCCCTATGTCGCGGCTGTCTGCTCTACGCACAGGTCAGATTTTCACAACACTGAGTGCTGAGTCCTGTTAGCGGATAGCTATGGTTTAGCCCGTGCTGAGTTGAGTCAAGTAAAAAAAATACTCAGCACTTATGTACTTGGTACAAGCCCCGCCCCTTGTGGGCGGAATCTTCTTGACTCAAGAGGTAGGTTGATACCCCACAAGAAAGCGGGTGGTCTTTTAACTCAGCACTCTAAGCCGAGGAACTCAGCACTCTTCATTGATGCAGTTATTGGTGGGGTGCTGGTCTTTTAGGTTGACTAATATTGGCAACAACAGAGTTGACGATTTAAAAGCTGTTATCGGTGCGGGTACTTAATCATTCCCCATAGGCGATCGCCACTTTAACTATAGTGCGCGATCGCTTTCATTTTTAACCCTAAAAAATTCTATTTAATAGCAACTATTCTATCTCTGTATCCTCTGACTCAGTATCCATATTTATGAGAATACTTAAAAGGTAATAGGGTGATTAGACTACTTCTATTTCCTAAGTAGGGCGGCGTAAATAATTAAAGGTTTGTAGACAAGACTTTAGCCATCATTTTAGGGCTTCAGCCCTTACTACAAAATAATCTCAAGATTTGTTAGATTACTTAACCTAGTTTTATTTATTCTCGCCTACTTGTCTACTTCCTTTGATAGACATTTTGGGATTATGACTATATGCCTAAGGTAATGCTTTTTACAAAGACTAGAAAAAATTGGGAACCTCACACTTCAGTAAATGTCTAATTAGTTAACAGTAAAAATACTAATTGTAGTGGAGTAACAAATAATGTTTACTTTAAATCGTTGGCAATCTCGAACAGCTGCACTCATGGCTTTGAGCGTCACAGTCGGTACAGTAGCCCCTTTCATTACAGCTTCGCCATCTTTAGCTCAAACGACTTTTTCTGATGTTTCATCTAACTATTGGGCAGCACAATTTATTCAACAATTGTCACAGCGAGGTGTAATTGCCGGGTTTCCTGATGGTAGCTTCCGCCCTGAAGAACCGGTGACACGCGCTCAATTTGCCGCTATGGTCAACAAAGCTTTCCAAAAAGCACAGCAACGGCAGGCAATCAATTTTACTGATGTACCCAGCAACTATTGGGCATCCAGTGCCATTGAGCAAGCTTATACCATTGGTTTCTTATCAGGTTATCCTGGAAATCGCTTTGAGCCTAACCAAGCTATTCCCCGCGAGCAGGTTTTAGTTTCCCTCGCTAACGGTTTGGCATATACTCCTAGCGGTAATACCGAAAGTACTCTGCAATATTTCAACGATGCCTCTAATATCGCCAGCTATGCCCGTAGCCCGATCGCCGCAGCAACCCAAAAGCAAATTGTGGTCAACTATCCGAATGTGAAGTTCCTGAATCCAACCGCAACTGCTACACGCGCGCAGGTAGCAGCTTTTATCTATCAGGCGTTGGTTAGTTCTAACCAAGTTTCAGCAATTAACTCACCCTATGTCGTGGCGGCTGTCGGGTCTACTACCCCAACACCTGGATCAGTCACAATTCCCCAAGGGACTGCTATTGCAGTGAAGTATGACAAAGCAGAAAAAATTCTGGTTACAAAGGATGAAACAGCGCCTTTGACATTGACAGTATCCCAAAACGTAGTTACGCAACAAGGAACTATAGTGATTCCTGCTGGTAGTCAGGTTATTGGTCAACTCAAACCTGCGACAGGCGGTTCTCAATTCGTTGCCGAGAAACTAGTTTTGGCCAATGGTCAGGAGTATCAACTGAACGCTACTTCAGAAGTGATTACCAAAACTGAAACCGTCAAGAAGGGTATTAGTACTAGTGCAATTATCAAGGATACTGTATTGGGCGCAGGTGCAGCGACTGCGATATCTACTGTCACTGGCGATCGCGCCATTGCCACAGAAGAAATCTTGGGTGGCGCTGGTATTGGTGCGTTGGTTGGTCTGCTCTTAGGTAAGAATAGTGTTGACTTAATCGCCATTGACCCAAATACCGATTTACAAATGACAATCAATCAGAACTTGTTGGTTTCACTTAGATAGTTATTGGGCATTGGGCATTAGTATTTACAAATGACGAATGACTAATGACTAATGACTAATGACTAATTCTGAACTTCCGGCAACCAAATAATAAACGTAGTCCCCGGCGCATTGGGTGAAGTTAGCTGAGAGTTGATTGCAGGGCTGAAAACCTCGATTTCGCCCTGCATTTGCTCTATTAATTGTTTAGCGATCGCTAACCCCAAACCTGTACCAGGGATTTCTGTTTGCGCTTGTACACCCCGATAATGTCGTTCTCCAAGATGTTCGAAATCTTGGGGTGGAATCCCAGGCCCGTTGTCACTGATGACAATTCCCTGAAAATTAGCTTTTTCTTGCCCCGCCTGAATTAAAATTTTACCACCAGTGGGAGTGTATTTCAATGCATTATCGATGATGTTAGTTAAAACCTCTCGTAATGCTTTGACGTTGGCACGTACTAGGGGGGAATTCTGTTGAATTTCAGTTACTAGTTTTAGCTTTCGCTCTTGGGCGATCGCTTTGGCTGATATTAATAATGGTTCTAATATATTTGCTAGCGAGCAGTCAACTGCTTTATCTCCCGTTCCCGGCAATAATAACGGCGGTTTAGCGGATTTTTGGATAGTTGCTTCTACAAACACTTCATTTTCGCCCAGATGTAGTGGTGCTAAATCTGCCTCTGTCAAGTCGATTACTTGATCAAATTGTTGCAGCAGTTCTTGGAGGCGATCGCTTTCCCGCACAATACTATTTGCCACATTCCGGTTAGCGTCTGCTGGTTGCAGTCGTTTCAATAGCAGTTTGCCAAAAGTCCGCAATGCCGTTAATGGGTTACGAAACTGATGCAACAGGTTATCTAGCAAATCGCGCTGTTTTTCTTGGAGAATTTGTTGCTCACGCAATTGCTGCTCAAACCATGCTCGTCGCTGATCTAAAATACAAGCGATCGCTAATGTTTGGGCTATCCGTTGAATCTGACTTTCCTCCTGTTCATTCCATGCGCGATCTTCCCTACCTGTCACCAGTAACCCCATCATCACACCCTCATAGACCAGAGGTAAAACAATTTGATTACCACTAAATAAGTATTCCTCTTTTAGATGCGGCCCAGACGCATCTGGGATCTCCGACTCCCGTGACGAAGTTGGAGATTCTGACCCTGGTGTTAATAACCTTCTCTGAGGATGGGGTAATACAAACACATTTCCAACTTGAAGTTGCTTGTGTACCGTCGCTTCCGCAGTTTCCTCCCCCGGCGATAATAATGCTGTTTCCGGGTAAATCACCACTGGAATCAGTTTGGCCTCACCTGAAGGAGTCTCTACCAATTCTTGTGTTAGGTACACAATACTTAAAGTTGCTCCCAGCCCTTGGGTTAGCAGCGCTATTTGCTCTCGACACAGAGCAAGAAAATCGGAACTGGCAGACATTAACATTTTTTAGCTCTTGCTCAAGATTACAGATTTTGAGGCATGATTAAGAAAGGATACTTAGTTTTTACCTCACTCATTTAATAAAGCTTAACTAAAATCTTCTTCGTGATGGTTTCTACCAGGGGATTATATCCTTATGTGATTTTATTTTCTCTATCTTCAAAAATATTAATTTTCTTATATTAAAAGGTGAAAAACTATTGATATTTTGAACTAGAACCTATATAATGACGACAAATTTTGTAGCTATTACTACAATCTCTAGCTTGAAAGAGGAGGACAATATATTGGCAAGAAGACGCAAAAGGAAGAGTCGTCGTCGTCAGGAAGGACGGCGGATTCTGGAACATGTGCCTCAATATAGCATCGAAAGTGGCGAAGAAAAACCTGTGACAGCAGCGAGAAGATTCATTCAAGCTGAAGGTATCTTGCCACCTGCGTTGCTACTTGTAAAACGAAATGAACACACCACAGATCGTTATTTCTGGGCAGAAAAGGGACTGTTTGGTGCTCAATACGTAGAGGAAAACCATTTCTTGTTTCCTAGCTTGAGGGTGTTAGAACCTTCGCCAGGTCAAGAACCTGTTACTTTAGCTAGTCGATGAACCATAGATGGTCATCTTTGGCATTGAATGTGGCTTCTGACTATCATTAACTGGCAAAATTGCTAAGTTTATGCAAAATTTAATTTTTTTTTAGTTTCTAGCTGATTTGCCAGTCAAGCTAGTCCAGGTAGTTAGAAAGTAAACTTGTCTCAAACCACACTAGATAGCATGGGTTGATACTATTTTGATGATCCAAAAAGGAGTGAGTATAGAGCCAAGCGTGTTTAAAAGCGCTAGTGAAGTTGCGCTCTTATGCCGTGGATTGTTAAGCAAGCTCTGTCAACAAATTTAAGTTAATGAATTTAAATTTTTCCCCACAACTTATGTTGTGGGGAAAATTGACAAAGCAGCAGCCTTGATTTTCTCCTTCCTACTTTGCATTGCCTAAAGAGTAGGTCAGGTCAGAAGTCTGCATATCATAGTCAAGAGATGGTTACAAAAATCAACAATTATTCACCAGGCTTTAGCTGTAGAGTCCTCTGTAACTCACTGAGTTCATCTCGATGGGCAACTACAGTGATCTTACTTGAGGAGGTTTGTTCGCTCTGAGTTGTTTCTACTTTCAGCGACACCTTCTCAAGTCTTCCAGATTTTTGCCAATAAAATAGACCGCTTAAAGGCGACAGCAATACCATAGCCAGAACAAGGGTACTGAGGCTAGGAAAAAGCAGGGACACTATTAATGATAGACAAACAATACCAGTAGCTGCTAGTAGAGTTAGAAATATAGCTAAGAACCAGCTGGGGCGAACATTACCTTCAAAAGTCACCTGGTTTTGTTCTCGGTCTACCCCTGCCACTCGGTAAGACCGCGATCGAAAATACTCTTTTAATTGAGACATTAAAGCAGCTTCGTCTCGCTCAGATAGCAGTTGTGCTGTTTGTGTGCGGTCTTTAGTCGAGGCACGAATAAAGAAAAACAGCCCAACCGATAACAACAAGGTTAGCAGGAACGTAGATGGCAGAATAGCAGTATCCATAACTAATTGTTAGTGTTTGATTGGAGGAGACTTATTCATTATCAATTATTCGTTATACCAATTTGAACAATGATTGTGACAAATGCAGCGCCAGTGCGATGATTAGGGACTCTTCCACAATCCAAAATCTCAAATCTAAAATGGTAAGTAAGTTGGCGCGAAAAAACCCAAGTATGTTACGAAACGTAAATAGGCTTAAAGCCCTTACTAATGACCAATGACCAATGACAAATGACAGCCTTCACCAGTTAGCTTTAATTGTGCCGATCTACTTATTACTTTCTCCCATTAATGTAGTTTTGCCAAAGAAAAGCTAAATCCTGCGCTTGAACTTGCCATTCGGGAGAAACTTGGTACATTCGCCTGGGGCGTCCCCGTCCTTCGAGTTTCTTCCAATATCCACTGATTGCCCTTTCGTCTTCCAGAAATTTGATTGCACTATAAAGTACGGTATCCGAAAGCCTATAGGTGGGATATTCAGTTTCTAATTGCTCAATCAATTCGGTTCCGTAGGATTCATTTTGTAACAAAACAGACAGGATGTAACAAACTGCAACTTCCTGACAAAGGTAAGTTGGCGGAGGATTCTCAAAGAATTGATATATATCCTCAAGTTTCATGGTTAGTGAATGGCTAAAAAAATGCCTTAGGGTAAGCTATACAATCTTTGTAGTCAGTATACAGTGCTACTGCTAAGTCAGTAATATATATAAAGCTACTTAGACTAAATTTCCCAAGCGTAAACACCAAATAATTACCCACGCCTGTGAAGTTGTGGGACGAGTTTGCAAGTTGTAGGGGCACAAAATAGTGTACCTCTACTCAAGCTCGATAGGGTGTGGTGAGGAGCGAACAGACAGTGGCGAAGTCACTACCTTGGTGTTAAGTGATGTCGTTCTGGTTAGAACTGCTTAAGCAATAAAATGCCATCGAAGAAATTTTACAGGTAAAATCGAATTTTGTCTGTAAAACTTAATAAACACTTTGTTTTACAGTGATTTTCCGAATGCAGATTCTAAAAGTTTAAGCTAAGGGATATGTCTGGATTAAAGCTGCTACGCCTGTGGACACACCTAAGCAGTAATCATTTCTGATTTCCTCGACTTGAGAATCTCTTGTCCGATTTGGCAAGTGTGATAGTAAATTTATCAAAGAAGACCTGATTTTTCACGTTGTATGGAAAACCCACGAAAAACCTAACCCCCTTCCCGACGCGGGAAGGAAGGGGAAAATTCAAAGTTTCTCTTCTTCTAGGACAGGACTTACGCAAACAATAGCCGAAACCCTTATTTTGACGTAGGGGCAATTCATGAATTGCCCCTACAGCGTGTACTTCTGCGTAAGTCCTATAGGAGAAAGGTTTTCCAAATACCGTGAAAAGTCAGAAAGAAGACGCTGGGACTAGGGGAAACAACTCTCCGTGTCTCCGTGTCCTCGCGTCCCTTAATCAAGCGCCCAGCACATTGGTTCACAGTATGTCAAAAACTCCCGATGCCCCATCGTCTTCCTCAACTCTTAGGGCGATTGCCCAAACTTTTCGCCTTACAGGTTGGATTAGCTTCTGGATTCAGCTAGTACTAGGCGTTGTTTCTAGCATAATTGTGCTGCTGTTCGCCGTCTTTAATCAAAGAACTGGCAGTCCTAGTAATAATCCTGGGACTGGTTTTGGCGTATTTTTAGCAATTTGTGGACTGGTCATTTTGGGTGGGGGGATTTATTTAGCTTACCGTTACACTAGAATTGGCAAGCAACTGGAATCCTCGAATCCCAGCAACCGCCCTCGGAAAAGCGAGAGTGTGCAAGTATTACGCTTAGGGCTGTGGGTGAATTTAGGAGGAACGCTGGTGACTCTTTTGGGGGCGCAAGCGATCGTTGGGACACTGGTAGCAAGATCCATATCTCCCCAAGCTATAACTACCCAATTGTTTGACCCAACCCGGATTATTAGCGGTCTAGATATGCTTGTAGTACAGGCAAACACCAACACTGTTTCAGCCCACTTTGCCGGGCTTGTGGCGTCACTTTGGCTACTCAATCGCATTAACCGAGCTTAGTATAAGCGTAGAGTCGGGGAGAGTAAATAATTAAATTTATATTGCGTAAGGGACTGACAAATAAAAAAATACTCACAGGACTTATTGTGGGGTGGGCATCTTGTCCGCCCTAGAAAAAGGCGGGCAAGATGCCCACCCCACAAGTAGTAGTAATTTATTTGTTGGAAATCCCTAAGTAGTTTGATTTATTCTTGCCCACTTACTTACCAGTTCATGATTGGTTAAAACTGATTTTTGCAATAAACTTTGCTTTTCTGCTCATGCCAAGGCAAAATCAGTATATGCTGATGTGTTGGCAGGTAGATAATAGGCTAAAAACTGAGAAAAATCTGTGCTGGATATCAAGCAAATACGGGAAAATCCGCAATTAGTTCAAGAACGATTGAATAGTCGTAGTGGTAAATACGACATTGAACCGATATTACAGTTAGATCGGCAACAACGGGAACTTGAGGGGAGGCGTAGTCAACTCCAAGCTCGTAGCAACGAAATTGGTAAAATTGTCGGGCAAAAGATTAAATCTGGGATAAATCCTCAAGACTCGGAAATTCAAGCTTTGCGGGATGAAGGTAATTCTGTCAAAGCAACGTTGAGCCAATTGGAACCGCAGGAAAAAGACCTCAAAGTTGAAATTGCCCAACTTGTGTTGGCACTTCCCAACTTACCAAGCGACTCTACACCCCTTGGAAAGAATGAGGAAGATAATGTGGAAGTGCGGCGTTGGGGTGATGAGTACATTCCCCAAAATCAGAATATTCTCCCTCACTGGGAAATTGGCGAAAAGTTAGGTATTTTGAATGTTGAGCGAGCTGTAAAAGTTGCCCAAAGTCGCTTTGTGACATTGATAGGCGCTGGCGCGGCTTTGGAAAGGGCATTAATTCAATTTATGCTGACTCTCCATACTCAAGCTGGGTATGTGGAAGTTAGTCCGCCTCTGTTAGTTAATACCGAGTCTTTGACGGCGACCGGTCAGTTACCCAAGTTTGCTGAAGAAAGCTTTAAATGCGCTGATGATGACTTGTGGCTGATTCCTACGGCGGAAGTTCCAGTTACAAATCTCTACCGGGGTGAAATTCTCGCTGCTGAAGATTTGCCTATCTACCACTGTGCTTTTACTCCCTGTTTTCGCCGCGAAGCTGGGAGTTATGGGCGCGATATGCGGGGATTAATTCGCCTGCATCAGTTCAACAAGGTGGAAATGGTGAAGTTTGTCGAACCCAGTACGTCTTTTGATGAACTGGAAAAATTGGTGGGGAATGCAGAAGCAATTTTACAGGCGTTGCAGTTGCCTTACCGAGTCGTAAATTTAAGTAGTGGAGATTTGGGATTTGCCTCTACCAAAACTTATGATTTAGAGGTTTGGTTGCCCTCTTCTGGCAAATACCGCGAAATTTCTAGCTGTTCTAATACTATAGATTTCCAGGCGCGACGCGCTGATATTCGCTTCAAAGAGGCGGGGAAGAAAGGTACCCAGTTTGTACATACTCTGAATGGTTCGGGTTTGGCGGTGGGACGGACGATGGCAGCAATTTTGGAGAATTATCAACAACCTGATGGGACGGTGAGGATACCAGAAGCGCTGCAACCTTACTTGGGGCGTGAAGTTTTGTAATTTGTCATTTGTCACAATTTATGTCCCTGGCTTACCTCACCCTCAATCCCTCTCCTTATAAAGGAGAGGGAAGCTAGAGACAGGATGAAGTTTTGCATTTTATTTAATCCACGTTCGTTAATATTCTGACCTCTCTCCTAAAAGGAGAGAAAGAAGAGAGGCTTTGAATTTTCACCTTTTCCCTATAGTGAACGGGGCTGGGGAGTTAGGTTTGAGTAAAAGTTGCACATGGCGTTCTTTTACCAATGCCCAATGCCCAATGCCCAATGCCCAATTAGAATGGAGATAACTATAGCTTAATATTCTCACTAATTTACTCTATGTCAGTTTTAGCAGCGATCGCAGTCTTGGCTGTTTTGATTTTGGTACACGAGTTGGGACATTTTGTTGCAGCCCGTTCTCAAGGCATTCTCGTTAACCGTTTTTCTTTGGGTTTTGGCCCAGTTCTTTTTAAGTACCAAGGTTCACAAACCGAATATGCTGTCCGCGCTTTTCCCCTGGGCGGCTTCGTGGGCTTTCCCGATGATGACCCCGATAGCGATATTCCACCCAATGACCCAAATCTGCTGCGTAACCGTCCAATTTTAGACCGGGCGATCGTCATCAGTGCCGGAGTGATCGCAAATTTAATATTTGCCTATTTGGTGCTGGCTCTGCAATTGGGTATTGTCGGCATTCCCAAAGAATTAAACTATCAAGCTGGTGTCGCCGTACAGCCTGTTAATCAAGAATCTGTTGCCTATCAAGCAGGAATTCGGGAAGGAGATATTATTCTGGCTGTGAACGGTCAGGAACTTCCGGCTTCTGATAAGTCAACTCCTTTGCTGACAAAAGAGATTCAAACTCATCCCAATCAGCAAATCGAACTGAAAATTCAGCGTGAAAACCAACAAAAAACCCTGAAATTAACACCAAAACTGGGAGCCGATGGCAAAGGTGTAGTTGGTGTGGCACTCAGTCCAAATGCTACAGCAGTTTATCGCCGTCCTAATAGTCCTTTTGAAATTTTCGGCATTGCTGCTAATAGGTTTCAACAATTATTTGTTGGGACACTCGCTGGTTTTGGGCAGTTGATTACTAACTTTCAACAAACTGTTGGACAAGTTTCTGGGCCAGTTAATATTGTCAAAATCGGGGCAAAATTAGCTGCTGATAATATCGTAAACCTGTTGTCTTTTGCCGCAATTATCAGCATTAACTTGGCTATTATCAACATTTTGCCTTTACCAGCTTTGGATGGCGGACAACTCGCTTTTCTGCTGATTGAAGGTTTGCGCGGTAAGCCTGTGCCTGCCCGGATTCAAGAAGGTGTAATGCAAACCGGTTTGGTGTTACTCTTAGGGTTAGGAATTTTTCTGATAGTCAAAGAAACCACCCAATTAACTAGCCAATTGGAATGGGTGCAAAGATTGTTTCAGTGAAAATAGGGAGTGGGAGAGACGCGATTAATCGCGTCTGTACTAAGGAATGGGGAGTCGGGAAAAGAAACTTTCAGCTTTAAGTCAGCGATCGCTAGAAATTTTAGCTCGTCTGAAGCGTCTTTATCCAGATGCTACTTGCTCTTTGAATTACTCAACACCAGTACAATTGTTGGTGGCAACTATTCTCTCGGCTCAGTGTACTGATGAGCGGGTGAATAAGGTGACACCAGCTTTATTTGGTAGATTCCCTGATGCTGCTAGTTTAGCGATCGCTGACTTGGTAGAATTAGAAAACTTGGTGCGTTCAACTGGCTTTTATCGCAATAAAGCTAAGAACATTCAAGCCGCCTGTCGGATGATTGTCACTGAGTTTAACTCTGTTGTCCCCAATGAAATGGAACAGTTGTTAAAACTTCCAGGTGTGGCGCGGAAAACAGCAAATGTAGTCCTGGCTCATGCTTATGGCATTCATGTGGGAGTGACGGTAGATACTCACGTCAAGCGCCTGTGCCAACGTTTGGGTTTAACTGAAGCAAAAGACCCCGTTCGGATTGAGCAAGATTTAATGGGTTTATTGCCGCAGCCTGATTGGGAAAATTGGTCAATTCGACTGATTTATCACGGTCGTGCTATTTGTAAAGCCCGCTCTCCGGTGTGTATCGCTTGTGAGCTTGCCGATTTATGTCCGGCGGCGAATCAGCCAATGGTTGTAGGGTAAGCGACACGAGTAACCCTAGAATTGATGGGGAGGCTGTAGAATAGAGAATGCTGTCTTTAAATAAGTTAAAAAATATATGGCCAAAAAGGGCTTGATTGAGCGCGAGAAAAAGCGCACTAGGTTGATAGAAAAGTATGCTGACAAGCGGGAAGCTCTCTTAGAAGAGTTCAGAAGTGCAGCATCTCCTCTGGATAAGCTGGAAATCCACCGGAAGATTCAACAGTTACCCCGGAATAGTGCGCCCACCCGCCACCGCAACCGTTGCTGGTTGACTGGTCGTTCTAGAGGTGTTTACCGCGATTTTGGACTGTCTCGGAACGTGCTGCGAGAATGGGCGCATGAAGGTCTTTTGCCTGGAGTTGTTAAGTCTAGTTGGTAAAAAGTTAGGAGTTAGGAGTTAGGAGTTGAGACAAACCTAACTCATAACTCTTATTGACCACAACACTTATCAATTCCCAGGCTTTCTAAGAGTAGATCGCTGACGGCGTTGGCGATCGCAAACTCTCCATAGAAACTATTGGAAAAATCATACGACTGCATCTCTGTGACAATCGCAATTACCAGACAACCAAGGTCGTTTTCTCCTTCCATCCGTTGACGCACAAAAATCTGTGCGGCTCGTTGGGCAATATTTTGGTTGACTGCTTCGGGGATAAATTCGGTATCTAGCCAATGTTGTAAACGTTCTCGTAACCATTCACCTTCGAGTTGCGGATTTTCAGGCGGTGGTAGGGTAATGGGTGGAATTGGTTGAGTCATTTTTTTTTTAACGCAGAGGGACGCGAAGGGAAACGCAGAGGAACGCAGAGAATGATTGATAGCATCAAATTGCGTTTCTAAGAGTGTTTTTTTTATATTTATTTATGCAATATGATATCGACGCTATTGTTGATGGCTATGCACAAGGCTATTTTCTCATGGCTGATGAGCGCGATCGCCTGAGTTGGTACGGAAGTCGCGATCGGACTTTCATTCCTTTGGATGAGCGATTTCATTACCCCAAGTCTTTGCAGCGTGTTATCAATCAAGAACGGTTTACTGTGGAAATTAATCGGGACTTCCAAGCTGTGGTAGCTGGGTGTGCTGACAGAGAAACAACTTGGATTTCACCGGAATTGCAAAAGATTTACTGGCTACTTTACCAGAATGGTTATGCTTATAGTTTTGAAACTTGGCAGGGTGACGAATTAGCTGGGGGAATTTTAGGGATTGTCATTGGTGGCGCTTTCATTGGCGAGTCGATGTTTTACCGGATTCCTGAAGGCTCGAAGGTAGCGATGGTAAAGTTGGTGGAAAGATTACGCCAGAGAAAATTTGTGTTTTTCGATGCCCAAATGATGAATCCACATTTGGAGAGGTTTGGCGCTTATCGGGTTGAGGATGAAGAATATCAAATGCTACTTAAGCAAGCGTTGCAATGTCGCTGTAACTTAGTATAAAAACTTACCCATTTCTCAACATATCTTTTCTTTAGTGCGCTATGACAAAATCAATCCTTCAAGTGTGCTGGCAAAGCCTATGTATCGGTTTTTCTCTAAGCTACCGTAGTATCGGCAGCCCAATACTTCAGTGCGATCGCTAATATTGTAAGTTTGGTTGATGCTAGGAAACCCAACATTTTCTTCCACTCACAATCTTAACCACTTCCGCCATTCCAGGTAATAGGGTGGTCAATGTTCATTCTTTAGCTATAATTTGGTTCGATAGCACAACCACTTATGGGAAAATCACATCACACCAAAATATAGGCACTGTGATTTTTGGTTCACATAAAACGTGATTAATCTAGATACTAATACCGCTATTGCATTCATTGCCGAGGGTTCTCACGTTCGCCATGAACTACAAGCGTTTGTCAACAAGCAACAAATGGTAATAGCACAAACTGCATTTAATGAATTCGTCAATATTGTGCAGTACTCAGCAGGTAGCTCAGAACAGATAAGAGCAAATCGCTTTTTGCAAAGAGTTACGGTTGTTCCAGACAATCCTTCAGCAGCAGCCGAAAATTTAAGACCGACTCGGAGCCTGGATGCTAACGATATAATTATTCTAGGAACAGGCGACCAAATGGGTATTGTAACCATGACAGCAGATGCAAAAGCTATTCGCGCCGCCAGTGCCCAAGGAGTTGATTTTAATGTCTATCTTCATCTCCCCTTTTCATTAACAGGTAGCTGAATTATGCAGAAGACAATCCCAAGCCATTTAGCAAGCACTTATGAGTTGATCCAGTGTGCTTTTCCCCAAGGTATTGATGATCAGAGATATTTACCTTTGCTATCAATACTCTACACAAATATGTCTGATCGCAGTTTAGCTCAAGTGGTTGCTGAGTATACGGGAAAAGATTACCACGTTGTCTTAAATGACGTTTACCGAGTTGGGTCAATGACGACTTTTTCATCTGAGGTCATTGATTCCGTCAAGCAAAAGCTGATAAGTTGCAACTATGAAAACTGGTTAGCAGATGAGTAATGAAGCGATCGCTCCATTTTCTTGATGCTCACAATGTGGAGAAGCATCACATTAATTTGTCAGAAGTGATGTAAGGAACGCCTACTTTACATATACTGGGTTAAACACTATCTCCGAGTGAAATCGTATGTCAGACTTACTTGGAAGAATTACAGTTAATCCCAAACAGTGTGGTGATCGTCCCTGTATCCGGGGCATGAGAATTCGGGTATCAGATGTACTCGACTTGTTTGCGGCAGGACTGAGTGCCGAACAAATCCTAGAAGAAATGCCCGATCTGGAAGCGGATGATCTTAACGCAGCACTTATGTACGCTTCACGTAAGCTCAATCATCCCGTTTTGGTTGCATGACGATTTGGGTAGATGCATATCTGTCACCCGCAATTGCAACTTGGATCACCATTACATTCGGCATAACCGCATTAGCTTTGCGTGATGTTGGACTCAGAGATGCCGAAGATCCTGAGATTTTCGAGGCAGCGAGGGCTAGAGGAGTCATCTTCATCACCAAAGATAGTGACTTTGCTGACATTAGTTGATCGTCTTGGAACACCGCCACAAGTTATCTGGTTGACGTGTGGTAATACGTCAAATGCAAGATTGAAAGAGATTCTGAATTCAACGTTGCCAGAAGCATTAGAGCTTTTACGATCTGGTGAAGCTTTAGTCGAAATCACAGGAAATTAACAGTGCAGGCTAACAAAAGCGATCGCACTCTCAAATCCCTTACACTCTTTCTTCAGTAACTAATGTCAGACTAACCCATTCGCCTTTGTCGTTATAGCTGCGAATCATCCTCTGGCGTAGGTTTGGCTGGATTAACCAACCTGCTTCCAAAAATAATGGTTGACGTAATTGCACCTTTAGAGGAGAAGTTGCAGAAGCGCCATCAGGTAACAATAATACTTGTACTTGCTTTTGGGGATTTTGGTCAAAGAGAACGATGGAACCTTTGATGGTAGCAGTTGAGGTAATTGTGCGATCGCCAAAAGAGGTAGTTTGAATTAATCGCCCAGTATCATCAAGTTGTATTTTCAAAGTTGTAGAGTAAATATCAGGCGAACGCAAATCTCGATATATTGTCACTGCTTGTCCAAGCCATTCTCCCAACAAGTCATTTATCTGCAAAGTTGGACGTTCTGCTGGTGGGGTTCCAGCTAAATGTTCTCGAATTAAGATGAGTTCCTTTAGCTGACCGGTCTTATCAAAGAGTTGCACCAGACGCAAGCGGCAATTTTCATGAACCAAAGCGAGTTCTCCACCGAATTCCGAAAATGGCCCTAGCTGAATTAAACCTTCAGAAAACGAACCATTTTCAAAAAACAGCAGACCCCCTCCCACAGAACTAAATTCTCTGATCACATCTTGTCCCGAACGGCTCAGAGTTAAGCGCACTGTCTGGTTATTGTTCAAACCTTCTAGGGAAAGACAGCTAGGAGTATCGTTGAGAAGTGTACCTTGGGGAGAAAAATTGGTGAATGAACCTTCCCATACACCGAGATTTTGCAAAAAACATTCCCATTGCGATTTCATCGGGTTTTGTCCTTTGTCATTTGTCATTTTACTAACTCTATCAAGTTGATAAGCTGTTTCACATTTAACTTGCTCCCATTAGGGCGGTTTTCGGTTGAGTGAAATACAATAACCCCTCCCCGCTCTTCGAGAGGGGGCTATGATGTACCTCATCTGATTAATAAACGCTATAGGAATGAATAAAAATTGCAGTCTCATCCAGACTCACCCTAACAAGGCTATGGCTAGTTAAAGGACGAAGGACAAAGGACTAATGACTAACCTTTAGCAAAACGTCGAACAGCAAATAAGCTTCCCATTAATCCTACCGTGGCACCGAAACTTAAGAGAATCAGAGGCAATAATAAAATTTCTGTTGGAGTAAGTTGCACTCTGTTAGTGATGACTTGGATAAACTCAGGTTGATTGACTAGCAACTTACCGAGAAACTGTTGAATCACAGAAATGAAACTCCAAGCGATCGCACCACCAACTAAGCCAACGCTAATTCCTTGTAAAATAAATGGGAGGTAAATCCAAGCAGAAGTTGCTCCCACTAGTTGCATAATTTCAATTTCCTGGCGTCGTGCCATCACAATCAGCCGAATTGTGGTGTTAGTCACTGCGATCGCACTTAAAGTCAGAATAATCGTAATTATTAAAGTAATCCAGTTCAGACCTTGATGCAACTGGGCAATACGTTTGACTGCTTCATCGACATACTGCACCGTCTCAACTCCTGGTAACTTAGCTAACTGCGTTGCTAAATTTGGCACAACTTGAGAATTACGTGCTTTCACTTTCATCTCATCAACCAGAGGATTCTCACCTAACTCCTGGGTAGCACTTTCAATATCAGAAATTCTCATTTCCTTAACTAACTTAGTCCAAGCTTCCTCTTTGGTAATAGTTTCTATCGCCGCCACATCTGGCATTTTTGCGATCAGTGGCTGAATACTTTCGATCTGCGTATCCGGTTGGAGATAAACTGATACTTCTAGCTGACTACCAAACTGATAGAGGAGTTTTTCGACTTGCCAAGAGGTTTGCAGACTCAAGCCGAATAAAAACAGTAACACTGTCACAGTACTTACAGCTGCCCAATTCATCCAACCTCCCCGCAATAAACCGAGGAAAGTTTCTTTGAGCAGGTAGTCCAGTTTCGTGAGAGATTTAAACACACATCACCCCAGTCAAGAATTTATAATTTATAATTCATAACTCATAACTCAGCACTTAATTACAACTGACTAGTGACGAGCTTGATAGAATTAAAGTAGTAGGAATTTTCACCATCTAGCCATCGAGACTCATGCCCTCTGAAATTGCTGTAGAGAAAAAAAAGTTAAAAAATCCACCTTTGGAGCTTCATTATTTAGGCGATCGCGTGCTGCGTCAACCTGCAAAGCGGATTTCTAAAGTAGATGACGAACTCCGCCAAATGGTGCGCGAAATGCTGCAAACTATGTACAGCAAAGATGGCATTGGTTTGGCTGCACCCCAAGTAGGAATTCACAAACAACTAATTGTCATCGACTTGGAACCAGAGAACGCAGCTAATCCGCCCTTGGTGTTGATTAACCCCATCATTAAACAAGTCAGCCGCGACATCTCTGTTGCCGAAGAAGGGTGTTTGAGTATTCCCAATGTATTCCTAGACGTGAAGCGCCCCGAAGTCGTGGAAATTGCCTATAAAGACGAGTACGGTCGTCCCCGGACATTAAAGGCTAATGACCTTTTAGGACGCTGCATTCAGCACGAGATGGATCACCTCAACGGTGTAGTATTTGTAGACCGTGTAGAAAACTCCTTGACTTTAGTTCAGGAACTATCTAAGAATGGCTTCTCGTATCAAGCGGTGAAACCAATAGCATAGGGGGGTAGTAGTGTATTTAACTCCAAAAAGTGGTTTATTTCTGGGTGGTTGTTGTGTAAGTGCGATCGCAGCTGTCGGTTCGATTTTTGAACTCAGTTACGGACAACCAGATTTTGGCGTCCCAGCCACGGCGATTATCTTAGCATTAAGCATTCCACTCACCGGATTATTTTTCTTTGCCGCAGTGAAGGACGCAAGGGCTAACATGAAATAAGCATCAGGTACATAAAAAAGGTAAAGGGATGAAAGAAACGCAAAGTTTATCCTTTTACCTTTTATTTTTGCTCTGCATCTTGGACTGCACCTTAAGCTTTTAGCATCACTAACTGCGCTGTGGTTAACGCTGTTAAGGGCTATTTCATTCTCATCTAGCCCGCCTCAGAATGAATTCTGAGTCTAATAGCACTCATTCTTCTCAAGACGACTCAGAAAAGCTTATAGCCCTCATCTAAGTTGAGAAGTTGAGAAGCATAGTTTTTGCCCTCACCCTAAATCCCTCTCCCATATCTGGGAGAGGGACTTTGAAATTCTCGCTCCCCTTCTCCCAAATCTGGGAGAAGGGCTTGGGGGATGAGGGCAAATCCTTTTCATCACCGAAGAACTACAGTTTTCAAGATAGACACGGTTTAGTCCGTTTTAACGGACTTTAGTTATTAGCCCGGAACTTTAGTTCTGGGCGGTTTATATCTAGAATGAAATAGCCCTGCGCTTTCACCAATCTGCAACTTCATTCGTCAGGGCTGAATATTAAGCGATCGCTTCTAAAATAGAAGAATGCTGTCAACTCCTACTCAACTACTGCGACTATCTCAAGGACAACTTAACTTATTAGAAGTTTGTCCGCGTAAATTTCAACATACCTACCTCGAACAACTGAATTCGCCCTCAAATCCAGAACAAGAAGAACGGCAAACTTTGGGTAGTCGCTTTCACTTGCTAATGCAGCAGCAAGAAATGGGTTTGCCTATTGATAGTTTCCTGCAAGCAGATGCTAAACTGCAAAGCTGGATGCTAGGTTTTGCTGATGCAGCCCCAGAAATTTTAACGGCTGCATCTGATAATCAAACTTTCCGCGAAAGTGAACACTACCGAACTCTGCAAGTTCAGGACTATTTGCTGACGGTTGTCTATGATTTATTGATTGCAGATAACCAACAAGCGCAAATTCTCGACTGGAAAACTTATCCTAAACCACCCAATCAACGCAAGTTAGAATCCAACTGGCAAACACGGCTTTATCTCTATGTATTGGCAGAAACTAGCGACTATTTACCAGAAAATATTTCCATGACTTACTGGTTTGTCCAATCTGAGGGCAAACCCCAAAATATTAAATTTAATTACAATACTGCTCAACACAGACAAACAGCAAAGAAACTTAATCAACTGTTAAACCAGTTAACTAATTTGCTGGAAAATTATCAAAATAACCAGCAGTTTCCGCAAGTGGTGGAGGGTAGCAAAACCTGTGATTATTGTCAGTTTGCCAAACGATGCGATCGCTACGGTGGTAAACTACGCACACAAGCTACTGAAGAAGCAGTGAAAGACTCATTGCCAAATTTTGACAGCATTCAAGAAGTCTCACTCAACCCTATACATTAGAGGATGTTTGTAAAGTGCAATAGGGGTATAAATAAATTACAACTTTTAAATCTATGTCAAGTTATGTCAAACTTTGACGAAAATGAAACAATTTATGTACGCGAATTAGGAATTGATGACATTGCTCCCATTTATCACTTGGGAGAAGGGTTATTTACCAGTGATTTATATCCTTATTTATACCGCACTTGGGACGAATGGGAGGTGATTGGACTTTACAACACCGATCCTGAATATTGCCTCGTCGCCGAAACAGAGGGAGAATTAGCGGGATTCATTTTGGGAACGATCATCACCAAAGCATCCTGGACTTATGGATACATTTTATGGTTGGGAGTTAGTCCGAGGTTCCAGCGTCGAGGAGTTGCAGATAAGTTGGTTGATAAAGTTGTCGCCCGGATGATTGAAGATGGGGCGCGGTTCATGTTGGTAGACACTGATCCCACCAATACTTCAGCATTAAAGTTTTTTAGCCGCAAAGGTTTTGGTAATATCCGCCAGCATATTTTATTGTCGATGAATTTAAGCAAGCATGAGTATTATGGCAGATTAATTGATTACGAACATCAAAAAGCTGAAAGAGCAGGTTAAAAGCGATGTTTACGACGGGCTACGCCTACACGTCCAGCAATTCGCACGCGTAAACCCGATAGCGCTGCTAATGAAGTAGTTCTCAATCCTCTAGTGAATGAATCTCAAAGGACCGATGATCAATCTCCAATCTAACTTAACTTTATATGCCAGAACAACAGCGGTGGACTATAGCAGTAACCGAACAACCCCCGCAGTGGTTCATTCAAGCGGTGAAACAGCATACACCCGCATCAAGTGGAATATATGCGGCGCAATTGTTGTGGCAACGGGGAATTAAAGAACACCAACAATTAACAGCTTTTATCAACTATAAAGCTTATCAACCAGCAAGTCCCTTTGAGTTTGGGCAAGAAATGCATTTAGCGATCGCCCGGTTGCAACAAGCATATAACGCCAAACAAAAAATTGCCATCTGGGGAGACTTTGATGCTGATGGAATCACCGCCACATCTGTACTTTGGGATGGATTAGGGCAATTTTTCAAACAAAATACTCAGTTAATTTACTACATTCCCAATCGCCTGAAAGAATCCCACGGACTTAATAATCAAGGGATTGATAACTTAGCAAAACAAGGTTGTAAATTAATTGTTACTTGCGATACAGGTAGTACAAATATAGAGGAAATTATCTATGCTAAACAACTAGGCATAGATGTAATAGTTACAGACCATCACACCTTACCCACCGAACGCCCACCCGTCGCAGCGATTATTAATCCCCGCTATTTACCAAGGGAACATCAGCTGTTTCATCTTTCTGGGGTGGCGGTAGCTTATAAGTTGGTGGAAGCACTATATCAAACTCTGCCTAATGTGGCAAAACATCCATTAGAAGATTTATTAGATTTAGTCGCAGTAGGATTAATTGCCGACTTGGTGCAGTTAAGTGGAGATTGTCGCTATTTGGCGCAGTTGGGAATTCAACGACTGCAAGCAGATTTTCAACAGCCAGCAGCAGCGCGTCGGCGTCCGGGGGTAGGGCGATTATTAGAATTGTGTCAGAAAAATGGCGATCGCCCCACAGATATTTCCTTTGGTTTGGGGCCAAGAATTAACGCTGTCAGCCGCATCCAAGGTGATGCTAGTTTTTGCGTTGAATTATTGACTAGTCGGGATGCCAAACGTTGTAACGAACTAGCCGAAGTTACAGAACTCGCAAACACCCGCCGCAAATCTTTGCAAAAAGATGTGCAAGCGCAAGTAGCACAAAAACTTACTCAATTAGACTTATCAACCACTAGCGTTATAGTCCTAGAAGATGCCCAATGGCCTGCGGGTGTATTGGGCTTAGTCGCTGGACAGATAGCACAAGAAACAGGTCGCCCGACTATTTTGTTGAGTACAGAAGGAGCAGAGGAAGCAGGGGGAGCAGGGGAAGAAATTACTCCTTTATCTCTTAACTCACTCAGCACTCAGCACGGGCTAAACCATAGCTATCCCCTAACAGCACTCCCATTAGCCCGTGGTTCCGCCCGTTCGGTGAATTCCGTCGATTTATACCAGCTGGTGAAAGACCAAGCACATTTGTTACATCGCTTTGGGGGACATCCCTTTGCAGCAGGTTTGAGTTTGTTAGTGGAGAACATTCCTTTATTTACAGCTGCGATTAATCAACAGTTGCGACAATCTTTAGGTAGTACAACCCTAACGCCAACTGTGCAAGCAGACTTGACGCTAACAGTAGCAGACTTGGGGAAAGAGTTATTTTTGGAACTGAAACTGTTAGAACCTTGTGGAATGGGGAACCCTGTTCCGAAATTGCTAATTCAAAACTGCTGGTTTGAAAATTGTTGGCATCGTAATCAGCAGGATTGGCAAGGGAAAAAGGTACAGTATATTAAAACCGAGTTTGACATTCGGGATGATTCCAGCAGAAGTGTTTTTCCTGGTATATGGTGGGGACACTATAAAGATGAATTGCCCATAGGAAGGTGTGATTGCATAGTCGAACTAGACTACAACACCTTCAAAAAACGTTATGAAATCAGATTAATTGCGGTGCGTCCCAGTGTTAATTCAGCACTCACTACTCGGAATGGGCTAAACCCTAGCTATCCGCTAACACCACTCATCTTAGACTTACGAAATCAGGAACACTCAGGACTCAGGACTCAGGACTCAGCACTGATTATCGAAGATTGTCCCACGAATTGGGATGATTTACGCGCGTGGTTGCGGCGATGTCTAATGATCAGCCAATCTGGATCTGGGCTTGACAATCAGCAACAATTTGCGATCGCCTGGTCTAAACCCAACTACCAACCACCCAATCAAATTTGGCTGACTTTTGTCGGAATTGCCAAATATCTCAGTCGCACAAATCAACTAGTTACCCGCGTTCAACTTTTAGAGAAAATCGGCATCAGCGACCAAACCTTACTTGTCGGAATCAAAGCTTTAAAATATTTAGGGTTCACAGTCAAAGGAGAAGACGATTATTTGCAAATCACCTGGCATCCAAGCGATAGTGCAGAAAAGTTTGCCCAGGAAGCAGTTGCAGGATTTTTAGCTGCTGTGCGAGAAGAACAATTTCAGCGACAGTATTTTGCTCAAGTGCCTTTATCTACTATTGTGGCGATCGCTATGACTCTTTAGACTTATCCGAAAATGGTAAATGTATATGGTAAAAGGATTTCAGCGATTATAAGGGAATGTGCGATGCCTGCGGCGGGCTGCGCCTACGCTAACTAGGATTAAAGTGAGAGCGATCGCATTCAATAAATTATGTAGCGATCGCGCCACAGTAAGCCAAGTGATGACCCATAACTGTTACCCTAAGTTAGTGAAATCCCACAGACTAAGGGTGTTGGCTTGTACCCCAACTAGTGTTGCTAAGAGTTCACCATCCTGTTTACTGATTAGAGTATTGCTGGTATCAGTGCCAATACCTTGGTTGATGATGAGTTGTTCAAAGGTCAGACCATTCATTAACCCCAGATAATCGCTACCAACTGTAAAGTTGAAAATGGTGTCACTTCCAGACTCGCTCGCCAGCACAAACATATCACGACCGCTACCGCCGTACAATGTATCTTCACCCGTTCCACCATTCAGGATATTGTCACCGCCACCTGTAAGATAGTCGTTGCCACCCCTGTCGTAGATCGGCTCCTCACCGTTATTACCAAAGAGATAATTATCTCCGTTCTGCTGCGGGATATCAGCGTAGAGCCGGTCGTTGCCAGCACCACCCTCTAGTGAGTTGTTACCAGCACCGCCGTAGAGTTGATCGTCACCGTCATTACCAAAGAGATAATCATCTCCTTCCTCCCCTTGCAGAATGTCGGCATCGTATCCACCTTGAAGATTATCATTGCCACTGCCTCCAGCAAGAGTGTCGTTGCCTCCTTGACCAGAGAGTTGGTCGTCACCGTCGCCGCCTATGAGTTGGTCATCGCCCAATCCACCCTCTAGGTAGTCATTATCAGCGCTACCATCAAGAATGTCGTTGCCGTCGCCGCCGTAGAGTTGGTCGTTGCCGAATCCAGCTATGAGTTGGTCATTGCCTAACCCAGCTTCTAGGTAGTCATCGCCACTGCCTGCATCAAGAATGTCGTTACCTTCCTGACCAGAGAGTAGATCATTGCCATCGCCGCCGATGAGTTGGTCATCACCGACTCCACCATATAAGTTGTCATTATCAGCACCGCCATTGAGGGTGTCGCTACCGTCCTGACCGTAGAGGAAATCATTACCGCTACCGCCGATCATCTGGTCATTGCCGTTTCCACCTTCAAGGTAATCATTACCAACACTGCCATTAAGGGTGTCATCACCGTCTCGACCATATAGTTGGTCATTGCCGTCGCCACCATCTAATTGATCGGCACCAGAGCCACCATCTAAGTAGTCATTGCCAGTCTGTCCTAGCAGCTTATCAGCATCATTGCCCCCATACAGGAAGTCGTCGCCGATGCCGCCATCGAGGTAGTCACGCCCTTGCTGCCCGAAGAGTTGGTCATCACCTGTACCACCCTCAAGGCGGTCATCGTCATTGCCGCCATCAAGATAATCCTGACCTGCTTGACCATAAAGCCGATCGCTACCATCTCGACCATAGAGATAGTCATCGTCTGAGCCACCATCTAGGAAGTCAGCGCCAGCGCCACCATCTAGGATATCGTAGCCTTGCTGACCGTAGAGGCGATCGTTACCTTCGTTGCCGTTGAGTTGGTCATTGTCTAACCCGCCGTCAAGGTAGTCATCGCCAATATTACCGTTAAGTAAGTCGTCACCAGCTTGACCGTAAAGGCGATCGCTGCCTTCGTTGCCATTGAGTATGTCATCGCCCGATCCACCATCGAGGTAGTCATCACCAGCTTGCCCTAATAGGGTATCTATACCAGTACCTCCGTAGAGAGCGTCATTTCCCGCTCCACCATCGAGGTAGTCATTATCAGCTTGACCGTAAACTTGATCGTTACCGTCGTCGCCATAAAGTAGGTCATTATTATCACCTCCATCTATGAGGTCATTGCCTAACCCACCATGTAAGGTGTCTTCACCGACTTGACCGTAGAGGCGATCGTTACCGTCGTCACCATTGAGTTGGTCATTACCGTCACCCCCATCCAGCAGGTCATTACCCAACCCGCCATTTAGGGTATCTTTATCGGCCTGACCATAAAGTTGATCGTCCCCGTCTCCTGCATTGAGGTAGTCCTCGCCTATGCCACCATCAAGGAGGTCATCGCCTGTGCCACCTTGGAGATAGTCATTGCCTTCCTGACCATAAAGTTGGTCGTTGCCATCGCTGCCATAAAGTTGGTCATCGCCTGTGCCGCCTTCGAGATAGTCATTGCCAGTATTACCATTTAAGGTGTCTCTGCCGTCTTGACCGTAGAGTTTATCGTTGCCGTCTCCTCCATTCAGGTTGTCATTGCCAGCTTCACCTTTGAGGAGGTCTTCATCAGCTCGACCATATAGGTTGTCGTTACCGTCTCCACCGTAAAGGCGATCGCTTCCTGTGCCACCATCGAGCCAATCGTCGCCTGCTTCACCGTAGATTAGGTCATTGCCACCCAACCCACTGAGGGTATTGTTTCCAGCGTCGCCGATGAGTAAATCCTCAAATTCTGAACCTTCGAGGTTTTCAATGGCTTGGAGGCGATCGCCTATGGCATCTCCAGCCCAGCCAGTACCCGTTGTGAGACTGACAGATACTGCGATCGCTGAGGTGAAATAGGAAGCTGTGTCATTGCCTTCTCCACCATTGAGGCGATCGGCATCTGTACCCCCAACCAGGAAATCGTCACCATTCTCGCCAGAGAGAGTGTCTTTACCACCTTCGCCAAAAATGATGTCGTTACCATCTTTGGCGTTAACAACATCATCGCCATCTCCAGCCTGAATGATATTGGCTTTGGCATCGCCGATGATTTCATCATTGAAGGCAGAGCCGATCACATTTTCAACATTAAAGATTTGGTCAGTGCCGCCAAAGCCGTCTTTAGCGTAGTTTTGCTCTAAGTTAACTATGACTGAACTAGGATCACGGCGATAACTAACGGTATCAATGCGATCGCCTCCGTCAAGGGAATCATTGCCAGCATTGCCAACTAACAGGTCATTCCCGACTAAGCCTGAGATGCGGTTATTTAGGCTGTTGCCAATTAGAACATCATCAAATCCAGAACCGATGATATTTTCTAGATTTCGTAGGGTATCTATAGTTCCAAACCCATCTTTAGCTGTGCCTGCTGCGATCGTAAAGTTTGGTTCTGTGTCGGTAGGTATGAGGCTGGTTGTAACTATGGTTGTGTGGAAAGTTCCGCCGGGATTTAGGTAGTTCAGTGCTTCATCAATATTTACAACTACACCACTGGGGGAGTTGTCGTAGCTGACGGTATCGATTTCAGTATCACCGTCAATTAGATCATTGCCTGCTTCACCCAGTAGTAGGTCATTGCCAGCATCCCCAGACAGCTTATCATTGTCAGCACCGCCGTATAGAGTGTCAGCATCAGCCCCACCGTATAGACTATCAGCCTCAGCCCCGCCCGCTAGCTCGTCATTGCCAGCATTACCTTTGAGGAGGTCATAGCCGTCTTCACCGAAGAGGTTATCATTCCCCGCACCGCCATAAAGATGGTCATTGTCTATACCTCCGTAGAGGCGATCATTGTCAGCACCACCTGTTAGTTCGTCATCGCCAGCATCGCCATAGAGGAAGTCATTCCCGCTTTCACCATAGAGGCTATCATTGCCTAGACCGCCATTAAGAGTGTCATTATCTATACCTCCATAGAGGCGATCGCTGTCATCACCACCCGCTAGCTCATCATCGCCAGCATCGCCTTTGAGCAGGTCATTCCCGTCTTCACTAAAGAGTTTGTCATTCCCTGTGCCGCCTTCGAGAGTGTCAGTACCTGCACCACCGTAGAGAACGTCATTACCGCCTTCACCGTAGAGAAAATCTCTACCTCCTTTTCCAGCAACATAATCGTTTCCAGCCCCTGCCCGAATCTCATCGCCTGCGTCAGTACCTTCTAACACATCTGCGCCTATGCCGGTTTGAAGCGAAATGCTGCCGTCAGGTCGGTAAGTAATGCCGCTACTTGGTCTAGCAGGAAATGGAGGCTGTTTACCCATTAATTTATCAATATTGGGAACAGCTAGTGGAGGAACGTTTGCAAGGTTTGGAATTTGTCCTCCATCTAAGAAAAGTCCGCCACCTTTAACTAAATCATTTAAAGCACCTTTAACTACACCTGGACCATCTTTAATTACGCCTTTAACATCTTTAGCTAGGTCTTGAGCTGTCTTGATAACATGTCCTGTTCCTTTATCTATTAGATCACCTGCTTTATTAAAAGCTTTTCCTGTTGCATCAGTAACTGATTTCAGTTCTCCAGTTGCCTTATTCCAGGTTTTAGAAATTGAGGTTCCTATAACCTTTTGAACAACTTCATTACCAGTCCAACTCGTAATGATTCCTCCAGCTTCTTTAGCAATGGTGTTTCCTAGTTTTGTTACTTTCTGAGAAGAATCTTTGTAAATTCTATCTAAACCATTCCAGACTTTTTCTATTGTTTTTACACCATTTCCTGCAAATTCAGTAAGTTTTTTCCCTTGTTTGATTAGTTTTCTACCTCCTTCTTCAAATTCTTCAGCGCCGGTTTCACCTATTTTCCATATCTTCTCAGCAACTTTTTTGCCATTTTTGATTTCTGATTCAATCAAATCTCCAGCCGCATTAGCTGTTTTTCTGATCCCGTCACCAGCTGCATTTACTGCACCTACTACTAGCTCTGTAGGCTTATCTACCAATACATCTTTTACAAACCTTGCGACCGCTTTTCCGCCTTTTAAATCCTTGATTTGCTCGACATAGCCAAGAACCTTATTAACTTTGTCCTGTATTGCTACTGGAGGAAATCCTTCTAGTCCAAATTCTACCTTTGGAGATGAAACACCAGCAATAGAAGAACCCAAAATAACAATGTCAGCGCCAAGCCCTATATTAAGAGTTGGTTCTGGCTTTTTAAAAATATTACTGAATCCTAATTTTTCAATCTCACTCAATCGCACAATACCAGGAGATTTTGGCGATGGATCGTTGATAGTAAATCCAAGTGTTAGTCCAGTTTCTAAAGTTGTACGCAAGTTGGCAACGTTAGGAATACCAGCAAATGCACCAACTCCAACTGCTCCTTTCATTGATTGCTGCAACTTCAGTCAATTGATTGTTTGCCATCTTTGCTTTTATTCCTAATTATCTTATCTGGATGAGTTTTACATTTAAAGTGTGTCTACAAGAAAGGACTAATAATATATCGCCTGCTGCTTCCTCGTAACATTTCTCCAAGCTATACAACCACGATCGCACCCCTCCCAAACCCCAATAACTTAAGTGCGATCGCATCCCAATTCCCAACCATTAGCCAGAGAAAAACCAGCAAACGAATCAGCATCGTCGCTCACAACTGCTATGGCTCAACTAGATGAAAAATTTATCGCACTCAACACCTTCTGGTGTTTGGGTAAACACTTTACCTATATTTAATCATTGGGCAGATTCCTGTCCTCAAACTGAATAATATAAATACTCTACAGCCTTGTATAAAGTTTGACGGTCGGAAAAGGTCGGGAAAAAGTCGGGTCTTTATGATAGATTCACGTAAACTTTATAGAAAAAATGAAGCTTATGGTGCGAATATCGTAGTTAACTTGTTTTTTCTACGTGTAAAAATAAATGACGGTTGAAGAAGCGATCGCACTAGTGGAGCAATTATTAGAACAGGGACGCTTAACAAGAGCGCAAGAGATTGTCTTCCGTCAATCTTGGGCAGGACAGACATACTTGGATATGGCTGTAGACTCCGATTACGATCCCGGTCACATCAAAGACGTTGGCTCCCAACTATGGCGATCGCTCTCTAAAGCATTAGATGAAAAAGTTACCAAGTATAATCTGCACGGAGTACTGAAGCGAACCGCACAGCAGCAAAATGGCACAAACGCCTCCGCAATTTTCCATACGGACTGGGGAGAGGCAATCGACGTTTCCTACTTCTACGGACGCAACATTGATTTAGAAATCTTGAACCAATGGATTATGCGCGATGCCTGCGGCGGGCGAAGCCATCGCTGTCGTCTAATAACCTTACTGGGTATGGGTGGTATGGGTAAAACCGCACTCTCAGTAAAATTAGCAGAACAGTTGCAAACAAAATTTCAGTACGTGATCTGGCGATCGCTGCGGCACGCCCCTTTTTTCAAAGACAAGCTGACCGACTGCATCAAAGTCCTTTCTCGTCAACAAGTTCTCACATTATCAACTGACCCTCACGAGCAAATCACCTGTTTAATCGAGTACCTCCGTAAATCTCGGTGTTTGGTGATTCTGGATAATTTCGACACGCTATTGCAGCAAGGCAAGCGCACAGGCTGTTACCGCCAGGGCTACGAATCCTATGGTGAACTGTTGTGGCGATTGGGAGAAACTGGGCATCAAAGCTGTATCCTGCTCACCAGCCGGGAAAAACCTGCCGAAATCGCTGCCTTGGAAGGTGATGGTTTGCCAGTTCGTACCCTTACTCTATCAGGATTAGAAGTCACAGCAGGACAAACAATTCTGGTACTCAAAGGGCTATCAGGTAATGAGGAAGAAACCCGCCAACTGGTTGAGTGTTACCGTGGTAATCCCCTAGCGTTGAAAATTGCCGCAACCTCAATTCGGGATTTGTATCAGGGGAAGATTGCCCGTTTCATTGCTGAAGGTACAACGGTTTTCAATGGCATTGGAAACCTCTTGGAGCAACAATTTCAACGACTTTCCACCTCGGAGCAGCAAGTAATGTATTGGCTGGCGATTAAGCAAGAAACAGTTTCTCCAGCAGAATTACAAACATATCTCGCACCCGCACTGCCTAAACCTAAATTAATCGAGGTGCTAGAGTCTTTATGCTGTCGCAGCTTGATTGAAAGCAACAGTGCGGGATTCACTCAGCAACGCGTGGTGATGGAATATGTGACAGACTGTTTAATTGAGCAAATCTGCCAGGAAATCGTGACGGAATCGCCGCGATAGCCCCTGACCCACGCTTTGATACAAGCCCAGGCAAAAGACTCTCGCAAATGTTAAGAAAGATCCGGGTAATGGATAGCCGCAGGCGGGGAGGGGTTCCAGGTCTTATGCTTAATTGCCCGGACATGATATAATTCCTAACTCCTAAAAAAATCCCACCCAGGCAAAAGCTTGGATGGGTAATATGAGGTGGGACAAAACAATCTTCCCAAAAGATGTAAGGGAATTATTTGCTCTCTGTAAAGTCAGCGTCAATCACATCATCGGCGCTACCAGAGCTAGATGTAGAACCACCATCTTGAGGTTCAGTATCAGGTGCAGCACCACCACCGGCTTGTTGATAGATGTTGCTACCGACAGCGAATAGCGCTTGTTGCAATTCTGGGGTCAGCTTCTTGATTTGCTCATCGTCTTCTTTAGCAACTGCTTCCCGCACTTCCTTCACCAAACCTTCGACTTTGGTCTTGTCAGCAGCCGGAACTTTATCGCCCAATTCTTGTAGCTGCTTCTCAGCTTGGTATGCCAAAGAGTCGGCTTGGTTCTTGCGTTCAATCTTCTCACGCCGTTCTTTGTCAGATGAAGCGTTCTGTTCAGCTTCTCTTACCATCCGGTCAACGTCATTTTTATCCAGGGTGGAAGCACCGGTTATGCTGATAGACTGTTCTTTAGCAGTACCTTTATCCTTAGCGGTGACATTAAGGATACCATTGGCATCAATGTCGAACACCACTTCAATTTGAGGAACGCCGCGTGGTGCAGCAGGAATACCATCGAGACGGAAGGTTCCCAAACTCTTGTTATCGTTAGAGAATTCGCGTTCACCTTGGAGGACGTGAATTTCTACGTTGGTTTGACCATCCACAGCAGTGGAGAAAACTTCTGATTTTTTGGTGGGAATTGTCGTGTTGCGGGGGATAATTTTGGTCATCACGCCGCCCAATGTTTCTACACCCAAAGATAGCGGTGTCACGTCTAACAGCAAGATGCCAGTTACATCACCAGCCAATACCCCAGCTTGAATCGCTGCACCAACTGCTACGACTTCATCGGGGTTAACACTTTGGTTGGGGTCTTTACCCAATACCTGCTTCACAATCTGTTGGACTGCGGGAATACGGGTAGAACCACCAACTAACACCACTTCATCAATATCGCCTTTGTTTAACTTAGCATCCCGAAGGGCGTTTTCCACAGGAACACGACAACGGTCGATTAAGTCAGAGCAAAGTTCTTCAAACTGGGCGCGAGTCAGGGTTGTATCCAGGTGCTTGGGGCCATCCTGGGTAGCAGTGATAAATGGCAGGTTAATTTCTGCTTGAGTGACGCTAGAAAGCTCAATTTTGGCTTTTTCTGCGGCTTCAGTCAGACGTTGTAAGGCTTGTTTGTCTTTCCGCAGGTCAATACCTTCGGCTTTCTTGAACTTCTCAGCTAAGAAGTCAACTATTTTTTTATCGAAGTCGTCACCGCCGAGGTGGGTATCACCAGATGTGGCTAGTACTTCAAAAACTCCATCTCCTACTTCCAGTACGGATACGTCGAAGGTACCACCACCCAAGTCAAACACAAGAATGGTTTCGTTACTCTTCTTGTCAAACCCATAAGCCAGAGAAGCAGCAGTCGGCTCGTTGATAATCCGTAGAACTTCAATCCCGGCAATTTTACCAGCGTCTTTTGTCGCTTGCCGTTGGGAGTCGTTGAAATATGCCGGAACGGTGATTACAGCTTGGGTTACGGTTTCGCCCAAGTATTTGCTGGCATCTTCAACTAGTTTGCGAAGAACTTTTGCAGAAATTTCTTCAGGAGCAAATGCTTTACCAGCGATTGGGCAATCTAGTTTGACATTGCCGTTATTGCTGAGGACTTTGTAAGAAACTTCCGTAGCTTCATTACTCACTTCGTCGTAGCGGCGTCCGATGAAGCGTTTGACTGAGTAAAACGTATTTTCTGTGTTCATCACCGCTTGGCGTTTGGCGATTTGACCAACCAAGTTATCGCCATTTTTGGCAAATGCGACTACTGAGGGCGTTGTCCGAAAACCTTCAGCATTAGCAATTACTGTGGGTTTACCACCTTCCATCACTGCCACGCAGGAGTTCGTTGTTCCTAAGTCAATTCCAACTACTTTTGCCATTTTAGGTGCTGGCTCCGTATAACTACAAATGAATGAATGAATGAGAATATAAAGGACTAAATTTTGAACCAACAGGCTCAATAAATCAGCCAGTTCAGCATGAATACCTTTGGTTTGGCTTTCCTGGGGTTAAAACTCCAGATTATGCTGATATATATACTGAAGCTTAGTGCTAGCCAGTCCATGAAGGGTGGTTTCCCGAACCTTGCTTGGGACGGTTAAACTAACTAAATTGTGTTTTTAGTTGGTTCATGAATTAATTTGCCTTCACTCTGTCTAATGTATAAGAATTAATACTTTCAGCAATTAGGGTGAACCGTAACGTCAGAGTGGTGTTTGCCGTCTTTAGAGGCAACAAACTACAAAAGCACTGAGAATGCAACTGTTCTTTTCTCAACTTCTGCCAACAAGTCACTTGTGAGCGCTGCTGTCGGGGAATCTGGCGCAAGTTCAATAATTATTCCGATTGCAGATGAAGCAATCGGTGAATTTTAGGGAAGACTGAGCTTACGGCCTGATCTTCCCTATTTTCCTGTGCTAATTATGAGTGAGCAACCGAGTTCAATGCCTCCTCTGCCCCGAAGTCTCACCTCACAGGAAACCTGGGGGTTTGGATTTAGCGGTTTGCTTTTATGGTTAGGGACGGCTCCTGCTATGCATGCCGCACTAGGCCCGCAGGCGCTCTATGTGTGGTTGCCTGCAACCATCATAGGCATACTGCTCAACCTGCAAGTTAAGCGGTTAGGGACATATTTCCCAGAGGTCGCTGGAGACACCCCAAACTATATGACCCGCTTGCTCGTTGCCTTTGTGGGAGTGGTGATCGCCTGTTGGACTAGTCTGCCTCAAATTGCCGCCATTACTGAAGTCCGAGAACAGGTCGAACGCACACTGCTGGATTTGCAACAAGCCCAAACGCAACTCGTGCAGGCATAAAAAATGTCAGCATTGGGTAATTTAGTTGCTGGGGTTGCTCACGAGATGAATAATCCTTTGGGCTTTATTTATGCTACTCTCCAACAAGCTAAACCCACCATTGCTGATATTATTGAACACCTGAAACTCTATCAAGAAAGTTTAATCAAACCGGGTGATGACATCAAAGACCACGCTGAAGAAATTGACTTGGATTATAGCTTAGAAGACTTGCCCAAAATGATTGATGGAATGGTGATGGCCTGCGATCGCCTGAAAAATGTCAGCACCAGTCTCCGCACTTTCTCCCGTGAAGATAAAGATTATAAAGTGCCTTTTAATATCCACGAAGGCATTGATAGCACAATTTTAATTCTCAAACATCGCTTGAAAGCAAACGAAGAACGTCCTGCTATTGAAGTCGTCATCGAGTCCGCTAACTTACCGAAAGTTGAGTGTTTCCCTGGACAATTAAATCAGGTATTTATGAACATTATAGCCAATGCTATTGATGCTTTAGATGATTCTAATAATGGACGCAGTTTTAATGAAATTAAGGTAAATCCTGGCAAAATTATAGTTAAAACATCAGCAGAAGATAACTATGTCAAAATATCAATTGCTGATAACGGTAAGGGAATGAGTGAAGAAATTAGACAAAAAATATTTGACCATTTATTTACTACAAAAGAAGTCGGTAAAGGTACGGGTTTAGGACTGGCGTAGACGCAAAGCGGCTTGTCGTCAGACATCGCTCAGTCTATTGTAGTATAAAAACATCATGGTTCACTGGTTGTAAATTCTACTCTAGGTAAGGGAACTGAATTTGTCATTACCTTGCCAATTCTGACTCAGACTCAAAATTAATTTGTTCAAACTGTGATTTCAGTATACGAAATTTTTCGCCTTGGTTTTCGGCGTAATTTTGATTATACAAGCACAGACCAGACAATACAAAAACTTTTTAGGACTGGTGAACTTTGAGCAGATTTGATAAGGTTTATGGCTATCTAGTTAGTCTCTGTAGCTTACAGGCTGACAATTGGGAATTTTAGGATTAGGGCAAACTCCCTAAAACTAAATCAGCACAGTAGCCAGCACTTGAGGGTTCGAGCAAGGAATTAATATTAGTCAAAAATTAATTTCGGGTATTCTAGGAATGGTTACTCTGGCAGTAACTATTGGTGCGATTAGTGCTTATCAGCAATTGAAGATGGCTAAGTATCTTGCTCAACAAGAGGCTGAAGAAGTTGCTGGACTAGTGGGATATTTCGTAAGTCATGAGCTTCAATACCACCAAACGCGATCGCGAGATGAGATACTAGCCGATTTGCAAAATCATGTTCAAGCACTACACAAGCAACGTCAGCGTGATCTGGAGATTGTAGACCGCAATAAAATCATTCTCGCAGATGTACTTACTGAAGACATCGGTACCCGATTAGATCACGATCGCAATAATGAAGTTGGTAAAACTATTCACGATGGTATACCAAGGACATATATTGAGACTAGTCCTGAATACCCAGAGGGAATTCAATTGATTGCTGTTGCTTTTAAGACTAGCAAGGGTGAAACAATTGGTGCAGTAATTTTGGAATATACACCGCTTTATAAAGCAGCGCTAGCAACAGCCCATAAAAATATTGTTGTCACGTCGGTTATTAGTTTAGGATGTGGCATATTTGCATTAGCAGCAGGTTATCTGCTCTCCAGAAGCATCTCAAAACCGATTAAACAACTCCAGCAAGCTGTGGTAAATCTGGCTGAAGGTAAGCTGGATACCAGAGTTAGTATTCGCTCCCAGGATGAGATTGGCGAGTTAGCTACCTCGTTCAACAAAATGGCGGACGATCTGCAATATTCTAGAGATGAGTTGGTCAATGCCAACGAACAATTACGAGACGAGATTGTTGAGCGTCAGCAGGCAGAAGCAGAACTTCAGCAAGTTCTGAAAGACCTGCAAAAAACCCAAACCCAATTAATTCAATCGGAAAAAATGTCGAGTTTGGGTCAACTAGTGGCGGGAGTTGCCCATGAAATCAACAATCCGGTTAATTTCATCTACGGCAACCTCCACTACACTGATGATTATACTCAACAACTACTGCTGTTAATTAAGCTTTATGAAAAGTATTATCCCTACCCAGAGCCAGAAATCGAAAATGCTAAAAAAGAAGCGGATATTGAGTATATAATAGAAGATTTGCCTAAGATATTGTCCTCAATGAAGATGGGGGCTAAACGTATCCGTGAAATTGTTCTCAGTCTACGAATCTTCTCTCGTTTAGATGAAGCTGAGTTCAAAACGGCTGATATACATGAAGGAATCGACAGCAGCCTGTTAATTTTGCAATATCGGCTTAAGGCACAAAATAATCGCCCTGAAATTAAAGTGGTCAAAGAGTATGGTGAAATGCCTAAAATTCACTGTTTTGCAGGGCAACTGAATCAGGTATTTATGAACCTGTTGGCAAATGCAATCGATGCTTTAGAAGAGGGTTTCCAAAAAGAACTTTGTCCAAATCCTTTGATTCGCATTTCTTCTGAACAGGTAAATGAAAATGCCGTGATTCGGATTGCTGATAATGGAGCAGGAATTCCAGAAGAAATCCAATCGCGTCTTTTCGACCCTTTTTTCACTACGAAACCAGTTGGTAAGGGGACTGGTATGGGATTATCGATCAGCTACCAGATAATTACTGAAAAGCATGGCGGATCTTTGCAATGCATTTCATCACTGGGACAGGGTGCAGAGTTTGTAATTACAATCCCGATAGGAACAATGAAATCGCCACAATTATCAATCAGCGATCGCAATACCTAGCGGTAAAAGTCAGCACGAATGTTTTTCAAGCGATAACTGCGTAGGCGTAGCCCGTACTTCTCTACGAGACGCTGCGCGAACGGCAAGCTCAGTAACCATCGTAGACATCGCACTTAGAGGGGAAATTGCACCCCAATTGTTCGGTTCTACCACTGTCATCAGTACACAAATAGATATAACCTCTTAGGTAGTAGTGAAATGTCTACCCTAGACGCTGTTAGTCGCTCTTGAATTAAGGGGTGAAAACTTGTGTACAAATGGATATTGCCAAGCCTGAGCGAAATCTTGGCTGAAAATCAATCAAGTGTGACTGAATGTTCACCTGCTAAAGCAGAGCAGCAGTGGCGTGTCAGTCTCGCAGCGACAGAACATTTGCTATTAAATACTTTAGCAGATTCTTCAACAGACACAACCCAAGGATTAGTTTTAGCTGCACCAGCACCCTTATTTAGTCAGCCAAAACTGACTCAAAGCTTACAAACAGTAACTTTTACGGCAAAACCATTTAATCCCTTGGCGCTGATGCCATTTCAGATGCCAGATCAGATGCCTGCGGTGGTAACAGAGCCAGTTCTAGTGAACGCAGTCGAAGTAAGTCGAAGTGCGGGTTACGCCAACGCCTCTGTAAATGAAGAAATCGTTCCCCATGAATCGCTACTTTCCTTACTACCTGCCGATCCGTTGGGTGCAGAGCAGTTTTGCTTAGTTTTTACAGATAAATTTAGATTAGTAATGGTTTTAGCAACACATAAGAACGGTAAAAAAACCTTTTCATTTTCTTTTGAGCCAGAGGTAGTACAGCAGGCTTGGCGATCGCTAGGAACAAGGGTAATGCTCGCTAATCCAGAATTTTTTGCCCGCCTGGATGCATTAGTAGAACAGTATTCCCCGGTAGCACCAGATTACCGGATCATGATTGAGTTTAGCCAGTTGTTGCTTCAGGAATTAACCGAACCAGAAGGGACTGGGGACAAGGGGGACAAGGAAAATAACCCATGCCCAATGCCCAATGCTCAATCCTCAAATCCTGATGTAGAATTGCTCCAAGCCTTCGCTCACGAAGTCCGCACACCTTTAACAACTATTCGCACCATGACTCGTCTGCTGTTGAAGCGGCGAGACTTAGATGCTGGGGTGATCAATCGCTTAAAAATTATCGATCATGAGTGTACCGAGCAAATTGACCGCATGGAGTTGCTGTTTAAGGCAGCAGAACTGGAAACTACTGCTTCCACAAAATCTTCAAAAACTCAACTCACACCGATGTCTTTAGATCAAGTGTTGCAGCAGAGTATTCCCCGGTGGGAACAAGCAGCGCATCGGCGGAACTTAACTTTAAATGTTGTTTTACCCCAACAACTACCAACGGTGGTGAGTAATCCTACCATGCTGGATCAGGTACTCACTGGTTTGATAGAAAATTTCACTCGCAGCTTACCCCCTGGTAGCCATATTCAAGTACAAGTTATCCCGGCTGGAGATCAACTGAAGTTACAATTATCGCCCCAATTCGGGTGCAAAGATTCAAGTAAAGCCGCCACACCTACAAGGCCACCAATTCGTAAAGCCCTGGGTCAACTGCTGATGTTCCAACCAGAAACGGGTACGATTAGTTTGAATATCGCCGCAACCAAGCATTTGTTTCAGGCGATCGGTGGTAAATTGATTGTGCGCCAGCGTCCACATTATGGGGAAGTTTTGACGATTTTCCTGCCTTTAGAAGTTAGCAAGTAGAAGCCGAGAGTTAGGAGTTAAAAATTCATAATTCATAATTCATAATTCATTTTGTGTAGCGATGCCTACGGCTGGCTACGCCTACGCCTTTGGACTATCCCCAACAATTGCCAGTTGCACTGTAAATGTGGAACCTTCAGATAATTTACTTTTTACAGAAATAGATCCGCCAGAGCGCAACAGCAATTGCTGTACAATTGTTAACCCCAACCCAGCACCACCATAATCTTCAGTTGCGGCTGTACGCACACGATAAAACCGCTCAAAGATTTTGGGAATTTCGTTTTCGGCAATACCGATACCTGTGTCGCGGAATTCTAATTGGACATAATCGCCTTGAATCCGGGCACGCACCCATACTTGACCACCATTAGGGGTAAACTTAATGCTGTTATGCAGCATTTTGATCACAATTTGCCTCAGACCACCGCTCACGCACCAAACAGATGGGATTTCAAGCGGTACAGTGTAGGCTAAGATAATCCCTTTTTCTTGGGCTACAGTTTGATACGTACTGACTACTCCAGGCACAATATCTGAGAGACGCACTGACTCCAAAGTAGTTATCTCCAAATTCCGTTCTAGCTGCACCAGTTCCAACAAACCAGTAATCAAGGAATTTTGTTGATCGCACTGGGTATTTAACATCTGTAAATAACGTTGTCGCTGGGGGGGTTTAAGATTAGGGGAATTCAATATCGAAAGTGCTGTCTTCATGTGCGTCAGAGGTGTACGCAATTCCTGACATACATTTTTTAGGTATTCATCTTTGAGTTGCTCTTTGTTGTGCAGTTCTTGCTTTTTCTGCTGCAACCTGGTGGTGCTTAGTGTGATGATTTGACGATTAATTTCATCTTGTCGCAGGAGTTGTTTTGCCAACAGTTGATTCATCAGTGCAGCTTGGGGCACAGTTGGACAAATAAAACTAGCAAGTAAAATCGGCGATGATTCTGGCGCAATCCCTTTTCGGATACCATCTAATACTTGCTGAATTATTCTCCCCTCAACAGTAGTTATAATCAGCAACGGCTGGTTTTTGTTTTTATTAGTATTTACCTTCACAGATGTCTGATTTTGGCGTTTTTTAAGTGGTCGATGAGCCAAAATTAAACTGCAAAACTGGGGCGATAACACCATCAAAAAGTTTTCCCGTCGCATTTGGCTATCTGGTGGGAGGTGAACAGAGACATGATGAGAAGATGAGGGGGATGAGGAGGTATTTACTCTTCCCTCTCCCTCATCTCCCCCTTTTGGGCTCTCCTCAATCTGGAAAGTGTAAATGAGACTTGACGCACCTACTGAGGATTTATAACGCGCTAATTCTGATTGCCAAATTTTATCTGGTGGTAGCTTCACCCATAAAGTTGCTGCAATTTGCTGCTCAATTAGTAAGTCAATTTGCGCTCTCACCAGTGATAGTAGAGTAGCAGGACTGAGGGACAATGGTTTAGGAGGCACTTGCACTCCCATAACCAGTTGATAAACAGACAGTTCCTTAGCCAGAGATACATTCATGAGTCAAGCACAACAAGGATGAAGCAAGAAATAATTCTGTTTTCGATTCTCACCTTTATGTGTGCATTTTTTACAAATCCCCACGGAAAGAAACATGAACTATGAATTATGGGCGATTTTAATTTTGTGAAATACACATTTTAGGGTAGCACATCTGCGCTACCCTTAGAGTTAGGCTTGTGTATTCACTCTTTGGTGTAAAGCGTCGCGTGCGTGTTCTCGGTCGTCAAAATGTATTTTTTCAGTACCAAGAATTTGATAGTCTTCGTGACCTTTACCAGCAAGTAAGACTCCATCACCGGGTTGTGCTTGTAAAATAGCGGTACGAATTGCGATCGCGCGATCGCAAATTACAGTTGGCTGCACTGTGTCAGCAATTCCCGCTAAAATATCTTGCAAAATCCTTTCAGGGTCTTCAGTGCGGGGATTATCCGATGTCACCACCGCTATATCAGCTAATTCAGCAACAATTTTACCCATTTTTGGGCGCTTAGTGCGATCGCGATCGCCTCCACAACCAAACACACAAATTACCTTCCCCGGTATAAACGGACGTGCAGCTTTCAGCAAATTTTCTAAACTATCGGGTGTGTGGGCATAATCCACAATCACGCTAATATCTTGGTCAGGACTAATCTCTACCCGTTCCATCCGTCCGGGAACTCCAGGAAACTCCGGTATCACGGATGCGACTAACTGTAAATCTAGCCCTAAATGTAAAACTGCTCCTACGGCTGCGAGAAGATTTTCTAAATTATATTGTCCGACTAGAGGCGATCGAAAAGCCACGTCACTATGAGGTGTATGTAATGTCCCACTGACACCATTCGGCTGGTAATTTAAATCACTCATCCATAAATCAGCGCTGTTGTCATTGACACTGTAACTCCAAACCCGTTCGGAATCTAACGAGGTGATTAACCGCTTTCCATAGGAATCATCAGCATTAATTATTGCCCGTCCCTTGAGATAATCAGGGCTAAATAACAACGCTTTCGCAGTAAAGTAATCTTCCATATCGCGGTGATAGTCGAGATGGTCTTGGGTAAGATTACTGAACACCGCCACCTCAAATTGACAACCCAACACTCTACCTTGAGCCAAAGCGTGAGAACTTACTTCCATCACTCCAAACTCACTACCAGCATTTACAGCCTCAGCTAGCTGCTGTTGCAGTTCCACCGCAAAGGGCGTAGTGTGGGTAGCAGTTTGCTCAAAACCTGGCCAACGAGTGTAGAGAGTTCCCATCAAAGCTGTAGCTAGATTAGCTTTGATGAGCAGAAATTCAATTAGATGAGTAGTTGTAGTTTTGCCATTTGTACCAGTCACACCTACCAGCTTGAGTTTTCGTCCCGGATAACCGTAAAAAGCACTGGCTATCTGGGCACAAGCTTGAGTTATGTTACTGGCACTGATCACCACAGCCTGATTTGTGGGAGGATTTTTCTGTGCAGCTTCAGGAGAAACGATCGCAGCTACAGCCCCCGATGCGATCGCACTTTGCCAAAATTCCCCACCATCAACCCGCGTTCCGGGCATCCCAATAAACAAATCTCCCACAATACAAGCATGGGAATTCGTCTTTAAACCCCTAACTTCCACATCCTCAAAAATTGGATGGTTAGGCAATTGCTCAACACTATCTACCGCCGTTAGTAATTCCCGCAATTTCATCTTGTGAACCTCGTCACCTTCTTAATCTTGCGCTTATTCTGCATTATTTTTTTCTAATTAGCTAAATACTTACGCAACATTTGCTCCAACTGCTGCACACTAGCACGAGGAGAAGGACGCGGCAATAATTTCTCACTCCCTTCCTCTGTGTCCTCTGCGCCTCTGCGGTTCGATAAATAAATTACCGGCACCTCATACTCATACGCAGCAAACCAATCTTCACGAGTCGTAATATCCCTAATTTCCAACTCGAAACTAAGATTTTGGATTTGTTCTAGCTTTTCTTGCAAGCCTTCACATAAATGACAGCCTGGTTTACTGTATAAAATTAATTGCATTTGTTAATTAATTACCATGAACACTATTTTACATATCACTAAAAGCGAACAATGGGAACAAGCAAAAATCCTCGGAACTTATCCTTAAATATAATTACCGTTGCGAGAGGGTGATTGCGCTCTTTCTGCTCAAGCTTGTGCAATTACGGTATGGTTATCAAAATCGAATCCTTACGATTGGCGCTCAAGTAGCATAGCTGTCACCAGGGCAAATCGATTATTTATTTAGGTAGGAAATTTAGCGTGCAAAAATCTCCAGATGAAATCAGGTCTAACTTAGTAAGGTTAATTCAAGATTCTCAAGATACTTATCCAAATTTGGCATTAAGGCTAAGGGAAATGAGTAGATGGATTGCTGATAAAAAATCTGGACAACTGGTATCTAAAAAACACGTAATGCTTCTTTTGGAAGAGTTTATAAAAGATGCAACATTTTGGTTAGAACTACAATTAATACCTAAAGAGGACAAGGTGGCTGAACTGTCCTCACTGACACCAATAGAGATGTATTGGTACGAATATTTATTCCCCCTTTGGATTGATGAGAGAGATCCAAAAAAAGAAACCTGGAAAAAAGAATTAATGGCTGGTAAATTCCAAGGAAACGATACTTTTTTAGTTGATAAGATATGCCAAGTAATAGTATTTCTTGGAGGTGATACATTTCATTCTTATATTGCGGATCTATCAATGGCAACAGATTTATTCGCTTCTGGACTAAACAATTTACCTCTTTCTGTTCAAATAACTACTATTCAAGGTACACTTTCTCAACCAAAGCAGCAAAAATGGTTAGATACTTTACAATATTGGGGAATTGATCGGGGTTTGTTTGTAAGTTACAACCCAACAGTCCATGAAATTGAGTCAAGAATTGGACAAGAAGCATTCCACTGTAGTGACGAAATCCCGAAAAACTGTTATTCTAAAATTGATATAGACAGATAAGCAGTTAAAGCCATGATGTCCTATCAAGTTGAAATTCCCAAAGAACAGAAAGTTACTAGAGCAAGAGTTGCTCTAGAGAGCGCCAGAGAGTTAAGACGCTCTAAAAGGCTTATGGGAGTTGATGCCATATACCAATTTGTTAAGGACGTTGATGGAGAGTGGCTAGAAAATTGGACGGATATATCGGATGCTGAGATAAAGGCAGAAAGGGTCAAAATAAGTTCTGTCAAAATAGAACTCCTTGTTTTTGAGTTTATGCTGTATGTCGCAATGTTATACACTTTTTGTGTTTTGGTGCTAAACCAAATGGATTCGGTAAATTTTGCAAAAGCAAAGAACAGGGACTCAATTACATCGCTATGTTAGTCCAACAGACAATTTTTAAATCAAATAAATAATAAGAGACAAAAAGCTTTAAGGTATCTTAAAGCTTTTTGTTTTATACAGGTTTTTCTGAAATATTTAAGCTAAAAGGTGGAAGAAAATACAACAACATCTAGGTTCAGTAATTCAAGGACAGTTACTTTTACTATGAGTGAGTTATACCATTTCTTTGTGAGGCTGCGCCAAACCCTTTTAACTTCTTTCTTTACTTTGTGTTCTTCTCTACGAGACGCTACGCGAATGCGTCCTTCTCCCAAGGGGAGACGCTAACGCGAATGCGGTTCGTTTTTCTTTCTTGTACTTAAATATGGTTTAGCGCATCTTCATACAGAATTGGTATTACGGTTGCCATACAATAACTTCAGATAATATCCCTAAAGTTACTGATGACTAAGGGCTAACGCCTAAGAGATGATGAATTTCTTTGGTGTGATTATGAAAAGCTTGTTATTAGGTTTAGTTCTGGCGATGTCTGCGGCGTTACCTGCTGCGGCTGAAAATTGGGTTCATGTTGATGAGTCATCAGCAACTACTCTTTATGTTGATGGTGACTCCATTACACCGATTAATGGCGGTTACACCTACAGAGAAATGGTAGTTAGTAAGGAAGATAATAAGGTTTTAGTTGCTCAAAGTCAAATGCTTTGTAGAGAAAGGCAGATTAGACCAGTTGCTTATAATTTGTATAACAGAAATGGAAAGTTAATCAAATCTCGTGAAACTCTAAATGTACCATTTGAAAGCATAATGCTCGAAACAGTAAAGGCTACTTTATGGGAAAAGCTTTGTAATTAGAAAGAGGATAGCCATAAATATCACCTAAATAACAGTTCGGTTCCCTACCTCCAGGGGTACTATAAGATGAACGATCTCCGCATATACTATGATCTTCAGCAATATCATAAGGACATTCGCAACGATTAGAATACTCTCTTCCTCGTATAGCATTGTAAGGACTGTAATTTATTGGTACTTTAGTTTTGCCACAACTTCTTAATAAATTTTGACCAAACAACATAACAATAAAAACTAATACTGAAATTTTCCAATCAATGCCATCATTTTTCATAGCATTTAGGTGATTTAGTTATTGGTTACAAAGCATATCTCAAACCATATAATTCATACTTTTTACTGGTTTTTTAAATAGCAATAATTAAAAATTATACTATCAGTCACCTGCTTGTTCAAGTGCATCAGAGAATATACTGAATGCAGAGGGGACGGAGGAGGAGAGATGAGAACAGAAGAGTTTGATGTGGGTGAGTATGTTGATCAAATGGCGTTGTTGTTGGATTTGGAGTTAAGAGATGAGTATCGTGATGGTGTGGTGGCAAATTTTGAGAGAATTAGAGCGATCGCTAATCTTGTAAATTCTTTCCCGCTATCAGAGGATATTGAAGTTGCACCAGTTTTTGAACCATGAATGATGCTGTATCAATAGCTGCGGCTGTACGCGAAGGCAAAGTTAGCGCGGTGGAAGTTACTCAAGCCGCGATCGCCCGAATCGCCGCGCAAGATAATCAACTCAACTGTTTTACGGCTGTGACTGCTGAGACTGCTTTAATAGATGCAGCCCGCATTGACTCAGAAATTGCCCAAGGTAATCATCCGGGAAAGCTTGCGGGTGTGCCTTTTGCGGTGAAAAATCTCTTCGATATCGCTGGTTTAACGACTCTGGCGGGGTCGAAAATCAATGCAGAAAACCCACCAGCTAGCCAAGATGCAACAGCAGTAGCGAAGCTGAAACAAGCGGGTGCTGTGCTGGTTGGCGCTTTGAATATGGATGAGTACGCCTATGGGTTTGTGACGGAAAACTCCCATTACGGTGCTACTCACAACCCCCATGATTTACAGCGAGTTGCTGGTGGTTCATCTGGTGGTTCGGCGGCGGCTGTTGCTGCTGGGTTAGTACCCCTGACGCTTGGTTCAGATACTAATGGTTCAATTCGCGTTCCGGCGGCGTTGTGTGGCGTTTTTGGTTTCAAACCAACTTATGGAAGGTTATCTCGTGCTGGGGTAGCTTTATTTTCTAGCAGTTTTGACCACATTGGATCTTTTGCGCGTTCGGTGCAGGATATCGCCACGGTGTTTGATGTGCTTCAAGGAGAAGACGATCGCGATCCAATTTGTACAAAGCGTCCGCCTGAATTGGTTTTACCACAACTTCAGCAAGATATTTCTGATATCAGAATTGCGATCGCTGGTGATTACTTCACCAAAGGCGCAGAACTGGAAGCTTTAGCAGCACTGCAAAAAGTTGCTGATGCTTTGAATGTCACTGAATACGTAACCATACCAGAAGCACACCGCGCCCGTGCAGCAGCCTTTGTGATTACAGCTAGCGAGGGCGCAAATCTGCATTTGGAAAAATTGCGTAGATGTCCCCAAGATTTTGATTCAGCGACACGCGATCGCTTTTTAGCTGGGGCGTTAATTCCAAGTAGCTGGTATCTCCAAGCCCAACGCTTTAGAAAATGGTACCGCGATCGCATTCGGGAAATCTTTCAAAATGTGGATATAATTCTTGCCCCAACAACACCAATTTCTGCACCGCTAATTGGTCAACAAACGATGATTTTGGATGGCGAAGAAATTCTTGTCCGTCCTCATTTAGGGCTATTTACTCAACCATTATCTTTTATTGGTTTACCCGTTTTATCAGTACCAATTCAGCGCCCAAATGCCTTACCTTTAGGTGTGCAATTGATCGCAGCACCATATAATGAAGCGTTAATTTTACGGGTTGCGGCTGCGTTAGAGGCAAAAGGTATAGTTTCAGCACCAGTGATTTTCAACGCTATCAACTAAAACTAATCGTTTGAAAATCCCTATTTTACTTGAGAGCGATCGCACGAACATATTTTAGCAGTCCACTTCCCTCAACTTTTTAGAAGTAAACTTGAAGTTGTGGTTCATACAACTTAACCTGTGGTTACAAACGCTCATGTTGTTATAAGTAAACTTGAAGTTGTGGTTCATACAACTTAAGCTGTGGTTACAAACGCTCATGTTGTTATAAGTAAACTTGAAGCTGTGGTTCATACAACTTAACCTGTGCTTATGGATGCTTCAAATGTGGTTACAAACTCTGATGATATATAAGTAAACTTGAAGCTGTGGTTATGAATACTCAAGCATCTATAGAGAATCAGGATCTACGCCGAGCGATCGCAACCTCTCTGCTAATAATCGGGCGCGTTGTTGGGCAAGTTTCACCTGTTCTTCTGGTGTTAAAAGCCTTTCCCCTTGCTGGTTATACCAATATAACCACTCGCGCGGAATACCTAAATAAGTTCCCCGTTCTATACCAATTCCTAAACCAATCTCTGGTAGCCAAACGGGATTTTCATCTTGTAATTGATAGAGATTATTAACCAATTTGTAAACTTCTAATCTGGCTTTGCGGCGACGAGTCGGGTTGTAAACTACATAATATAAAATCCCTAACTTTGCATACTCTTGCTTCTTAGTCGAGTATTCACCGCGATATTTTCTAGATACCACTTCCAGCGCTAATATTGGGACTCTCCTCTCTTCCCAAAGCACATAACTGGGGCGGAGGTTTTCATCATAAAATCGCTCAACGCCCAGACTCAAAAACCCATCTGGTACTATCGGTGGTAAATCTGGGTGATAATAAATACCCATATCAACGCCAAAAAACCAATCCATCCGTTCTGCCCAAGCCATAGCCAATATAGCTTTGAGTAAACCGGGAATCAAATCTTGTAATTCATTATCCACAGGAGTATCGTCAGAGTCTGGCAGCTCCTCAGAAGAGGGCAAGCAAGCTAATGGATCGTACTCTAACATGATGGATTTACCGATTCTCTGAATAATTCGATCATAATGCGATGTCCAACTTTTTCTGACTTCTCCACTTTTAGACTACCGTGTACACCAAGGCCAAAGAAACCTCATCCTGGTTCTGCTACGCAAAACCTGTCTCTCTCCTTGGTAAGGAGAGGGATATTCGTTAGGACAGCGTGAGGTTTTTGTTTTGGGTAATTTTCAGTGCTTATTAAGACTCAATATTGAGATTCTATCCAAGGGTGAGAGACATTATACATCATAAATTTTTGTTGCAAATAGTACGGTCGATCGCTAGCGTAAAGTGGACAATTTGACAATCTTTAATACTCAAACTACTTGGCGTATAGTCATAATCTGTCCGCACGCAACAAGAACGCAAGACACCTAATATATGGTTCGAGAGCTAGAAAGAAAACGTCAGAGTGCAAAGTTTCCCGAAACTGCACCGGCTGCTAATCCCGTATTTTTTAGAACCTATAGCCGCCGGACAAAGGCGGGACTAAGGGAAACATGGGATGAGGTGTGCGATCGCACTCTACTCGGCTTAATCAAGCTGGGAAAGCTAACTCCAGAAGAAACTGACATACTCGATCAGATGCAGCGCAACTTGAAAGCTATGCCCAGTGGACGCTGGCTATGGGTTGGTGGTACAGACTGGATCACCAAGCCAAAGAACTTTTCCGGGGCTTATAATTGCACCTCTACCAATCTCGAAGACTGGAGTGCCTTCGGATTAATGATGGATTTGGCAATGATGGGCTGTGGCACTGGAGCCGTCCTAGAACCACAATTTATTAACAAGTTACCCCCCATCCGTAATCACCTGAATGTCAGTGTACAAGGTGAAATTGGCAGCACTGCTCAACAAAATCGGCGTGAATATACTGAAACTCATATAGAAGGCAACAGCGTCACTATTCACGTTGGAGATAGCCGTGAAGGTTGGGTTGAATCATATCAAACCCTGTTGGAACTCTCCACTAATGAACAATTTTCCGCAGAAGTTGAAGTATTAGTCGATATCAGTGATGTCCGCAAAGCCGGAGAAACTCTTAACGGCTTTGGAGGAGTTGCTAATCCTGTAAAATTGCCTGGACTTTATCAGCGTTGTGCATCTATTCTGAATAAAGCTGTAGGACGGCAATTAAATTCAATTGAATGCTGTTTGTTAATTGATCAAGCGGCTGTCACAATTGTTGCTGGTAATATTCGCCGCTGTTTACCTGAAGATGCTTTAGTTCATACTTTTAAAGGTCTTATTCCCATTTGCGATGTCCAAGTGGGTGACTTAGTACAAACTCCTTTAGGATTTCGGCGAGTTGTTGATAAATTTGACCAAGGATTTCAGGATGTCTATGAAATTGAAACTAATGCGACTTACCCTAGAGCAACTTTAAACCACAGACAAGCAGTTCTTGCAAATGCTCAGGGGGAAATTACCTGGAAGTCCATTGCAAGTCTAGTTGAGGGCGATCGCCTACTGCACAACACACAAGTTCTACCTGGTACAGTTACCCATCTACCTGCTGATTTTACTGAATCTCGACCCTCAAACAGTCGTACAGCTAAGTCGTTTGTAATTCCCGAATTGACAGCTGAGGTTGCTTGGCTAATTGGGTTAACCCACGGTGACGGCTATATTGCTCTCGGTCGCAATAAGTATGATAAGCCTTATGGCCGGGTTGAATGGGCAATGAACAGTTTAGATAGGGAACTCACAGCTAGAGTTAAAGCCAAAATAGATGCTACTTTAGCTTTATTTGGATTGACTGCTACTCATGGCATCATCAAGGGCGAAAACACTGCCAAATCAATCTGCTCATCTGTTCGACTAGCTGAGTACTTCTATCGCTATATCAAGCAGCCTAATATTTCCCTAGCAATTCCTAGTTTTATTTTGCAGGGTTCAGTAGATATCAGGGCGGCTTATCTAGCTGGATTAATGGATAGTGATGGTGCTGTGAATAACCGACCTCCTCACTTAGTTACCTCAGTCTATCGGTCATTTATTAGACAAGTTAGTGCAGTTTTATCCAGTTTGGGTATTGCTGGCAGAATTAGCATTACCCATCCACAACAGCAAAGATGGCAAGTTAAGTACAGCATCACAATACCAGCCCTCAAAGAGCGTTACAACGCACTTATTGCACCACACTCAGTTAAAGGGTGTGTGAAAAAAGGACTTAAAATGTATGGTTTCACCGTCCCTGGTGCAATCATGCGGGAAGCTTACACCTATAGCGAAATGCGAGATATGGGATTCCAAGGTTCTCGCACTGTTGATGCCAATTATGAACGCTATATCGTTGAAGCTGATATCTCGCTAGATATTCCAGTCAGTGTTAAAGGACTGGGGAGTTATGATCATGTCCACACCTACGATATTGAAGTCGAAGAAGCTCATTGTTTCTATTGTGATGGCTATCTGACACATAATAGTGCTGGCATGAGGCAAGGTTCTAGCGAAGATAGTTTGTTCGCCGATGCCAAAGATAACTTATGGCAGCAAGATGAAAATGGCAACTGGCGAATTGATCCAGAGCGCGATGCACTTAGGATGGCAAATCATACCAGAGTTTTTCACCGCAAGCCAACATTAGAAGAATGCATTGGTGCTGTCCGCAAACAATATTATAGTGGCGAGGGAGCGATTCAATGGGCTGGTGAAGCTGTAGCGCGATCGAACATTGATTTGCTACCAACACAAGCTTTGAAAGTTAATTTTTTGCAGGCTTATGAACAAGGAACAGCAAAACAGTGGTTACAGGAACGCTATCCAAATATTGCTGCTAATGAGCTAGAACATCGTTTGGCTCGCTACGCTTTAAATCCGTGTGGTAAGTGATTTTGCCTCACGTTAAAAACCTCGCAAAAACGGGGAAGGCTGAGATGCTAATCCCGTGGTAATCAAAGGAACTAAAAAGCCTTTGACACCGTACAGCGTAGAGAGTGAAACTAGATTACATCCAAAATTGTTGTCTAGAATATAATCTCTCCAAGAGTGCGGGGGCGGATGTGAAAAAACTTTTATTATCTGAAGTCACATCTGCAAAAGGTACGCGGAGCTACTGCAAATAATTAAGCAGTAGAACTAGGGGATAAAAAGCCTCTAGGGTAACAAATCTGGAAATCATCGGCAGTAATTTTCACTGCAATTTGTCAGAGGTTCACCTGAATCAAATCGACCCACATAACTACAAAGAACAGGAGGAAGCTTTCACTGCTGGGGCGCTATCTGTAGCAGCACTTTTAAATCACAAATTCCTGGAACCACGTTATCAATATAGCCGTGAATTAGACCCGATTGTGGGAGTTTCTTTTACAGGTTTATTTGATTTCTTTGTTCATGCTTTTGGTGTTGATTGGCTGCGCTGGTGGGAAGCGGGAAGACCTGCAACTCCACAAGGATTAGCTTTCAAGCGTGAGGAAGAAAAATATCTAAGTTCCTGGAAAGATATTGTACATCGGGTGGTTTGGGATTACTGCGATCGCCACAATCTCAAACGTCCAAATCGCTGTACCACAGTTCAACCCAGTGGCACCAAGGCTTTATTAACTAATGCTAGTTCAGGATGGCATCCCCCGAAAGCCCAAAGATTTATTCGCCGCATTACCTTCGGCAAAAATGACCCAGTAGCCTTAGCTTGTATTGACTATGGTTACAACGTCATTCCCTCTCAATCTGACAAAGATGAACAGGGTAATTTGCTCAACGATCCCTTTGATTCACGGGTGAATGAGTGGTTAGTAGAAATCCCTGTTTCTGTATCTTGGGCTGATTTATCAGGATGTGATGAAATCGATGTTTCTAAGTTTTCAGTTTTAGCCCAATTTGATTTTGTCCTCCAGGTTCAACGTTGGTATGTGACTCACAACACATCAGCTACTTTGGAACTTCGCTCTGATGAAATCGAACCTTTGGCAGAGCGTATCTACGAAACTATCCAGAATGATCAAGGATATATTTCAGCCGCTCTTTTAGCCCGTTTTGATGACTTGCAATCATTCCCCCGTTTACCATTTGAACCAATAGATAAATCAACCTACGATCGCTTGACTCAAGAAGTGAAAGCACGACGCAAAACAGATGATTTCTGTGCAGTCTTAAGCCGCTATGATTCCGGCGAAATGTCAGAGCCTGGCCCTAGTGGTTGTGACTCTGATAAGTGTATGTTTCCCGATCAGCAACCAAGCTCATAAGCTGAAATGACTATCAACTTCGGATAGTCACTATTAAAAAGCAGTGGTTTGATATTACATTTAACCACTGCTTTTTATAAAATAGGACTTACGCAAAATATCTCTCAAACTCTGATTTATCTGTGTCGCGCCAGTTGCTATAACGGGGGGAACCCCCGCAACGCACTGGCTTCTCTGCGTCTCTGGGGTAGCCTGCGGCAAGCCGAAGCGTCTACGTTATTCCGTAGACTTGTGCGTAAGTCCTATAAAAATCGAAACCTCACCCTGGTTCTGCTACGCAAAACCTCTCCCTCTCCTTACTAAGGAGAGGGATGTCCCTTAGAACAGGGTGAGGTTTTCTGAGGATTTCGGGTCAAGACAATTTCTTTACACTATGATCTGATCTTTGCCAAAAAGAGTCCGCCAATGAAAGCTTACGAAATTCAAAGCAACGCCGGGATTGATGCTTTGGCATTAGTCGATCGCCCCGAACCAAAACCAACTGCGGGACAAGTTCTGATTCAAGTCAAAGCAACATCCCTAAATTACCGTGATCTACTTGTTGCCCAAGGAGCTTACGGTGCAGGACAGAAATATCCCTTAATTCCCCTGTCTGACGGTGCGGGAGAAGTCGTGGCGGTGGGGGAAGGTGTAACACGGGTAAAAATAGGCGATCGCGTGGCTGCTACTTTCTTCCCAGACTGGATTTATGGCTCTTTAACCAAAGAAAAAATGAAATCCGATCTCGGAGGCGGTATCGATGGAATGCTGGCTGAGTACGTCGTATTACACCAAGATGCTTTAGTGATATTACCTGACTATCTATCATACATTGAAGGTGCAACTTTACCCTGTGCAGCAGTTACAGCTTGGCATGCACTAGTGACAAAAGGCAATATTCGCGCAGGTGATAGTATTTTATTACTCGGTACTGGGGGAGTTTCAATTTTTACCCTCCAGTTTGCCAAGATACATGGTGCTAAAGTGATTATTACTTCCAGCAGTGATCAGAAATTGGCACAAGCGAAACAGCTTGGTGGTGACGAGACAATCAATTACAAAACAACACCAGATTGGGAAAAGCAAGTTTATCAATTAACCAATCGCACAGGTGTAGATCATGTAATTGAGGTAGGCGGTGCAGGAACTTTGCCAAAATCACTACAAGCAGTCCGCATTGGAGGACGTATTAGTTTGATTGGCCTATTGTCAGGCAGAGGAAATGAGATTGACCCCATGCCAATACTTTTTAAGAGTTTAATAGTTCAGGGAATTTATGTTGGCAGTCGGGAAATGTTTGAGGCGATGAATCAGGCGATGCAACAGCATCAAATAAAACCGATTATTGATCGAGTTTTCCCCTTCACTGAAGCGCGGGAAGCTTATCATTACCTCAAAAGTGCGGCTCACTTCGGGAAAGTAGTTATTAATCTAATTCGTAATTCGTAATGATGCTCGTTCCTGCTAACTGTTGAGCGATCGCAACCGTTTCTTCTACCTAAGTTGGATCGAACGCCCTTTTTCCAAACCGTGGCACGTAGCGATCGCGCCAGTGGATTTGGTACAAATCAATATAATCTAGTATACCAAAAAGTCTTAAGATTATTCGAGAATTAAGTTTTAATAAATGTTAATATTGAGTATGCAGATTTGATTCCTTTTAAGTTTCTATGTGTGGAACCGCACAGACGCGAAAAAGTGTCTTCATTTAAGCTTTTTTAGATTTTCCCCGTCTTCCTTTAGAGAATACACCTTTTGCCATTCGGATTAGATCCTTAAATCCTTTCCTCGTGCCCTGAGTTTGCTTTTCTAAAGTCACCTACCTTAAAGAGAGTGACTTCTAATGTCATTAGATAAAAACTTGTTTCAGCAACCATCAAATAAGCTGCTCGCGGCTTTACCAGTCAAGGATTATGAGCGTCTTGTTCCGCATCTAAAGCTAGTTACGCTCTCAGTTCAGCAAATCCTTTACGAAGCAGCCGAACCGATCACACAGGTCTATTTTCCTGATAAGTCAATGGTTTCTATAGTCACCACAATGGAAGATGGCTCAACGGCAGAAGTTGGGATAGTAAGCAATGAAGGCATGGTGGGTATCCCGGTAATTTTAGGAGACAAGACCACAACCACAACAGCGTTTGTGCAGATTTCGGGCGCTGGAATGCAGATAGATGCAGATATAATTCAAGCCGAGTTCAATCGGGGCGGAGCTATTCAAACGCTGCTGCTGTGCTACGTACAAGCTGTATACACTGAACTGGCGCAAGGAGTTGCCTGCAACCGTCTTCATACATTAGAGGAACGGCTGGCTCGTTGGCTTCTCACAGTTTCTGACCGTTTAGAATCAGAGGATTTTCCACTCACGCAAGAATTTATCGCCCAGATGCTGGGTGTACGGCGCTCCGGTGTGACAGTAGCGGCTAGCACCCTGAGCCGAGCCGGAATGATCAGCTACAAACGTGGTCATATTAGCATCTTGAACCGAGAGGATTTGGAAGCAACTTCCTGCGAGTGTTATCGAGTTATACAAAACGAATTAGCTCGGTTACTGGGGAATCAGCCAAGGCGCGATCGCAGATGAATTATTTTAATATTTTATGTCCGAAACCGGACAGACGCTTGCTAGTTCGTTCCTATAATATTTGGTAAAGTAGGCATCAAATCCCATTTACAAATACGTGGCTTTTGATGTAATTGCTACTCCAAGTGTTTCAGCTAGATGGGGTGAGAATAATGTTAAATCAGTCGATATCTTTTAAAGGTCTGCGATTGCTCGTTGTGGATGACGACCCTGATACGAGAACATTACTTACCTTCCTGTTTGAATTAGACGGAGCAGAGATTCTCACAGCTGCTTCAGCAGGTGAGGCTCTAGAAATAATGTCATTTTTTAAACCAGATGTCCTAATTAGTGACATTCATTTACCAGATGAAGACGGCTACTCACTGCTATTGAAGGCCAGAAATTTGGAAGCAAAGCGAGGGAGAAAGATTCCAGCTATTGCTCTGACGGCATCTGCTTTCGACGAAGACCGTAAACGTGCATCATTAGCAGGTTATGATATATACCAATCCAAGCCGATAGACTTAGACGAGTTAGCTTCTGTGGTTGCTACTTTAGCTGGAGTCGAACAATACGTTTGACATATTTAGATGTAATAAGGTAGAAGGCAGTAAGCAAGAAAGCTTTAACTAAATTTTATTTATTTTCTCAGGAATCTTTTTAAGACCTACGCATTGACAGAAAATACTAAATGTGAGACCAGAAAACCGGATCTGTCGTAGGGGTTAAGCAATGCGCTTTACCCCTACAGCGCTGATCTATTTACCATCAAAGTAAGGGATTTCCAAGAAATAAATTATCCAGTCTTGTGGAGTGGGCAGCGTTCGACTGACTTGTACTGACTTGTACTGACTTGTGCCGAGCGAAGTCGTACTCCTGGCGGAGGACAAGCTACGCGGAGCGTCTCGTAGAGAGGTAGCGACGTCGTTGGCGCAGCCTCTCGTAGAGAAGTAGCGCTCACGCCGTACCCCTCCAGGGAAGCAAGCTACGCGTAGCGTCCCGCAGGGAAGTCTTGCCCGCCTTTGGATACGCTACCAGTAAAAATTTGTAAAAAAGTAGTGATATAAAATATACTAAGAATAAATACAGAGAATTACTTGGTTATTCTCTGCGAAGACTCATTTTTTTATATAAAGGAGGGCATTATGGAATATCTTGCTTATTCCCACATGTTTATTGCTCAAGAAGAGGCATCTGGAAATGCCAAATCTAATCCCCCTAAATCTCAATGGAATTGGAAAAAACTTTTTAAATCTTCCGAGATAATTATTGCTCAAGAAGAGGTATCTGGAAGCAGCAAATCTAAATTCAATTGGAAAAAACTACTTAAATCTTCAGCTTGGTTAGCTTTAGCTGGCGTTGGTGTATTAGTTGTTGCTGTCACCCAAATTCAAATGAGTTCGGCTGCATATGTAAAAACTAACGGCAGTTGTTTACGTATCCGTACAGGCCCAAGCGCCAACTACTCATCTGTGGACTGTGTACCAAATGGCGCAACACTTCCAGCGATTGAAAGGTATGAAAACGGTTTTGCAAGGCTTTCTACGGGAAGATACATTTTTGCCCGATGGATTGGTGATAAACCTAACAATCCTTCTGTGACTAGACCGGGTGGTGTTGGCGGTTCGGTGATTCTTACTCCTGGTTCTAAAGGCCTGCTTGTCAGAGACGTTCAAACAGCTTTAGGTAATCTCACAGTTGATGGAATTTACGGTCAAGAAACTGTTAGCCGAGTCCGAAGCTTTCAGGCAAGTAAAGGTCTACTTGTAGATGGTGTCGTAGGCCCCGAAACTCGATCAGCTTTGGGTATTTAGCCAGAAGCCATCCTTTGAAAATCTCCTTTTCAAGTTCTACCTTTTTTATTCTGGGATAAAGATATACATAGGTAGGGGCGTACATCTGTCATGGGTGTCAACTTCAGCTGTTTTCAGGTAAATAGACCGCAGCTGAGACGGGGAGTAGGGAGTGGGGAGTAGTGTGGTTTAAATAAATGAAAACAGATGTAAGCTCAAACACTCAATTTACCGTAGTTTTAGCTCCCCCAACCCCCGCAAATTGGGGGCAAAAGATTCTAGTTTCCCCTTTTTTAAGGGGAGTTAGGGGGGATCGAAAATCTAGACAGTATATCTTTGTTTAATCTAAGTTTCTAAGTAGATCTTTCTGATGAAAGACCCAAGTAATTTTGTACAATCTGCAAAATGCGCTCTGCTGCATGACCATCCCCAAAGGGATTAATTGCATTTGCCATTGCTTGATAAGCATCTGGATCACTGAGTAACTCCGCAGCTGCTGCAAAAATGTTCTGACTCGTAGTGCCTACAAGTTTAGCTGTACCGGCTGCAATCGCCTCTGGTCTTTCGGTGGTGTCTCTCAAAACCAACACTGGTTTTCCCAAACTGGGGGCTTCTTCCTGCAAGCCACCAGAGTCAGTCAGCAAAAGATGCGATCGCCCAATTGCTCCCACCAACTCACCATAATCTAGAGGTTCTGTCAAGAAAATTCGAGGATGATTCCCTAAAAGTTCCTGCAACGGAACTCGCACTGTTGGATTGCGATGCAATGGTAAAAGCATTGCTGTATCAGGAAACTTGTCTAAAATTTGTAAAAAGCCCTGAGCGATCGCATGTAGAGGTTCTCCCCAATTCTCCCGCCGATGAACTGTTGCCAACAAAACACGATATGATTCCCAGTCTAAGCCTGGTACATTGCAAACTGCTTGGGTTGCAGCTACATTCAACAGCGCATCAATTACCGTGTTACCCGTCATGTGAATTTCACCCAAAACACCAGAACGCTGCAAGTTTTCCACAGCCCAAGGAGTCGGCGCAAAGTGCAACTGAGTAATTTGAGAAATCAACCGCCGATTAGCTTCTTCTGGGTAAGGATTGAATATATCATCAGTTCTTAACCCTGCTTCTACATGACCGACAGGGATTTTTTGATAAAAAGCTGCCAAAGCTGCGGCAAAAGCCGTGGTAGTATCTCCCTGCACCACCACTAAATCTGGCTTTTTCTCCTGGAATAACGCTTCTAAGCCTTGTAAACTACGGCAGGTAATATCATTTAGAGATTGCCGAGCCTGCATAATTTCCAAGTTATAATCTGCCTTGATGTTGAACAGTTGCATAACTTGCTCAACCATCTCCCGATGCTGTCCAGTTAGAATTACTTGCAACTCAAAACCGGAATACTTCTGGAAAACCTGAATTACTGGAGCTAGTTTAATCGCTTCTGGACGAGTACCCAAGATAATGCAAACGCATTTTTGATTAGTCATTTATCATTAGTCATCTGTCATTTGCCAATGGTTATAGTCAATGGTTTATGGTCAATAGTCAATAGTTGGCGGTCAATCATCACACAAATCATAAATATAAATGGATAAATGGCACAAAATATCAAAAAAACCCAGCTTAACCGGGCAAATGCATTGTTTCTCGAATTCAACTGTAATGACCATATCTTGATCTGACAAGTTCAAATCACAAAGAGCATGAAAAAACCCGGCTTAACCGGGCAGACGCACTGTTTTTTGAATTCACCTGTAATGACTACTTAATCTCACAAGTTAAAGGGCAAGCAGCATAAACAGTAGTCTGCATTTGGTCTCCTTCTCCATGCAGCCAGCTTAACCATTTGATTTGATTAGGATGAACTCCTTTAAGAGTTAGGACACCCGCAGCCAATACAACTGCGATGACATTAAACATGATTAAAGCACCTGCTACAAGTAAAACAGCACTAACAGGCATCACAGATTGCAAGACAATCGACAACAGACATCCCACCGTAGCCATCAAAACAACTAATGGAAAACCGACAACCAACAAGCACACTCCCAATGTAAAAGTCCATATCAAAAAGCTTTTAATCACCAACAAGGAGTAGGTCTTTCCTAGATTAGAGCTTTGAGCAGAAACCATGACTTTTCCTCCCAAAAATATAGAGCAAATTTTAACTTCAGCCATATCTCGCATTTGGCGAGTTAACTGATTTTCTTTCTCAGTGAAATTCAGTATATAAAAACTAATCGGGAAAATGAGCATTTATTTACTAAACTTTACAGTTAATTTTTTATAATTATGATTCTAAAGTCAAGTCCATGTTTATTAAAAAAACTTATTTTATGCATCCCTCTTCAGGTATAGAACCTAAAAGGTATGAGCTTTTAACCTTGATCCCCAGGATATTGCTCTGATTGAACTTAACATTTCTTATAAAAACTAGTAGTTGTTCTCATAATTGATCGATGGGCTGAATAAATGATCTGCTAGTGTTTGTGCTGTTAATTGCTGGCAATTCGTGTCCATATCTGGGATAAATTTCTCATCTAAATCCTGAGAATATTCATGTTTAAGCAGAAGTATTATAATTTACTAAAAATCTATGTATATTTACTGCTGCGTTTTAAGTCCCTATGTGTGTTAAACCAGGATGGATAGCTTAAATAATTTCTCTCAATTTTCTGAGTAGTAGAATTTTAGTAAAAAAAAGATACAACCTAAGGTGGATAAAATGGATTGACCGTGGTTCACGAGTTTCAATCGCCTCCGATCCCGCCGGGGCTTGCACGCAAGCATCCGGCAAAAGTCATCGAAGCAAGTGAGTTGACTTCTCGCTAATTCAACTTTTTAACTGCCAAATATTAAGATATATGACAGAATCACAGTCTCCGTTAAATTCTAACTCTCCTGCCGGACGTAACCTGCCACCAATGCCGCCACCGCCACCCTCTAGCACGCAACGGCAGATGACACAAACAATGGATATGTCAATGGATAGGAGCGCCACCGCACCTGTTGTAGGTCATCGTCCGGTTAGTCCACCGCCAATACCTACTTCAGTTCGCCCTCAAAACAGCATTCCACAACTGACTTTAGCCCAGTTAATCAGGCTAGCTTACGATCAAGGATATTCTGACTTGCATCTGGGTGTAGGTGAAGTACCCCGCTTCCGCAGCCGAGGAGAAATTCAATCAACGGATTATCCAGAAACAGATAAAGAAACTTTCATGAATTGGTTGCGGGAGGTGATGACTGAGGGAGAAATTCAGCGCTTTGAAGAAACCTTAGAATTTGACGGAGCAACTCAGTATGACTTTGCTCGCGTGCGGATTAATGTTTTTGGCTCCCTCAAAGGGCCTGCAATGGTGTTGCGGTTGATTCCACTGAAAATCTTAACTATGGAACAGTTGAATTTACCCCCAATTTTTCGGGATATTTGTCATTACCACAAAGGTTTAATTTTGGTGACTGGTCCGACTGGTTCTGGTAAGTCCACCACAATGGCAGCGATGGTTGACTACATCAATAAGGAAATGGCCAAGCATATCATCACCATTGAAGACCCGATAGAATTTGTCCATCAAAGCCGCAAGTCTTTAATTAAACAACGGGAAGTGGGAATGCATACCCGGAAATTTGACAACGCTTTGAAAGCAGCTTTGCGGGAAGACCCAGATTTGATTCTGGTGGGGGAAATGCGGGATAAGGAAACAGTTAACACCGCCTTAAAAGCCGCTCAGACTGGTCACTTAGTTATGGGAACCCTGCACACCAATAGCGCTGTTAAAACCATTGAGCGGATTCTCAATCTCTTCTCTGGTGACGAACAGGATGCAATGCGGGTGGCAATTTCTGAGTCTTTAGTGGCAGTAATTGCTCAAGGTTTGTGTCGCACAACTGACGGTAAGCGGGCTGCTTTCCATGATGTGCTGATTAATACTGAGGCTATTAAAGAATGGATCAAAGACGGTAAGTATGATGAAATTGGCGAGTTGATGAAACAAGCTGGCTTTGACGGCATGATTACGATGAATCAGTCGTTGCTCAATCTCTATCAAGCTGGTCGCATTACTGAAGAAACTGCTTTAGAAATGTCACCAACTCCTAACGAAATGGCGCAGTTCCTCCGAGGTCGAGTTTAAGATTTGGGGCTGGGGAGTCGGGAGAGACGCGATTAATCGTGTCTGTACTAGGGAGTGGGGGTATGAGGAGAATATACCAATGCCCAATGCCCAATGCCCAATGCCCAATGCCCAATGCCCAATGCCCAATGCCCAATTAATGCAGCTCGCTGGTTCCAAGCTTGGCGCTTTCGCCAAGGAATAACCAATGCCCAATGCCCAATCCTAAATATCTTTGTGTTCCTGGTTGAGGTTATAGCTAAGGTAAAAGGTAAAAGAGAGAATTTTTTACTTTTAGCTTCCTAGCCTCTGTGAATAACTTGACGACAAACAAACTATCTACACCCCAGTTGTTTAAAGGCATTGCGCTATTTACACCTGGAGGAGATTTAATTTATTGCATCGACCCTAGCAAGCAAGGTCGATGGCACTTGCATTTGTGTTCGGCTTTGCAAGAAATCCTAGATTTGCCAGAGCCGCCGCACTTTTTAGTGCCTTGTTATACTGCGACTATTGACCACTGGTTAGATCCGCGCACTCAACAAGTGCGAACTTTTGCTGAAGCTTATCCGGCTGTCATTAGACATCAAGCTTTGCTTAATGCCATTTTTGGCACAGGGGAGTTAGTATGGCAAGCAGCTCCCTGGCAGGAGGGGTTGTGCGATCGCATGGTATTAACTACTTATCGTTCCTCATTCCCGCAGCTTTGGGAAGATCACGATTTAATTGTCCGTCTAGACCTTTCTGAACCTGTGCCAAAATACCACCAACCAGTTATAGTCCAAAAAAAGGAAGTGATCACACAAGGCTATGTTCTCCGCTTGTTTGTTGCCGGACATAGCAGTACTACTGAACGCATTCTCCAAAATTTACACGAATTATTAGAGCGATCGCTCGGACATCCTTATACTTTGAAGGTGATTGATGTTTTAACTCATCCAGAACAAGCAGAACTCAATCAGGTTTCGGCAACTCCTACCCTTGTCAAAGTTTGGCCTCACCCAATTCGGCGAATCGTTGGAGAGTTGGATCATGTAGAGAAGATTTTACAGATGTTAGCCGCTAAGGAAAATTTTAAGTAATCAGACTAGTTTTTTTGCCAAGTGCGCGAATGCGTAGGTGTTGGGGAAGGGTAACTACAAAAATGGCTAGATTGCACTATATGCAAGGAGTTGAGGGTTGTAGCATCTTTAAAGTATCCGCGCACCTTATCTAGACTGACTTTCAGCTATTTACATCTTGCACAATTGCCACTCTTGATGTTATGATTTTTGCATTCGCGCTATTGAACCTTGAAAACCAAATAACACACCGCTTTCAGATGCCTGCGATCGCAATCAACTAAAATCCCTATTAGGGATTGAAACATCAAGATTACCTTTAGAGTTAGTATCAAAAAATGATCGCAATCAACTAAAATCCCTATTAGGGATTGAAACTTAATATAACCATCTGCCGGAAAAGACTTAAGCTCACATCGCAATCAACTAAAATCCCTATTAGGGATTGAAACTAAAAAGAATGCGGGAACTAATTATTCCAGTGATAATCGCAATCAACTAAAATCCCTATTAGGGATTGAAACTAAGAACTACCAAAGACAAGCCAAAAAGGTTGCAATCGCAATCAACTAAAATCCCTATTAGGGATTGAAACTAGCTAGAACATGGCTAGCTAAATCAATACTTGAATCGCAATCAACTAAAATCCCTATTAGGGATTGAAACTATCCACCAGAAAATCCATCCTGACACGGCACCAAATCGCAATCAACTAAAATCCCTATTAGGGATTGAAACGGGGAAGTCAAAGAACAGATGCAATTGTTGATGAGAATTTGCAATTACAGCAGTTTTCATGTATTTGAACCACATGTATCGTAGGAGCACAGCATTGCTGTGCCCCTACCGCGTGGTCTATTTAGCTCAAAATAGCTGTAACTAAAATGTTGTCATAGTGAGCGAAGCGATCGCGGAGTGTCTCGTAGAGAAGCAATCCCAAAACCCTAGCGATCGCTTCACTTGATTCTGTTCCGTTCGCAATGACATATCACAAGTAATTTAGCGGACATTAGACAAAGGAAAAGAAAATGGATGTAGAGACGTAGCAGTGCTACGTCTCTACAAGGGTTCTGGATAACGCATATTTAATTTCTGGAGATGTCTATTATATAATTGTGGACTTTATGGCGATTTCGTTAAACTATAAAAACTGTCAGAACGTATCTTACTGCCATTTCGCCAAACTTCCACTTTTTCAGGGCTAACTAAATAATAAAAACTCCCATTATCTGCTCGATATCTGCCTTTACCAATATTCAAAGCTGCTATCTTTATAGGCTTGCTTGAGTCTCGCTTTAACTGCCCAATATAAAATAACTGACCATTTTCTTCACAGACTTTTACACGAATACTTGCAGTCTGACCCTCAATGATCGTAACTCCATTGCATTTAGGATCAGTGCTAACAGGTGCAAAATCTATTGAAATTGGCTGTGAAGGTGAAACTTGCTTTGCTACTGGGGGTGGCGAGACTGGGCGATTCGGGTTATTCACTTGCTGAACTCTAGAACCAGAACCAACACTTGCAGTTAAGGATGTCAACAGATGAAGGGGGTCAACTGCTATTAGACCATTTGGATGAACTTCAAAATGCAGATGAGGTGCTGTACTATTGCCTGTAGATCCCATCTCGGCAATAATTTGACCTTGAATGACCTGTTGACCCTTGCTCACCAACAAACGGCGATTGTGACCATAAACAGTAACGCTGCCGTCAAGATGTTTAATAGTTATGGCATTACCTAATCCCCAATCATCCCAACTTGCTTTTACAACTATACCGGATGCAGCAGCAACAATAGGAGTTCCAGATGCCCCGGCAATATCAATTCCTTCATGTTTATATTTGTGGAAGCCTTGAGAAATAAACCCTTGTGTCGGCCAGATTAAGTTAGAAGCAGGGATAGGAGTTTGCCCAATTGGGGAATCACTTGCTAACTGTGTTAGAGCGGATGTAGTTGTACTTAATACGCCAATTAAGGATATTAACCCAATTAGTCCATAAGTACGGTATTGAGAAACGGTAACTTTTTTCATAAGTTGTAAGCCGATTAAAACAATAATTCAGATGGTTTCTGATTATTTGTTGTTTCAAACTTACTCGGTATATATCAGGAAATTAAATTAAAAAGTATGTAATCGGACACGATATAATATCTGCCCCGTATGCCAGCCACCGACGCATCGAACGGCGGCATACGTTTATTATAATTTTTACCTTCTGGCTCAGACTTGAGTGTAATTACTGATTAATTTTGCTAAATCTGGCACTGCTTCTTCTACGTGTTTTTTGGCGGAACCGCGAAGTTTTTCATAGGTTCCGCGCACGATTTGGCGTTTTGCTTTCTTGACTCTGGCATCGGTGACACCGAGTAGCGCGTCTGCTGTATAAGAGCGATTTGTACTCAGGTGTTCAATTGGATTGCCTTTCTCTACGCCTTCATTCCAGACGGGATCAAGTGCGGTGAAGCACTGCGGCAGGATCTGCTCAACGACGTAGGAGATATACCCTGGCTTAACCCCCTTTAGGGCGGCGAAGGCAGTTTTCAAAGCGAGTCCGCTCATACCTGACTTGGATGCAAGCTGTCCTTCTATCATTTTGCAACAGTCATCTATGACCATCGCCTTTTTGGTCGGGTTCAAAAGTCCGTCGCTAAGTCCCATTTCACTTTTCCTTATCTAAGTACTTAATTTATATTCGACTATTTTTATTAGCAACCAGGAAATTACAGAAAAGTACTACTAGATTAAACTTGTTACCGTTTAGATCCCGGCTTCTTGAAGAAGTCGGGGTTCTGTCTTACCACGCAATTTGCCTTTTCTCTTGCACAACTCGCTGATAAACTTCCTCTGTTTGCTTGGCTAATTTCGGCCAGCTAAAGCGCCGCTCTAAATCCTCATAAGCATTATCCACCAGCCATTGCCGATAACCTGGATTTTTGAATACTTCCAAAATTCCCCAAGCTAAAGAATCGGGATTGTTCACCCAAGTAACTATGCCTGTTTTGGTATGTTGAACCACTTCTGGGAAACCACCAGTATCAGAAACTACTACAGGAACACGAGAAGCAAAGCTTTCTAAAGCCACAATCCCAAAGGGTTCGTACAAACTCGGAAAAACGGCACAGTCAGCGACAGTTTGGAATTTATCTAAGTATTCATCGGAGAGAAAACCTGTAAAATAGCAATGATGCCAAATTCCTAAATCCCAAGCTTGGCGCTTCAGATGGTCAGTATTACCACCACCAACGATCACAATTTTAACATTACCTCCCATTTGAGAAAGGATCTTCGGTGCGGCATGAAGTAATATAGATACACCTTTTTCATAGGTCATGCGACCGAGGTAATAAACGATTTTCTCATCGTCTGTGGCAAATTGGCGGCGAAAATCCAGAGCATGAAAATCTACGTGATGCTGTTTCTTTTCGGCTCGAATACCGTTATAAATGACATCAATTTTGTCCCAAGGACTGTGTAGCGCTCGTTCTACTTCTTGGCGCATATAGTCGCTACAAACAATAATCCGCCAAGCGTTGTAAGCCAGCAAGGTTTCTTTGCCATTAATATAGCCTTGGATGCTTGTATTAATACCGTTATAGCGTCCGTATTCTGTAGCGTGAATTGTGGCAATTAGTGGTATTTTAAAATTATGCTTGAGTGCGATCGCGGCATCTCCGACTAACCAATCATGAGCATGAATTAAATCAAAGGCACCTTCCTCCAAGATCAATTTACCACCGTGTTCTCCCATACTCAGGTTGAGATTGACTACCCAGTGGAAAAAGTCGTTACTATGGCCGACTGGCACCCGATGCACCTTTACTCCTTCAACTACTTCATACATCGACGCCTGACCAAACTCTGCCGTAATCAGGTGGACTTCATGCCCTAGCTTTACCAGTTCCGGGTACAACTCCGCTACATGCCGTGCAATTCCCCCAACAATCCTTGGCGGAAACTCCCAACTCAGTACCAGTATCTTCATCTACTACACTCCCCGACACGTTACAAATATTTAATAAACTACATTCATCTAAAAATATAATGATGCTGAATGCAGTGAGTATGTTTACTAAAATTTTAAATTTTTTAACAGTGATCAAGTATCAGTGTAAATACTTCATTATACTACTTTCCAAACAATCTGTTAATGGCTTGCTTACCGAAAAATTGGGTTTAAAGCCCCGTCGTTCTACGACGGCTTTTAATTCATTAGTGTACTAAGATGCTGCTATACTAATTGTAGTGGAAAGGTAATCAACCACTTAAAAAACCTAGCCGTCGAAAGACAAAGCACTGAACCTTGATAATTGAATCTATGCGGTTCTACTGCATTATTCTAGTTTCCTCCTAGCAGTAGGTAAAAGGTTTATAGGGGCTAGACGAATCAGCATTTTGAAACAATTTGTTTCAAAAGAAACAGGACTTGCACTAATGCAAATAGGGTAGGGCATACCCGAATTAACGCTTAGGGAGAATCCCACCTCTGGTTTAGACGACGCAAGGAATCACTGGTTTTGTGGTTTCGTTGAACTAAGAATCCCCGTCGATTTATCGCGGGGAGTGTCAATCTGCTTTCATCTTTAACCAGCCAAATATCTGTTCTACTGTCAACTCTAAATCAACACCATCTAAAACAGTCAAGCTATCTTCTCGATGACAAAATTCTGGTTGTTGATGTGGTTTAAATACGAGAACTGAGCGGTCATCAGGATCAATCAACCATCCCAACTGACAACCATATTTTAGGCAGTGTAAAATATTGCTTGTAATTCGATTGGAACTCTGACCGGGAGAAAGAATTTCAATTGTCCAGTTCGGAGCAATTAGCACATCATCTACAGGTTCTCCGTTATTGTCAAACTCAATTTGTTGCCAACGAATAACCGCCACATCTGGAACAATTGACCGACCACCAAAAGTACAACGCAACTCTGGAAAAGCATAAGCGATTTGCCTTTTCTCTGTGACTTCATTAATCCCATTAATTAACTTAGCCTGAAGTCGGGAGTGGCGGGTTTTCGGCATTGGTTTCTGGATAATCTCACCATCAATATAAATACTTGCAGGCTTTGTTTCTGGTAACTTGAGAAACTCCTCTAAGGTTAGGGATACAGATTTTGCTACATTCATGACTTCTGCCACTACGAAAGTCCTACATCCAGTTTATCAACGTTTGCCACTGGCTGGATACAACAAGGCGATCGCCTATATAGGAATCCGATTTATTAAGCCTTGCTCACCCACTCCAACGAGGGTTTGCGCTGCGACTTTACACAATCTTGTAAATAAAGGTTGATCAGGCTCTGATAGGAAATGCCAGTTTCTTCAGCAAGAACTTTGAAGTAATCCACGACATCCTCCTCAAGTCGAATCGTCACTTGCTTTTTAAGCTTCTTAATGTACGGATTCTTGACAGATTGAGAAAAATCATACTCTTCTTTCATGAGAAAAAACTCTGATATTGTTGACGCTCTCGCTTAGTAGCTTTACGAGCCGAGATGATGCGGATAACCTCATCACTTTCCTGATACAGATGACACACCAGCAACAAGCCTAGTCACTCATTCCCAAGATTATGTAACGATCCTCTTCTAAAGAATGCTCAGGATCATAGAGTAAGCGGGCATTCTCGTCATAGAAGACGGTTTCTGCTTCATTGAACGATACACCGTGCTTTTGCTCATTAGACTTAGCTTTTCGCTCATCCCACTCAAATCTCAACTGGCTTATACTTACAGTGTAATTACAATGTATATCATAAGCCAGTTGAGTGAACTAAAAAATGGAAATTTTCCAATGCTCACTCAAAGCTCAACTTTGTCGCGGACAATACAGCAATTTTGTCTGTGATTTGATCAGTGTTCTATTGGAAGAATTCCCAAACCTGAAGCCTAACGCTCCCAATTCATTAGGGAAAACTCGCGCGATCGCTAATGTTGAACAAGCTGATATCAAACTATGTCTGGCAAAAAAATAGTAGCTTCGGTTGAGTAATAACGAAACCCAACCTACACCTGATAAAGTCGCATTTAATAAGCAAAATGGCTTAGGACTGACTCAAAATGCCCTTTGACTGACTCATTTCGGTGTTTTCCGCAAGCAAAATGGCTTATGACTGACTCAAAATGCCTTATGACTAACTCGAAATGGCTTATGACTGACTCAAAATGCCTTATGACTAACTCGAAATGCCTTATGACTTAGTGCGATCGCACCCGGCTATGAGAATCTTCGTAAATTCAGTTAATCAAGCAACTTCCAACTCAGGTGCGTAGGCGCAGCCCGCACTTCTCTACGAGACGCTGCGCGAACGACAAAGCTACCTCGGCTGCGCTCGGCACAAGTCAGTGACCATCGTAGACATCGCCAAAAGCAAGCTTTTGGTAAAGAATTGTAATCTAAAATCCCAAATCTAAAACCCAAAATTCGTATGAGTCCCTGACTACGGTAGTCTAGATCAGAGTGAATTTATCGCCTCGTTTAGATATATTGTTTTATGACTACAGTAGTTTCTAGTCCCCCACGCACTATTCGGATTGGTTCACGCAAAAGCCAACTTGCTCTGGTTCAGACCTACTGGGTACAAGAGCAACTCCAAAAAAGCTTTCCTGATATCACTTTTGAAGTCCACACCATGTCTACCCAAGGCGATAAAATCTTGGATGTAGCATTAGCTAAGATTGGCGATAAAGGACTTTTTACTAAAGAACTTGAAGTCGGAATGCTCAATCAGGAGATTGACTTTGCGGTTCATTCTCTCAAGGATCTGCCGACTCACTTACCAGAAGGGTTAACACTGGCAGCAATTACTGAACGAGAAAACCCAGCAGATGCATTAGTAGTTCATGAAAAGCACAAAGATAAACAAATCGATACTTTACCCGCAGGCGCGGTAATCGGTACATCTTCGCTGCGGCGGTTAGCACAGTTACGCCACCACTTCCCCCACTTTGCATTTAAGGATGTCCGGGGAAACTTGATTACACGGTTGGCCAAACTGGATGCAGGCGAATACGACGCTTTGATTTTGGCAGCAGCAGGGTTAGAGAGATTGGGAATGAGCGATCGCATTCATCAAGTTATACCCAAAGAAATCTCCCTCCACGCCGTTGGACAAGGAGCTTTAGGGATAGAATGCCGTTCTGATGATAGTGAATTGCGATCTCTACTCAAAGCGATCGAACATCCCCAAACACGCGATCGCTGTCTCGCCGAACGATCTTTTCTACGCTCTCTAGAGGGCGGATGTCAAGTACCTATTGGTGTAAATACAGAAATATCTGGTGAGAATTTGACCTTAACAGGGATAGTCGCCAGTGTAGATGGTCAAAAGCTGGTACAAGATACCGTCACAGGGAAAGCCAACAACGCCGAAGCGCTAGGCATAGAACTAGCAGAATTGTTGCGGCAACAGGGAGCGCAAGAAATCTTATCAGAAATTTTTGCAGTGATTCAGCGCGGTTCCTAAGCAATTAGCAATTAGGTAAGCCGATGTGATTAGATAAGAATTGATCGCCGTTGCACAAAAAACGTGCCAGACGCGATAAATCGCGTTGGTCGGGATCAGAGAGTTAATTTGACAATATAGACTCAGGGAAGCAAAAATTACCATGCGGATTCTATTTGTTGCAGCAGAGGCAGCACCCATTGCGAAAGTAGGAGGAATGGGTGATGTTGTCGGGGCATTGCCCAAATTCCTGAGAGAAATGGGGCATGATGTGCGGATATTCTTGCCTTACTATGGCTTCCTCCCAGACAAAATGGAAATTCCTAAAGAACCCATCTGGCGGGGATCTGCCATGTTCCAGGAATTTGCTGTTTATGAAAGCGTTCTGCCTGGTACTGATGTTCCGTTGTACTTATTTGGACATCCCTCCTTTTTACCCCGCCACATTTATTCTGGAGATGGTGAAGACTGGCGGTTCACCTTGTTTGCTAATGGTGCAGCCGAATTTGCCTGGAATTATTGGAAACCGGAAATTATCCACTGTCACGATTGGCATACCGGGATGATTCCCGTGTGGATGCACCAAGATCCTGATATCAGCACAGTCTTTACCATTCATAATCTGGCTTATCAAGGGCCGTGGCGTTGGTATTTAGAGAAAATTACTTGGTGTCCCTGGTATATGCAAGGACACAATGTCATGGCGGCGGCGGTACAATTTGCCGATAAGGTAAATACAGTTTCGCCCACCTATGCCGAGCAAATCAAGACACCAACCTATGGTGAAACATTAGAAGGTTTGCTGTCTTTTATTAGCGGTAAATTATCTGGGATTATCAATGGTATTGATACTGAAGTTTATAATCCCGAAAATGACAAATACATTGTTCAAACTTTCACTGCTGATACTTTAGAGAAACGCAAAGCCAACAAAATTGCTTTGCAAGAAGAACTAGGATTAGAAGTCAACTCCAAAGCCTTTTTAATTGGGATTGTCACCCGATTAGTGGAACAAAAAGGCATTGATTTAATATTACAAATCCTCGATCGCTTCCTATCTTATACAGATGCACAGTTTGTCTTGTTAGGAACAGGCGATCGCTACTATGAAACTCAGATGTGGCAATTAGCATCCCGCTTTCCTGGACGCATGGCAACTTACTTACTGTATAACGATGCCCTGTCTCGCCGGATCTACGCTGGTACTGATGCCTTCTTAATGCCTAGTCGTTTTGAACCTTGCGGCATTAGCCAAATGATGGCTTTGCGCTACGGTTCTGTACCCATTGTCCGCCGCACAGGTGGATTAGTTGACACCGTAACCCATCATGACCCTGAAAATGCCGCAGGCACCGGTTATTGCTTTGACCGTTATGAAGCGCTAGACCTTTTCACCTGTATGATCCGCGCTTGGGAAGGCTTCCGTTTCAAACCGCAATGGCAAGAACTACAAAAACGCGGCATGAGTCAAGATTTTAGTTGGTATCAATCTGCCAAACAATACGTGAAGTTGTATAGGTCAGTTTACGGTTTGCCAGAAGAAGAAGAGGAAACACCACAACCAGAGTTAGTGTTAAACGAAGCAGTCACTAGTAGCAAGTCCTGAACCGCCTAAATAACTACATTTTTGTGACTCATGAGAGCATTGACAATTCAGATCATGTGGAACGAGCCACCGAAAGACCTAACCCCCTAGCCCCCTTCCCGTGTCGGGAAGGGGGAAAATTCAAAGTCTCTGACACCACATGCTTTAAGTCGGCAAAGCCGCCCAACGCAGTGGCTCCTCCTTGTAGGAGAGAGATTTAGAGAGAGGTTTTCCAGATACCGTGAAAAGTCAGATTTAAATTCAGGACTTACGCAAACAATAGTTGAAACCCTGATTTTTATGTAGGGGTAATACCCTGCGGTCAGCTAAAGCTACATGAATTGCCCCTACTTTGGAGCTTTTTTGCGTAAGTCCTGATTGCTTAAAATCAATGGCGGAGCCATTAGGAAGGCATTCCCAGGTGGAACCTGGGAACGAGTACAAGTTTTAAACTCTTAACTCCTGTAGAGACGCGATTAATCGCGTCTCTACTCCTAACTTTTATTTCCCAAAGCCTTTACCGCGACTGGTTGAAGGTAGACTAATACAGTTTTCGAGTTGAGCAATTAAAGCCTGACGATCCAAATTTTGACCAATTAGCACTAGTTGGTTTTTCAATTGACCTTGCCATTCATCATCATCCAAGGTAAAGCGTTTACCGCAAAGGTGGAAAATATGACGCTTCGGACTTTCATCAAACCACATAATCCCCTTCGCCCGGAAGATATTTGTGGGTAGCTGATTATCTAAGAAATACTGAAATTTCTTAATAGAAAAAGGCTTGTCACTTTGGAAAGATATGGAAGTGAAACCATCATTTTCTAAATGATCAGAATGATGGTCATGATGGTGATCATGATCGTGATGGTCATGACCGCATGTTGAGTGATCATGGTCATCATGATCGTGATGGTCGTGGTCATCTACCACTGTGTCAAAATATTTATCAGACTCAAACAGACCAACACTCAGAATTAAAGGAAGTGGCACTTGCGATCGCGTAGTGCGGATAATTCTTGCTCCTTCCTTAACTTCGTTAATTTTTCTTTCTAACTCCTTCAAAGTGGCTTCATCAACCAAATCAGTCTTATTCAGTAAAATTACATCACCATAAGCAATCTGGCTGTATGCTGCCTCCGAGTTAAATAAATCTAGGCTGTAATTCGCCGCGTCTACCACAGTAATAATCGAATCCAGACGAGTTAAATCCCGCAATTCTGTACCCAGAAATGTTAAAGCTACTGGGAGCGGATCTGCCAATCCAGTTGTTTCCACTACTAGATAATCTAGATTTTCTTGGCGTTCTAAAACCTTGTAAACTGCATCTACTAAATCACTATTAATAGTGCAGCAGATACAACCATTATTTAGCTCCACCATGTTCTCACCAGTGGAAACAATTAGCTCGTTGTCGATGCCAATTTCGCCAAATTCATTCACGAGAACGGCAGTTTTCAAACCCTGTTGGTTGTTGAGGATATGATTAAGTAAAGTCGTCTTGCCACTACCGAGAAAACCTGTAATAATCGTTACTGGCATTCCTTGTTTGGGCGTATCCATTGCTTGAGATTGGGGTGTAACTGCTGATTGCATAGCGCTGTTAGTCAAATAGTCAAAAAATAGTAATGTAGCGCAGATAGTCCAGAAAACACTAGCATAGGGATGCTGGACTGTCATCCCAGCTGCTTTACTTTATTATTACCTATCTCCTTATTTCAGCATTACTCTGTTATGACCTTAACCCTTTACAATACCCTCACCCGTCGTCAAGAACCGTTTGAAACAGTCGAAACAGGCAAGGTTAAGATGTATTACTGCGGCGTGACGGTATATGATTACTGCCATTTGGGTCATGCTAGAGCTTGCATCGTTTGGGACGTAGTGCGCCGATACCTCCAGTTTATCGGTTATGAAGTCCGATATATCCAAAATTTTACTGATATTGATGACAAGATTCTGAATCGAGCCTGTGTTGAACATTCATCAATGGAGGCTGTAGCCGATCGCTTTATCAAAGCATATTTTGAGGATATGGCGCGGCTGGGGATCAAAGAAGCCGATGAGTATCCCCGCGCTACCCACACGATGAATGGCATTCAACGGTTAATTCACGAATTGGAAAATAAGGGTTTTGCCTACCCTGCTGACGGCGATGTGTATTATGCAGTACGACAGTTTCCTGAGTATGGCAAGCTTTCGGGACGCAAGCTAGAAGATATGCAAGCCGGGAAAAGCGATGTCTACGACGGGCGTAGCTGCGACGTCAACGTCGAAGATCCAGAGTACCAGAAAAAGAAAGATCCCTCTGATTTTGCTTTGTGGAAGGCAGCAAAACCGGGAGAACCTGCTTGGGAATCACCTTGGGGCGCAGGTCGTCCGGGGTGGCATATAGAATGCTCGGCAATGGTGCGCGATCGCTTGGGTGATACCATAGATATTCATGCTGGCGGTGCTGACTTAATTTTTCCCCACCATGAAAACGAAATTGCCCAATCTGAGGCTGTTACCGGAAAACCCTTAGCGCGTTACTGGTTACATAACGGCATGGTGAAGGTAGATGGTGAAAAAATGTCCAAATCTTTGGGCAATTTTACCACTATTAGAGACTTACTGGATCGAGGAGTTGACTCGATGGCGGTGCGGTTGTTCGTGCTAACCGCTCAATATGGCACACCTATAGATTTTACCGATGAAGCGATCGCCGCAGCAACCAACGGTTGGCACACAATTAAAGAAGGGTTACTCTTCGGCTACCAATACGGGAAAAAACTAGGCTGGGAAGTGGGAGCTGGCTCACTACTCCCTGAAACTGTTGAACGTTTCCAAGAAACTGTGAATAACGACTTTAATTTTCCTGGTGGGTTAACAGTGCTGTTTGAATTAGCCAAAGAACTGCGCCGTCAGGGAAATATTCTTGTGCATGAAGGGAAAACCGAAACTTCCCCTGAGGAGTTACAGCGTCAATGGCAAACTCTTGTTACATTAGCTGAAGTCTTAGGTTTAGAAGCCGAGATAGAAACACAACCTGAACCGAGTAGTGGTTTAAGCGATGCGGAAATTGAGGCGCGAATTCAGCAAAGGAAAGAAGCACGGATTGCGAAAAATTTTGCTGAAAGCGATCGCATTCGTGACGAACTCCAAGCAGAAGGTATTACGCTAATTGATAGCCGTGATGGCACACGCTGGCATCGGAATTAGAGGGGAGTGGGGAGTAGGGAAAGATGAGGGAGCAGGGGGAAAATTCCTCTCCTCTGTACCCTTTCCAATGCCCAATGCCCAATGCCCAATGCCCAATGCCCAATGCCCAATGCCCAATGCCCAATGCCCAATTCCCAATTCCTTAAATTATGTGGTCTGAACTTAAAAAAGCGATCGCTAGTTTCGATATTCCTGCTGATTGGATTGGTATTAGAGCCGTAAAGGAAACTTCTACTACCCGTTTAGTCCGTGACGCCTTACCCCAACTAAATGGCAAATCTTTCACTGTCGGAGCAATGCTGGAAGTTTTGGTAAATGGCTGTCTAGGTTATGCAGCAACTAACTCTTTGGAACTGTCTTCCCTACAAGCTGCTGCTCAAACAGCATATAAACAGGCGCTAGCAGCCAGTGAATGGTGGATACATCCCTTCGGTGAAAGTGAGCGCCCTAAAGTCGTTGGTGAATATAAATCTCCATTTCTTCAGCCATTGGATGCTCTGAGTCCGGGAGAAATCAATGATTTACTGGTTCGTATTTGCCAAACGTTGAAAGTTGACGACAAGATTGTGCAAACCATAGCTAGTGCTAGCACAACCGAAAGAGAATCTTGGTTTGTCAGCAGCAACGGCTCAGAAGTCTATCAAAAAATACTATCGATAGGCACTAATTATGGAGCCACTGCCCAAGATGGGGTGATTGTACAGCAGCGTAGCAACAACGGTTCGCAAGCAAACTGTTACCAAGGCGGACTAGAGCTTTTAAAACAAGAAGACTTATGGCATCGGGTGCGGCAAATTGGCGAACAAGCAATAGAACTCTTGACAGCAGAAGAATGCCCAACCACCCGCACCAACTTAGTGTTAGCCCCAGACCAAATGATGCTGCAAATCCATGAAAGTGTCGGGCATCCCTTAGAAATTGACCGAATTTTGGGAGATGAGCGTAACTATGCTGGGGGCAGCTTTGTTAATAAAAGTGATTTTGGCAACCTAGTATATGGTTCGCCACTGATGAACATTACTTTTGATCCTACCGTGCCTGGGGAATATGCCAGCTATGGTTTTGATGATACGGGGGCTGTAGCAACGCGGGAGTATTTGGTTAAAGAAGGTGTACTTCAACGGGGTTTGGGGAGCCTGGAGAGTCAAGCCAGAGCAGGTGTACCAGGAGTTGCCTGTGCCCGTGCTTCCTCATGGAATCGACCAGCGATCGATCGCATGGCAAACTTGAATTTAGAGCCTCTCAACGCCACCTTTGAAGACATTATTGGCGGGATAGAACACGGCGTTTATATGGAATCTAACCGATCTTGGTCAATTGACGATCGCCGCTACAAATTTCAATTTGGTTGTGAGTACGCCAAATTAATTGAAAACGGCAAATTCACCAAAACCCTCCGTAATCCTAACTATCGCGCCACAACACCAGAGTTTTGGCACAGCTTAACCCAAGTAGGGAATGTTGACAACTGGGAAATGTATGGTACTCCTTATTGTGGTAAAGGAGAACCAAATCAGGCCATTTGGGTAGGACACGGTTCACCAGTTTGTGTATTTGCTAATGTCGAAGTTTTTGGTGGAGGAACTTGAAAAAGTGCAAATTCAGGAATTATCTGCGCTAGAAATCAGCTTTAATCGACTGATTGAAACTCTACTTATCAAAAAAGTAGAAAATGAACAATTCACTGTAAGACTAAGCAGTGAAAGAAGTCAATTTACTCGTTTCAATCATGCAAAAGTACGACAAACTGGTTGTGTTGCTGATGGTTGGATCGAACTAACTTTGATGGCAGATCAACGTAGCAGTATTCGGCAGTTTCCCTTTACTGGAAATTGGGAGATAGATTGGCAGTTAGCATATACTGCTTTACAAGAACTACGTGAGGAACTTCTTGTATTACCTATCGATCCATATCTAGTTTTGCCATCAGGAAATAATACCAGTCGAAAACTACATTCTGGGAATTTATTGACGGCGGAAGCAGTAGTACCCAATGTGCTAGAACTAGTTACTGAATTGGATTTTACTGGGATATACGCTGGAGGTCTTATAATTAAAGCTTATGGTGATTCCAACGGGCAGAAACACTGGTTTGCTACTAATTCTTTTACCTTAGATTATTCTCTATTTACCACCGATGGACAAGCAGTTAAGGGCACATTTGCAGGGAGTAATTGGGATAAATCTGCATATATAGCCAAAATTAGCGAAGCCAAAAAGCAACTAGAACTACTTTCTCGCCCAGCTAAAGAATTGCCACGAGGACAGTACAAAACTTATTTTGCACCTGCTGCTGTTGCAGATTTATTAATGATGCTATCTTGGGGTTCTGTGAGCGAAGCTGATATTCAGCAAGGGAATAGTTCTTTAGCTGCTCTATGGCGTCAAGAAAAACAACTTTCGACTGCATTTAGTTTGAAAGAAAACTTTCAACGGGGATTAGTACCGCGATTTAATGAATTGGGAGAAATAGCAGCATTGGAGTTACCAATAATAGAAAAAGGAGATTTGGTAAATACTCTGGTGAATTCTCGGACTGCGAAGGAATATGAAAAAATTTCTAATGGTGCTAATGCTTCAGAGACTTTACGAGCGCCCGAAGTAAGTACAGGAAATTTACTATTTGAGCAGATTCTTCCGAGTTTAGATACAGGATTATATGTATCAAATTTGCATTACTTGAATTGGAGCGATCGCCAAACTGGTAGAATCACAGGCATGACCCGTTATGCTTGTTTTTGGGTAGAAAATGGAGAAATTATTGCCCCCATTGAAAACTTACGTTTTGATGAAAGTCTCTATCGCTTCTGGGGAGAAAACTTAGTAGATTTAACCACTTTTCAAGAATTCATTCCCGAAGTCGGAACATACGAAAGTCGCCAACTTGGAGGTAGTTTAGTTCCTGGTATGCTAGTGGAAGATTTTACATATACTTTGTAGTCGTCTTGTGTAAAAACACAGTATTCTTGGTAGAGACGCAAAATTTCACGTCTCTACACCAAATTTTAAAATCATCTATTTCTGTAAACTGCATTAATTACAATATCTTTGATGCTCAGGTAAAGAATTAATAGTAATAATAAAAATTGCTCAAATTGAAGAATTGGATCTAATCGCCAGCCTTGGAAAGTTAAAATAAACCCGCACAATAACATTATAATTGGCGTAAATATCGCTTGGATCATATAAAGTGCTAAAGCCCAACTCGTAAGTCTTGCTCCACGTTTGACTAGCCAAAATACCATAAAAATCAAGTAAACCACTCCTAAAAGCAAATAAATAATTCCCAGTATACTAGCTGAATTTGGTATACTAGATGAATTTCCTCCAAAGTTAACTTGAGCTAAAGTAAGCATTTTTGAAAAATCCTGTTTAATTACAAGCAAAAATTTTAAATCTATTACCAGATAGGTTCCAAAAAATCTTACTTAATCAAAATTGTTGGGTTAAGCAATAGCGAAACCCAACTTAGAATTTTTCCCCATCTCTCCTTAGAACCTCTATTTTTTCTTGCTAGGAGGTGAATTGCGCTGAGTGAGGTTATCAATTTGCAATTGTTGCCGTCCGTTGGTGATAATTCGCAACATATCTTTGAGATCCTGCTCGATATTTCCCAAAACGCCATCAGCATATACATCAGCACCATCTTCAATTTCTTGAGCATGAGCGATCGCAGTTTGTCGCATCTGGTCTAACTCTTGCTGACAAGCATACCGCTTGCGGTCAATCTCAGTGAGGGTTTCTTGCATTATGGCCTCACACTCTTGTTGCACTTGTCGCCGCAATTGTTCAGCTTCTTGTTGTGCCTGTTGAATAATATCGCTTTCAGCTAAAATTTGCGCTCTTTTTGCTTGCGCGACCTCAACAACCTGCTGTCCATACTCTTCCGCTTCCAGCAGAATTTCATCCTTTTGTTCCAGAATCACTGCTGCTTCTTGAAAAAGTGATGGTAAAGCCAGCCGGATGTAATCAAGCTTATCCAGCAACTTTTCTTCATCTATGAGTGTGCGTCCCGTCAGCGGAATCCTGAGACTAGAGAGAACCATTTCTTCTAGGCCGTTGAGTTCCTGCTGAATATCTATGCTTCCCTCTCCACCGAGATACTCTTTAGGGGGGGGATTGCTTCCGTTGAGATTGGGTTCAACATTGGAGAGTTGTGATTGTAGCATTGGTATATATCCAGGGCAATGTGTGGGGGAACGAGATGATCGATAGAGCCACCAAACCTTGCAATCTCTTTTACCACACTACTACTTAAAAAACTATACTCATTTGAGGTTGCGAGAAAAACTGTTTCTATTTCGGTAGAAAGAGTTTTATTAGTGTGAGCCATTTGCAGTTCCACTTCAAAATCTGACACAGCTCGTAAACCCCGCAGCAAAACTTGTGCTTGTCGCATTTGGGCATAGTTGACGGTAAGACCATCAAAGCTGTCTACTTCTACATTCGGTAGATGTTGTGTAGAATGACGGATCTGATCTAAGCGTTGCTGCACACTAAAAAGTGGCATTTTGTTAGGGTTCCGCAGTACAGCGACAATCACCCGCTCAAACAGGCGACTACCGCGCCCGATGAGGTCGAGGTGTCCCAAGGTGATGGGGTCGAAGCTACCAGGATAAATAGCAATCACAATTTTAAATATATCAAAGTTGTTTAGGTGATTATATCGAAACCGTTTTGTGTAACTTACTCAAATCTACCATCTTGCGTTCTCGGTAAGGATGCTTTCTTCAATTGTTTTAGTGGTACAAGTTATGCTCAACTAGGCGTTAGGAATTAGACTCCTAAATATGGCTACTGGATTTTTACCGACATCTTCACAATTCCATTGTGCTAGATTCAAGCGTAACTCCCCAGTATTCGAGACCCAAGAAACTCCGTACTTAGCAAAGTGCGCGAGTAGTTAACGAACTTTTCTAGGTAATTTTTCATGGCACTGGATTTTTCCACCTTGCCCTTGGCATTTCAATTTACTTCTCCAGGACCCATTCTGGTGAAAATAGGGTTTATAACTATCCGTTGGTATGGCTTATTGATTGCCACAGCAGTCTTAATTGGCGTCATGCTTTCCCAGGAATTGGCAAAGCGCCGTAATGTTAATCCGGAGTTGCTAGGCGATTTATTCTTTTGGTTGTTGATTGGGGCAATTCCTGGCGCACGGCTATATTACGTTTTTTTTGAGTGGTCAAAATATGCCCCAACTCCAGAAAAAATCTTCGCTATCTGGGAAGGAGGTATTGCCATTCACGGAGCAATTCTTGGTGGCGTTTTGGCTGCGTTAATTTTTGCTAAAATCAAGCAGGTTTCTTTCTGGCAACTGGCAGATTTAGTAGCGCCTTCGCTGATTTTAGGGCAGGCGATCGGACGTTGGGGCAATTTCTTCAACTCCGAAGCTTTTGGCGCTCCTAGTGATTTACCTTGGAAGCTGTATATTCCACCAGACCATCGTCCTTTAGAATATGCTAGTTTCGATTACTTTCATCCCACCTTCCTCTACGAATCTCTGTGGGATTTAATGGTGTTTACGCTATTAATAACGTTGTTTTTCCGGTCTTTATCCGGTAAGCCACGCCTGAAGGTAGGCACGCTGTTTCTAGTTTACTGGCCAGCCTACAGCTTAGGACGCTTGTGGATTGAAGGCTTTCGCACTGATAGCTTGATGCTAGGGCCATTACGGATGGCACAAGTAGTCAGTAGTCTAGGAATTTTATTGGGATTAGTTGGATTAGCTTGGCTTTACTTACTCAAACGCCCTTTACCCGATGTAGTTCCTACTCCTAAGGGAAATGGGGAGATGAGGGGATGAGGGGAGTAGGGAGTGGGGGGACAAGGGGGACAAGGAGAATAAATAACCAATGCCTTATGCCCAATCACTAAAAAATAAAAAATGCCCCAGAGTATTCTCTAGGGCTTAACCAGGGTGCATCTACCATTACTCTCTACTAAGGAAAGAGGGTGAATCCGGAAAGATACTGAGAAAATGCCAAAAAAATTTTTGGGGGAATTGCCGTGTGTTCTTTTAAAGGTGAATATACAGAAAACCTGAAGGATAAAAAAACACTATATGCTGTAGAACCATCTGTGTATATTGTGGGAGCCGGCCCTGGAGATCCTGATTTGTTAACGGTGAAGGCGCAGAAACTACTGGCTGTTGCTGATGTGATTTTATTTGCTGATTCTTTAGTACCCGAACAGATTTTAGAACTTTGCCGAAAAGATGCGGAGATAATTAGAACTGCGAATCAGACTTTAGAAGAGATTTTGCCGATGATGATCGATAGGGTGCGATCGCAGCATAAATCTGTAGTCCGTCTCCATTCTGGCGATCCTAGTCTCTACAGCGCCATCCACGAGCAAATGCACCTCCTAAGAGAGGCAAATATCCCTTTTGAAGTTATACCTGGGATCAGCGCCTTTCAAGCGGCGGCTGCCAAACTCAAAATAGAACTAACTGTCCCCGGTTTAGTCCAAACTATCATTTTGACCCGCATCAGTGGACGTACAGAAGTCCCCGCCAATGAGGAATTAGCAAGTCTCGCAGCGCATCAGGCTAGCCTCTGCCTATATCTCAGTGCGCGTCACGTCGAAAATGCCCAAGCTAAACTACTCGAACATTACCCACTCGAAACCCCGATTGCAATTTGCTTTCGCATCGGCTGGCCTGATGAAAAAATTAAAGTTGTTCCTCTGAATGAAATGGCGGAATGTACTCATAAAGAAAAACTAATTCGCACTACACTTTATATAATCAGTCCGGCACTCTCGACAGCAACAGGGCGATCGCGTTTATATCATCCCGAACATAGTCATCTATTTCGCTCATCTCATCATTAAATGTTGGGGCATTGGGCAATGAGGCAGATGAGCGGAGTTCCGAGAGAGATGAATCAGTAGACCTCTTGCAAAAGTCCCTAACACCTGACCTCCAACCCCTCCCCTTGCTAAGGCTACGGTATACACCACAAGTCGAATTACCCCCCTTAATCCCCCCTTGGAAAGGGGGGAAATGAGATTTCTAGTTCCCTCCCCAATCCATCGGGGAGGGTTAGGGTGGGGTAAAACCTTAGTTAGTTTAGTTAGTTAGCTAATTCAAGCTTGTGTGTACACCTTAGCCTTAAGGGGAGGGGAGATAAAGCCTAGCTTTGGCGGGGTAGGGTTCTTATTTTTGATTTATGCAAGAGGTCTAGTCTCTAATTCTCCTTATCCCCTACTCCCCATCTGCCTAATCTTTGTACCCTGTACCTCTTCGTTTCGATAAAATTAACAGTGTAAATAAAGTCCAAAATTCTAATTTCGATGCTATGCCATTAATTAAAGTGCAAACTTCCGTATCTGCTCCTCAAAAGACCGAAGTTGAATCAATGCTTTTAAACCTATCAGCGAAGTTAGCGAAACATTTGGGAAAACCAGAATCATATATTATGACTGCTTTTGAAGCAGGAATTCCCATGACCTTTGCAGCGAATACAGACCCAGTTTGCTACATTGAAATTAAGAGTGTTGGCACGATGAAGCCAGACCAAACCGCAGCGATGAGTCAGGACTTTTGCCAGGAGATTAACGAAACTCTAGGCGTGCCTCAAAATCGCATTTACATAGAATTTGCAGACGCCAAGGGTGCAATGTGGGGCTGGAACGGCAAAACCTTTGGTTAATTACCCATCTTCTTTGGTCAAGACTAAGTTAATCTGGCAGGTGTAGGATAGAGATCATACATCAACTCTTGATTTTTTATGTCTGCTACGCCTCTTGTATCTCAAGTTGAGTTACACAACCCAGAAAAATTAGAATTAATTCCACCTCTACTAGGTGCGACTGTTACCGAGTTGACTACTTGGGTACAGCAGCAGAGACAACCTGCTTACAGAGGAAAGCAACTGCATGAATGGATCTATGACAAGGGGGTGCGATCGCTATCTGATATTTCTGTCTTCCCTAAGCATTGGCGTGCAGAACTAGCAGAAATTCCGATTGGGCGCTCAATTTTACATTACCGCTCTGTGGCACCCGATAGCACAGTAAAATATCTTTTACGATTAACAGACGGACAAATTATTGAAACTGTTGGTATCCCAACCTTCGCGGAAAGGGGAGAAGGCCCCAAATCGCGTTTGACGGTTTGCGTCTCGACTCAGGTGGGTTGCCCAATGGCGTGTGATTTCTGCGCTACTGGTAAAGGAGGCTACAAACGCAACCTAGCACGGCATGAAATTGTCGATCAGGTGTTGACTGTACAAGAAGATTTTCAGCAACGGGTTAGCAATGTCGTGTTTATGGGACTGGGTGAACCGTTGTTGAATACTGAGAATGTCCTAGCAGCCGTGAAATGCCTGAATCAAGATGTCGGTATTGGGCAGCGATCGCTTACAGTTTCTACAGTTGGGATTCGCGATCGCATCCGTGAATTCGCGCAAAACCATTTGCAAATCACTCTGGCTGTGAGTCTCCACGCCCCCAACCAAGCACTGCGAGAAAAACTCATCCCCAGCGCCCGCGCCTATCCTCTAGAAGATTTACTGGCTGAATGTCGAGAATATGTGGAAATCACTGGCCGCCGCCTTACTTTTGAATATGTTCTCCTCGCTGGTGTTAACGATTTACCAGAACATGCATTAGAACTTTCAAAATGCCTACGAGGATTCCAAAGTCATGTAAATTTGATTCCCTATAATCCCATTCAAGAGGTAGACTATAAACGCCCTAACCGCGATCGCATTCAAGCATTTGTCAACGTCCTCAAGCAGCAAAATACTGCTGTTAGTGTTCGTTATTCCCGTGGTTTAGAAGCCGATGCTGCTTGCGGACAACTAAGAGCAAGTAAGAATTAAACCTGCTCTACTTAGTAAAATGAATTACTTTTATCTCACAGATACTTAGCAATACTGCTCGGTTCAGAAATTTAAGGGTTCGCTGATGTAGTGAACTGAAACAGGATATTAATAGAGGGATAGCTATGCCAACTTCTTCATATTCAGTTCTCAAACCTTACATTGCTGCTGATTTGAAAGTGGATTTAGATCAAGAAGATATCCTAAATTTTCCTATTTCTACTTCCAGTCCAGCCATCAAAGCAAATAGTTATTACTTTGGGCATCCAGAATGGGCAAAAAACTATTTTGAAAACTGTCATCGTGATCAAATGTTCAAGTCCTGCTGGGAAGCGGCTACGGGCAGTTGGGATCATAAAATTGTTGTAGACATTGGTTGTGGCCCGGGCAACTTGTATGCAACCCTTGGCGGAAAACCACAATTGTTAATTGGTGTAGATATTAGCTATGGGGCTTTGTCTATGGCTCAACGTCTTGGCTATATACCAGTGAAGGCAGATGCCCACCAACTTCCTTTCATTTCTAATTTTGCTGATATGGTAGTACTTAATGCTACACTCCATCACTGTGACTACATGGATGTCGTGTTGGAGGAAGCAGCGCGTTTAGTGCGTCCAGGCGGCATCCTAATCACAGATCACGACCCTCAGTTGACTGCTTGGAACTTCCAAGGATTAGGTTTGTGGTTATGGAACTTTCGCTTATGGCTATATCGGCTAATCAAACGAGGAGGTCATACTTCAGCAGCAGAGCAAACTTGGGGATTAGCAACTGAGGTTCATCACCGACCTGGGGATGGAGTAACGCCAGACCTCTACTACAAAATTCTGGAGCCACTTGGCTTTAATGTCAAGGTTTATCCCCACAACCATACCTGTGGTGCAGAAGTATTGCAAGGTAATTACGGTGAATCTGACAAGAAGTATCGCTTCGCTCAATCCTGCTCTGGTATCAATCCTAATTCACCAGAAGCGGCCTTATCGCTTATGTGTATTGCCACACGCCAATGATCTAAATAATTGTATGTTGAATCGCTCATTACTGCTTAAATTATGGTTATTAGTGATTGTGCTTGCAAAAGCTTTGCCGATCAATTCTCCTGCTTATGCAGAAATAATTCAGACGAATCCTCGGCAACCTGAGTCTTTAGAAGAAAGAATGAGACAACAACAAGAGCAGCAAAATCAGCAAACACAAGAACAATTTCAGGAAACATGGCTTCGTTTACAGCTTCAGCAACCACAACTACAACAACAACAGCTACTACAACAGCAAGAATTTACACGACAACAGCAAGAACTGATACGCCAGCAACAACTGAGGCTACAACAGGAAGAAACGAGACTACAACAGCAACAATTTACACAACAGCAACAACTCAGACTACAACAGCAACAACTCAGACAAGATCAAGAACTTAGACAACAGCAACAATTTAGATTAGAAGAACAGAGGCGACAGCTACAATTCAGACAACAGAAGAACAACCTTTGAAGGGTTCCAAATTTCTGAGAAAAAACTTTATGATTAAAAATTGGAGAATCTTTTCTCTAATTTTTAATTTCTATTATCTAGCGGTGTGCGTAAATGCCAGGGGCATAAGCCTCAATGACTTTCCCAGTGCGAGTGCAACTAATCATCAAGTAGTCACAACTTGGGCATTGTGTGCGAGTTAATTGACTATCAAAAATATAATAACGCTCCGCATGACTACCACAATTTGGGCAGTAAATCTTTTGTACTGTCTGCATTTTAAAACTCCTGTTTGTAATTATTTTTTACTTAGTAAAGCTACAAGTTAAACCAGGAAAAATTCTGGTTCGACCCAACTTAACAAACTGCCGTAATATTTGGTTGATTATCTTAAACAAAATTTCAGATTGGAAAATTTTTCGATATCTCTATCTATTATTCTAGAATTAAGTGATTCTACCCTCCTACTTTAGATACAGAAATTATTTTTCAATTAGATGCTGCTTAGAGATTTACTGATCCCTATAATTAATCCCTTGAGAGAGCCTTATTTATAGTTATTTCAGACGACTATAAAAAAAGCCGTTCTTGTATTCAAAAATTAAAACCCGAAAATTACTGTATCTTTAGTAACAAAATTTTTATCTTAAGATTTAGTTAACAAAGTTTGGGGGGTTAATTCACATACATCTACAGGGAGGCAGCACGTTTTGATGCCTAATTAAAATTACTGTTACAAAACGTAATTGCAAATTCGTTTAATAGACTTCTTACATAAATCAAAAAAAGAACCCCACCCCGCCTTTGACTTACGTCAAATTCTCCCCGCAGGGGGGGAGGGGTGTTAGGAACTTTTGCAAGAGGTCTAATATTTGCTGGCAATATTGATAAATTTTAAAACCTCGTTTCTAGCCTCTGGCTGGAAATGCTCCTCATTGCGGCTCTGCCGCGAGTCAGGGAGGCGGAGCCTCAAAATAGGCATTCCCAGTCTCCGACTGGGAACGAGATGAAGAGTGCTGAGTAAAAAGTGCTGTTAGCGATAGCGGGGCGTTTAGCCCGTGCTGAGTAAAAAGACCACGCCACTTTCTTGTGGGGTATCAACCAACTCCATAAAAGAAAAGATTCCACGCCACAAGAGGTGGGGCAAAAACCCAAGTTCAAAAGTAGTGAGTACTTCTTAATTTACTCAGCACGGGCTAAACCATAGCTATCCGCTAACAGGACTCAGCACTCAGTACTGAGTCGGTAAATGTGGGTAACGACAAGTATTCAAGGTAAGAGTGGGAGTTGTCAGTTTAAGCAGGATGAAAATAATCGTAAATTTCTTGAGCCAAACGCGGCCCAATTCCTGCTACTTCAGCTAGTTGTGTGGGTGTTGCTTGCCGAATATAATCAACTGAGCGAAAATGCCCTAGTAGCTGCTTTTGTCGATGATGCCCTAAACCAGGAATTTCATCTAAACGCGATCGCTTCAATTTATCACTGCGCTGCTGACGATGGAAACTGACTGCAAACCGATGCGCTTCATCCCGCAGCCGCCGCAATAACTGTACTCCTGGTTGTTCTGCATCAGTTATCAAGGGTTGAGATTCTCCCGGTAAAAAAATCTCTTCTCGCTGCTTTGCTAAACTCACAACTCGCAAGTCTTCTAATAAATTCATCTCTTGCAAGATGGCGATAACTGATGATAATTGACCTTTACCACCATCAATCATGATTAAATCAGGCCAGTCGGGATTACCCAAACGTGCTAATTGCTGATCTTCGCCATACTTGCGAAACCGTCGCCCAATAACTTCAGCAAGACTGGCAAAATCATCTGAATGTCCTGCTGTCACTGTGGGATTTTTAATTTTGTAGTGACGATAATGCTGTTTGGCGGGTAATCCGTCGATAAACACAACTTGCGAAGCTACAGCATTTGATCCTTGAATATGGGAAATGTCATAACCTTCGATGCGGTGGGGTACATCTGGTAAATCGAGAATGGTGGCTAAATCTTGCATTGCTTGGTGATTGCGATCGCCAAATTTTTGCATTCTTTGCAATTCATACTGAGCATTTCGCTCTACCATCTCAATTAATTCTGCCTTAGTTTGCCGCAAAGGAGTTAAAATTGTAACTTTTTTACCTTTACGTTGAGTTAAGACATCCGCCAATATCTCACCATCTGGTAAATCATGCTGCACCAAAATTTCTATGGGTATTTCCACTGAGTCAGCAGTTTGATAATGTTCCTCTAAAACGCGTTGTAAAATAGCCCCCGGTTCCGCGTGAGCATCTGCCACAAACGCTAAACGTCCTACCAATTGGCCAGCGCGAATCTGGAATAGTTGAATGCAAGCGTGCTGTTCGTTGGCTGCCAGTGCGATGCCTGACGGCAAGGCTAACGCCACCGCATCCCGCGAAACTGTATCATCTGGTAAGGAAACTTTTTGGTCAGCTGTCAGCGACTTTAACCCAGAAATTTGATCACGAATTCGCGCTGCTAACTCAAAATTCAAGTCCTGAGCGGCTGCGTTCATCTGTTGGGTCAAAATATGCATCAGTTCCTGAGTTCGACCTTGGAAGACCATCGCCACCTTTTGCACAATTTTGCGATATTCTTCTGGTGAAGTCATCTGTTGACACACACCTGGACAACGCCCTAAATCATAATTTAAGCAAGGACGGTCTTTAAAAAGTGGTTGAGGTCGTTGTCGCTGTGGGAAGATGCGCTTGCAGATGCGGACAATTTCTCGTAATAAACCAGCATCAGTATAAGGCCCATAAAATTTATCCTTTTCCTTGCCAAATTGACGTTTACGGGTAATAAAAATTCGCGGATAATCTTCTGACCAAGTGATGCAGAGATAGGGATATTTTTTATCATCTTTGAGCAACACGTTAAAGTATGGCTGGTGCTGCTTGATCAGATTGGCTTCTAGCGCTAGCGCTTCGGCTTCAGTATCAGTGACGATGAATTCAATTTCTGTCACCAACTTGACCATCGTGGCGATGCGTTCACTCTTGTTGTAGCCATCCCGGAAATAGGAACGGACACGCGATCGCAACTTACGTGATTTACCTATATATATAATGCGATCGCTCTTGTCCCGCATGAAATAAACCCCCGGTTCGGGTGGAATTTCGGCTAGACGGTTTTCCAGTCGTTCTGGTTCTTTAACCAGTGGTAATATTTCAGTAGATATTGTCACAATCCAAATTAGGTAATCTTTCTCTATTTTAAGAAAAATTATTTTTTCGTGCCGATTTAACCGACTATTTGTCAAGTAAATATAAAGTTGAAAATATTCATCAAAAAAGGGAGCTGTTAGCTCCCTGATTTATTTGTAGTTTTGAACCCGCAATCTTAAATAGACGCTTTTTTAAATTTGCGTTGGCTAGCAAACACGCCAGCCACACCCAACAGACCAAGCATTACTGATGGTTCGGGGACTGCTGCGGGATCTACACCTTTGATAGGGACTTCATAATTACCACTATGGGATATGCCATCACTTTTTTCAACTAAACCAGACTGGGTAGCTTTAAAGCTATACAGGTAGTCAGTCTTGCCGTCATAAGTGTATTTGACTAGTTCACTTGCTTGTAATGGAGATGTAAATAGGTTAGACGGCAGTCCTATAAGGGGTGCCGCATTATAGTGACCGGCTAAACCAATACTGATTAAACCACTGGTGTCATCTTGATTGACATAGGAAATATTCGGGTCACTAAAGCGTTCAAATCCGCCACTTGTAAGAAACTTACTAAACAAAGTCTGTTGAGTATAGCCCAACCCAACGAGTAAATTACTAGTGATATTATTAGAACTTAAAACCTGGTTAAACCAGGTGTTAGCTAAGTTATTTAACCCATAAGTCGTAGTTGTTTTGCCGACTCCAAACCAGTCATCTGAAGTGAGGCTGCTTAGAGTCAGGGTTTTGCCACCGATTGTGCCTGTCAAAGCGGTGTTCTTGGTAAAATTAAAACCAGTTTGTTCACTACTAGCAGCTAGCTCCACATTTCCAGTAGGATTGGCGGCGTTTCCATCCAGGACTTTTTGTACATTTGCACTGGTATTTGCTACTAAAAAGGTATTTGTAGCATTGGAATCATAGACTAAATAATCACTGGCTGCTGTTCCACCAATAGTAGCGCCAGTGAGGGTTCCAGCCTGTGCTGGGACAGTTGCAAGAGCGTTCACACCAATAGCGATTGAGGCACCAATTACAAGTTTCTGAAAAGTCATTTTCATTTTTTCAAGTCTCTGTCAGTTTGGAAATTAAGTTTTAAACTACTGCCGTTTTTAGGCTTGGGCTGTCTTGACTACAGGCTTTTTGGCAATACGGCGGCTTTTAAGCGCGACCTGCATTATTAGCTGTCTTTGGTAGTTAAGCGTACAAACCCAGTTTAAGAAACGCGGAGACCTGATTGGGTAAAGTTACTGCTGAGTATCAATAAAAAGATGACGAAGATTCGATGTTTTATACGTTGAATTACATATTTTTTCAAATTTTTCTAGTTATAAAAATACATTCCCATATTTTAAGTTCAGTATAATACGGTGATTCGTAGGGGCGCACAGCTTTTATTGGTGTCAACTTAAACTGAAAGCCAGATACAATACTTAAAGAATTGTGTGAATGTTTTGCGACTCGAAATCGTATTGAAGTTAGTGTTCCGACCATGCACCGTGTGCTTCAGAAGTTGGATTTTACCACTAAAAAAAATACTGTATGCCAGTGAGCAACATAGTAAACGAATGAAGAGTGCTGAGTGTTGTCAATCAGATGCGTTTTGAATATAGTCCAATTTTAGAATTGTCATACTTCAAATGATCAGAGTTAATACTTACGTATTGAAAAATAAGTTTATATACAACAACGCTTCAGATGACTTTTAAATAAAACTGATAAGCTATGCACTACCCACTATTTAATAGTTAGATTCAGGTATTGACACAATGCTTTATCAATATCTTACTGAATTTTATATATTGTTTATTGTAAGCAACGTTACAGCGTTGGAATTTTCACGCATAAGCCAATAATGCTCCCTATTCAACTGATCTACACCAACGTGTCTAAGTTTCAGTTTAGTTTTTTAGTAGGCTCAATCTGCGCCCTTAGCGCTTGTATTAATCTACCAGCAGCAGCTTTACCAGGGCAAGACGCTCAGACAGTAATACTATGGTCACATGATCATCAGTTGATTGCTGGACTCATGCCTAGCATCAAATTACAAACGGCAGAACCCGATTTTCAGTCTACATCTAAGTGCCTTGGCAACGAGTTAAGTTTTTTCGTTTGGTCACCTAATGGCTTGGTGAGCCAAGAACTCGTCGATTATCGATCTAGTGATACGTCTTTCAATTTCGATCCGAAGAATTCAGCCGGAATTAATCTGATTCGACAAGTGTACGATTCTATGATCGCTTAAGATTTTGCTTCTTCCATCCTGATATATCAGAGAAACGATAATACTCTCAGACCCAGTTTTTACCGAGGCAAGCGTTACGGATATATCACGAAACACTTTCGTAATCTGCGTGAACACAGAACTCAGGATGTGTCACAGTTAACAGTAGTGCCTCTGGATCAACTAAAAAACGAAATTCAAATCGATAAAAAAACACCTAACTATTGATTCTAACTGAGCAGTACATTTGTGGTATACCCAACTGAAAAGCGCTGTAACTTGACACCAATGCACAACTGTGCGTCCCTACCGAGTGTTCTATCCATAGACTTTGCCACCAAAAATCCTTGGCGTTCAGCTGGAGAAGAAATTTAATCAAGGAACTGGGCCATTCTTTCCACGGCAGTTTCTAACAAAGGTGGCTCATGCACCAAGGCAAAACGGACATACCCCTCTCCAGATTTGCCAAAACCCGCACCTGGGGAAGCGGCTACACCAGTTTGTTTGACTAGCTGAATACAAAATTCTATGGAGTTTTGACTCCAAGCTGAGGGCAACTTTGCCCAGATGTACATTGTGGCTTGGGGAGTAGGAACGTTCCAGCCAATGCGGTGTAAAGCACTGATAAAAGCATCACGCCGCCCCTGGAAGGTAGCGACAGCAGATTTTACCCCAGATTGAGGGCCAGTCAGGGCAGCGATCGCACCATTCAAAATCCCCCGATATTGATTAAAATCAACTACGGCTTTGATCTGGCGTAAGGCGTTAATTAACTGGGCATTACCGATGGCGTAGCCAATGCGGAAGCCGCCCATATTGTAGGACTTGGAAAGGGTGAAAAATTCAATTGAGACGCTTTTCTCTGGATCAGCTTGCAGAATTGAAGGGACTAGGGATTTTGGATTGCCAGAATAATCTGCCCACTCTCCAGTTTCCCCGAATACCAAATCTACGTAGGGGAAATCGTGAACTAGGACGAGATTGTGTTGTTGACAGAAAGCGACAGCTTCTTGGAAGAATGATATTGGTGCGATCGCGGCTGTGGGATTATGAGGATAACTTAATACCATCATCCGCGACTGAGCCAAGACTGGGGCAGGAATATCAGCAAACACTGGTAAAAAAGCGTTTTCTGCCCGTAGTGGCATTGGGTAGATTTGACCACTGGCGAGGTAGACTCCCCCGGCGTGAGAGGGATAACCTGGATCGAGCAACAGGGCAAAATCTCCGGGATTGAGTATTGCTAAGGGTAAATGGGCGGTACCTTCTTGAGAACCAATCAGAGGTAGTACTTCAGTTTCGGGATCAACTTTGATGCCAAATTTTTGTTCATACCACTTGGCTGCGGCTTGGCGAAATCCTTGTGTGCCATTAAACAACAGATAACCGTGGGTAGTGCGATCGTGAAGTGAATGGGCGATCGCCTCAATGACATGTGCCTCGGCTGGTAAATCAGAAGACCCCAACGACAAATCAATTACCTCTCGTCCAGATGCCAAAGCGATTGCCTTGGCTCTGTCCATATCAGCAAATACATTAGATTGCAGGGGTTGTAAACGCTTTGCAAATTGCATATTAGTCATTTGTCCTTTGTCCCCGTCCCTTGCGCGTCTCTCTTTGCCTTTTGTCATTAGTCATTTGCTAATGACTAATGACTAATGACTAATTACTATTTAAGTGCGTATCTAGGAGAGCGAGTAATTTATCTTTGCCGATAACTCCCTCAGTGGATATCAAAACTTCCTGTCCTTGAAATAGTCTGAGGGCGGGTACACCTTCGACTTGGTACTGCTTAACAGTCAGGGGGTTGGGGTCAATTTCCATTTTCACGACTTTGAGGCGATCGCTATATTCGATGGCAGCTGAAGCGATCGCGGGCGACATCAATTGACAAGGCCCACACCAGTCAGCCCAAAAGTAAACTAATACAGGCTGCTCGGCTTTTAACACTTCGGTTTCAAACTCAGCATCAGTTATGGTGATTACAGCCTTACTCATTCCAGTCTCCATCAGGTGGCGATCAAACTTGGCACACACAATACTTTATCCCAAAGTCGTCAATAGTCCATAATCAATAATTCCTAGTTATTAGGACTGTTAACTATTGACTAATGACATAAAATCCCACAACCAACAGGCGTGGGACTGGCTCAAATAATTTTTCGGTCAATTTTACAATTGATCCAATTGCTTGCGTAAGGAATCCAACTCGGCATCAACTACCTCATTAGACTTAGGAGTAGGAGTAGTACTTTGTTGTTGCGGTGGCAGTTGGGGTTGATTTTGGGGAGTAGCGGGTGGTAACATTTGCGCTTTCAAAGCTGCCAATTCATCATCAACATCGCTACCACCTTCCAACTGGGCAAATTGGGTTTCTAAATCTGCACCTGCTAACTCTCCTAGCGCCTGGGCGCGGGATTCTTGGATTAAGACTTTTTCTTCCATCCGCTCGAAGGCAGACATTGCACTGCTGGTATTCATCCCACTTACCATGCCTTGGAGTTGCTCTTGGGCTTTGGCAGTGGTGATTCTGGCTCTGAGCATTTCTTTCTTGGTCTTAGCCTCAGAAATTTTGCTTTCCAGCTGCATTAAGTTGCGCTTCAGGGTTTCAACTTGAGTGCTTTGGGTATCTAAACTAGCTTTGAGGGCACCACTGGTATCCGTATAAGTCTTTTTGCGCTCTAAAGCTTGTCGTGCTAAATTTTCATCACCTTTTTGCAGCGCCAGTTGAGCATTGCGTTGCCACTTATTGATTTCATTTTCTGCATCTTTGTACTGTTTTTCACTGCGTTTTTGGGCGGCGATCGTCTGGGCTACTCCCTGACGCAGCTGTACCAAGTCTTCCTGCATTTCCAGGATGGCTTGTTCTAGCATTTTTTCCGGGTCTTCGGCTTTGTTAACCAGGTCGTTGAGGTTAGAACTAACTACTCGCTTAATGCGATCGAATAATCCCATAACTTTGTTTTTCCTTGTCTGGTTTACGCTTTTTGTTGGACAGTTAGCTTTTTTACTTTTTAATAGCTACCTATTTAAATGTAATCTTTCCGCTTTGAATCAGTACCTCCTAACAACTCTTAATTGTTAAGATATCTCCAAACTGCGGTAATTAGCCGAACTTCAAGAATCCTGAGTTTTGGGTTGCTGTTGGGGAGGCGGCGCTGGCTTCTGGTTCTCCTCAGTCAGGAGACTGTTGTGCTGTGTGTTTTCTGCCTGGTTTAAAACCTGCACCTTCATCGCTGCTAATTCCGCATCTACATCATTAGATTCCAAAGAAGTAAATTGTGTTTCCAAGTCGTTGCCACTGAGTTGAGCGATCGCTTCTGATTTAGCTTCTATCTGCAAAACTTTTTCTTCCATCCGCTCAAAAGCACTCAGACTGCTGGTAGCAGAAACTCCGCCGAGCATTTCTTGGAGGCGATAAGACGCTTCGGCAGAACGGGCGCGAGCAATATACATATCTTTTTTAGTTTTTGCCTCGCCAATTTTTAACTCTAGCGATCGCATATCCTTTTTTAGCCTACCTACTATCTCGTTTTGCTGCTCTATCTGGGAAAAGAGGGCTGTAGTGGTTTCTTTATAAGCTTGGCGCTTAGTCAAAGCTTCGCGTGCTAGAGGTTCGCTGCCTTGTTGCAGGGCTAATTGGGCGCGGCGATACCATTCTTCTGTTTGAGACTGAGCTGCCCCCGCCTGTCGTTCGGTGCGTTTTTGGGTAGCGATCGCTTGGGCGACACCCTGCCGCAACCGCACCAGATTTTCCTGCATTTCCAGGACAGTTTGCTCCAGAATCTTTTCTGGATCTTCTGCACCACCGATCAAACTATTGAGATTAGCGCGAATCACCCGCAGGATACGCTTGATAAATTCCATGTCCGCTCTCCATTCACGAAACTCAGTAATGAGTGCTGAGTGCTGAGTCCTGAGTGCTGAGTATAAGATTTTTTGTTGTCGGGTAGTTATGCAGTGGTGAATGCTCAGTTAGAGTCCTGAGTATAAGATTTTTTGTCGTCGGGTCGTAAACAAGCAAGATTTTGCCTCTATTACTTCAGCACTCTTCACTTTTCACTTATTGACTCAGCACTCAGCACTCAGCACTGTTATCTTATGGTATCGTAGATTTTTGCAACTCATGGCTGCTGAACCCGTGCGTTAATTCCCTTTCCCTGTAACAGTTGCATCTGTTGTTTTACTTGCGCTTTAGTTTTAAAAGCACCCAGATAAATCAATTCTTTGTTGGCTGATAAATAAGCATCAGGAACTACTCGCCGTGCTGAAGCTAAAGCCGCGCCATTATTATCTATCACTACATGATAAAACCCATCTGTTGCTGGTTTGATTTCTGCATTCAGCTTTGGCGAGGTTGTTGCCGTTGAAGTGGGAGGCAAATTCAGGGGAGGCAAAGGCTGTACCGTCGGTACTGGTGCTAAAGCGATCGGATTTGTCGGTTTTAGGGCTGTGTTGGGGCTAGGCAATGCCGCTTGAGGATTTGCGGGGTTTTGGGGAACGACTGGATTAGGCACTACTGCGAGGGTTGATTGGACTTTGGGTTGTAAGCCAACTACATCATTGGGATCTCTTACCTCAGGAAACTCTTGGGCAGCTAGATTAGGATACTTGGGTATAGAACTGCTTGGTGGCTGGATTTGAGGTTGGACATTACTCTCAACTTCCTGAGTATTTTCTGGTGCGGCAGACGAGTTACCGTTAAACAACTTGCCTAAATTCCATTGTGGCAAGCTTTTGGGATTGAACACTATATAACCCAAGGTAAGACTCGCCACCAATAGCAGCAACATCGAGCCGATACCCAAAGGTGATAGCAGACTATCGTTATAATTGCTTGGCTTCTTGGTTTCTGGTGGTTCTTCTTTCAGACTTCGCAACAGTGCCTCACTAGATTCTAAATAGTCATCTGGCTGCTTAGGAGTGTCATCTAGCTGCAAGAGATTTTCGCTTTTAGTATTTTTAACGACTGTTGGCACGATGCTGCTAGTAAGGTTGGACGGGGGTGGTGGTAGTTGAGTTTCTGTTTTAGCAGAATCTGAGTTAGAGGTGACATTGAGATTATTCAGTTCCTCAGTATTTGCCGTAGCTGGCGCTGGGTTGATCTCAGGATTCACAGCTACAGATGCAGGTGGCACGTCAATTTTTGCCGTAGCTGGCGCTGGGGTTGCCTGATGATTCACAGGTATACATGCAGGCGGCACGTTAGTTTTAATTTCCGTTACTGATGACTGAGTTGTGCCGGATGTTGTCGGAATGCCAGTCAACGGCTGGGTTTGACTGCTCATATAACTTGTAACACGGGGCTGGTTAGATGACACCAAACCAGTTCGCGTGCGTCGGTATCGAGTTAACTCTTGATCTAGCGGCACCTCTAAACTCGCTAGTGCTGCTGCTAGTGCTGGTTTCAACCCAGGTGTTTTAGAGGATTGAGTACCGGAATCGTTCAGGGGGTTTTGAGTCATTGCCTCTGTGCCTCAAACATAGACTGCTGGAATTAACTTTAGATATATTTGTGACAATAGTAACGGAAATTATAAAGACTGGGCATGAGGCAATTCAATTTTGGATTTTGGATTAAATTTCAATCTAAAATCTAAAATCTAAAATCTAAAATCTAAAATTCTTACTCCCCACTTTTAACGATGTCATTGAAATCAATTAATGATATTTTAGGCGTTCTAGAAAAGCAGGCTAAATGGCAAGAGCAACCATTTCAACTTCTGCTGAAGTTTTGGGCAGAAGTTGTTGGCCCAGTAGTTGCCGCACATACTCGACCATTGTCGATTCAGCGCGATGTTTTATGGGTAGCAACTTCTAGTGCTGCTTGGGCGCAAAACCTGACTTTTGGTCGCTCGTCTATGCTTTTAAAGTTGAATAAAAAGCTGTCAACACCTTTGGTTGATATTCGCTTCTCTACTGCTAGCTGGCAGAATCCATCTGTGGAGAGAAAACAGCAACAAACAGTTTCGCCCGATGAACATCCCAGTTACCTTGGTGATGAGATTAGCCGCCCTGATGTTACACCCACTAAGGATGTAAATGCTGCTTTTGGACATTGGACTAAGATCATGCGATCGCGATCGCATGGCTTACCCCTTTGTCCTCAGTGTCAATCTCCCACCCCGCCCGGCGAACTCCAACGCTGGGCAGTCTGTTCTGTCTGTGCTGCTAAACAGTTTTGAAGGAATCAGACATCAAACAACCGTTGCTTTGGGTGTCACCGTGATCATCACGGTAGTTGACCATTTGAATTAATCTTTCTTCTTTTGGCTGACTTCTCGCCGCCCATATTTCAGAACACTTGACATCCAAACTAACTCGTCCATGAAGCTTTCCATGCGACGAATGTAGGTTGGTTTGTCAATTAAATTGCCCGACTGATCAAATAGTTTCTGAACGTTGCTAAAGTTGAGGTCATAAAAAATAGTTATTAGCCCCAACTCCCGCATCACAGGTAAGAGGTTTTGGATTACCCTTGTGCCACCAAAGGGGCCTGCTGAAACGCCACATAGTCCAACGGCTTTATGAATGTATTCTTTGAGGCAGGTATCAAGGACGTGTTTGAGCAAACCCGGATAACCGTGATTATACTCTGGTGTAACGATAATTAATCCATCTGCTCGCTCAATAGTTGCAGAAAATTGAGGGTCTTTGAGTGATTCTCCTGCATCATCTGTAGCGATCGCAATATTTCTAATATCGATTAGTTCGGTTTCTAGGCGATCGTCTGCTGCAACCTGCTCCACAATAAATTTAGCAACGTATTCACTTTGGCGGCCTTGACGGGGAGTGCCAAGAATCACTGGAATAAATAAGGATGGATCTGACATAGTTTTTTTCTCGCTACTGCTCCTGATAATTCCAAAGTAGCCCACCATCCACAAAGAAAGTGCTACCTGTATGTAATGTAGTCACCATTAGAAGATGCCAGAAACGCCACTAAGGACGCAATATCTTGCGGTTGACCTAAAGACCAAGAGGAATATTTTGTCATAACGCACCTAGCTTTTCTGGATCATTCCACAGCTTGGTATTAATCGGAGTTTCTATCGCTATCGTTGCAATGTTATGATATCGCTTATTTCTACCTGTTAAATTGTTGTATAAGTTTACATTTAGTTAAGTAAAATTTCTTAATTTTGTTGTATGCAAATAACAGATGTCTCTATTGACATACTCCCCGCCCTACAAGGGCAGGGATTCTAAGCTCAAACAGCAATTGCAGTCTCGGACTGTCTAACATCACCTAACTTAATAGTCGATGCCCCGACTATTTGAATATTTTTGGCGGCGTTTTCATCACGTCCATTTACAGACTGACAACAGCAGCAGCGCCACTCTCTAACAGACAAATCAAGACTCTCTAAAAGGTGTCCACAACTAGAACAAGTCTTACTAGATGGATACCATCGATCTATGTATACCAATTGCTTATGTTTTTTCTTGGCAACCCATTGCAGGATTTGTAGAAACTCCCCAAAAGCTAAGTCTGATATTTTACGCCCCCAAAGGCGTTGCATCCCTCTAAGGTTTAAAGTCTCAAAACATAAAACATCGAACTTATCTGTTAGTTCGTGTGCTAGTTTCCAAAACCAATCACGACGAGAATTAGAAATATCCTCGTACTTTCGGACTAGATTTTTCCTTGCTTTTTCTCTGTTAGCTGACCCTTTCAACTTTTTGGAGTGATGGCGACTAGCTTTCTTAATCGCATTGAGAGACTGTTTTAAAAATTGCGGAGACTCAATTTTTGTATCATCAGAGCAAGTAAGAAATGTTTTTAGACCAAAATCAAAGCCAGCGATTTTACCTGTCTTAACTTTAAATTCTGGTTCAGCGCAATTATCAACAACCACAACCAAAAACAACTCACCTAATGGTGTGCGCTTAATGGTTAGTGTTTTGACTGTTCCCTCTATCTGTCTGGACTGACAAAACTGATATACCCGACTTCCGATTTTAATTCGATTACCACCTAGAAACTTATAACCAGCTTGTTTTAGGGTAAATGACTTGTATTTACGAACCTTCTTAAATCCTGGTGGACAACAGCCATTTTTATTGTGGCTAAAAAATAGTTGGTAGACTTTCTCAATGCGCTGACAGATATCTTGCACCGCTTGAGAACCTACTAATTGCCAAAAAGAATTACGTTTTCGCACCTTGGCGATATGAGACTGAAGTTTTGCACAGTTTAAGTGTTTACCCCACATCCGATAATATCTTTTGTGAAGAGCAATACAATGGTTGTAAATTACCCCAGCAGCATTGATTGAGCGTTTGAGGTATCTATTGGCCTTGTGTTGGTACAACTTAAACTTTAATGTCTTCATGCTAATATCGTATATCATTTAGATATATAATGCCATGAAGAAAAGTGTATTTTTTAGACTCACTGATGAGGAATTTCAAATTTTAGAAGATTACTGCGATTCATCCCAACGCTCTAAATCTGATGTGCTTAGAGAACTGATTAGAAATCTAGAGAAAAAGAAAAAGCCGATCGCGCGAACGACGGGGCTTTAAACCCATTAATTCCGGTAAAATATTTCTATGAAACTAGTGCAGCCTAGTCGCCGGGGGCTAAGGAAACAAAGCCTAGGTCAAAGTCGAAAACCCGCAAGGGCAAAACCAGAAAAACTAAATTGTGAAATTTAGAAGCCCCATGCCTTCTCCCTTCGCGTAGCGTCTCGTAGAGAAGGGGAGACGCAAGCGCGAACAGGCTGGGGAGATGTCACAACCCATGCAATAGGCATCCATGAGCAAAACCAGTGATGATAAAATATTGTTGCACAACCAAACTTGGCAGCGTGAGCGGCAAATTATAGCACGTTTGTCTTCTTTGAACTATCGAACTGGCGAATTAGGTAGCTATTTGTACAACATTGCCTGCGGAGTCAGCGAACTTATCGAAGTTGATTGGACAGTTGTTACCTTTTGCCAAGAGGGGTTTGAAACTGTTCTAGCGAGTAGTCTGGAAATGGGCGAGGGCAAACATGTTTATTCACTACATGGTTTATTAACTGGTACTGTTATCGAAATGGGTCACTCATTAGTAGTGGAAGATGCTCAAAAATACCCAGAATATGGACAGGCTCCAGAAGGTTATTGTGCATATTTGGGGATACCATTGCAAACTGCGGAAGGTCGAGTATTTGGTACTATTTGCTCTTTTCATCGACAAGCACGCGAGTTTTCTACTGATGAAATCCAAATTGTAGAATTATTTGCAGAACGGGCAGCTACAGCAATTGACCACTATCATCTTTACCAGCAACAGTGCCAATTTAATCAGATTTTGGAAGCTGAGGTTGAAAAACGTACCGCAGAATTACGAGCAGCTCAAGCCAAGCTTTTAGAACAGGAACGACTTGCAGCTATTGGTGAATTTGCTGCCATTATTGTGCATGAAATTCGTAATCCCTTGACTACAATGATTATGGGATTAAAGTATTTCCGAAAAACCATTCTGACTGAATCTGCTCAAGAGCGATTAGCATTGGCACTGAGCGAAGCTAGTCGTCTGGAACGTCTGTTGAGTGAAATTTTGCTCTACGCCAAGCCCCAAGTGTTGCAGCTTTATAAATTAGATGTGAATCAATTGATTGATGAGTTGCTGATATGCATTAGGGAAATGCCAGAAGCTCTGGAACGACAAATTGAATTTATTCCGGTGTTGCCTTCGGTAAAAATTTTGGGGGATAAGGACAAACTTAAACAAGTATTTATCAACATTGTCCGCAATGCTTGCGAGGCAGTTGCAGCAGGAGATATCGTTAAATGGAAAGTAGACTGTTCGCATATAAATCAAGTTTGCATTAATGTCCACAATGGCGGCGAGCCAATTTCATCAGAAGTTCTCGCCAAGCTTTCTCAGCCATTCTTCTCCACAAAACCTTGTGGCACTGGGCTAGGACTTGCTATTAGCAAACGCATTGTCAATGCTCATAATGGGGAACTGTTAATCTGTTCTGACCTCTTGACAGGAACTACCGTGAGTGTTCAATTACCTGTAGTTATTCAATCAAGTTTTGATTGATATCAATGCCAGATTTTGCCATAAATATAATCAATACGCTTGGGTTAAAAAAAATAGCTTTGTTGGGTTGAGCAATAGCTCAATCCAACAAATGGTTGATAATGTTGTGTTACCCTGCGGGAAGCAAGCTATGTTCCTCAAACACCACTTGATGACATTACGCCACATGGGAGGTTATACCATTTCAGACAAACCCTGATACATAAAGATTTATTGTAAGGGCACAGCAATGCTCATACGTGTCAACTTAAGGTAAAACCCTCTTTGTGACAACGTTTTGCCCTCACCCCCAACCCCTCTCCCACAATTGGGAGAGGGGAGCCGGAGGTTAATTTCCCCTTCTCCCAAAATTGGGAGAAGGGGTTAGGGTAGGTGTAAAATGGTTGTTAGATATAGCTTTCAACTTAAGTTGACACCAATGAGCTTTTTCTATGCCCCTACCAACGTATTTGTATCATTATTAAAGTAAAACGGTATTAGACTAAGGACTGACGTGAATTAATTACTTGTTTCACTATTTTAGGTTTCTCATACTTTAATCTTTATAAATAGTTGCGTTTTTAATATCACCAATTAATTCATCAATCCTTGATTTTGTTGTGTTCCAAGAACACATAAAACGTACTCCTCCCACACCAATAAATGTATAAAACTGCCAATTCTTTGCTTTTAAGGCGTGAATGACTTGTTGTGGTAGTTTCACAAATACGGCGTTGGCTTCTCTAGGAAACATTAAGTCAACACCTTCGATGTTTAATAGTTGATTTTCTAAGTATTCAGCACATTGATTGGCATGTCTGGCATTTTTTAGCCAAGCACCAGTTGACAATAAACCCAACCAGGGAGCAGAAATAAACCGCATTTTTGAGGCTAGCTGACCTGCTTGCTTGCATCGATAATCAAAATCCTCTGCTAGTTCTTTGTTGAAGAAAAGAATAGCTTCACCTAATGCCATTCCATTTTTTGTACCACAAAAGCACAATACGTCCACTCCAGTTTTCCAAGTAATTTCAGCAGGACTTTTATTCATCGCGGCAACTGCATTTGCAAAACGAGCGCCATCCATGTGAATCTTTAAGTTATACTTTTTCGCAACTTCTTTAATTTTCAGAAGTTCTTCAATAGAATATAAAGTTCCTAATTCCGTTGATTGTGTGACGCTAATAACTTTAGATTTGGGATAATGAATGTCAGTACGTTTAGTGACAATTGACTCTATCGCGTCTGATGTTAACTTGCCATTTTTACCTTGAGCAAGTAACAGTTTAGAACCATTAGATGCAAATTCCGGTGCGCCACATTCATCTGTCTCTATGTGAGATGTTTCATGACAAATGACGCTGTGATATGACTGACAAAGGGCAGCTAAAGATAAAGAATTTGCGGCTGTACCGTTAAAGGTAAAAAATACTTCACAATCAATTTCAAAGAGTTTCCGAAAATAATCTGTGGCTTTTTGAGTCCATTCATCATTTCCATAGGCTGGAACACTACCTTGATTTGCCCTAATCATATATTCCAGCGCTTCGGGACAAATACCAGAGGAATTATCACTTGCAAACTGCTCTGAGTTACTATTCATCATCTCTAGCTTGATTTCTCTCAGTAATTCTTACAATATTAGTGAATAATTTTGCCACTTGCCAACTCTGCTAATTACAAGAATTTTGGATAGTAAACTAAATGTTTCTATAGCTCTACTTAATCATTCGTGAACAACAATATTCCCGACTTATATTAAGTTCGGGAATCTCAACCTTTTGATTTTCACAAATCAAAAATATAATTGCTAGATATTAGATATCTCCAGAAATTAAATATGCGTTACCCAGAACCCTTGTAGAGACGTAGCAGTGCTACGTCTCTACTTTTTTGGAGATGTCTATTGTATCAACCTGTTAATTAGTTTTCATTGTCGTAGCTTTTCTCTGAGTAGTTATAGCATTGATTAGTATAAATATACTATTATATAACCTTGCTGATGTCCACAGAAAACTGGAGTCTTATTTTCCCGTTACTGAGACCTTAAATTACTACGGTGTCTTCGTCAGCTTTGGGTTGAGGGGATTTTGGGAGGTTAAATATCGCAAATAACTAAATATTATGCTAAAAAAATAAAGTTTGCTAATCATATACTTATAATGTACCAGACAATGCCCTACCAATACAATAATTATGACATCACTCTTGTAGGGGTATAAATTAGGGAACCCGCCCAAGGCACTGGCTCACCAATGACTAATGACTAATAACTAATGACTGAACCATTGATTGAATTGAAAGGTGTTTCTAAGTCTTTTGGTAGCCATAAAGTTCTAGATAATGTAGACTTGACCATTTACCGGGGAGAAGCACTGGGGATTATTGGCCCATCAGGGACTGGTAAATCAACAATTTTACGGGTAATGGCGGGGTTACTTAGTCCCGACGAAGGAGAAATTTATGTGCAAGGAGTGCGGCGAGACGGTTTGATTGAGGATGGTGTCCAGCAGGTTGGCATTGGCATGGTGTTTCAGCAGGCGGCGCTATTTGATTCGCTGACAGTGGAGGAGAATGTGGGATTTTTACTTTATCAAAATTCAAAGCTACCGCGATCGCGCATCCGAGATTTGGTAAAAGAAAAATTGCAGATGGTAGGTTTACCAGGAATAGGCGACCTCTACCCAGCCGAACTTTCGGGGGGAATGCGAAAACGGGTAAGTTTTGCCCGTGCGATTATGTCTAACCCCGATAGCCCCACTGAAGGCGCAGAAGTTCTACTATACGACGAACCGACAGCCGGACTTGATCCCATTGCCTCAACAGTAATCGAAGATTTAATCCGTTATTTGCAAAGTTCACATGGAACTTGTAGTACCTATGCCGTTGTTACCCACCAAGCCAGCACTGCCCGCCGTACAGCTGATAGACTTATATTTCTCTATGAAGGTAAAGTGCAGTGGCAGGGTACAGTTAGTGAAATACACAACACAGAAAATCCGTTGATCAGACAATTTATCAGTGGAAGTGTGGAAGGACCGATTCAAGTCGGGGGCTAGAAACTTAAAAGTGAAGAGTTAGAAGTGAGAAGTTAAGAATGAGGAGTGAGGAGTTAAATTCGACTCATAACTCATAACTCATAATTGGTTGTTGGTAGAGGCAAAAAAATGCGAGGTCTTATGACAAGCAGCTTCGCGTCTGGGCGAACATTTAGAGAAGGCTCTGTGGGGTTGTTACTCCTGCTAGGACTAGGGGTATTTGGATTACTCTTTCTCTGGTTAAATAGATTTACTGCTGCTGGGCGTTCATACAAAGCGATTGTAGAATTTGCTAACGCTGGCGGAATGCAAAAGGGAGCAGCAGTGCGCTATCGTGGCTTTAAGGTAGGAACTATTTCCCAGGTTCGACCAGGACCAAATGCTATTGATGTAGAGATTGAAATTGCCAAAACTGACCTAATTATCCCCCGGAATGTATTGGTGGAAGCTAATCAAAGCGGATTAATTAGCGAAAGTATTATCGACATCACACCAAAAGCAACTTTACCTGCTGGGGTTGTGCTTGCTAAACCCCTAGATAAAAATTGTAATTCCAGTCTCATAGTCTGTAATGGCTCTCGGTTAAAAGGTCAGGTTGGCATCAGTGTTGATGAACTAATTCGCAGTTCAACTGACCTAGCCACTGCATACAATGACCCAAAATTTTATAGAAATGTGAATGGGGTTCTGGAAGCAACTACAGTCGCAGCATCCAGTTTTACTGAGCTAAGTCACGATCTCCGAGGTTTGACCAAAAGCTTACGAGAACAACTAAATACCTTTTCAGCCACTGCTAATTCAGTGCAACGAGCGACAAACCAACTTAGTGCATCCTCGACTCAAACTATAGATAAATTCGGTGCAACTGCAACTCAAGCAAATCGTTTGCTGAACAACCTGGATAATCTGTTGACAACAAATCGTTCGGCGCTAGTTGGTGCTTTGAACAATATCACCGAAACTAGCAACCAACTGCGCGTTACAGTCAGTAGTTTATCACCATCTGTGAATCGATTGACTAAAGGACAATTACTCAACAATTTAGAAACTCTTTCAGCAAATGCGGCGCAAGCCTCAGCTAATTTACGCGATGCTTCTAAAACCTTAAATGATCCAAAGAATGTGGTGCTACTGCAACAAACTTTAGATTCAGCACGAGTAACGTTTGAAAATACCCAAAAAATTACATCTGATTTGGATGAGTTGACAGGTGATCCGACTTTCCGCAAAAATCTGCTGCAATTGGTGAATGGTCTAAGTCATTTAGTATCTTCTACCCAACAGATGCAGCAACAAGTACAAGTTGCTAGTACTCTAGATTCGGTAAAAGCTGCTGTGAGCAAACCAAATAATCTAATTCCTACCCCAGCACCAACCCCAGAGGCGATGTCTCATGACAAATCTTTACCGATCTATACAATTAATCCCTCACCTGCTAATTTTGAAACTGCCGATACCAATGTTCAACCAACCCCCAGTGAGTCTATCCCGAATTCATCCCAAGAAGACCTCTTGAAGCAGCTGCGGGAGTATGGTAAGCAACGAGAGCAACTGGAGACGGGGAAATAGGCAGTAGACAAAGGAAAATAAAAAGAATTGTTTTGACGTAGCACTGCTACGTCAAGACAAGGGTTCTGGGTAACGCATATTTAATTTCTGGAGATGTCTAATACAGCTTAACCCACCACAAGACCAGCAAGTATCAAGCGCCATACTTGGGCAAAGTCCGTGTCGATGTCTGGATGACTCCATTCGGATGCGTGGGCTGGATGGTGAAACCGAACGGTCGCTTGAAAGACTGCCTTCGCCGCTACCTGCGGATCTGTTACCCGAAACTCGTTACTGGAAATACCGCTCTCAACGATCGCAGCAATTTGTCTTACAAGTTCAGCAATGTGAGCTTGAACTACCCCTCGCGCCTCTTGAGCGATCGCACAATAGGTTGCAAACAACTCTGGATCATCCAGGACTTTTTGACGTTTGAGAGTGATCAGTTGCTCAAACCATCGATGCAAGCGTTCAACGGCGGAACCCTGCTCTTGGGCGATCGCCGCTAGGGGTGTGGAAACCCGATGCAGCCACCGTTCTGCTACGGCATCGCGCAGGGCAACCTTGCTGGGAAAATGCCGATAAATCGTGCCGTGGCTCACCTCTAAAAAGCGAGCCACATCCACGACGGTTGCCTTTGCCAGACCGTAACGACGCAAAACCTCTTCCGCCGCGTCCAGAATCCGCTCTGGTGTTAAAGCTGAATCATTCATGCTACGGGTATTTTACCTTTTTTCACTATCCAACATCGCCATTTGCTCTGGATGATAGCGATCGCCAGCCACGGCATTCAGTGGCACTGCTGCCTCAATCCGGGTGAGATCATCCTTGTTTAAGTGCAGATCCAGCGCACCCAGCGCTTCATTCAAGCGATCGCGCCGCCGCGCTCCAATCAACGGCACAATGTCGTTCCCCCGCGACAGCACCCAAGCAATTGCCACTTGAGCAACCGTTGCATTCCGTTCTTGGGCAATTAGGCGAAGGGCTTCGACCAACAACAAATTGCGATCCAGATTTTCTCCTGAGAAGCGGGGCAGATTTCCTCGAAAGTCTTGCGCTTGCTCAGAGCGTTCTTTCGACCAGTGACCGCTCAACAACCCCCGTGAAAGGACTCCATAAGCGGTGACAGCAATGCCCAATTCCCGCACAGTCGGCAGGATGTCATCTTCAATGCCACGACTCAGGAGCGAATATTCGATTTGAAGGCAGGTGATCGGATGAATCGCATGAGCACGTCGAATTGTATCTGCACCCACTTCAGATAAACCAATCTGGCGAACATATCCAGCTTTCACCATTTCGCTAATCGCCCCAACGGTGTCTTCAATGGAGACTGTCGGATCGAGCCGGGCTGGTTGGTAGAGGTCAATGTAATCGGTTCCCAGTCGTTTTAATGTATAGGCAAGTGAAGTCTTCACGGCTTCAGGACGACCATCGAAGCCAATAAAGTTGCCGTCAGGCGATCGCAACGCCCCGAATTTGACAGCAATGAAAACATCTTCCCGCCGCCGTCCTGCGAGGGCTTCGTGTAGCAGCAGTTCATTGTGCCCCATGCCGTAAAAGTCGCCTGTATCAAGTAAATTAATGCCTGCATCAAGCGCTGCATGAATCGTTGCAATACTTTCTTTGCGATCGGCTGGGCCATAAACATCAGACATGCCCATACAGCCAAGCCCAACTGCCGATATTGTTGAACCGTTTTTTCCCAGTTGACGCGATAACATAGCAACTTCTCCCCTGTGGTATAAAACTATGATAATCGAACAAATGACAAAAATCAATATTTGTCATTCAATACTGGCAACGCTGTTGGGAATCGCTTGTGTCTAGGGTGTTGACTTTGGGTGTTTTGAGGCAACTTCTAAAGAATGTTCGCTTGCTGCAATGTCTTGTCCTCGACACGCTGTTCGCGTTCAACAACCCCTTCGGAGAATGCATTACCATCAATAATCTTAACTAGATAACCCGGTAGCAAATCAGCCCATCACGCAACACCTTGAAAGGGCTAGTCCTATATTTAGAAGATGGTAATATGAACAATAATTTCTCTGATAGTACCAATATGAAACTCTTCAATATTTCCAAATTAAGTATGTCATTACTAAGCTTTGCATTGTTATGGTGGGTAGCTCCACAAGCTAATGCAGCTCTTCTAGTGGGTAGCAGAAATAACAACTCAGTTTTGCGATACGATGAAGAAACCGGCAAATTTATTGATACATTCATACCTTCGGGAAGTGGCGGATTAAACGTAACAGTGGGTTTTGCTGTTGGTTCAGATGATAATTATTATCTCAGCAATCTTGCGGGTAGTAGTATAGAACGGTACAAGGGAAAAAGTGGGGATTTCATTGATAGTTTTGTTCCTAAAGATAGTGGTGGATTAGAACTTCCTCAAGATTTGGCTTTTGGACCTGATGGCAACCTCTATGTTGCTGGGACAGCAAACCGTACCACTAATACCGTTCGGCGTTATGACGGCAAGACTGGAGCTTTTCTTGACACTTTCATCTCATCTGACAAAATAGATCCTGCTGCACCATTTAGTTTGATCTTTGGACCAGATAACAATATATATCTCAACAGTGCTATCACTGGCAGCATCAAGCGTTATGACAGTAAGACAGGAGCTTTCATTGATAAGTTTGCCCAAAGCAAACCAGGATCTGTACCAGGAAGCTTAACTTTTGGACCAGATGGCAATCTCTACGTTGCTGACTTTAAGACTAACGATATCGCACGCTATAACGGCAAGACAGGAGAATTTATTGATTTTTTTGTTACTAGTAATAGCGGTGGTCTTTCTGGACCTACAAAACAAACTTTTGGTCCTGATGGGAACCTGTATGTGAGTAGCATATTGACTAATAATGTCTTGCGCTATAACGGTAAAACAGGAGCATTTATCGATACATTCGTTCCCGCCGGTAGTGGGGGTTTGGGAAAACCAAGATTTTTGTATTTCACTAAAGATGCAATTGCAGTTCCCGAATCTAGAAGTGGGTTAGCTCTATTAGCATTTGTAGCTACCTTAAGTGTAGGTAAAGTAATCGGTCGTTTTCAAAAACGATATAATTGATAATTAGAATTGACTTTATGGTGAATTAGGAATTATCTTGACACTTGCGCTACAATATCCTCTATTGTTTTTGTGGAATATAGCAGTCCTAAATCATTTGTGAACTTTTTTTTGCTTCTTCTCTTGGGGCTTTTCTCTAACGAGAGGCTCCGCGTTGGCAGAGCCTCTCGTTAGAGAAGGCGGTTCGATAATTTTCATAACTCATTTAGGATTGCTATATACGTGAGGAGCAGTGCAGGTCAAACACAAATATGACAGAAGAATTCAATACACAGGGCGCAGAAAATCTAGTTGCGATGCCTTCGGCGGGCGCAGCCATCGCTAACCAATTCGCCCAATCGGGGAAGGTTATAGGCGTTAAAGCATTTGGAAGTGGTAATATCAATGACACATTCTTAGTAACTCTAGATTGCTTAGAAGAACAAAATTTTGTCCTGCAACGCATCAACACGCAGGTATTTCGTCAGCCACAACTGATTATGCAGAATATGCGTACCTTCACTGAGCATATTCATAAACGGTTACAGCATACACCCCTGAATCGTCGCTGGGAAGTACCACGCGTACTATTAACCAAGGATGCTCAAGACCACTGGAGGGATGCAGACGGCTCCTTTTGGCGGGCGATTAGCTTTATTGAAGGTTCCCAGTGTTTCGATACGATGCGCGATCGCACCCAGGCGAAAGAGATCGGTTATGCCTTGGGGATGTTCCACAATCTGATCAGCGATTTGCCACCAGAAAAACTCGCCGACACCCTTGAAGGATTCCATATTACACCGCTTTATCTCCAACATTACGAGGAAGTTTTGGCGAAAACTAGGGCGTGTCAATCTGCTGAAGTTAATTATTGTTTACAGTTTGTTAGCGATCGCCAAACCTTTGCACATATCCTCGAAAATGCCAAATCTGAAGGCAAGCTACCTCTGCGTCTAATGCACGGTGATCCAAAAATCAACAATGTCATGTTTGACACTGCTACCCAGCAAGCGGTCAGCGTCATCGACCTCGACACTGTTAAACCAGGTCTGGTACATTACGATATTGGTGATTGCCTGCGATCGGGTTGCAATCCGGCTGGAGAAGAAACCGAAAATTGGGAAAGTATTTATTTCGATACTGATTTGTGTCAGGGAATTCTAAAAGGTTATCTCTCTGTGGCAAAGGCGTTTCTTACCGAGAATGACTATGCATATATATACGATGCTATCCGTCTCATCAGCTTTGAATTAGGACTGAGATTTTTTGCTGATTATTTAGCAGAGAATGTCTACTTTAAAGTTAAGCACCCAGAACATAACTTGGCAAGAGCGATCGTCCAGTTTAAGCTTACTGAAAGTATTGAATCCCAAGAAACGCAGATTCGTAATATTATTAAAGATATGAAATGAACGACCAGACATTTTCCCTGCAACCTTTTCCTTCGACAAAATCCCTGCCTAATTTGAGAATTGCAGGTAATATTGCTCGAAATGGTAATAAAGTTGTCATTCGCTATATGCTTGAAGGCAACTTAAAAGAAATTGCGTTGGCATTCGCGCAGCGTCTCGTAGAGAAGCCTACCGGAGGTATCGCTTCACCATCAAACACACCATCACGTAAGCATGAATTGTGGAAAGACACTTGCTTTGAGTTCTTCATTGGGATCAAAGATTCTCTACGGTATTGGGAATTCAACCTCTCCCCCGCCGGACACTGGAATGTTTATCGCTTTGATGGGTATCGTGAAGGAATGCAAGAGGAAACAGCTTTTGAAAAGCTACCGTTTAATGTTCAGAATCAAGCCGAGGGTTTAGCGCTTGTGTTAGATGTCGATTTAGATAAAATCGTCTCGGCAGACCAAGCCATTGAAGTTGGCATTACTATAGTTATTAAAGATAGAGATGGTGAGGTGACTTACTGGGCATTAACTCATCGAGGCGCGGAGGCTGACTTTCATCTGCAAGATAGTTTTATTATTGAGTTGTGAGATAGATTTTTATATAGCTTGCGAAGTTGGGAATATTAGCTGTAGATACTTAATTTAGTAGCTATAGAATGTGAATATGAACGCAAATGAATATATCTTACACTTACCTCATATAAGTATAAAAAACAGAGCGTTACTTCCTGAGAATTCAGGAATATACTGTGTACTAGTGCATCGCGGCAGAAATAACTAACCAGTTGAAGCAGTATTGGGGTAGCCTAAAAACTTCCAAACAAATGGCTTTGCAAATGTCCGATTAAAGTAATCAATGAAACTCCAAATTTGACATTTAAGATCCAATGTTGAAGTAAAATTACCACGTCGAAGTAAACGACGTACCAGTATACTAAACCAACACTCAATTTGATTAAGCCCTTCGGGTTCGCCAGTTGCTTCTCCCAAGGGGAGACGCTGCGCGAACAAGTCGGGGAACCCGCCCAACGCAGTGGCTCACCATGAGCTATGTTTTGGAGTATAAACAAAGCGAATACTGTGGCTTATATCAGTCAAAAAAGCTGCACGAGACTCCATTGAATGTAAAATGCCAGATTTACCTTTAATGCCCAAATCGACATTTAAACCACAACTTGTTGCTACAAGTCGGACTAATGACTCAGACTTATGAGTATTGAGTTGGTCGGTGACAAAAATCCATCCATCAGATGGTTTGGTAGCTATAATTGAAGCGATATGGCAGTTAAAATCATTTTCATTGCGTGTTGGAGCAACAGTAGAATGATATATCCCTCCATTCGCTACATCCCATGATGCTCCTGAGAAAGTGTTCCATGTCGAATATATTCAAATTCTTGAAGTTCGATTTTACCCGGTTTCATTGTATCTGTTGGATATGCTCTTTCAAGAGCCTGAATACCTGTCATCTCATCAGTACTTATAATATTTATGTCCTGGCTATTTAATTCTTGTGCCTGTTGGTATAGCTGACAAATTTGATTAGACTCTTGTTTAAATGTTTCTGGGTTTTTCGGATTTGCGTTTAGCCAGTAACGATTTAGATGTGATTTTAACAAAGCGATCGCTAAAATGAGCAGGCTATTTAAGTTAACTTAATCAGCATAAAATTGACTGATAACTTTGGATTTTGGATTGTATATTCGATTCCAGTTTACAATACAAAATCAGTTGTTTAAGTAAGCTGGAGTCAATATTTATAGTTGGTAAAAGGCGGCAAAATCATCAAGGTCAGATGAGAGGTACAATTTATGGGGCGGTGGATTCGCAAAAAATCTTCAAACCCACTTTGATCAAATATAAAACGATAACAGTGGCGATCGCAGGATCGAGGGGTAAACCTGATAGAGTAGTCACAGAAACTATTAACCCTGTGAGTAAAGGGGCGCTGGCTGGTTTTTTGGTATATTCTTGGAATTGGGCGCGGAAGCCATCATCACCGCAGAGTTATTCTCGCAGAATCTTCAGCGTAGATTCCCAGAGAGATTTATTGCCATAGACTTCTATACCCGTTTTCTCTTGCCACAGTTCATCAAAACTGGTGTCAAGTCTGCCATTATATTTTTCTAGGGTAGCGAATGCTGCTTGTGCTGGGGTGTAGTCTTTGAGAATTTGCTGAATTTCTTGGATTTCGGCAGAGGTTAACTGGGTAGTCATGTTTTTATAGGTTATGTTTTTCTTTAAACCTTCCTACCCACTTGATTGACAATATTACTCAAGGTTGCGCCATGTTCAAAGGAGATAAAGAATATCAGAGAGTGTCCCTGAGTATCATCTAGCCATCGAGCAAAACCTCCAGCTAACTCAGTTTTACCCACACCTCACATACCTTGTAACAACACAATATTATTTTGGCTAAATGCCCGTTATAAAAGTAAAATATCGTAATCTCTCCCTGTAAAACCGTAGCGTCCCTCCTGGGGAAAACTCACTAAATTACTAACAGTTTATTCAAGGTAACTTTCAATATCATCAACTGTATTTGCGGGTGTAAACGGTGTATAGTTTTCTTGTTGATATAGCACTGGCACTAGCCAATCTTGTAGCGGTTTTTCTCCTTTGGGACTGGGACGCTGTGGCTGATTTAAAACTTCCTTTCGCCCTGCACTTACTGCCGTTGAGAGACTTTTACCTGCTGCTAATTCCCTGTACAATCGCCCCATGAAATGTTTAGCAGCTTGGGCATATACACTATAAGCCATTGCTACCACACCCTTAGCCCCCAAGGACACTAAGCGCGTCGCCACTGAAGAAAACTTTTCTTCTCCCTCCTGAGTAGATTTGCAAGCATTCAAAGCTTGTCCCCGTTGCCAATAAAGTTGAATTTAATTTCCCTCATGAGTAATCTGCAAGCTATTTTTAGCCATATTTGCTGCCCTTGTAAATAATTAATTTTATGCGATGGGATTCCGATTTGATTTCTGAAAAACTGGAACAGTCTAAGCCTTGCGTGACAAAGGTTAGAGCTTCAGTATACCTGGTAAAATTCAAGCCAGATTTCTATAAGGAGTGTAATTTAGTATCACTCCCCCAATGGGGGATTTTTTAGGGCAGTGAGCGAAGACTACGACTATGACCACGCCCAACTACAATGCCCTGCGATCGCTTGCAGCTTAATTTTACAGGTATCTAGAATCAGGGCGATCGCAATTCTCAAACGAAAGATGCGATCGCTAGCTGTTGCCGAAAAGTGAGAGAGCGATGTCTACGACGGGCTATTCGGCATCGCACTTTGTTTGAGAATTGTGAATGTTGGGTTTGCTTACGTCAACCCAACCTATGGCCAGAGGCGATCGCTCCGAGAATGATCATCATAGGTGTATACTGCGATTGCAGCTGGGATGCCCCCATAAAGCGCTGCAACAAGAAATCTATCTCCCCTGAGTAGTGCTTCATTATCCCACATTAGAGTGAAAGTAATTTCAACACCTTGATCTGCATTCTGACCATTAAAAGTTAATTGACCTGTATATCCAGAAGTGCAGCCTCCTTTATGAATGCTGAAAGTAGTTCCTTTCCAAATCCAAGTGCCGGTTAAAACAATTCGCAATTCGCAATTCGCAATTACGTTTTGTAACGGGGATTTAACCCCGACACAATACGATTTTGGCTAGTTGTCGCATTCTGACATCAACAAGTGGGGTGTTTAAGTCTGTCAAATCTTCTTCAGATATCGAATCAATTAATGCTCTTAAAATTGAGCGTGAAACAGCATACAACGCACGACCATACTCATCTATTGGAGCAATATCCTTAAAATCGATTTTTGGATTCTTGAGAATCTTGGAGCTCCAGTTACTGTAATAACCCTTGATGGACGACTCTCTTTCAGAATATCCAGCAACTGGTTTGTCAGTAAAAAATGGTTGAGATAATTTACCGCAAACGTCATATCTATACCTTCCTGGGTGAGCTGCTTTTCAAAAAAAAGCGCTCCTGCCAGATTGGCCAGGACATGCAAGTTGTCATACTTCCGCTTGAACTCTTCACTGACTTTTCTGATTGATGATTGCAGTGAAAAGTCAGCTACCAAAAACTCAGCCCTGTCATTTCCTGTAGCTTCTGCAATGTCACTTAATGCAGCCTGACCGCTTTCAGTAGTTCTGCTTATTATTACTACTTTTGCGCCAATTCTGGCTAAACCCAATGCTGTAGCTTTCCCGACACCGGACGTCCCTCCTGTTATCAGGAACACCCTATTTTTTATATCCATAGTTCTATAGTTGTTACATTCATGTCCTCTACCTCCTAAAATTATTTTCCCGGCTTATTAGCGTAGATATCCCATTAAGAATGCCCACGCCAACATTGATGTCGATAAGAATACTTATTGCAATTGATTTAATTGAAAAATCATTGACCGATTTAGGCTTCGACTCTTAAATTTCCTCATTTCAGTTTTTGAAATAGCTCCCTCGTTCGAGGTCAGTGATGAGGTCGGGCTGCACGGGCCGCCATCCTAACTGTTGCTGAGTTTGCGTACTCGAGGTCGGATTGTCGATTGCTGCGAAGTGTGCAAACCAGCCAAAATGATTAGCTGCCTCCTCGGGTGATTTGGTGACCACTGGCACGTTTAGGCATCTTCCGATGACTTCAGCAATATCTCGCAACGCAACGCCCTCTTCAGCAACCCCATGAAACCTGGCCCCCGCAGCAGGAGCCTTCTCAAGTGCAAGCCTAAAAAGATGGGCCGCATCGAGTCGGTGCACCGCAGGCCAGCGATTGAGTCCGTCGCCTATATACGCCGAAACGCCTTTTTCACGTGCAATGCCGATCAGATGTGGAACGAAGCCGCCGCGATCGCCGTCACCGTGGACTGATGGTGAAAGACGTACCACTGACGCGCGCACGCCACGTGACGCTACCGAAACTGCTGCCTCTTCCGAAGCTACGCGGGGAATGGAACTGGAAGCGTGCACATCTTCTTCGGTAGCGAGGCGACCTGGCATAAGTAGCGCAGTCCCGGAGGTGACGATCAAAGGGCGGTCAGAGCCAGCAAGCGCGGCGCCGAGAGCCTCAATGGCGTGCCTATCTGTCTCGCAGTTAGCCTCGAATTTCGAGAAGTCATGGTTGAAAGCAGTATGAATCACGCCATCCGAGGCGGCGGCTCCACTCCGCAAGCTGTCTTGATCCTCGAGATCACCTGGATGCACCTGGGCGCCAGCGGCGATAAGAGATTTGGCGGCGGCATCTGAGCGAGCGAGGCCGAGCACCTGATGACCCGCAGTGATGAGTTCCTGAACGATGGCAGAGCCGATGAAGCCTGTAGCTCCGGTAACAAAGACACGCATATTTGAACTCCTTTGGTTTTATTCTGGATGGACATACTGCCTTATGGTTTCACCAACCAGAATGTCTTCTGAGATTCAATAATACGCCTCTTTTTTCATTGGGTAAATTCACAGAAGTCCAAATTTCTTGCCTAATAGTCCACGAGAAACTATAATGGCTCTACATGGGATAGCTCCATACTTTGGAGACTTTATGACGGACTTGCAATCAGACCTAGGAAAAATAATCCATCTCTTCTGCCGCGAGGATGGCTTACATGAATCGCCCCTTTCAGGCACTTATTGCAGAAAATTCTCTCAAACAGATCGTTACACGAAGCGACACTGGCATGCATGCTTTGCTATCGTCGCTCAGGGCTGCAAGGAAATTATCCTGGACCGCGAAGTCTATCGATGCGATGGAGGTCATTACACCGCCACTCCGGTTGATTTGCCCGTCACCAGTCGCATCTTTTCGGCGACGCCAGAAAAACCGTTTCTAGCCTTGCTAATAGATTTTGATCCGCTGACTTTGAGCGAAGTCGCGGCTCAGGTCGAAAAGGACTTTCCGAAGGAGATTGAGAATCCTCTGCGTGCGGTATTCGTCGGAAAAGCCAGTGATAAAATGCTGGAAGCCGCGATTCGGCTGGGAAAACTTTTTCAAGTTCCCGAAGACGCGCCCGTGCTCGGGCCTTTGGTGGTCAAAGAAATACTTTATCATCTATTGAAAGGAGCAGATGGACCGGCGCTCTGGCAGTTTGTTCGCTCTGGAAGCAAAACGCACAAAATATCTCAGGCAATTTACCGCCTAAAATCCGAACTCACTGATGATGTTGATGTCGCAGCTTTGGCAAAGGCTGCGAAAATGAGCCGTTCTGCTTTTTTTAAGCACTTTAAAGAAGTGACATCAATGAGCCCAATTCAGTATCAGAAGCGTCTCCGTTTGCTACAGGCACGGCACCTGATGACCGATGAAGGTGAAACCGCCGAGAGTTCGGCCTTTAAGGTAGGGTACAATAGCGCATCACAATTCAGTCGAGAATATTCACGGATGTTCGGCAACTCTCCTTTGCGGGATGCAATTAAAATTAAAAAAACCGGTCATCCCATTCATCAAATTTAGGCGTTGCAACGCCCAATTGACTTTTTAAGTGGTTTTGGTAGAATATTGGTAATATTATCAATAGGTAGGTCTTATTGACAAAACTAGACCTATCTTTTTCTATCACAAAATGTTACCACCCCTACACACAAAGGTTTTGAGCCTGTTTCGTCGCCCCCTCAGCCTTAGGCTAATGATTTACGACATTTGGCATTCATGGACTTTTTACTGGAACATTTTGAAGAAGTTCCCGAACAACTTTGGCAATTGCTATGTCTGACTCATTCGCCTTGATCTCAATAATATTTCTATTCTACATATAGCAATCCGGTTTGATTACTGAAAGGTTTTTAAAACAAAAGCTTTGCCCTGCAAGGTTTTCAGACTCAGGTCAAAGGCAATTCTCCCCTCAAGCAAATTGGAGACTGCGAAACCGTTACCCTGCACGAGGGGCAAAAGTTCCGCGCCACTGCACCCGATGACAACTCATAGGGAGGGGATACCAATGACACCTAAAATTGAACTAAAAAAATGTCAGCAAACGTTGTTTCAGTTATTGATTAATTACTGAAATTATTTGATAAATTTAATTTTTCAATCTATTTATATGGCTAATTCGTGATGGGTAAGATTTACCCCAAAGAACTCTCATTAGTTAGTATGTTTTCTACGGCTTGTATTAGTCGCCTATCAAGCATCAAAGCCCAAATAAATTTCTAAAACTGTATGAAATACTACTTTATACCAATAAAATTGGTAAATGGTTCGTACTAAACAAATGCTCTGTTTATTTGAATTTGGGGCTTTTGAGCCAAAATAGCAGGTAAAAAGTAACCACCCGCAAAAATAATTTGCGCTTCGCAAGCAAATTTGCAATTGATGTGATAGTCTTTTTATATGGGGAATCAAGACAGCGAAAGCACAGTCATGTCGTCAAAGAGAAATGATATAAACTCAAAGACCACACTTTCGCCTTGGCAGATGTAAGTTAAATCCGCTACGGCTTTTTGAAACTAAGAGACAAAGCCAATGAAGCAGGATAGTGACCTCCGTAATAACTTGAAGTCGATTAGAACTCGCTTAGGCATGAGCCAACAAGATTTGGCTAACATCGCTAGTGTGACACGTCAGACCATTAGTGGTGTAGAGTCGGGACAATATGCTCCCTCAGTTGCCATAACACTTCGCTTGGCCAAAGCGCTTGGCTGTCAAGTTGAGGATCTATTCTGGTTAGAGCGGGATTTACCTGAAATTGAAGCCGTCCTTGCCAAACCTGTTTCTAACGGTCAGCAACTACGAGTTAGCATGGCTCGTGTGGGAGGACAATGGATAGCTTATCCCTTGATTGGTAAGGATGCTTTTCGCCAAGATATGATTCCGGCTGATGGTGAAAGTACTAGCCAAACAGGTACAAATAAAGTTCGAGTCCGTCTTTTAGACGATAATCTCGACACACTTCACAACACTGTTGTGATTGCTGGTTGTGCCCCTGTGATTTCACTATGGGCAAGAGCCACCGAACGCTGGCATCCCCAACTGCGAGTCCAATATAACTTCGCCAATAGCATGGCTGCATTGCACAGTCTATGCAGAGGTGAGGCGCACATCGCTGGGATGCATCTGTATGATCCTGAGACTGGTGAGTATAATACTCCCTTTGTTCGAGATGTTCTGGCTGGCAAGGAAGCAGTTCTGATTACCCTTGGTGTCTGGGAGGAGGGACTTTTGTTGAAGTCAGGGAACCCGATGGGAATTAGAACAGTTACCGACTTAGTTTCCCTTGGAGCGACTATTGTCAACCGCGAAATAGGTTCTGGTAGTCGGATGCTTTTGGAACAAACACTCCAAAAGGAGCAGATACCGTTCCATGCTGTTCAGGGCTTTGATAATATACTCAAAAATCACCAAGATGTTGCCCAAGCTATACTCGGAGGAGTTGTCGATGCTGGCGTGAGCACGGCATCTGTAGCTACCGCTTTTGGGCTGGGATTTATCCCTTTACATCAGTCACGATATGATTTGGTGATTCTCAAGGAATATCTCGAAGTTGCACCTGTACAGCAGTTGCTCAGTACTTTGGGACATCGGCTGGTTCACTCCCAATTTGAAATTCTTGGCGGTTACGATATCAGCAAAATTGGGGAAGTTGTAGCGACTGTTTAGAGTGGATTGCAATGGTTGGTTGTGTGGTTTAGGGAAAACTTGGCGTAAATTTAAATTGCTGCTGCAACCACTCTTGAGGTGTGAGCAACCTTCTTTCTAATTACAACAACTGATAATGCTGAATTCGTAATGACGCTCCTACGAACGCTCGTTCCGATGCTCTCTACGTTCGCGCAGCGTGTCGTTCGCGGTAGCGTTGCGTAGCAAAGACAGACGCTATTGCTAGCTTCCTTCTTTGCAGGAGTACGATTACTCGCTAACACTGCGCTATCGCTACCGCAACTCTTCTCTGCCAGAGGCTGCGCCAAGGAGACGCTACGCGTAGCTTGCTTCCCTGTAAGAGTACGCGAACGTAATTCGTAATTCGGATTTAATTTGGGTTTCCAGCTTGGAATCTGTAGGTTTCTTTTTTCCAATTGGTATTACTACCGCCAGAGAAATCATTTGAGTGAGCGGATGGTAATACTTGCAATATTCCTTGAGTGATGTTTTATCGCTCTAGCAATTAGTCAGAAAAAACAATGACTAATGTCCAACGAAAACTGACTAAAACTTGAATATGTTCTTTCTTCAGACTCTTTTTGCTGTAGAACGAGCACCTCCAACGACGTTCTACATCAGGTCACTGCTGTAACTTAACAGCACAATCGTCTCATGAACCGACAGACCCACCAAACAAACAATTACAGGATAAATCATCATGTCCGACGGCAAAATTAGACAAATTGCTTTCTACGGTAAAGGTGGTATTGGTAAATCAACTACCTCCCAAAATACCCTCGCCTCTATGGCGGAAAAGGGTCAACGCATCTTAATTGTGGGTTGTGACCCCAAAGCTGACTCTACCCGATTGATTCTGCACTGTAAAGCCCAAACCACCGTGTTGCACTTAGCTGCTGAACGGGGCGCTGTGGAAGATATCGAACTAGAAGAAGTGGTAATCACTGGCTTCCGGGATATCAGATGCGTAGAATCTGGTGGGCCAGAACCTGGTGTAGGTTGTGCCGGTCGTGGTATCATCACCGCCATCAACTTCCTCGAAGAAAACGGCGCATATCAAGACGTAGATTTCGTATCCTACGACGTATTGGGCGACGTTGTATGCGGTGGTTTCGCCATGCCAATTCGTGAAGGTAAAGCCCAAGAAATCTACATCGTTACCTCCGGTGAAATGATGGCGATGTTTGCAGCTAACAACATTGCTCGCGGTGTTCTCAAGTACGCTCACACTGGTGGCGTGCGCTTGGGCGGGCTGATTTGTAACAGCCGTCAAACTGACCGGGAAGACGAACTGATTAGCACCCTGGCAGCCAGATTGAATACCCACATGATTCACTTCGTCCCGCGTGACAATATCGTGCAACACGCCGAATTGCGCCGGATGACGGTGAACGAGTATGCGCCTGACAGCAACCAAGCTAATGAATACCGCACATTAGCGGACAAGATTATCGGCAATACAAATCTTACAGTTCCCACACCCATCGAGATGGACGAGCTAGAAGATTTGTTGATTGAATTCGGTATCCTTGAAAGTGAAGAAAATGCTGCAAAAATGATTAGCCAAGCAGACGCTGCTAAAAAGCAAGAAGACGCTCAAGGCGAAGCACTAGAAGCACTGAAAAAAGGAAATGTGGAAATAGTTTCCGGTAGCGAGAAGAAGTAAGGTTCTTATTCAGACTCAAGTGCTAAATAGAGAGTAAATATCAGGTGGGCTATTCTCGCCCACCCTCTCACCGAAACAGTGCTGAGTAACGAGTGCTGAGTAAAAAGTAAAATTAACTAGGCTTAGGCATCAAATCAGTTCCGAGTAGCGAATGCCTCAGACTAGAGTGGGAAGATTTATAAGTACTACTTCTTAACTCATTACTTCTTACTCAGGACTCAGCACTCATCATTCCTGAACAATCCTTGTAAATGGAGGTAATCGAATAGCTGATCTTAACTTCTGTGTGTTTGATATTCAATGTGCTAACACTAATCCGCGAAAGTGTACACGGCAACATTAATACTTTAATAGTCTAGTTCGTGTTTTTGTTTTCTCCTTCTCTAACCTAGTTGATGTTTATGTTTTAGGGGATGGGAAATTCTCTTTCTCATTCCCTTTTATTCCATGTTTTACATACACAGTTAAGAAATGAAAATCCGATAAAAGCCTTTGGGAATTCTGTTAACACCTAATAACTTCTACATATTGTCACCAAAAAAATGAATCCCACCCCAGGAAAAATTAACGATTCATTCAGTGAGTCAAATTCCGAAGATGCTCGTCAGCAGCAGATACAAAAGAAAAAAAAGTCCTCCACACAATTACCCCAACCTGGAACTACTCAAGGGAGTTGTGCTTTTGATAGTGCAATGATTACCCTAGTACCAATCACCGATGCTGCTCATGTAGTTCACGGGCCAAGCGGCTGTGCTGCCAGTATTTGGGGAAGTTACAGCAGTCTCTCCTCTGGTTCGATGCTCTACAAGATACGCTTTACCAGCGACATTGATGAGAACGATATCATCTTCGGTGGAGCCAAAAAGCTGTACAAAGGCATTTTAGAATTAGAAAGACGCTACAAACCTGCGGCGGTATTTGTTTACTCTACTTGCATCACCGCCCTGATTGGGGATGACATTGAGGGAGTTTGCAAAAATGCCACCGAGAAAACAGGAATACCCACTATCCCTGTACATTGCCCTGGATTCATTGGGAACCAAAATTTGGGCAACCGTGTCGCTGGTGAAGCAATGCTTTCACATGTTATTGGAACAGCTGAACCAGATACTACTACACCCTATGACATCAACCTAATTGGTGAATACAACATTGCAGGTGCAATATGGAATGTTCTACCGTTATTGGAGAAATTACGTATCAGAGTTTTGGCAAAAATTACAGGTGATGCTGTCTACAAAGAAGTTTGCTATGCCCATCGTGCCAAGCTTAACGTGATCCTCTCCTCTAAAGCACTAATCAATATGGCAAAAGGGATGGAAAAACAATATGGCATTCCTTATATTGAAGAGTCTATTTATGGTGTAGAGCAAATCAATCAGTTTTTAAGGAACATTGCCGCAAAGTTAGGTCATCCTGATTTGCAGGAATCGACAGAAAAACTAATTGCAGAAGAAACTGCTGCAATAGAAGAAAAACTCGCTCTTTATATCACCCGATTGCAAGGTAAGCGCGTTATCCTTTCTACTGGAAGTTTCAAGAGTTGGTTGATTATCTTTGCGGCTAAGAAATTGGGGATGGAAGTTATTGCTATTCTTACTAAGAATAATAGTGAGGAAGATAGAATTAGAGGCAAAAGTTTGTTGGGTCAAGATGGCATAATTCTAGAACAAAATAGTCCTGAAGAAATCCTACAGATAATTAACGAAAATCAAGCTGATATGTTAATTGCTGATAAACGCCATCAAGACACTTCTCTCACAGCTAAGATTCCATTCCTAGACATTAATCAAGAACGGAACCATCCCTATGCAGGCTATATGGGAATTTTAGAGGTAGCACGAGAACTGTATGCCGCTTTTTACAACCCTGTGTGGGAGCAATTATGCCAGCCAGCCCCGTGGGAAGGAGATGAGGGAGAAATTACTTCCTCATCTTCCTCATCCCCTTTACAGGAGGACATTTGATGGCGATTATTAGCGTTACGAGTACATCAGTTGCAGTTAATCCCCTGAAGCAAAGCCAAACTGTGGGTGCAGTTTTAGCCTTTTTGGGATTGAAGGGAATGATGCCTTTATTACACGGTTCTCAAGGTTGTACTGCTTTGACTAAGGCAGTATTAGTACAGCATTTCCGTCAGGCGATTCCCCTTTCCAGTACAGCGATGACTGAAGTTGCAACCATTTTGGGTGGTGAGGAAAGAGTTGAACAAGCAATCCTGACTTTGGTGCAGAAATCCAAACCAGAAATTATCGGTCTTTGTAGCACTGGACTGGTGGAAACCAGAGGGGATGACATGGGGCGCTTTGTTAAGGAGATTCGCCACCGTCACCCGGAACTAGATTATTTACCAATTGTGCTTGTCTCTACACCCGATTTCAAAGGTACATTACAGGATGGCTTTGCTGGTGCAGTTGAGAGTATAGTCAGGGAAATCCCCCAAAAAAGCTCTAATCAAAAGGCTTGTCCTACACAAATCACTATTTTGGCGAGTTCTGCCTTCACACCAGGGGATGTACAGGAAATCAAAGAGATTGTCACCTCTTTTGGACTCATACCTATTGTTGTACCTGATCTTTCTGGCTCACTAGATGGTCATATAGAAGATTCTTCTAGTGCCATTACAGCTAATGGCACAAATGCAGCACAGTTACGCTCAATTGGCAGTTCTGTATTCACTTTGGCACTAGGTGATAGTATGCGGGCTGGGGCGCAAATTTTGGATCAAAGATTCAATATACCCTATGAGGTATTTGGTGAACTGACGGGACTAGCAGCAGTAGATAAATTCCTGCAAGCTTTGGCGGATATCAGTGGTGTCAGCGTACCACAGAAATACCGCCGTCAACGCCGTCAGTTACAACATGTGATGTTGGAGAATCACTTTTACTTTGGTTGCAAGCGAGTTTCTTTGGCGCTAGAACCAGATTTACTTTGGTCAACAGTTTCTTTTCTGCGATCGCTAGGAGTTGAGATTCACTCAGCAGTGACAACGACACGCTTTCCTCTGCTAGAAAAACTTCCGATTAAGAGCGTTACTATCGGCGATTTGGAAGACTTTGAACAATTGGCGGTTGGGTCTGATTTACTAATTACCAACTCTCATGGAGTTGCGATCGCTCAACGCTTAAAAATTCCTCTCTATCGTCAAGGGATTCCCATTTTTGACCGCTTAGATCATGGTCAGTTTACCAAGGTTGGCTATCGAGGTACTATGCAACTTTTATTTGATATTGGCAACCTGTTTTTACAGGAAGAAACAAGGGTTAAGCATTAATACAGAGCCAATTCCAACTGTTATCACAATATTACCAATAATATTGGTAATATGTAGCACTAGATACAATCTTGCCGATCAAGTTCAGCTTTGATAATTAGTATCAAGCCGTATACGTCAATGAGTGAATATACCAACCAATGTCAGCAAGCTAGGCGCGAGCTTCTGCATTGACTCAATTAAATCTTCTACAGTTGATGAATCCAGCACAGCTAAAAAAAACAACTGCCAAAGCGAGTCGTGTTACAAGAAAACTTCGTCGCCGTTTTGACCTTACAGAATCTGTCATTACACCATCTTTGCTCACTTGGTTTGAGGTGATTGGCTACACAGTTTTATTAGAGCCAGATATTGCTTTGGGTAAGCATCAGATCGGGCGCAGTAGTTATAGAGAGGTGGTTTTGTATCAGCGCCTCCATGACGCTTTGCAGAAAATTAACCCAAAAAAACCGCATGAGGCGATCGCCGCAGCTATCCATCAGGTTACTTGCATTCCTAGTTCCGACTTGCTGGAAAATAACCTTCGCTTTCACAAATTATTGACCGATGGTGTGGAAGTTGAATACCTGTATAACGAAGAAAGAATTCATGACTTTGTGTCGCTCATTGATACATCTAATCTACTGAACAATGATTGGCTAGCTATTCATCCCTTGACTGTAGTTGAGGGGAGTTATGCTCACTGTCCTGATCTAGTTGTGTTTATCAACAGTTTACCTTTGGCAGTTATTGTCTTGATTCAGCCAAGTGATGAACAGGCGACTTTCAAAGAAGGTTATCAGCGAATTCAAACCTACATTGAACAAATACCAAAGCTATTTGACTACAATACATTCCTAGTTATTACTTATGGAAGTCGGGCACGAGTCGGTACATTAACCTCAGACTGGCAGGAGTTTTTACCCTGGCGCACCATTGATGGCGAGGACTTTCCTGCCAAGGGCACAACTGAACTAGAGGTGCTGATTCAAGGCATTTTTGACAAACGGCGTTTCCTAGAGCAAGTATTGCACTTGATAGTGTTTGAGGAGAACGGAACCAGCATTAGTAAAAAATTGCTTCGCCGACCTTTTTGTACTACACAGTACCCCAAAAAATCTTCGCGCCAACGCTGGTAAATACTGAGTTATCAGTATTTAGTAGAAAAGCTAACTTACAATTCAAAATTCCCAATTGCTACTTTCAGCATGAAAGTTATAATTATGAACACAAGTTGGTATGAACAAGAGCTAGTCAAAGAATTCAAAACGGTTATTGCTGATTCTTTCCCACAAGTCGAGGAATTGCTAAAACACTGTCATGTTAAACTTATCGAGTCTTATTGGGGAAGACCTCGTGTTCACTTTCTGCCATACTTCACAATTTATTGCCCTGACAATCTGATTGCTGCTGTCAAAGCCCAGATATCTATACTTAGAGAAGTAGCAGAATATGCAGGATTAGTTGAGGTTGTCTGCCTAAATGCTACACATCTGCTGCGAGATCCGATGTCGAAGGTAAAGCAGATATATCCGCATTTGTGGTTAGAACTGCAATGGCTTGCAACACAAAAACAAGAACATTTACTATGAAAACCCGACATTGGGTGCAACTACAAAAATGCTTGTTGCGCCATCTTTGAATAGATGGCGTGATTAAAACACGCAGAAGCATTGTATTTTTTTGACTAATAATTCCCAATCCCTAGTTATTTACTATGAATAAATCCCCCCTTCCCGCAGATGATTTGCCTCCAACTGGAGCACCTATACTTAACGAGTTATTCTACAGGCAACTAGAAGAAGCTACTTGCAGGCGATTTTATCAAGCCTGCGACCCAATTATGCGAGTTTTACTATCAAATTGTCACTGGTATTTCAAGATAAATACTAGTCCTCTGATGTTAGTCATTATCTGCTATGACATAGAAAGTTATCTGCATATCGTCGATGCTATTCCCCAGTTCATCAAAAAGTTGAAGCAGTTTTCCAACAAAGCCAAAATCCACTTTTTTACACCAAATGATCAAGGAGAACCTTGGGAAATGGAGATTGAAGAAACATCAGATGAGCAAGCCTAGTCAAGCAGGTGAATAGGCGAAAATTTGGTATCCCTCTAACTGCATGGCTATTAGCTGTTCTTCTAAGAGCGTCCTGATATTAAGAGCAGATAATCCTTTGGGTAAGCCGAAAGCAATATTTTGCGCCACACTCATGTGTGGGAAGAGGGCATAGTTCTGCACTAAGAAACCGATGCGGCGATCGCGGCTTGGCAGATTTATTCGTTGTTCTGAGTCAAACAGGACTCTGCCATTTAAGACTATACGCCCAATTGTGGGCGTTTCTATGTCGGCCGCAAAATCATGCTCTTACCTGCTCCAGAACCCCCCAACAATCCCAAGGGTTGCTCATTGGTGTTAAAGGACACTTTAAGATGAAAACTCGGCAGTCGTTTTTCAATATCCACAAATAGTCCTACTGCGGAGTCAGGTACAGACAATGAAAACGATTCTCTCCCGTGTCCCCCTTGTCCCCTCTTCTCTCTAACTTCCTGCCAGTAGCTGACTGCAATAATTCCAAATAGAGAAATTACCATAATGGCGATCGCCCAAAACCAAGCTTCGTCCATTGCTCCCGCTTCCACAGCAAAATATATTCCCATTGGAATCGTTTACGTTTGTCCTGGGATATTGCCCGCCAGCACCACTTTTAAATCAACTTCAATAGGGTTTTAATTACCAAAAAAGCTGGGAATCAGCAGAAATAACTACATTTTTAGGAAAAATTACCAACTAAATAGGTTAAGTTTGCTTAGATATATTTCCTATATCAAGAAATACTAAAAAATAGTGAAGTTTATACCTGTAGGCATAGAATTTAATGTAACTAGTTGTTATGATTAATGTGTTAAGAAAAACACAAGGAAAAATCGTAAAATGCAAGTTAGCGCTCGTAATGCTCTCAAAGGTACAGTTAAAAACGTCGTAGTAGGATCTGTAAATACAGAAGTGACATTGGAAATTGCACCTGGAGTAGAGGTAACTTCAATTATTACCAAGTCATCAGCAGAAAGTCTGAAGCTTACTGAAGGTAAACAAGTCTATGCCATAGTCAAATCATCAGATGTAATAATTGCCATAGACTAAAGTAATTGTTGGCATTTTCTTAAGGGAGGGGCAGTTTGATTGCCCCTTTTTAATGTTCGACTGCTAAATAAAAATGGTTCTACCACTTATCTTATGTTACGGCATTAAAATTAAGGTTTTATGGGGAAGCTTCAAAAGCTTAAAACCCAACCCATATAACGAATGCAGCCTATAATATCTTTTTATTTATTATTAAAGTCCATAAAGGGAGCGATAGAGCCAGTTTTTTACCATGATAACTGCTGTTTACCAGTGTTAGTATTTGGGATCTCTTGACCCAAAACTGGTACAGCGTAGACGGGCACCGACTTGTCGATAGACATAGCGAAACAAGAACTAGACAGCAAAAAACTGTGCCAAAAAAAGGTAAATTGTTTTTGTAAATACACTCCTCAAAGCCTCACACACAATTGAATTACGCAACCAATTGCAAACTGCTTAAACCACAAGTATTTCCGCTTTTCAAGCCTGCCATTCATTCATGACTCTAAATATTTGCTATGACTTCGCCAATATTGCTGATATTATAGCCAGCGAAAACCTCTAATTGCGTTCCCTCTTAGGGTTGCCGTAGGCATCGCACGCTTCCGATGTCCCAAGATATTGATAAACTCCTGTACTGGTGATTTTTCTAAATATTCTTTGAAAATCACTAAGTCGGATCGCGCACTATGAAGAGGAATAAATCCCCAGTTTCATGAGGTTGTATCTCTCCATTAAAAAAAGTCGCAGTAGACAAACTTAAACTGCCAGGGCAATAGCAAGGTTTTCTAGTATTTGCCGTTTTTGTTGTCAGACATATTGGTGCTTTGAAAATTTTGCTGATTTTTCGCAAGCATAGCTACATTTTGCAAAGATATTTAACATCCGGGAATGCTATCTAGCCTAGGCGCAGCTCACCGTAGGCATCGCCTTTTCTATCATCTGCTAACTTACTCAGTCGTCACCAAGAAATAACGCTCAAATCCGAATGGCACGCTTGGAACAACGCAAACCCTTAATAGTGCCTGGAATAAATACCAACATTACAGGTAATAAAATCAGAAAGTGTATAGACAACTACAATAATTGCTACCAACTAGGTGGTAAATTTTACGACTGATAAAGAGGTAAAAAGCGATGAACTTAACACCCAGTGAGTTAGAACGCTATCACCGCCAAATGATGCTTCCCAATTTTGGACAGGCAGCACAAAAACGTTTGAAGTCCGCAACAGTTTTGGTTACAGGTGTAGGGGGATTAGGTGGTACATCAGCGCTTTATTTGGCAGTAGCGGGTGTTGGACGGCTAATCCTAGTTCGGGGTGGTGACTTACGGCTAGATGATATGAATCGTCAGGTTCTAATGACAAATGATTGGGTAGGTAAGCCAAGAGTATTCAAAGCCAGAGAAACTCTGCAAGCTATTAATCCTGATATTCAGGTGGAAGCAGTTCATGATTACGTTACAAAGGAGAATGTAGACTCTTTAGTGCAATCTGCTGATATAGCTGTTGATTGCGCCCACAATTTCACAGAGCGGAACTTGCTCAATGAGGCTTGCGTGCGCTGGCAAAAACCAATGGTGGAAGCTGCAATGGACGGAATGGAAGCTTACCTGACGACGATTATTCCTGGTGTCACTCCTTGTCTATCATGCTTGTTCCCAGAAAAGCCAGATTGGAATCAGCGTGGCTTCTCGGTTATCGGTGCTGTTTCTGGTACACTAGCTTGTCTGACAGCATTAGAGGTAATAAAGTTGATTACTAAGTTTAGTCAACCCCTATTATCACAACTGCTGACAATCGACTTGATGCGAATGGAATTTGCCAAACGAAATTCTTATCATGATCCTTCATGTCTGGTGTGTGGTAGCAGCTCTTGCTCGGAAAATTCGCAAACAACATCTTTATAAACAATCGAATCTACTTGATGAGCCAAGTCTAAGAAAGTCGTTGGCTGAGGAAGAATACCAAATTGCTGTACAACTACGGTTGTTGACTGTCGAAAGATATCAGCGCCATTGAGATATACAGTACCAATATGGGCTTTGAGTAATCTTCAAAATGCGAATGTAGTATTTTTTGGGACGAGATATATTTGTCTTAATGGATAATTAAGAGGCTTAGGCGCTGAAAATTGCGGTGTCTGTTACTACTATAAATAAATTATAAGATGAGATTAAAAATGATTGTCGCTGCCAACAATCATTTTCCTATCGCTGCAATTTTGATTCCGTTTATCTAAGATTTTAAACTTGTATCTTTTGCTTTGGCTCTGCCAATTTTTTATTGAGTGCTAAACCCATAGCTGCAGCTAGTAATAGTCCGCAAACATAGTTGGGTTCGGGTACTGATTTGACGGGGCTAGTAAAGCCATACTTATGCAAAATTTGCTGTCCTTTCTCTGACAAAATATAATCTGCTAGTTTCTGTGCATTCGGATCAGCATTTTTGATAACTGTTAAACCAAATGGTGCTGCAACAGACAAATAATCTGGTAGCCCAACTACTTGCAGACTCGGATCAATTTTTTGCGATGCGATCGCGCCAGTATAGTAAGTTAAGAAAACATCTGCTTGCTGAGTGTTGTCTAGAAAATACACTAAGCTGTCCTGTCCTGATGGAACTATTGGGGAATTCGTTCCACCTGTTAATCGCAAGGCTTTACTATTGAGGGTATCAAAACTACCAGGGATTTTTGAATTAGCTTGAGTGAATATCTCTTGAGTGTAGTCTCCAAGAGGATCTGATATAGGTGTTGAAGTTCCCAACTTGATATCGGGATTTAGGAAGTAATCTAATACCTGATTTGGTGTAATTTGTGTCTGGGAATACTTTGAGGAAAACACCGCTACAATATGGTTTTGAGTAAATTCCACTGGCTGACTGCTCAACCCCTTAATGTAGAGTTTTTGGGGATTTCGAATATCTGCACTAGCAAAGACATCAGCAGTAGGCTGTCCAAGTTGGAGTTCTGTTTCTATTGCTTGCTCTCTAATCCCTGATGGCCCAAATACTGTATTCGTTCCTATTCCTGTTTCTTGGGTGAAGTCTTGGCTGACTTCCGTTAGTGCATTTCTTAAACTACCTGCTCCATATAACTTGAGATTAGCGGCAAAAGCTTGATTTGGTATCAGAACACTAAAGGCACAAGCTGCCAAAGAACCTGTCAAAAAAAATTTTTTCATCTGTTCGCTAAAATCTCCAAGTTTTTGGGTATTTTCCCCTCAAAGTTAAGATTACCAACTTAGTTGGAAAATTGTCAATTACTTTATATAGACAAATGTTAGTTTTGTGACTATACGGTTCGGTTAAGAAAATTATCAGTTGAGGCAAGCAGTTATTAAGCAGTTATTAAGCAGGGAGAGAAAGAATTATTGCTCAAAAACTCTTTTTCCTCCTCTGCCTCAACAGCTTATTCAAACCGTATTGGGCTTGGTTAATTATTGAAGATATGGTGGGCGTAAACAAGCTTTTCGCCAGTCATACTCAATAGGTTTACAAATGTCTCCAGAAGTTATTGCTGATAGTCTTGAGACTGACAACCTTAGCCTCTACATCAGAAATATTTTGGTTTCAAAGGAGAAGGAGGAGCAGATAATATGAGGATATTTGTCACATTACTAACGTAACGACCTCCAGCTTTGTCACCTGGAACTACTAAACGAGCAAATCCTTCATCTGTTAAAGGCACGACTTTACCATCACTACCTTTTTTTGCAAATGCAACTAGCACTGTTTTCCCTTCAAAATTAGGTTGAATTTCACCAATAGCTACGACTGCACCATAGCAATCTCTGGCGTCAACTAGAACATATTGCCTCAGAAAAGAGTTTTTACTATTCACTCCAGAATTCCCAGGTTTTAGACCACCTCCGGCTTTCGGATTATTAATTAATTCCCATAGGGGGACTCCATAGTATGTTTCGGTTCGTGGCCCTGAGCCGGTTTGAAAGCTCACAGTGATTTCAGTAACTAATGCTGGATTTTGTCTTTTTAAAGCATCTCGCAAATTTTTCAGGTTTTGCAAGTTATATGTGGTTGGATTATTGAGTTCTCCACCCAAGCGAAAACTTGGCGAAAAACCTCCAAGACACTTATTTTTATCCCAGACAGATGGAATTTTTTCTTCTTTTTCCGAGGGAAGACCACTTCTTGAGTCAGCTAAAGTAGGCTGCCATAAAACCAGTATCGATAGTATTAAAGACGCAATGGGTATCGTGCGGGTAAAACGCATAAAACATTTCTCCGTTTACTATTGAATATTGAAAAAATTAGATAGTTTTGCTCAAAGCTGTTTGCTCACCAAAAATTAGTATCATTATCGCCAAAACTGAGCAAGTTGACAATAAATTTTGTTAGATAAAAATCAAAACGGTTCTATCGTTAAACTTTCAACTCCTTACCAAACGATACAAAATAGCTAGTTTTCTTTTCTGTGTTATTAAAAACTAATGAATCCTTACGCCAAAGTTAGCCGCAAACCTCTTGTTAGATTTGCGTTTTTCCAAATGGATAAGTGTATCTGTGTAATCTAATGAAGATAATACCAACTTATTGAGTAAATTACCATATTATTTGGTAATTAAACGCTAATAAAATTAATTTTTATTTATTTTTAAAATAGTGAAGCTTAATATTGTATACAACCTTGCTGTCATTATTTGTTTTATAAATAGGTTACTATCAAGCTAATAAAGTGTTTATAAGTGAGATTTACCTGTAAATTAGAAAACTGTCCGATTTATGGAGAAGGGCTGTAGTTGTGCCGACACTATAGTTGGAGCAAAACTATCCAGCTACTAGACTCATAGTGTATGCAACCAATAGACTAGTGGAACGGTTCACAGGTGTAGTGAAGAGAGCGATATAACCGTCTATCGCTCTATTTCATCAACTACTTAAGAGCTTCGTAAAACGCCTACTCTACTTCCGTTCTAAGTCTTGCGTAAACACTATTCTTTATGGTTCATCTCCTGCGTTTTAACAACTGCAATCTTAAGTATTGAACGCACCCCAACTAAATCAGAGATTATAGTTGAGGATTCTTGCGCTTTGAAGTTTTAAGACTTCTCTGCGTTACCAGGGATACTGGCGTTCTCAGTGTGTCGTTAGAACTTTTGCCTACGTTCACCCTAGTAAAAAGTATTGTTGATATAATGACTTTTTACTATTTATAAATAATTATTGAAATTGGTCTATGTCTCCAGTTATAAAACTTTTACAGTACCGCAAAAACTAATTACTAAAATAATAACATGGAATCAGAAAATATTGTTGCTTCTCTTCTTAGGCTCCGCCAACGCGTTTTTATATCGGTTTCGCTAACCCCACCTAAAATGTAGATGTTTTTATAGTATTTTTAGGTGGGGACTGCGCGAAACATTTTTTGTTCAAACTAAATTAAAAATGCACTACTGTGCCATCGTCATTTTGACTGCAATATCGCACGGTTTACCAAAGTACGGTGAACTTGTCACTAAAATATCTACACCAGTGCTAGCATAATCCTTTATATTTTCAGAGGTAATACCACCAGCTGCTGCTAGTTTTAAGTTTGGATACTGCTGCTTCAACTTCAAAACTAGAGGCTCAAGGTCTGGGATCGGAATTTTATCAAACTGAATTAAATCTACACCTGCTTGAGCAGCGATCCAAGCATCTTTTGGTGTATCAACTTCAACGCAAATATGTTGTTCTGGAAACTGTCGTCGCAGTTCATTCATGCGTTCAATTAGCCCAACTATACCTCCCAGGAATATCAGGTGTTGGTTAAAGATCAGAACAGTTTCAGATAATCCTAAGCGATGAAAAAAAGCCCCGCCAGCTAGAACTGCTTTGATGGAAAGCGCTCTAGTACCTGGAAAACATTTACGAGTAGTTACAATAGAAACAGACTGATTTACTGTTTTAGCAGTATCTACTAATACTCTTGTACGCGAAGCAATGTTGGAGGCGTATTCCACCAAATTTAAAGCAACTCTCCAGCCACTGTGCAAAGCTTGAGCAGTGCCACTAGCTTGAAGAATTAATTGCTTCTCCTGGCATACTGTACCACTTTCGACTTGATAATGAACTTCGGCACCACAATATTTTAACACTCTGGCTGCTTCTTCAGTAGCGCAAATGGTCATCGGATGACGGGTAGAAAACTCGATTTCACCGGCTTGCTTGCCAATGCCAAGCCCGTAGGTTGTCAAATCTAGATAGGGAACATCTTCCTGAATTAACCTAGCGATCGCCTCATCTGAGAAGAAAACACTCATTATGGGTATTCAAGATTATTTTTGAGATAACTTTACAATTTTTACCAAAATAGTTGGACAAAAGTAGTATTCGCCTTTAATTTTTAACTTTTAATTCAAAAAAAGTCAAAAATCACACATTATCGAATGATGCCTTTAGAGAAAAACGATCGCCTAACACATAATAGATTTGTTCAAGGTGAAGCTATTTTAAAATCCCCAGGGGGATACCTACGGCAACCCCTCTGGTCTACACATCAATAAACTATGTTTGCGCTAGCGCACCGTAACAATACCCGATTTTCGCTTATACAGAAGTAAACCAACACTCACAACTGCTAATGTGCCAAGTATTGAATCTGATTCGGGAACTGCTACGATTTTACCCGAACCGCTAATTGTGTTGGTAAAAGCACCAAAATCATTCACTCGACGACCAGTAGTAACTAAAAAGTATTTCTGTCCTGTAACAAGTTCTCGGTCGAAAGTAACAGTACTACCATTCGTAGTAGTATTTGCTATAAGAACATTGGTTAATTGTTCGGTAGGATTAAAACTTTCCTGATATAAAGCTAAGAAAATATCCCATTTTCTATTTGCAGGTGGTGTAGGTTCAGAATCACCACTTATAGTATATAAACCGGATTGATCGATCGTAAAATCAAATACGCTGTAAGGTACGCTCATTCCCAAATTTCCATCTTTTTCACCACTGATAAGAGTGGGAGGATTACCTGGCGCTACACGCCGCCAAATCGGTTCGTTTGTTGTATCACCTTGATAATTAAAGACAGCAGCTTTCGAGGGTTGAGCAGTACAAACAGTAGCTAATGCTAACCCCAGAATAACCATTAATGGTTTTTGAAAAAACTTTGTTTCTAACATAAAACTGATGACTCCTCAAATACAAATGGCTTGGTGTAGTGGGAAAACTCTTTAGTAAGGTTTGGACTGCAACAATTAGAGAAGTTCAACTGTTGCAGAATCTGATGATTTTATTGCAATACTTGACGATATCTACGCAATTTCCATGCTGTGAGGCAAGATAAGCCAATTAACAACAAACCAGAGATTGATGGTTCTGGGACTTGAGTAATTACCAAGGAAAGATTATCTGCGTAAGCGTCGTTTACTCGTCCTCTGGCATAATTGGCGTTCAGCAGTAGATTAATTTGACGTGTACCCACAGGTACAGAGCCATCAGCTGACTGCAAAAATAAGCCTGTGGTGTTGTTTCTTTGCGCGGCAGTTGGCGAAGTAATACTTGCTATGCCTAGAGATTGGTTAGCTCGATCGAGGAAAGTAATGTTTAGTGATGCGCTATCTTCATCAGTGCTATATCCCCCCAACCAGCCGTTTAAGTTAAATGTACCTTCACCTGCATCAATAGTTGAGGCCAGATCAGATATATCGATTAATTGCGAAGCACTGCTCGAGGCTCGATCTGCACCACCAAAGAATAAATTTGCGCCGCGATTACTTGGCCCCGGAACATCAGTACCAGGAACAGTCACATTTACTACATTACCTAATGGGTTGGTAAAGCTAAAACCTGTTGCCCCGTACTTTAATACACTGAAACTACCTGTCGAAGTCCAGCCAGGGATAGTAGGTATATCAGTCCCAACAGCGTTACCAATTGGATCTCCTTGCCCAAGTTCTGCATCACCATTTACTATCAAATTAGTACCAAAGGTGGCAGCATAGATGGGGTTAGAAAGCAACAGACTAAATGTCACTCCTGCTATCAAAGTTGTACCAATCTTCGCCATTGCTTGAGAAAAGAAAGGAAAGATAATTACTTTATTCATAGTTTGTTTTCTCCTGAAATTTACTAACAGCTTGTTTCAAAATTAAGCAGATTCCTCAATGTTCTAACTGTGGCGTTCATAGCTAACTTGAATGTTTTGTAAAGGTAATATTGAGAACGAATACAGTCAGCGAAGTGGCAAGCAAATACTTTTTCATGATTTTTTAATCGCCCATGAGTAAAGAAAAAATTACTTTTTCTGGTCTTTATACAAGCTCTTTAGCATTAATACTGTGTGAGCTTTTGGTAATTAATGCTAAAACATTCATTTTTATGAGCGTTTAAACTTTATGAATTATTCATCAATATTTATTACGTATGTGTTAATACGCATTTATGTTTTCGATTAAAGCTATCATACCAACTTGGTTGGAAAAATTCAATTCAATTACGTAATTAAACGCTGACTTTATCAAAACTTTAAGTAAAAAGTTTTTTATCTTGATGAGATTACACACATGGCAAGACTTCACGAGTAACTACGACTGTGGTGCTTTTACGATGCCTACGGCGAGCGTAGCGTACCCCTTTAAGCAAGCTATGCAGAGCGTCTTGTTGGCGCAGCCTCTGTCTCCGACACGGTATTCGCATTCGTAGAGAAGCGATCACAATGTCTACGACGGGCTACGCCTAGGCAACATAGCTATTTGATCTCAAAATCCGAGCAACTTCTTGCATAGTGCGGGGATGTGTTTGTTTGCCTTGTGGCTTCTTTCACTATGAAAGAAAGCAAATGTGGAGGCATAACAGCTTATTAATCTTGTCCCTCGACAATTTCTTTTTGGATAAAACTAATTTGTGCAGCTAACTCTTGCCGAGTAGAAGCTTTGAATAGATATCGGAAAACAAACCAGATTAAGTAACCAATTCCAGTCAACTCAAAAACTAGATTTAACTGGGGAATGTCATTTATTACATCTAATACAGCTAGAATTATCTTAATTGCAACAGTCGCTGTAATAATTGTAGCGAAACAAATAATTGGCATCTGGTATTCAGTGGAAAAACTACCTAAATATTTAGGCAATTGCTCCAAAAACGCAGAGAATTTACCACCAATTTCCTGCCATTGAGGTAAGGGTTGATTATCAGGTAGTAGAAATGGCTGAGTTTCAATTTTTGAACTTTCAAATCCTGTGATAGGTTCGGTTGATCTAATATCAAAAGATTTGGATTGTTCTACTTCGCTCTCCCGAAATAATGGTTTATCAGCAGGTAGTAGAAATGGCTGAGTTTCGATTTTTGAACTTTCAAATCCTACTATAGGTTCGGTTGATGTAATATCAAAAGATTTCGATTGTTCTACTTCACTCTCCCCAATTTTACTATTTTCTTCAGTGATAACAGTTTTCATTTGCTCACCACGGATATCAGATTTAGCGAGTTTCATCAGAGGGGAATAGATGGCATTGTACATATCCCGCGCCATATTCACCGCACCTTCAAAA